>JAHHIM010000036.1:0-507587 GCA_019358915.1 Trichormus sp. ATA11-4-KO1
TCAAGAGACTTAATACTACTTATTCTCATTAAGTCTCTGGAATCTTGAATCTAACTTAGTTCTTATGTACTACTCCGTCAGCTTTTTGTTGATGTGTGACAGTTAGGGTGCGGAAGGTGGGTTAAAAAGCTCACGCAAAGACGCAGAGGCGCAAAGAAGACCGCAAAAAGTAACTCGAAAAATTAAATTCCCACTATCTGCATCCAAGACGACTATCAAATTCTTCTCCCCCCTGCTCCCCCAGGGCTGATTCGTTCCCTAAAAGGGTTAAAATTGCAAGGGCAAATCCACAATTAAGACCGAAAATTTTGGCATCTTCAGTCCGAAATACCTGATTTTTCTTTGCGTCTTTGCGCCTTTGCGTGAGATTATCCTCTTGACAAATCTCCAACACAAGCGAATGAAACAGCCCTGCCTGCTCCCCTGCTCCCCTGCTCCCCTGCGAGGTTAGTCTGAGCCACTGGTACAACGGCAAACTAATCACATCCCCAACCCTGGAACTAGATATTAATGATCCGGGGTTACTTTACGGTGCAACGGTTTTTACGACACTGCGGGTTTATGGGAAATCCCTCGATCACAGTTTAACTAACTGGGTTTCACATTGCGATCGCCTACTGTTCTCACTGCAATCTTTTGGCTGGACACACCCTAATTGGCATCTGATCCGTCAAGGTGCAGAAATCCTCTCAGAAAACTTCCCCGTTCTCAGAATTACTCTCTTTCCTGATGGGCGAGAGTGGATCACTGGTAGGTTTTTACCACTGGATTTGAGCGCAAAACAGCAACACGGCATTATCACAACTTTGGCTACGTGGGAATTTTTTCGTAGTCTCCCTTCTCATAAAACTGGAAACTATCTGAGTGCTTGGTTAGCCAAGACTAATGCCCAACAGTTAAATGCTCAAGAAGCAATTTTAGTAGATGCCGCAGGCCATTGGCTAGAAACTACCACAGGTAATCTTTGGGGATGGCAAGATAGTAGTTGGTGGACTCCACCGTTGACAGAGGGAATTTTACCGGGTGTAATACGATCGCAAATTATCAAGTGGCTGCCAAACGTGCGTGAGGAACCTTGGAATGCAGATTTAGTCAGGAGATTTGAAGCGATCGCCTACACTAATAGTGTGGTAGAAATTATCCCCATTCATACCGTTCAGCAGCCCACAGGGTCGCTACAATATAATCCCTACCATCATAGTTTTCCGCAAATCAGGAGGCTTTTTTTAGCATGACAGCCACATCATTATGTTATACCTTAAGATAAGTTAACATAATTCTTAATAATGCCCTCTCATATTCAGAGAAGCTACAAGAACGCCAAAAAATACAGGAGGATAGACCTCAGTGAATAAAAGATGGAGAAATGCGGGGCTGTACGCGCTGCTTTTTATTGTTGTCATTGCGCTAGGAACAGCATTCTTTGACAAGCAACCTCAAAGCAAAGAAACATGGCGATACAGTCAATTTATCCAAGAAGTTGAGAAAGGCAGAGTAGATAGAGTCAGCCTTAGTGCAGATCGCTCTACAGCACTTGTTACCTCCAGCGATGGTAACAAAAAGGTAGTGACTTTAGTCAACGACCCTGATTTAATCAATACACTAACTGATAGAGGCGTTGATATTTCTGTTTTGCCGCAAACAGATGAAGGATTTTGGTTTAAGGCACTGAGCAGCTTATTTTTCCCTGTATTGCTTCTAGTGGGCTTATTCTTCTTACTCCGCCGCGCGCAAAGTGGACCTGGTAGCCAAGCGATGAACTTTGGTAAGTCCAAAGCCAGAGTGCAGATGGAGCCGCAAACTCAGGTAACTTTTGGCGATGTCGCTGGTATTGACCAAGCCAAGCTGGAATTAAACGAAGTAGTAGACTTTCTCAAAAACGCTGATCGCTTTACCGCAGTTGGTGCCAAAATTCCTAAAGGTGTACTGTTAGTTGGCCCTCCTGGTACAGGTAAAACCCTCCTAGCTCGTGCTGTAGCTGGTGAAGCTGGTGTACCCTTCTTCTCCATCTCTGGTTCTGAGTTTGTGGAAATGTTCGTTGGTGTGGGTGCGTCCCGCGTCCGCGATTTATTTGAGCAAGCTAAAACCAATGCTCCTTGTATCGTCTTCATCGATGAAATTGACGCTGTAGGTCGTCAACGGGGTGCAGGTTTAGGCGGTGGTAACGATGAGCGGGAACAAACCCTCAACCAGTTACTTACTGAAATGGATGGTTTTGAAGGTAACACAGGCATCATTATTATTGCTGCTACCAACCGTCCTGATGTCTTAGATGCAGCATTGTTGCGTCCCGGTCGTTTTGACCGTCAGGTAGTTGTAGACCGTCCCGATTATGCCGGACGCAGCGAAATTCTCAAAGTTCACGCCCGTGGTAAGACCCTAGCCAAGGATGTGGACTTGGATAAAATTGCTCGTCGTACCCCTGGTTTTACTGGTGCAGATTTATCCAACCTGTTGAACGAAGCCGCTATTTTGGCAGCACGGCGCAACTTGACCGAAATTTCGATGGATGAAATCAACGACGCTATTGATCGCGTGTTAGCCGGACCAGAGAAGAAAGACCGGGTAATGAGCGAAAAACGCAAAACCTTGGTAGCATATCACGAAGCTGGTCACGCCTTGGTTGGTGCTTTGATGCCCGACTATGACCCAGTACAGAAAATCAGCATTATCCCACGTGGTCGCGCCGGTGGTTTAACTTGGTTTACCCCCAGTGAAGACCGGATGGACACAGGATTATACAGCCGCGCTTATCTAGAAAATCAGATGGCCGTGGCTTTAGGTGGTCGCATCGCTGAAGAAATCATCTTTGGTGACGAAGAAGTGACCACAGGTGCTTCCAATGACTTGCAACAGGTAGCTCGTGTTGCGCGTCAGATGATTACCCGCTTTGGTATGAGCGATCGCTTGGGGCCTGTTGCCCTGGGTCGTCAGCAAGGTAACATGTTCCTAGGTCGTGATATCATGTCTGAGCGTGATTTCTCTGAGGAGACTGCTGCTGCCATTGATGAAGAAGTTCGTAAACTTGTGGAAGTAGCCTATACTCGCGCTAAAGAAGTGTTAGTTAACAATCGCCATATTCTTGATGAGATTGCGAGAATGCTGGTTGATAAGGAAACAGTAGATGCTGAAGAATTGCAAGAAATTTTGGCAAATAATGATGTGAAAACAGCAGCGTTTGCCTAATTAAGTTTAATAATTCAGCTCCCCGACTTTTTGAAAAAATCGGGGATTTTTTTGTTAACTAGCGATCGCCACATGCCATACCATCTATTTGTATCATTAAAGCCTGCGTTGATTTTAAGGATTGCAGTACATACATTGTGCTGGATCAGCATATTGACTCTCATGGGGAAATGGTTTTTTTTGACTAAAACCACATTTTTGACATTGATAAATCACTGTCAGCGTTAAAAGAGTTGGCGAGTAGCATACAGCACAAGGTAATCCCGGAATTTTTTGAGTAATTGCAAAACCAGGCGTAGAACATTTGGGACAAAGACTTTTAATTTTTCTGACCAAATCTTCAGTAGCTTTGGCAATATTATTCATACGTGTAGGGTTATACATTGCCCGCATATCTGTTTCCAGATGTGCTCTACCTGTTGGTGAATTTTCGAGAACGAAATTTACAGCTTCTACAAGTTGTTCTGTTGTAATAATTCCTTTAATAGCTTGCTGATTACATTGAGGATATTCACTAAACATAACCACCAAACCATGTGCAGGAAAGCCTATTTTATGGGCAAACTCAAATGCTTGTTCCACATTTTCCACAACTAGATGATTATGGTTAGTTTCTAGAGAAAATTCTTCGCCAATAATTTCTAAATTGTGTTTTTTATCTAAAAGAATGACAATTTCTCTATTACTAGAAATAAAAGGTATATTGGGGTGAGGTGCAAAACTACCTTCGCTAGCTATTACTAAAGTTTCACCAGTTAATTTTAATGCTTTTTCCGCTTTTAGTTTAGCAGCTGCAATTTGAGTACCTGGGCGTTTAATTTCCCTAGTAAATGTACCAAAAGCATCAGTATTAAAATTTTCAGGAACGATAACTTGAATGCCTAACTCTGCTTCTAAAATGGGAGCGATCGCTCTTTCTTTTTGGTGCATTGTCGCCAGGACTGCTATCCGGTTAGTAAATAATGAATTTTGGTTCATTCTTTACCTCCTGAAATTTGGTTGGATAAATCAATTATCCCATTAGTGCAGTAACATGTACTTTCAAAAGGGAAATCTTTATGAGCAAAATTAGGGAATTTGTACAAGGATGTATTATTCTCTCCCAGCCTCCCCAGCTATCTTAACTGTCTGATGGTGATTGAACCAATACCTGCATGTTCGTGGAACTTTTGAGTTTTGTTGAATTCAGCTTTGGTGTCGGAATAAATACCAGCAAAGTCTGTAATTGTCCACTGATTAGACCTGATCAATACGCCTGAACCTAGTCCCTGCTCAAATTCAATGTACTCTCGTCCTTCATTATTCCAGTTGTAGGATAGAGTGGCTGGGCCGTAGACTGCAACAGCTTGTTTGAGGGGAGTACCTGGCCCCACCCCAGCAGTCGTTCTGTAGTCAGGATTGCCCACGGTGATACTGTTAATCACAGAGTTATCAGTTATCGGCTGTTTCCCTTCTACGGTGAAACCCAACGCGTACTGCAAAGTTCCTTCCTGACTAACCTTAATTCCTTCACCTGCATCAACCCCCAAGCGGGTGGGTGCAAATTTTGCTTCCTCACCTAAAACTTGCTTGAGTTGCCCTAAAGTCATACCCAGTTTAGCAGGGCCGACATTCTTGTTAGTAATTAACTGATTAGATGAGGGCGATCGCACGCCTAATTTTTGACAACCATTAGGCACTCCATCTACAATTTCCGAACTAATTAGCCTTAAAGCATCATCACGCCAATAGTATTGAGTGTTTTGTATACAAGTGCCTGCACCAATAAATTTATAACTATTGGAGAGGATGTTGGTTTGGGGGTCAAATTGGGGAAATCCAGCGATTTCTAGTTCTAGAGGCTGAATTTTGAGTTCAGGCTGAGAAGTATCTACTTCCAGAAAGGCGAATCTGCCTTGATAGGCGGCCATGAAACAAAGGAGCTGTACTAGGTGCTGACCCTCTTTGTGAAAATAGACTTCTGAGAATTCCCGTGCCGCTTCTGGGTTAAACTCGAAATCGCAAACCTGCAAACTTTTCTGACGGCTAATGACCTCGTTGAGGATGGTTTCTGAATTGGGCTTGTCAGCAACAATAGACGGGGACTGAGGTTGTTGTGCAGACTGGGATAATTCCGGCGCTGGGATAGATGCACAGGACATGAGACTGGAGACAATAATGGCGGTGAATGGGGCGAAGGGCTGAAAGTAGCAGCGCTTGGCTATCGCTCTGGCTGTATGCATTGGTAAATCAATTGTTTATAGTTATACCAGTATAATTGCTCCTATTTTTAACTTAATAAACTTGTAAATTAATCAACTAGCCCTTTGTCCAATTTTAGGCTTTTCACCTTTGTGCCTTTGTGGTGCAAAAGTTATTTTTTACCACTAAGACACAAAGAATATGAAGTAAATAGTACTTGGACAAGTCTCGCCATTTGGGTCACTGAGCGGCTCGAGTGACTTGTACTGAGCCTTGTCGAAGTGTGGGCGGTCTTTTAACTCAGCACTCTTCATCCCATCGCCGCAGAAGTTGTCACTTTTTCTAGTCTTTGGTGAGGCGGACGCATTTCTAAACCCAGCAAATTCAGCATTTCTCGGTCAGCGTCGTAATCAGGACAGGGAGTAGTAACTGTGAGCATTTTATTATCGTCGCTGGAGAAGATAGAATTTGCCCCAGCCATAAAGCATAATGCTTGTTCCACTTGGGAAAGTCTCGCACGACCAGCACTGAGACGCACATCAGAAGTTGGCATTAAAATCCGGGCTGTGGCTATCATGCGTACTACATCCCAAATAGGGACATCAGGCTGATTTTCTAAGGGTGTACCTGGAACTTGGGAAAGAATATTAATTGGTACGGATTCTGGATGAGGATGTAGGTTAGCTAAAGTCTGTAACATTGCCACACGGTCATCCACACTTTCGCCTAAACCCAGGATACCGCCAGAACAAACAGTAACATTTGTCTGGCGGACATTCTCAATTGTATTCAGGCGATCGCCATAAGTTCTCGTGGTAATAATCGTGCTGTAATATTCCTGTGAGGTATCTAAATTATGGTTATAGGCATACAGTCCAGCTGCTTCTAAGCGTTTAGCTTGGTCTGTGGTCAACATTCCCAGAGTGCAGCAGACTTCTAAACCCATGTCGGTCACTTCCTTGACCATTTCGAGGACTGTCTCAAATTGTGAGTTATCCCGTACTTCCCGCCAAGCTGCACCCATACAAACGCGACTTACACCAGTTTCTTTAGCTTTTTGGGCAATGCTAACTACTGTTTCCTTTTCTAGCAGTGCTTGGGGCTTTACTTCTGTCTTATAGCGAGAAGATTGGGCGCAGTAGCTACAATCTTCGGGACAAGCTCCTGTTTTAATAGAGATGAGCTTACAAACTTGTATTTTTGTTGGGTCATGATATTGGCGATGCACGCTAGCAGCTTGATAAATCAGCTCTAGGAATGGCGTGTTGTATATCGCCTGAATCTCTGCTTTGTGCCAATCGTAGCGTATTCCCACCGACATCACTATCCTTGCTTATAGACTGGATTGATCAAGAGCCGTCTTCTTGCTAACTCTCCTAAAATACAGCGTTTGGATTAAATAATCCAATCGAAGTTTTTTGGCGCATGGCGTTTTACTACTCATCGGCGCTAAATCCTGGCGCTGTAGATATTAGAAATCAGCTTATCAAGATTCTGGTTATCTGGCAGATTGATTGTCAAAATAGTTACTACAATATTTGGATCAAAGCTCTTAACTGATATATTCATCAAGCTGAACCTTCTCAAGTAGTACGCTGATACAGCAAAATTCTATCAAATGTGTCACATTTTACCTTAAATGTTGCCAAAATGGATACACAGCATCACGAAATTGTTAAACTGCCTCAAGCTACTTTGCCCACAAAATCCACTACTTTGAATAGCTATTTTGTGAGAACTATAGAAATCTTAAAATCAATTATTATTTCTATCGCCATCTCCAAGGATGCAGTTAAACTCACAATAGGTGCTTTAATGGCGATCGCGGCAATATTTTTCCTGTTGATTTGGGGAAATATTCCCAATGGATTAAACCGATCTATATATCAATTATCAGGATTTTCCGGCAATATCGAATTAACTGCCGATGATCGTAGTCAAGCTATCGTCTCTGATTACCTCAAAACAATGACGCAGGTAATTTTAGCGGATAATCCCCAACAAATTAAAGCTAACCCAGCCATTTTTCGAGCCATGACTCAAGCTACTTTACAGGAGCTAGACCCAGGACGTAAGCGTTACGTCATGATGTTTTTACAAGATGCAAATTTACTGAAAAAAACATCTAATAAGCACCCATCGCTGCTGTTAGGAGCAAGTTTTACAGGAGCTAACCTCCAAGATATTAATTTACAATTTGCTAACTTACAAGGCACGAATCTCACTGGTGCAGATTTGCGGGGTGCAGACTTACGCAGGGCAAATTTAGTCAATGCCAATCTGACAAAATCTTGTTATAACAACCTCACTATTTTTGATAAAAAATTCCAGCCAGATAAATTAGGCATGAGAGAGGTTAAAAATTCCCAAAAATGTGATTAAAAGGCATTAATTTAAGCAACCGTTATATGAAATCAGAACTACCACTTATAATAAGCGATCGCCTAACATTAAGAATTGCCATTAAAAAGGATATACCGCAAATACTTAAATATTTCAATGAAAATAAATCTTATCTAACACCATTTTATCCTCATTGGTTTGATCATTTTTTTACCGAAGAATATTGGCACTATCAAATTGAAAATAATGTTTTGGAGTTCATGCATGACCAATCTTTAAAGCTCTTTATTTTTCCGAAGAAAAAATCAACTAAAGTGATTGGCACGATCAACTTTAGTAACTTTATCCGAGGAGCCGCACATTTTTGCTATGTGGGATATAGTCTAGCGGAATCCGAGCAAGGTAAAGGTTACATGACAGAAGCTTTAAAATTTGCGACTGATTACGTATTTCAAGAATTAAATTTTCATCGGATTATGGCGAATTATATGCCCCATAATCAGCGTAGTGGTAAGGTACTGAAAAAACTTGGTTTTGTTGTCGAAGGATATGCTAGAGACTATTTATTGATTAATGGAAAATGGGAAGATCATATTCTTACAAGTCTGACTAATCCTAATTGGAAAGTAGACAAATATTAGGCTATTTAAAGATTTATTGGATACGGCGATCGCAGCTAGAACATCAAACACAATTTTTGAGCTAGATAAAGATATTAAATTAAATTTCATATCTTTATCTAGACAATTTTGGCTAAAATTTTGCCAAATTGTTGGGCATTTTTCTTGTATCAGCTTATTCTTATTCACCTAATATAAGCGGCGCTGATTACAGTATGCTTAGAAAGCAGGTATATGGGGATAATTAACCACTGCTCAAGGGTGAAAGAGCGCCAACCACTTCCTGAAAGTACCTGAAGCAGTTACAAGGTGCAAAAAACATCAAAAATTCCTAAAGGATGAGGCTATGGCAACTGAACAGTTAACTAGAGATAGCGATAATTTAGATTTAAAACAACTACTGACAACGCTAAATGCTGTCAAACAAGGTAACTTTTCTGTTCGGATGCCCATAGACCAAACGGGAATGGCAGGGAAAATAGCCGATACGCTCAACGATATTATTGACCAAAATGAGCGCATGGCTACAGAGCTACAGAGGATTGGCAATGTTGTAGGGAAAGAAGGCAAAATTGCCGAACGTGCCTCTCTAGGACATGTTCGCGGTTCATGGTCAGATTGCGTTAATTCTGTCAATACTCTGATTACAGATTTAGTCCAGCCTACAGCCGAAACTACTCGTGTGATTAGGTCTGTAGCTAATGGCGACCTATCCCAAACGATCGCCATAGAAATTGATGGCAAACTTCTCCAAGGAGAATTTCTACAAACTGCCAATATCGTCAACACAATGGTAGATCGGCTCGGTTCCTTTGCCAGTGAAGTCACCAGGGTGGCGCGGGAAGTGGGAACCGAAGGTAAATTGGGTGTACAAGCAGAAGTGAAGGGAGTCGCCGGCACTTGGAAGGACTTAACTGACAACGTTAACTTAATGGCGGGTAATTTGACCGGGCAAGTCCGCAACATTGCCGAAGTTGCCACAGCGATCGCTAATGGTGACCTCTCGAAAAAAATCACTGTCGATGTTAAAGGCGAAATTCTGGAACTCAAGAACACCGTCAACACGATGGTAGATCAACTTAACTCCTTTGCCAGTGAAGTCACCAGGGTGGCGCGGGAAGTGGGAACCGAAGGTAAATTGGGTGTGCAAGCAGAAGTGAAGGGAGTAGCCGGCACCTGGAAAGACTTGACAGACAACGTTAACTTAATGGCAGGTAATTTGACCGCCCAAGTCCGTAATATTGCGGAAGTGACCACAGCTGTAGCTAACGGCGACCTTTCCAAAAAAATCACTGTCAATGTCAAAGGCGAAATTTTGGAGTTGAAAAATACTGTCAACATCATGGTGGATCAGCTCAACTCCTTTGCCAGTGAAGTCACCAGGGTAGCGCGTGAGGTGGGTGCAGAAGGAAAGTTGGGCGGTCAAGCACAAGTACGAGGGGTGGCTGGTACCTGGAAAGACTTGACCGATAGTGTCAATTTTATGGCGGGAAGCTTAACAGCCCAAGTGCGAAATATTGCGGAAGTGACAACAGCTGTAGCTAATGGTGACCTTTCCAAGAAAATCACCGTCGATGTCAAAGGTGAAATTCTGGAGTTGAAAAACACAATCAACACGATGGTGGATCAGCTCAACTCCTTTGCTAGTGAAGTGACACGGGTGGCGCGGGAAGTAGGAACCGAAGGCAAACTGGGTGTGCAAGCGGAAGTAGGGGGGGTAGCTGGTACCTGGAAAGACTTGACAGACAACGTTAACTTAATGGCGGGTAATCTCACCGGGCAAGTCCGCAACATTGCCGAAGTGGCTACAGCGATCGCTAACGGCGACCTTTCCAAAAAAATCACTGTCGATGTCAAAGGCGAAATTTTCGAGTTGAAGAACACGATTAACATCATGGTGGATCAGCTCAGTTCCTTCGCTAGTGAAGTCACACGGGTCGCCCGTGAGGTGGGGAGTGAAGGTAAGCTGGGCGTACAAGCAGATGTGAGGGGCGTAGCTGGCACTTGGAAGGATCTTACCGATAGCGTTAATTTCATGGCGGGAAGTTTAACAGCCCAAGTCCGCAATATCGCTGAAGTTACTACTGCGGTGGCAACAGGCGACCTTTCTAAAAAAATCACCGTCGATGTCAAAGGTGAAATTTTAGAATTGAAAAATACTGTGAACACCATGGTGGATCAGCTCAACTCCTTTGCTAGTGAAGTCACACGGGTGGCGCGGGAAGTAGGAACCGAAGGCAAGTTGGGTGTGCAAGCGGAAGTTAAAGGGGTGGCAGGTACTTGGAAGGATCTTACAGATAGCGTCAACTTCATGGCGGGAAGCTTAACAGCCCAAGTCCGCAACATTGCTGAAGTGACCACAGCTGTAGCTAACGGTGACCTTTCCAAGAAAATCACCGTCGATGTCAAAGGTGAAATTCTGGAGTTGAAAAACACAATCAACACCATGGTGGATCAGCTCAACTCCTTTGCTAGTGAAGTCACAAGGGTAGCGCGGGAAGTGGGAACCGAAGGCAAACTGGGTGTGCAAGCCTATGTTAGAGGAGTAGCAGGCACCTGGAAAGATTTGACTGATAACGTTAACTCCATGGCGGGGAACCTGACAGCCCAGGTGCGGAACATTGCCGAAGTGACCAAGGCGGTGGCGAGTGGTGACCTCTCCAAGAAAATTACCGTCGATGTCAAAGGCGAAATTTTAGATTTGAAAAACACGATCAACACCATGGTGGATCAGCTCAGTTCCTTTGCCAGTGAAGTGACGCGGGTTGCTAGGGAGGTAGGAACCGAAGGGAAATTGGGCGGTCAAGCACAAGTGCAGGGTGTTGCAGGGACTTGGAAAGATTTGACCGACAATGTTAACTCCATGGCAGGAAATTTGACAGCACAAGTGCGCGGTATTGCCAGAGTGGTGACGGCGGTTGCTAACGGTGATTTGAAACAAAAACTGATGCTAGATGCCAAGGGAGAAATTGAAACCTTGGCAGAAACAATCAATGAGATGATTGATACCCTAGCAACCTTTGCCAATCAAGTAACTACAGTGGCACGGGAAGTGGGCATTGAAGGGAAGTTAGGCGGTCAAGCCAGAGTGCCTGGGGCCTCTGGTACGTGGAGAGATTTGACAGATAACGTCAACGAACTCGCTGCTACTCTCACTACCCAATTGCGGGCGATCGCCGAAGTTGCTACAGCTGTGACTAAAGGTGACTTAACCCGCTCAATCGCTGTCGAGGCTCTAGGCGAAGTAGCGATCCTCAAGGACAACATCAACCAGATGATTGCCAACCTCCGGGAGACGACGCAGAAAAACACTGAACAAGACTGGTTAAAAACTAACCTAGCCAAGTTTACTCGGATGCTGCAAGGTCAGCGAGACTTGGAAACCGTATCCAAACTAATTCTTTCAGAACTGGCACCTCTGGTGCGAGCGCAACATGGCGTATTCTACTTGATGAACACTGAGGAAAATTCAGTGTATCTCAAATTGCTGAGTAGCTACGCTTACCGGGAACGTAAGCATTTAGCTAACCGCTTTTACTTGGGTGAAGGTCTGGTAGGACAATGCGCCCTGGAAAAAGAACGAATTCTCCTCACGGAAGTGCCAGGTGACTATATCAAAATCTCCTCTGGTTTAGGAGAAGCGACCCCACTCAATGCTGTAGTTTTCCCTGTACTATTTGAAGGACAGGTGACCGCAGTCATTGAATTAGCTTCTTTCCGCCGCTTTAGCGAGATTCATCTGACATTCTTCGATCAACTCACCGAAAGTATTGCGATCGTCCTGAACACGATCGCCGCTTCGATGCGGACTGAAGAATTACTCAAGCAGTCCCAGTCTTTGGCTGAGGAACTACAAACCCAGCAAAACGAACTCCGCGAAACCAACCAGCGCTTAGAACAACAAGCTCAATCACTTAAAACATCTGAAGATTTACTCAAAGGACAACAACAAGAGTTACAACTAACCAACGCTCAATTAGAAGAAAAAGCAGAGTTGTTAGCTCTGCAAAATCAAGAAGTTGAACGCAAAAACCGAGAAATTGAACAGGCCAGACAGGCTTTGGAAGATAAGGCGGAGCAACTAGCACTCTCGTCAAAATACAAGTCTGAGTTTCTCGCTAATATGTCCCATGAACTGCGGACACCTCTGAACAGCTTGTTAATTTTGGCTAGGCTGTTAGCAGATAACATCGATGGTAATCTCACCGCCAAACAAGTTGAATATAGCCGGACAATTTACTCAGCAGGTACCGACCTTTTGGCGCTGATCAATGACATTCTCGATCTTGCCAAGATTGAATCTGGAACTATGGCAATTAACATGGCCCAGATGCAGTTGATCGAGTTAAGCGACCATATTGAGCGCACCTTTCGCCAAATAGCTCAGAACAAAGACCTGGCCTTTACAATTGAATTGGCTTCTGAATTACCAGAAAGCATCTATACCGATGCGAAACGCTTACAACAAGTACTCAAAAATCTCCTCTCCAATGCTTTTAAATTTACAGAGCGTGGGGAGGTACGTTTGCGGATTGAAGTGGCACAGCAGGGATGGAGCCTGAATCAGGAAACCTTAAACCGCTCCCATATGGTAATTGCCTTCTCCGTCAGCGATACGGGTATCGGTATTGCCCCGGATAAACAGAAGGTGATTTTTGAGGCATTTCAACAAGCCGATGGCACTACTAGTCGGAGGTACGGCGGTACTGGATTGGGCTTGTCCATTAGCCGCGAAATAGCCCGCCTCTTTGGCGGAGAAATTAAACTTGTCAGTTGCCCCGACCAAGGTAGCACGTTTACGTTCTACTTGCCGCAATTCAGTTCTGAAGTACAAGTGATGAATGCTGAACTTAACTACGCTCATAGCATTCAGCGAGAAGTTGATCGCAGGGTTGCCCTGCGATCCAACTTCAGCGACTCAGCATTGCTCAGTGACGATCGCACTGCTCTGGAAAATGGCGATCACGTGCTACTGATTGTAGAAGATGATATTCATTTTGCACGTATCCTGCTAGATATAGCGCGGCAGCAAGGATTCAAGGTCATAGTTGCCCAAAACGGCAGTGCAGGTTTAGCGCTAGCACAACAATTCCAACCTTCAGCCATTTTACTCGATATCCGGTTGCCAGAAATGGATGGTTGGACGGTGTTGGATCGCTTGAAGCATGACCCCAACACGCGTCATATTCCCGTACATATCATGACAGTAGAAGAAGGGCGACAACGCAGTTTGCAACTAGGCGCGATCGCTTATGTGCAAAAGCCGGTAACCAAAGAAACAGTATGCGAGGCATTAACCAAAATTAAAGGTTTTGTTGAGCGTCGGGTCAGGGATTTGCTGGTAGTGGAAGACAACGTGATCCAACAGCGTAGCATTGTCGATCTGATTGGCAACGGCGATGTCAATATTACTGCTGTTGACACTGGTGCAACAGCACTAGCAGCCATTCGCGCTCAAGTTTTTGATTGCCTTGTTCTCGATTTAGGGCTACCGGATATGACTGGGTTTGAATTGATCGAACAAATCAAACAAGAACCTAATGGTGAAGCTTTGCCCATTATTATTTACACCAGTCGGGAAATTTCCCCAGCCCAAGAAACTGAACTGAAGCGGATAGCAGAGACAATCATTATCAAAGACGTGCGATCGCCTGAACGTCTCCTCGATGAAACAGCATTAGTCCTGCACCGAGTTCAGGCAAATTTACCGGAAGCCCAACGTCAACTGCTAGAACAACTGCATTTAAGAGACTACTTGCTTGCTGGTAAGAAAGTGCTCATCGTAGACGATGATATACGTAACATATTCGCGCTTACTAGTATGCTGGAGCGCTATCAAATGCAGGTTTTATATGCTGAAAATGGCAGAGAAGGGATTAGCGTATTAGAAAATGTACATGACATTGATGTTGTTTTGATGGACGTAATGATGCCAGAAATGGATGGTTACGAAACAACAGGCCTAATCCGTCAGAACGAACAATTTAAATCTTTGGTAATAATTGCACTTACCGCTAAAGCTATGCAAGGCGATCGCGAGAAGTGTATTGCCGCCGGTGCATCAGATTACATCACCAAACCCGTAAATCTTGAAGAGTTACTTTCACTCTTGCGCGTTTGGCTATATCGATGAACTAACCACCACCAACCATTGCAGAGATGGTGGTGGATTCCCGTTTCTAAGGTTAACAAAGTCAGAGGGAAGTTCCGATGAAACGAGTTTCACAGCCAAGTATGAAAGAGAGACTAGAAGCTAGAGACTAGAATTTTTACTCAGCACTCAGCACTCAGCACTCAGCACTCAGCACTCAGCACTTTCAAGTCAGAAGAAAGAAGGAAGAAGTAATGAAAATATACCTTCTTCCTTCTCTAATCAACGGCACAATTAACAATCAAGTATGTCAAAGCATCAATCAAGCGATCGCCATCCATGGGCATAATATCTTTACCGTGCATAATCTCCTGAGTCATCACAAAATGCACTAACGAACCAATCAAAATTCTGGCTGTGGCCTCTGGGTCAGGTATCTTCAATTCAGGACGAGAAGCTAAATATTTACTAATAGTCTCAATTGCTGGTTTGGCAATGCTGTAAATAAACACCTGCGCCAACTCAGGAAACCGCGCCGACTCCCCCATTAACAGGCGCTCAAATGACTGATATTCCTGGTCATTGACCATTTGCTCCAAGGCTGTTGCTGCTAACCGTCGCAGTACGATATAAGGTTCACCCTTGAGGGGTTGTGTCCCCAAAATTGAGTGAAACCGCTTTCTTGCCAGTTTCTCTATCAGTGCCCTAAACAATCCTTCCTTATCTTGAAAGTGGCTATACACCGTTGCCTTAGAAACCCCCGCCGCTTCCGCCACCCGATCCATACTAGTAGCAGCATAACCATGAGCCAAAAACTCCTGCATCGCCCCTTGCAGAATTTTTTCCACTTTATCTGCTGAACTTGAGCGGTCTATTTCTCCAGCTTTTGGGCGTGCCATTTTCAAATCATCCTTATTTTGTCAACATTCTGCAAAGGTTTTGGGCATGGGGTAGATTCTCCCCCTACTCCCTATTTTTTGGCGATCGCTTGACTAAACTACTCGGTTTAGTATAATTCTATTATAGAACTATACAGTTTAGTTTTGTATACCACAGATCATTCTGTTGAGCATATAGGAGTAGCTGTAGCAATCACTTCAAAAATCAGGTAAAACCTTTTCCTGATAGTTACGTTTTTTCGCAACACAAACATTTAGGTAAAAAAAATCACGTTTTAATACCTACGGTAAGCAGCTACGCATCTACGCATTCAAGTCATTATTATGTCCAAAAATCCAGGACAGGATGAGATTTTTTTCCTCTGGTGAGTGATAAAAGAGAGTTAGGCGGGACATTTACCAAAATTTGATTTTTTTAATTTGAATCAGCGTATTTAGAATTGCTTCAAAGGTATGCTATCGTGCAAAACTCAAAGCTAGACAAATCCTTATCTCCTCAATCGATTTTACGTCCGCCCTTTTTTATAGCTATCATTGTATCTTTGACTGTCATTGGTAGTAGTGTTTATACGGTATTAAAATTTCAGAATACAGCTAATCAAAGGGCACAAGCTCCAGCAGTACTACTGCCTGAACTAAAAACAGTAACAGCCCTAGGACGTATTGAGCCAAAGGGAAAAGTAATTAAACTCTCTGCTACCACGTCTACCGAAGGGAGTCGGGTAGAGGAACTTTTGGTGAGGGAGGGGGATAGAGTCAAAGCAGGGCAGGTGATAGCTATTTTAGACAGCCGCGATCGCTTGGCAGCTTCATTAAAGGAAGCTCAGGAACAAGTGAAAGTGGAGCAAGCAAACCTGAACCGCATCAAAGCAGGCGCTCAACGCGGAGCAATCTTAGCACAACAGGCAACAATTGCCCGCCTCGAAGCCGAAAGCCAAGGTGATATTGCAGCCCAAACAGCGACAATTGCCCGATTGCAAGCTGAAGTGCGTAACGCCGAAGCAGAAGATCAACGCTATCAAGCGCTGTATCAAGCAGGAGCCATATCTGCCTCCCAACGAGACAGCAAGCGCTTAACGCTGGAAACAGCCCAAAAAAACCTGCAAGAAGCACAAGCACAGTTATATCGCACCCAGTCAACCAGCCAGCAACAAATCAAAGAAGCCACAGCCACACTAGATCGAATTGCCGAAGTGCCGGAAGTTGATGTCAAAGCTGCCGAAGCAGAAGTCAATCGTGCCATAGCAGCTATGAAACGGACACAAGTAACTTTGCAACAAGCTTATGTGCGATCGCCTCAAGATGGTCAAGTATTTGAAATTCACACCCGCCCAGGTGAATTAATCTCCAATGATGGCATTGCTGATATTGGGCAAACCAATGAAATGTACGTAATTGCCGAAGTCTACGAAAGCGATATTGGCAAAGTGCATCCAGGACAGAAAGTGCAGGTATTTGGAGATTTCCTCCCGATTGAATTACAGGGCATAGTAAATCGCAAGGGCTTACAAGTGCGTCGCCAGAATGTGATTAACACAGACCCTGCTAGCAATATTGACAACAGAGTAGTAGAAGTTTTCATCCGACTAGATGATGCTTCCAGTCAGAAAGCTGCCAACTTAACCAACATGCAAGTCAAGGTGGTTATTGAACTTCATAATTCGTAATTCGTAATTCGTAATTACTTAGTGCATCAAATCCCCCTCATCTCCCCCACTCAGCACTCAGCACTCTTATGATGGGACTAATCAAACAACTGCGGCGGCGAACACCTCTAGGATGGCTACAACTGAGTCATGAAAAAAGTCGTTTGTTGGTAGCATTGTCAGGCATTGCCTTTGCGGATGTTTTGATGTTTATGCAGATGGGCTTTCAGACGGCGCTATACGACAGCAATACTAGATTGCATCGCAGTTTGCAAGCAGACATTGTTTTAACCAGTCCTCAAGCCCGTAGCCTCCAAAATATGCCACCGTTTTCGCGTCGGCGACTTTACCAGGCCATGGATATCCCAGGGGTAGATTCAGCAGAGGCAATGTATGTTAACAACATCATTTGGAAAAATCCCCAAACACGCCGCCAAACATCGGTGCAAGTTATCGGCTTCAATCCAGACAAGCCAGCTTTTGATTTACCGGATGTGAATCAGCAGTTACAGTCGATTAAGCTACCAGATACTGTCCTTTTCGACCGTAGTGCCAGAGGCGATTACCAAAAGGCGATCGCCCAAATTGACCAAGGTCAACACCTAACTACCGAAATCGAAGGACGCACAATTACCATTAGTGGTTTATTCACTGTCGGTGCTTCATTTGGTTCTGATGGTAGCTTGATGACCAGCGATCAGAACTTTTTACGGCTATTTTCCAATCGCCCGTCCAGCAGTATTAGCCTAGGTTTGATTAAGGTAAAACCAGGTTATGACCCGAAAAATGTGGCAACAGCCTTGCAAGCCTACCTGCGAGATGATGTCAACGTCATGACTAACGCCGAATTTATTGAATTTGAGAATGATTTTTGGCGAACAAACTCCCCAATAGGGTTTATTTTCAGCCTAGGTGTATCGATGGGGTTTGCAGTGGGAGTGATTCTTGTCTATCAAGTTCTTTCCACTGATGTCAATGCCCACGTGAGAGAATACGCCACCTTCAAAGCATTGGGATATCGCAATTACTACCTGTTAAGTGTGGTATTTGAAGAAGCATTAATTTTAGCCGCACTGGGTTTTATTCCGGGCGTAGCAGTATCCTTGGGACTGTATCAAATGACTCGCACTGCCACAAATCTGCCGATGTATATGACGGCGATTCGGGGGTTACAGGTACTAGTACTGACCATCATCATGTGTTCCATTTCCGGGGCGATCGCTACTCGCAAACTTCGCTCTGCTGACCCTGCTGATATGTTCTAAAACACGAGGAATTGCGAAGTACCAATTTTCAATCCAAAATATAAAATCTCAAATTGCTATGGTGTCAGTAATTTCTATCTATAATCTTGACCACTACTTTGGTCAAGGTTCACTGCGGAAGCAAGTTCTGTTTAATATCAATCTGGAAATTAAGTCTGGCGAAATTATTATTTTGACCGGCCCCTCTGGTTCTGGTAAAACTACCTTACTCACCTTGGTTGGTGCTTTGCGTTCTCCCCAGTCTGGTAGTTTGCAGGTTTTGGAAAGAGAACTTTGCGGCGCTAGTACTGAACAACTGGTACAGGCGCGACAGCGTAACGGTTATATTTTCCAAGCACATAATCTGCATGGTAGTTTGACAGCACTCCAAAACGTGAGAATGGGTTTGGAACTACACAAGCACATTGGACTACGAGAGATGCAAGCCCGCTCGGCATTGATGCTAGAGCAAGTAGGATTAGGTAATCACCTGCATTATTATCCTGACAAATTGTCAGGAGGGCAAAAACAACGAGTAGCGATCGCTCGCGCTTTGGTTAGTCATCCCCCAATTGTTTTAGCAGATGAACCTACTGCTGCCCTTGACAGTCAGTCAGGTCGAGATGTGGTCAACCTCATGCAAAAACTTGCTAAAGAACAAGGTTGTACAATTCTCATGGTTACTCATGACAATCGCATTTTAGATATTGCCGATCGTATTGTTCATATGGAAGATGGCAAGCTAGTCAATGCTTCTCCAATCAAAGTAAAATGCTGAAAAGTAATACTGGAAGCTCAATGCGGTAGTCGGGGCATAAGAGATTGCATTGGGATAACGGGCTTGCCACTCGGCTTGACCGAGATCATGTCCAGAATGTGGGGCAATCAGCGCCTTTACATGTCCCTTTGCGTCTATTTCGGCAAAATTCGTTTCAGACAGCCCGATGGGTGGACTGACAATCACTAAATCATTCTCATCCAGCAGAGTGGCGATCACATTGGCTTTATACCCATTGGCAACATACTCATAGATCCATACGTTGCCGTCTTCAATGACTTCCTGCCAAGCCATGATTCTCCCTTGTTAGCCCGAACCACCAACTTCACCTGGAAATCATTGAAATTCCGGGTTAAGCGCCTGAAATTCATTTGATGTGAGCGACACCATCATATTTTCAGATTCTATTTGGATGATCCAACGCTTGCTAGTTTGACTGCCTGAGTTTGATTCTATACCACAAACTACACCAACTTTTCCAGCTACATATGCTGGAGATAGAATCAAAACTCTGTCCCCTACTTGAGTACTTTTTGAGGTATGCAACATCCCTCCTACAAATTTTGGGTCTTAAGAATCAAAATATGACGCAGAGCCGACAATTAGTTTTTTTATTTTAACTAAGTTTTTGTACTATATAACCTTACCTTAACTAAAAACGGCGTATAGAATGCATTATCTCAAATCCGGTTGATTAGTCTATGATTACGGGTATCCGTGCAAACATCTGGAGATCCTCTTTGTCCTTTCTCCTTTACGGTTTTCACGTAACACATCATTCCCCACCTTCAGCCAAAGGCATTTTGGGAATAAGAAGCGGGAAAAACCGAAATTTTTCTCAGAGGATGTTTATAAAGTATCCATTCATACTTGAACCAGGCAAGATTATCTCTCACCCAAAACGCAAAAAAGCCCTTGGCTTGTCGCCTCGGACTTTTGACTTATCAGTAGACTTCTTGCAAAAGTGCTAATTTCATGTGAGTTCGACAAATATCAAAAACCCCGTTTCCATTCCTCTGACTTGAAAGTGCTGAGTGCTAAGTGCTGAGTGCTGAGTAAAAATCCCAGTCCCCATTGCCCCTTATCCCCAGAGGGGGCACCGAGTTCCCCAGTCCCTAGTCCCTCTTTCATACTTGGCTGTGAAACTCGTTTCATTGGGACTCCCCTGCAAGGAGGAGCCACTGCGTGTTAGCGTTCGCGGAGCGTGGCTTCAGCCATAGCGGGGTGTAGCCCGGCAAATAAATATTGATGCAAGAAGTCTAGTGATTTCAAAAAACTTGACGTGCTTCTAAATGGTCGAGAATATCTGCACGTTTAAGCCAGGCTGGACGCAACTTTTGATGAGCAAACATCTGCAACTGGTCACCAATATGGGGTGAACCTGGTTGAGTAGCATTGCCATAACTATTGAGTACCATTGCTCGTACTGGTTGAGAAAATTCCACCGCCGCCACAAAAGAATCTCCACCAACTGACTTAAAAGTTCCATTTGATTGACGTCTAAACCAGACGTTACGGAATATACCGAGAGGATCTGCGCCACCATTGGCTGGTAAACTGGTATCACGATAATTTAGCTGAAACACCTCTCCCCAAGCCACATCTAGCTTGCCATAGGTCTTTTGTACCTGAGTGGCTGCTACTTCTAATTGGGTAAGTGCTGCTTGAGGATTAGCTAAACCATCAGGTGTAGTAAGTGGTTTGTTTGCACTCCAAGGGATACTAAAAGCTGTGTCTAAATCTATTTGATCTACCCAAGTAGTAAATAATACTGCACCCTTACTATTGGCATTGGTTTTCTGATCCCAAGCTGACAAAACATTAGCGGCATTTTTTGCTAATTCACTTCCCTGTGCTTGTGCGGCGGAAATTAAATCATCCAAGATACGGTCTGCTAGTTCCATACGGGTTGAGTGTTTATATGCCACCATTTCATCAAACGTGATTTTGTCATCCTCAAACAACATTCTGGCAGAACGCTGTGCCCGAAAATCCATCACTCGTGGTGCCATGTAGGACGGGTATTTATCTGCTTTGATAGCTGTGGGGAATGTAGTTGTCCAAGGTGGGTCATTAGCGTTTTGTAACCAGCCACTTTTGGGGTCAACAATGCGGGGTAAGTCGCGGTAAGGATGAAATTTTGTCCATAAGGTATCAGAGGTATTACCTGGGATAATATTTTGCCAGTATTGAAAATCACCTTTTTTCCTGATGGGAACTTGACCGTTGAACAGGTGCATAATATGCCCGTCTTTATCTGCATAGATGACAGTAAACATGGGCAATTGCAAGCTTTTAAGTGCAGCTTCAAACTGTGAAAGGTTTTTCGCCCGCGCCATATCCCACCACTGTTCCAGTACCTTTGGTTCGTCCAGACCAACTACCCGCAGGGCTACGGCTTGATTGCTCGTTTCCGATATTACAGGCCCGTGAACAGAATGTTTGACGATTAAGGGTTCTGTTTTAAAAGTGCCGTTTTGTTGTTTGACTTTTAATGAAAGAGTTTTGATCTCAAACGGTTGGACTTTACCATCGAAGCGATAACCATTGTCAACTAACTCCAGGTTGTAAGCATCCCAACCGTCATGAGTGTTGACGGTATGAGTCCAGCCTAAATGATCATTGAAGGCGATCGCTAACACGGGAATGCCCACAAGTGTCGCTCCATAAGCATGAAAGCCGGGAGCGGTGATTTGTGCTTCGTACCAGAGGAATAAATCAGACCAAGGTAAGTGAGGGTTAGCTAGCAGCATAGCCTTACCACTTGCAGAACGTGCAGGTGCGATCGCCCAACCATTAGATCCTGCTTTTGCATCCTGCTGGCTAATCCCTGCAACTGATCCTGGGTTGACCACAAAAGTGAAATGCAAAACTCGATGCAGGTGAGCTAGTACATCTTCTCCCTTGACTGGTAAGACTACCTCTACTTCATCATCAATCAGATCTCCATGCTCCTGAGCGTAAGCGTTGATTCCCGCCGCAAAAGCATCCAGATAATTGCGAAAAGCTGGACTTTGTTGTTTGTACCAAGAACGAGCGCGATCGGGCACACCCATTGTTAGTACCCATTGATCGGATTCTAGATACTTCTCTCCCCAATATTCAGCCGCCTGTCCTCGTGCTTGACCATAAAGACGTAACAGGAGATTACCGTGACTTTGCATTTGCGCCCAACCAAATGCTTGAAATGCACTTTGGGCATCTTTCCCATAAATGTGGGGAACGCCATAGGTATCCCAAAGGATTTCAGTAGATGCTGCTGATATGACTCCACTATGGCTGACCAAAAACACAGCAAATATCAAACTAACAATGAATGGCAAAACTCGAAATGCTTGTCTTTGAAAGACTCTCAACAAATAATCCATACTTCAAATTCTGAATTGATAATTTAGCAGCACACTTGAAAAAAGCACCTTTAGCGAAAGTTTCAATTTATTGATAATTAATTTCATGAAAAAGAACTTACGTTAATTGTTTTTATTCCCTGACTTTTGACTAGGGTTGTCAGCAAAAAGACTAGAAAGTTAAAATTTCATTTCACTCTTCATACCTGCAAGCCCTAGAATGCACTAAATTTTTTAGGAGTTTAATAAAAACTATTTTCATTACGGAGCTTAAATTAAACTATTCTTATCTATAAAGTCAAGTGAGAAAGAATATCGGAACTTTTGATAATCTTTATGAACTTTTACGAAGCTTTAAAAGTAAATATTATCCGAAGACCACAGGAAAGCCTGTTCCTGAAAGGCAGCAGGGAGAACGAGTTTGCGACAAGTCCATCTGAATTAATGCCTGTAATTTAAACCCCTGCCAGAGTATTATTGTTTTAAGCAGGATTAAGCCTCTCTAATCCAGAGTAGACATTGAAGCGTTCTCCACGGAGAAAACCAATTAAAGTAATGCCAAATTCTTGAGCCACTGATACCGCTAAACTGCTGGGAGCAGATACAGAACAGACGATGGGAACCCCAGCCACTGTGGATTTTTGCAAAATTTCAAAACTAGAGCGGCCGCTTACCATCACAATATGATTATTTAAAGGCAACTCATTGCTCAGTAAAGCTGTACCGATTAATTTATCTAGGGCATTATGGCGACCAACATCTTCCCGTAGATTCAATAATTGCCCTTGGGTATCGAATATAGCAGCAGCGTGTAAACTTCCTGTAGCAGCAAAAATACCTTGAGCAGCCCGCAGTTTATCTGGTAAGCTGTATATAATCTCAGGATTGGTATTGGCTACTGAAGAAATTACTGGATAACCCCGCCAGCGTAAAGCTTCCAGACTGGCTTTACCACAAACCCCACAGGCGCTGGTAGTGTAAAAGTGGCGTTCTAAAGGTTGTAAATCTGCAATCAGCCCTGAGCGTAGTTCGACATTGACAATGTTGTAGCGCTGTTCACCATCTATAGATTCATCCACACAATAGCTGATGCGCTGGATATCTTGCCTACAACTAATTACCCCTTCACTGTAGAGGAAACCAGCAGCTAATTCAAAATCTGCCCCTGGCGTTCGCATGGTCACAGCTACTGTGCGCTGTGGAAAGACAAGACGAATTTCTAAAGGTTCTTCGGTGGTGAGATGGTCTTGTCGCAAACGCTTTTTACCATTCTCAAATACCCAAACTTGGGCTTTAGTTTTGCTTTTAGTCGGGGTTTTCATTAATTACTATAATAAAACCTGTTGCATCATTGCTTTGAAAAATAGTGTCAGTAAGACGACGTAAATAATTAAAGGTTTGTAGTGTAAATCCCTGACAGGCATGGCTGCGCTTTGGGCGTTACACAAAAGATTAAATAATCCCCCTTCTTTGACGGAATTAACACGATTAGTAGGGTTAAATGACTGTACAATGAATTATATTCCTACGTAATTATGGGTAATAAAGGCAAGTGTGCTTATCTCTTCGCTAGCAGTATCACGTCAGTAGTCTAGTGAAATTGACATGATGAAAATCGGACTACAGCAATACTGGAACTTACTCGTAGATTATCTTGAACCACAAAAGGGAAGGGTTGTTAAGTTTGCAGTACTTAGCTAGATAGTCAGGCTGCTCACTATTTGGTACAGCGATATTACTATACTTAAATTAGGCAGAGGGATCGCCATAGTCTGAGAATTACTACTTTTCTGGCTCAGTTTGCGCTCGCGCAGCTTTTCTAACTTCTGCAATATCTAATTCTAATGCTTCTGCTACCTGCTCCAAAGTTAACCCCAACTTCAATAACCGAGATACTGCTTCGAGTTTACCCTCAACGCGCCCCTTACGCTCTCCGTCTTCCAAGCCTTCTTGGTAAACCCTGGTTTGTTTCAAATCGCCTAATCCTAACATTGCCTGAATCTCCGCTTGACTCTTGTGAGGAAACTTATAAACAATGATTGTCTCTATTAATTCTACTAATTTTCTCCTGACCTGTTCATCAGGAACTTGTCTACTCCTGTCAATTAAACTCCGCGCTTTTACACTCGCCTGTTCTGGTGGTTCCACTACCAATGTGAGAGTTCCTAAACCAATTGATTGATTAGTTAAGTCTCTCAACTCATCTAGATAAATTACTTGCACTCGTTGACTTTCAAAAAATTCCCAATAGCGCATCGGGACACCAGGATCGAGGCGGCGACTCATCCAAATCACAGTTCCTCGCCAATCGTTGCGTATTTCCGTCTTATCCAGATACATAAAAATTTCCGTGAGGAGGCGGGAATAAAGTCCGGAATCAGGTTGAAACTGAAATTCAGTGAAATGAATGGGACGTTCTAAATCTGGTTGTTTGGGTAAAAATGCTCCATCAATCCGAAAATTTGTTTGCTTGACTTCTACTGATAAAAATTCGTATGCTTCTGCTTCCACTGGCGATTGACCGAGCAATTCAAAGAAAACGCCAGGAAATGTTTTGAACAGTCGATAGAGAATTGAATCAGATTTCACTTACTAAAAAAAGCGATGTAGGTAAATAAATAAATATATCAAGATATGTTCACATTAAATAGGCAAAATTAAGCGTAAAATACGAAAATTGGCTGAAAATATTCTCTCTTGTCCTCTACTGTAATTTTAAATGAGCCTCCAGAATAAGGCTTGCTGATAGCTAAAGGTTTATGAAAAATGGACTACAGCAATATCAGTTTGGCACAGGCACAAAAACCTGCTTTATCGTGATTTTAAATCAGCGATCGCACCTTTAGTCATGGCAGCAATAGTTTTATCGGTGGCTTTAGGCAAATGATAATACTTGCCTGCGGCTGTTTGCGATAGTTCTTTGGCAAAGCCAGTAGAAACAAATTTACTTTCTGTATCAATAACTAATAACTGCATCCCCAAAACGCGAATTCTGGCGGCAATTTGTAATAGTTCCGCTTTGATGTCTGGCTTTTCTCCTGGTTCTAGCTGTTCACCTAAAGAACGCGCTAAGGGAATATTACCTCGTCCATCGGTGATGGCGACAATCACAACTTGCCCAATATCTCCACTCATCTGGGCATTTAAGCCAACACGTACAGCTTGAGTTAAACCATGTGCTAAGGGCGAACCCCCACCACAGGGTAGTCTTTCGAGGCGGTTACGCGCTAGAGCAATGGAACGCGTTGGAGGTAATAATACCTCGGCTTGTTCTCCCCGGAAGGGAATCAACGCTACTTGGTCACGGTTTTGATAAGCTTCCGTTAAAAGTTGCATGACTGCACCTTTAGCTGACTGCATTCGGTTTAAGGCCATTGAGCCAGAAGCATCTACCACAAACACCACTAAGGCTCCAGCTTTGCGTACCAAGCGCTTAGAACGGATGTCACCCTGCTCTACAATTACTTTTCTGTCTGGGTGTCTTTCTCTGCGTGCTTTTTGATAAGGTGCAGCTGCTCTTAAGGTTGCATCTACTGCAATGCGTCGCACTTTACCTTTGGGCAACATTGGCTTAATATAGCGTCCCCGGTCTTCCGAAAAGATGATACTGCGACTACCCGATTTGCCCTGTCGCTTCGCCATTTGAGCAAAATAAAGTACGCTTTCATCAAGGATTACCCCTTCTGGATCAAAAATAAATTCTTCTGGGATCTCCGGGGGTTCTTGTTCTTGATTTTCTTCTTGGTCTTCTTGTTCTTCTTGTTCTTCTTGGTTTTCCTGGTCTTCCTGTTCTTCTTGATTCTGTGGTGGTGGCGGTGGTGGCGGTGGCGGTGGTTGATCAGGTGGTGGTGTCTGGACGATGGTGGAGCGTGGGACAATCACCAATTCCACCGCACGGCGCAAATCTTCTGCATTAACTGCTGTGCGTCCCTCCAAAGCCGCCGCCGCTTTAGCAACTCGCACGGCAAATAACTCGGCGCGATGTCCTTGGACTTTGCCACGAATTGCTTCATCTACTAAATAGGCAATTTGTTCATGGGTGATGGTGACTTCTTTCAACCATTCCCGTGCCAAGATAATTTGAGTTTTCAGCGCGTCTAAGTCTTCGTTGTATTGCGCAAGGAAATCTTGGGGAGAATTGGAGTAGGCGATCGCAACTTCAACTGCTGTTACTCTTTGATCTAAGCCGAGTACACCGTCAGCAGAAAGGGCGATCGCAATTCTATCTAATAAATGTTCCCGTAATGCGCCTTCTTCTGGGTTATAGGTGGCAATAAATAAAGATTTGCCAGGATGCTGAAAACTAATTCCCTCGCGCTCAATTTGGTTGCGTCCTTCAGATAATACTGTTAGCAACTGATTGGAGATTTGGTCATCTAATAAATTCAGTTCATCCACATACAGCACGCCTCGGTTGGCTGTGGCGAGTAACCCAGGCTGAAACACTGTATCACCTTGTTTTACGGACTGTTCTACATCCACAGAACCCAAGAGTCTGTCTTCTGTCACTCCTAGGGGAATCTGTACAAAAGGCGCAGGAATAATATCAGTAGGAATGTTTTGAATATCTTGACCCGCATACTTTGCTAATAGATCATCATCCCAGTCTTCTGGGTGGTTGGGGTCACAGTTACTAATTGAGCCTTTAACAACTTCGATAGGCGGTAGTAAGGCGTGGATAGCACGAGCCATTACAGATTTTGCCGTACCGCGACGACCTGCGATCGCCACTCCCCCCAAACCTGGATCGACTGCTGCTAACAGCAGAGCTAATTTAATCGCTTCTTGACCGACTACGGCTGTTAAGGGAAAGGCGGTGATTGTGGGGTTGATAGTAGGCGCGGGCATGGTTAGCAAAATAGCTGGTCTCGGCTTTTAGCATAGCAATTTCTGGCACATTTAAAATAAGTAATATGAGAATTTAGGAGCAAGGTTATGAGTATTACTCAAACTAAACGTTTTACACTCAATGAATACCACAGGCTTACAGAACTGGGTTTTTTCCACGAAGATGACCATATCGAATTAATTAATGGGGAAATTATTCAAATGGTATCGAAGGGTAAAGTCCACGAAACTTGTTTACGAAACTTGTTGCGGGAACTACCAAAACTTGTGGGAGATAGGGCGACGTTACAATCTCAAGCTCCGATTACCTTACCACCCAATAGCGAACCTGAACCAGATTTCGCAATTGTTAAAAATCGAGATGATAATTATCTTTCATCTCATCCTGTCTCTGTTGATATTTTACTAGTAATGGAAGTTGCTGATTCTTCCCTAGCTTACGACCAAGACATCAAAATACCTCTTTATGCACAAGCAGATATTTCTAATTATTGGATATTTAATTTATTTGATCATCATCTGGAATGTTACAGTGAACCATATTTAGATAATCAAGGTAAATATGGCTATCTCAATAAGCGAATTGTTTTATCTAATCAATTAATAGCTTTGCCTTGTTTTCCTGATTTATCTCTCGATTTAAGTAGAGTATTTCCGCCAAAGTTGAATTTTTCAAGTTTATAGATATTGAGTAATAAGGTTTGCGTTTCTTCACAAACAATTATCTTGACATCCAGTATCAGCTATGTAATTCTATACTTAAGACAGCAAAATAACCGCACTATAAAGCGCAGGTTTTTGGTGTTGTCTCAGCAGCAGAATTCCTAGTTTCCTGCCAAGCTTTGTGTTATCCCTTCGGCTGAATATTCAGCCTGATATCAGGTCAATTAGTTGACTAGACTTTCAAAGGGAAGATGAGGTATTTGGATGAATGTTCAGGAGAATGGATAACGCAAAACTTGGCAGGAAGCCAGGAATTCTACGGCTGAGACAGGAGCCAAAAAAAAGCGACAGCAAAAAGCTTAATAACAGGGAAATACTTTTTAAGTGTCAATCCCTTACCTCAAGCTATCCTACTGCTATATATGTGATTTGTTGAGGCTGTTCAGTTAACCAAAAAAACCTGGACATACTACAATGACAGACATTCATTTCAAATCAAAGGGACAAACACGCCAGCAGAAGCGTTTGGTTTCCATTTATTGGGACTATCAAAATACTAGATTAAGTCTAGAGCAAGCCAAATTATTGCTAGATTTTGCCAAATCTAAAGGGTGTATAGTTAGCAAAAATGTCTACTATAATTCACAGCATCAAGATCAAGCTGCGGCAAAAAATGATATGGCCAATCTTGGTTTCAACTATCTGAATGTTCCCTGTTCTCTGAAGAATAGCGCAGATAACCAATTAATAGCCGACTGCTTAGAGGAGATTTATAGCAATACTTCTTCAGATATATTTATCCTTGTATCAGGAGATGGAGATTTTGTAAAATTGGTTCATAGTCTGCAAAAATTAGGCAAACAAGTTATCATCTTTGCTCAATTAGGTAATGTAAAACAGAAACTGATAGAATTGGCTGATGAATTTTACTTTGTAGACAAGTTACTTGAGTTAGTAGAGCAAAATAACCCACCTCAAACCACTGCTATTGAGTCCCAGATTAATTACAATGAGGCTATAGAGTGTTTGATTGCAGCTATCAACACTGTCTTAATCCAGGGTAAGCGTACATTATTTAGTAATATTGATAAATTAATGCGTCAAATTTGTGTGAATTACAAAGGATATTCTTCTATTTCTAATCCTACTGGGAAGAAATTCAAATCCTTTAGTCAATTTGTGGATTTCGCTGTAAAAACTGGTAAAATTCAAACAAAAAATCAAGAGTTGTTTTTAATTGATCTAGAAAAAATAACTGCATAAGCTTTATGTTTTAAAAACCCAGTTTATTGTCTTCACTGGGTTTACTGACTAACGCCGCTATTGCGGCTTTTTCGTGCTTAAAAAGTTACACTTGTACAACTTCCCAACAGTCAATTTTAGCAACAATACAAGTCATAAAAATGCACAAACTTCTAAGATTCCGTGATGAAAAACTTTTACGTCGCGCACTTACCCACCGTTCTTATGTTCATGAAAACCCAGGCGAAGGCGAACACAATGAACGTCTAGAATTTCTTGGTGATGCTGTGTTGAATTTCTTAAGTGGTGAATATCTCTATCGCCGTCATCCAGAAAGAGGAGAAGATGAATTAACTAGACGACGTTCGGCGCTGGTGGACGAGAAGCAACTAGCCAAGTTTGCTATTGAAGTGGGTTTAGACTTCAGGATGCGGTTAGGGAAAGGTGCAATTCGAGATGGAGGCTACCAAAATCCTAATTTGCTCAGTAGTACTTTTGAAGCAGTTATTGGTGCTTACTATCTGGATAATGATTCCCATATTGAAGCAGTGCGCGCAATTATAGAACCGTTATTTGATGCTGTACCTGAGCAAATTGTTGTCTCTCGGTCTAATGTAGACTCAAAAAATCGCTTTCAAGAATGGGTACATCGCCACCTTACGCCTAATCCTCCCAAATATGTCACACTTCAAGTCGGCGGTTTGTCTCACGCGCCAGAATTTGTTGCTAAAGTCTTAGTAGATGAAAAAGAATATGGAGAAGGTAAGGGACGCAATAAGAAAGACGCTGAGAAAGCGGCGGCCGAAAATGCGTTAGCTAAGTTGCAAAAACAAGGGTTGTTGTTATAGAGATTTTGGGTGTTGCATAAATACGGGATAAAGGTATATTCTTTGCGTCTTTGCGCGCCAGTTGCTACAAGTCGGGAAACCCGCCCAACGCACTGGCTTGTCTTTGCGCGAAACCAAATTCATCCCATCAATCAGCAACGCCAGATTTTTGGCTCTCCAGTTGCAAAGGGAAAATTACTGTGAAAGTAGAACCAACTCCGACCTCAGAAACTAGGTTAATTTCACCTTGCAATAGTTTTACTAAACGGGAAACTATTGCCAATCCCAAGCCAGTGCTATCGGGGAGATAGGATTTATTACCAGAATTAGCCCGAAAATAAGCTTCAAATATCCGGTCTTGGTTTTCTGGGGCAATCCCAATTCCAGTATCAGCAACTGCGATCGCCCACTTGTGATCATCCAGTAACTTACACGCTATACTAATACTCCCTGACTCTGTGTAGCGAATAGCATTACTCACAAGATTTGTCATAATTTGTTGTAGTTGAAATTCATCTGTGACTATTTCTTGCGGGATGCGATCGCAATTTACATCAATTTGTAAATTTTTTTCGTCAGCTAAAGGCTCAAACATTTCATACACATTATTAACTAACTCACGTACATCAGTGGGTACTGGTTTAAGTTTGATCTGTCCTGCGTCATACCGGGAAATTTCTAGGACATCATTAATCAAACGCAGTAAGTGTCTCCCATTACGTAGCACCCGCTCAATATGTTCTAAATTGGTATAGGAGTCTTTGACTTCAGACTTCTTGCGTTGTTGGCGTAAAAATAAATCTGAGTAACCAATAATCGAACTTAGAGGATGTTTCAGGTCATGGGCTAGTTGAGAAATATAATCTTGATTAGCAATAACTAAACGATTTAGTTGTTGATTATGAAGCGCTAGTGACGAATGCAGCTGCTGTAGTTCTCGCAAACGTTCCTCAACATAACTATCGACACACCTAGAGGTGGCTTCGTCTATCACGGCATCAATTAAACGCACAGCACGAATAATCTCTGTAGGTGTTCCCTTCAACAAATCTGGTTCTAAAGTCTCAAAAATTACCATTCTGAGCAAATGATATTCGTGGCTAATTTCTGCTGGATCAAAGCCTTGTTTCGCCCGCAGAGTGCCATGTTGCCAACTAGCAGTAACTATCGACCTAATATCACTATTCTCAGATGTCGAAAGCACCGTTAGCATTGCTTTTAAAACATCTGGGATGTCATTTTGTATTGCTGTATACGTTAGGTCATCAGCACTTTCAATCTTCCTATTTTTCCGAACTGCTGCAACCCATTTTTCGAGAATGGTGTCGGTCTTTTCAGCCAGTAACAGACTAAAATCCATTATTTTCAGGTGAGTCTGGAGTAGATGAGTAAACTTACTTATACAATTAGTTTAGCGATTGCGGTACCGCTCATCAAAATCAGTGATATCTTTCAACCTACTAAGATAAATATATCTTGCCTGATGTGATTTAAATTCACCACTGACTCGTTGACTGGATTGGCTTTTCAGGATTTGAGATGGCGTTGTATAATATATATCCTTTTTTCTAAAACAGTCAGGCGGTTATCAGGCTTATGAGAAATTTTTAGCGTTTCTCAAGATGGTTTAAATGTAGTACGGTGTACTGGAAATAACTCATTGGCAGCAAATTATAACAATTATTTGACCTATCAAGCTATTGTAACTTTATTATGCCTTTTTCAGTAGTTGAGAATGCTGAGTACTATTGGCCTAGTCAGGTGTTAGCCTGTACCAAGTGAAAAAATATAGCAATCCTATTTGATTTGTAAACAGCAAGAAGCTCAGATTCCCGCCGGCTTTAAGAAGTCGGGAATATTTTTGTTCATGACTGATTTAGGATCGCTGTATGTAGTTCATTCATGAGTTTTTCTACTCTGATTATTACTTTACACTCAGCACTTTTTATTAAACACTTAAAAACCTATTTTCCTGATAGTTATAAATAAATTTATGTAGCAATAAACTCTTGTATATTACCTTCATTTTATTTTTAAATAATCAGCATCAAAAACAGTTATTAAATTGTTTATTCCATATTTGCTAACTGGCAAATGCAACTAACAGTACAACAGGTCTTTGGTCATATAGTTGAATTTTCTAAATATCGTCCCTAGGTATGAGACCAAATAACAACTTTAGATAGTGGTGCCAGCAATTTGGAATAGCTAATATAGAAAAATATAGTCCAGTATTCACTACACCAAATCCCTTTTGTTGCGCGTGCTGGGGGTTTTTACATAGGACTGGATTGTCTCAACTGAAAGTTCCTTAGCAAAACAGATATGAAAGCAGATGAACTTCTGAAACAATATACCGCAGGTCTCAGAGACTTTACTGGTGTCAACTTGAGTGAAGTGGATTTAAGGGGAGCTGACCTCAGTGGAGCCATTTTAGATAGAGCCATATTAGATGGAGCTAAATTGAATCATGCTAATTTAGCCCAAACCAGTTTTGTTGACGCAGATTTGAACGGAGCTGATTTGAGTGATGCTAATCTGAGTAACAGCAACTTAACTGGCGCTATCTTGGATGCAGCTATTTTAGATGGGGCTATTTTAGATGGCGCTGATTTGAGTCAGGCTGATTTGACTATTGCCAAACTAATCGAAGCAAACTTAAGTGAGGCCGAATTACAAGAGGCGAATTTGCAAGCTGCAAATCTAGATAAAGCAGACTTGAGTGGAGCAGATTTAAGTATTGCTGACCTGACTCAGGCAAATCTCAGTGAAGCCGATTTGAACGAGGCAAATTTGCATGGAGCTAATCTGGAGGGAGCAGATGTAGGAGGCACAATTTTAGATTAGTTAATCTTACGCTTAAACTAAACCTGATAAAAGTTAGGAGTTAAATTGAATTTATAACTCCTAATTTTTGTTTTTTCTATGGATTCAAATTCAGCATTGTGTGCAACCATAGCCGAATACATTGCCACAAGTTCCCAAAGACGAATTACTTTTGCTGAATACATGGATATGGTCTTATATCATCCTGAACACGGCTACTATTCCAGTAATACGGTGAAAATTGGGTTTCAAGGCAGTGATTTTTTTACCTCTCCCAATCTTGGCGCTGATTTTGGCGAATTACTAGCAGAACAATTTTTCCAGATGTGGGAAATTTTAGGGCGACCTGTACCCTTTTCTTTGGTGGAAATGGGAGCAGGTCAAGGATTATTGGCGTTGCACATCCTCAACTATCATCAACTGCACCATCCAGATTTATTTGCGGCGCTGGAATACTTGATTGTGGAGAAGTCCCCAGCATTAAAGCAAGAACAACAGCAACGCTTGCGAGAATTTCCTGTACGTTGGTGCAATTTAGAAGAAATCCCAACTCATGCAATTACTGGCTGCTTTTTTTCTAATGAGTTAGTTGATGCCTTGCCTGTACATCAGTTTATGTTAGAAGCGGGGGAACTGCGTGAAATTTATGTGACAACGCGGGGGGATGTGGGAACTGGGGGGAATTTCTCTGAGCCTGCTTCTGTTGCATTTGTGGAAGTTATCGGGGAACCTTCTACACCCCAACTAGCAAAATATTTTGATTTAGTGGGAATTGATTTGACTCAAAGTACTTATACAGATGGTTACCGCAGCGAAATAAATTTAGCGGCTTTTGACTGGTTGAGTATAGTAGCCGACCGCTTGCAGAGGGGGTATGTGTTAACTATTGATTATGGCTATCCCGCCAGCCGTTACTATAATCCCAGGCGATCGCCAGGAACGCTACAGTGCTACTATCATCATCGTTACCACAACGACCCTTATATCAACATCGGCAAGCAAGATATTACAGCCCATGTTGATTTTACTGCCTTGGAACGATGGGGTGAGCGATGCGGGTTAAAGAAAGTTGGTTTTATCCAGCAGGGTTTATTTTTGATGGCGTTGGGTTTAGGCGAACGCATTGCGGCAATTTCTCAGCAAGAACTGCCCCTTTCGCAACTGCTGCGGCGGCGAGAAGCACTACATCAACTGATAGATCCTTCAGAACTGGGTGGCTTTGGGGTTTTAGTTCAAAGTAAAGGACTCCAGCAAACAGAAATGTCTCAACCGTTAAAAGGATTAACTGTGCCAGAATGAAGAGTGCTGAGTTGAAAGTGCTGTTAGCGGTAGCGGGGCGTTTAGCCCGTGCTGAGTTAACGTGAATTCGATGAACCTCACCCCAACCCCTCTCCGACACGGAGAGTGGCAAAAATCTCCCTAGTTTTGAACTAAAAATCGAGGTTTCAAAGCCTCTACGCCACTTGCTACAACGCGGGGAACCCGCGCAACGCAGTGGCTCCTCCTGGCAGGGGAGAGGTTTGGAGAGGGGTTTTTGATAGTTGTCGAACTCACGATGAGTTAAGAAACCATCCACAAGGAGCGGGGTACTTACCGAGTGCGAAAGTACTTTCTGTATTTTCTTCTTACTCAGTACTCAGGACTCAGCACTGAGTAAAGTAACAGTGAAAAGTTAAAACTCTATTTAAGAATGCTATCTCAAGCTCATATAGACTAGCATGACATTGACTACTGTGCAGATCAAGACAATAGGAAAATAACAATTATGACTGCTCATGAACTGTTATTATTAGTGACTCTACTTACCCCTGGTATCTTACTTTCAGTTTTGATTATGGCAACTTTTGCCGCAGGTGGCTGATTGCTAGTCAGTGAACAGTTATCTCTAGACACTGTTCACTGAAATTACAAGTAACAAGAAAACGCAATATCTACGAAGGGCTACGCCTACGCTGTACCAAAGGAACGTAAACAATGAAGGTGGCATTTCTGGGAACTGGACTCATGGGATTACCGATGGCTCAAAGGTTGTTAGCGGCCAATATAGAGCTAGTAGCCTACAACCGCACCCCAGAAAAATTAGCCCCATTACAAGCAGCTGGTGCGGAAATTGTCACGCATCCCCGCCAAGCAATTCGTGCGGCTGAGTGCATTATTCTCATGCTTACCAACGCCGCAGCAATTTATCATGTTTTGCTTTCGGATACTTCTTGGAAAACTTTAGAAGGGCGTACTATTATCCAGATGGGGACAATTACCCCCACCGAAAGCCAAGAAATTAGAGATGCAGTCGTTGGCGGTGGTGGTGAATATATAGAAGCACCCGTATTAGGTAGTATTCCCGAAGCAAAAGCTGGCAAGCTGATTGTCATGGTAGGTGCTGAACCAGAACAATATCAACGCCACTTAAAATTACTGCAACATTTTGGTGCAGAACCTTTACTTGTGGGGCCGGTAGGCGCTGCGGCTGGCTTGAAGTTGGCGCTGAATCAACTAATTGCTTCCTTGACAACTAGCTTTGCTCTCAGTCTTGCTTTTATTGAGCGTCAAGGTATCGATGTGGATTTGTTTATGCAAATCTTACGCGACAGTTCACTTTATGCGCCTACCTTTGATAAAAAGCTGCGCCGGATGTTAGACGGCAATTATAGCAATCCCAATTTCCCGACAAAACACTTGCTCAAAGATACAGATTTGTTCATTACTGAGGCCAAATCACTGGGTTTGGATCTCACTAGTATTGAAGCTGTGCGGCATATTTTGGTAACAGCAATGAAAATGTCATTTGCTAATGATGACTATTCGTCAATATTTTCTGCCATTAATGAATGGGGAGAAGCAAGCGGGGAATGAGGAGTAGGGAGTTGTGTATTAAGGATCTAATAATCAAAGCTCAAATTGAGTCTAATATTGACCTTCTCTTCTCATTTTGTCGAGTTGCTTCATAATTCTCTGGTCTTCCAGCTTAAGCTCTTCTTCCGTTCTTCTTTCTGGAGCATGTCTAGTTTCCTTCTCTTGCTTTATTTCCTTCTCGATTTCTTCTCTTTCTTGCGGTGTTTTTTTCGCTAGCTCTCTTGCTTGATCTTCATTTCGTTTTTGCTGAGCTTTTCTATCACGCTCTTCAATTGCTTGCCATATTTCACCAGCTAACTTAATAGGCTTTACTTCGGAAGCTCTATTTTCTTTTGGATCTTTGTCTGGGTTTTGTGTCATCAGTTTAGTCTCGCTAATTCCAGATTTGTTTGCATTTGTAAAGCCAGCGAAAAATACAACGATAGATGAAGCAATGGATATTAAAAAGTTGGCATAAATCTAATTGTCTTATATGGTCTTGTATCAAAAACTAGCCCCAAAATTCGCTTATATTTCTTTTGTAACAGTTCCAGGTGCGGAATGTGGGCTAAAAGCGTTCCCACAAAAAACCCCCCATTATGGGAGGTTTAAATTTAGCGGAGACAACTTGTTAACCTACACCAGAACTACAGCCAGCGCTCCTCCTAATGCTGAGAAAACGGCTGAGACGAAGGCTGTGGCAAATAACCACCAAGAAGCTGTGGCTGCGGCTTTACGGGTTTCTTCGGCTTGCCGTTGTGCTTGATGCTTCACCTCTTCTAGGCGGCGTTGCGCTTCATGTTGTAGGCGTTCGGCACGTTGTAAGACTGTGTTGCGTGCCCGTTCAATTTGGTCAATAATCCGGTTAGCGTCTGCTTCAGAAATATCCTCACGGGAACTCATAATCGCCACTAGGGTATCACGGTTAAATGAAGACAGGCGATCGCGTAAGGACTCAAATCCAGCCTGTGGGTCTTCAAATAATTGGCGCAGATCATGTTTAACGCCTTCATAGTTGAGTTCTGGGCGCTCTAAGGAATTGAGATAGTCGCGAATTCGGGCAAAAATCCCATCAATGACATCTTGAATCCGCCGTTGAATACCTCGTACCTGTTCCACAAATTGATCTCGGACTGAGACAATGTTATCGGCAATTCTGGCTGCTTCTTCATCGGTGATATCTTCGCGAATTTTCAGCAAAGCAATAATTGTGGAACGGTCAAAATGAGCTAGGCGATCGCTAAAACTTTCTACGCCTACTCGCGGATCATGCAACAATAATTGTAAGTCGCGTTTGATACCTTCAGGGTTGAGTTCTTCTTTGCCAGTTTGCCGTAGATACTCTTGCAGATAAGCTTGGAATGTTTCCATTCTTTGCTGTGTCCGGGTAGCTAGGCGACGAGGCGCACGGACAATATTGCGAATCGAAGTTTGCACGGAATCAATGATTTCATTGACTTGCTGCTCACTCAAGTCTTGACGTTGACTCAGCAATTTCACTAAGGTATCTCGGTCTACCTGCGATAGGCGATGGCGTAACGCTACAACTCCTGCTCTGGGATGTTCAAATAATCTGGTCAAATCCCGTTGAATACCTTCAGGATTCAATTCTTCTTTGCCGGTATTCCGCAAGTAATCTGCGATCGTTGCAGTCACAGAATCGTATTGCTCCTTAGCTCTTTCTGCTAAAGCTTGGGGTGCATGGCGGACGCTACGCCAGGAGTCTTCCACAGCATGAATGATTTGATTTACTTGCTCTTGGCTCAAGTCTTGCCGTTGACTCAATAACTGTACCAAAGTATCGCGATCAAAGCGAGCTAATCGCGCCTGAATGGCTGTCATTCCTGCTTGGGGGTCTTCCAGCAACCTTTTGAGGTCAGCGCGGATAGCCTCAGGGTTTAACTCGGCTTTCCCAGTGTTACGCAGATATGATTCTACATTCAGCCACAGGGTTTCTGCTTGATATTTAGCTTGTTCTGCTAGTCCTTTGGATTCTACCAAGACGCGATCGCGCTGTTTTTCCAATTCGTTGAGAATCGGCTCTACTTCTTCTGCTTGAATATCATTGCGTTCTAGTAGTATTTCCCGCATTTCCTGGTGGTCAAATTGCGCTAGTCGCCGCGATAAAGTCTCATAATCCGCTTCAGGATCTGCCAACAGAGGTTTAAAGTTCTGTTCAATGCCTTCTGGAGTCAAATCTGCTTTATTGGTAACAAGTAAATAACTGGCGACTCGACGTTGCAAGTCTTGTACTATCTCTCTTTCTTCGGCGGCGGTAACTGTTAATAAAACCTCTTGACGGACAGTTTCTAGCTGGTCGGTAATCCCCTGAATTTGTTCTTGGGTGAGCAGTCCCCTTTGCTGTAGGATATTGGCGAAATCGTTGCGAGAAAGTTTCTCTAGTTCTCTGCGGACTATACCAGGGTCTGCGGCTGGGTCATAGATGACATCGCGGAATTCCTGAGAGATTCTTTCTGGACTCAGTTGCCAAGCGTAGGTGTTGAGTAAGTAGTTTTCGATATCAGCCCGAATTGGGCTATAAGGTTGTGTTGATATGGGTAATCCTAGCTTATCAGCTTGTTCAGTGGCTTTCTCTTTGGCGGTAGTTAGCGATCGCCAAATTTTTTCTACATCTAAATCTGATAAATCTGTCCTTCCCATCACCAGACCAATCAGCGTTAATATGCCCTGTTGTAATGTCTGTTGCATTAAACCGGGTTGTTCTCCTGTTGGTGCGGCTGCTTTGGCGGTACGCGTTTCTGCTATTAATCGATCCAGCTTGGCGTTGAGTTCATCAGTTTTGGCTTGTCCTGGTGGGAGTGACTTGAGATAGTCTATTAACTCACCTAGGCGGTTTTGGGTGGGTTGTTGCTGACTGACTACCTGCTGCCAAACGTTGTATAGTGTATCGGCTATCCGGTTGATGTCACGTTTGGAAAGGTCGGTGCGACTGCTGACTAAATCAACAAATTTCTGGCGATCAATGTGGCGGAGGTCTGAACTACCAGCAATAGCTTGAAATTGTGGGTCTTTGAGTAAATTTTCCAAATCACTGCGAATCTGGGAAAAATCTAATTCTGGCGGACGTAATTTTTCGATGTAATCTTCTACGTTCTCCCGGATACTAGTGGGGTCAATAGCACTGCCTAATTCCCGACGCACAGCCGAGGCTGCGGCTTCAGCAGTTGCTACTACTTGCTGATTGACAGCTTTGGCTCCCAAGGCGGCTGTAGCCGTCCCCATAATCGCCTGAAAGCCGGAAGTGGCTGAATTGACCACCGAGCCAACTAAGGAACCCACGGTAGTCGAACTCACCCACACCAGTAACAAAAAGTATGCACCCCAAATTACTAACCCCAGAATTGCTCCCAGTCTGGGATCTAAGACTAACAGACTCAATTTGACTGCGAGGAAGCAAGCGATCAATAAGGCGATCGTCACAGTAATTAATGTCCAAATCCCCAGCGCTGTACCAATTTTGCGAATCGTACCACCCAAACTTCCCACTTCTCCAACACCAGCATCCGAGTCGGATGAACGTCCCAAGTAGGAAATACCAGCTGCAACGGAGAGGTTCGTTAATACTAATTGGAATGCAAAAGCTAGGATCACACCGGAGATTAAAGCTACAAAAAAGCGCGGCCCAGAATTGAGAACTGATGCTTGCGCTGGCGTAATACCTGTGGGAACTACTGGAGTCTGTGCTACCCACAACAGTGGTTTATAGACTTCCAATATGTTTTCCGGACTCTGAAACAACATTATATTTCCTTCTTCTAAGTTTAAATTTGGGGGGATTAAGAATTTCATGAGAAGCAATCAAACTTGTATCTATGGCAATACCCAACTCTTGTAGCTTTCAGAATCCTGGAATTTAGCTGTTTAATGCATCTCTCTAAGGTTTGAAAAACATATCTAGCGCTAGATAGAAGTTTGAATATCTAACAGGTCAATTCAGCTTAAAATTGTATTCCTTTTGAAGTGAAAAGCTGATTAATTCAAGCGGAAAAGTTCTATTTTTTAATCACTGAATCACAGCAAATTGATTTGCTTAAATTATAGATTTATCATCTCTTGTGTAACAGTGGTTTACATTTATTTACAATTATGATTTTCATCACCTCCTCAAGGTGGATTTGTCAGTACTCATACCTTTTTGATAATCGTCCACAAGAAGTGCTTGTAGTTTGTACCTACAGGCAGAAAGCAGCTCACTGATAAATAGGTAAATTAAAGTTAACTAATAAATTGTTCAGGACAGAAAAAATGGAAACTCGCTCTTCAACTGATTTACCACCAGTAGCAGTAGAGTATAACGGCAGAGATCGGAATGCATTTTTGTTTGGCTGGACTCCCCAAGCAGAACTCTGGAACGGTCGGTTTGCAATGATTGGTTTTCTTGCCTATTTATTGTGGGATTTAGCCGGATATAGTGTCCTTCGAGACGTGCTACATCTAATTGGCTACTAAAGATTAAACACTCAACAATTAGTTTGAATTTGGAGAAAAAAATGGAAACTAGAGAAACTCGTCCTTCCACTGATTTACCACCTGTTGCCAAAGCTTATAATGGTGTAGATCGTAACGCTTTTATCTTTGGCTGGAATCCTCAAGCCGAGTTGTGGAATGGTCGTTTGGCAATGATTGGCTTTCTTGCCTACTTACTTTGGGATTTAGCAGGATACAGTGTCCTGCGTGACATACTCCACTTCGTTAGATATTAGCCATGAATGAGGAGTTAAAAACAAGCAGATCATTCATGGAAATAATTCAAAATTGAAAATTCTTAACTCCTCCAAAATACTGGTCTTGGCAGGCGGAACCAAAATTGGGAACCGCCTTTTGCATTTGGTAGATAACCAATCGTACCTCCCCAACGTTCAACTGTAATTCGGCAAAAATAAAGTCTCAATCCAGATATCCCTGATTTGTATTTGCCTTGCGAAAACTTTTGAAATAAAGTCTAAAATCATACCAGTCCCTGGCGACTGGAAAAGGAAATCAATGTGTATTATTTTTTTTAAAGTTAAATAAACTGATATTAATAACTTTACCAAAAAATAAGATAAAAAGAGAGACAGTATTCAAGCATATCTTATTTTATCCAAATTGGCTATGCTATGGTTTAGCATCTTGATACAGGAAATTTACTGAAATATAAAATTTAATAGTATATAAATTTTACAATACAAGATTATTACTTGAGCAACGCACTCTCATAGAATCATGTAATTTATCACTCACCGATGTATCTCCTAAAACGAAGTAAAAAAAGTATCATAAAACCCTCGTAATTTCTTAGATAAAAAACAAGCGAATGCGTGGTAAGTTTTAAATCCATCGTGTTCCATTCAAGGGTCGCCCCATGCATCTGCAATCTTTACACGCTCAACACCTTGAGGAATTAGTCAAGAGTAGTAGTATAGATTTACACATAACACAACTTAACTTCCAATCTCTCCAAGGTGCATCAGCCTACGAGTATTTATTAATTTCCGAACATCTCCCCCGCACTAACACCGGAATGGTCAAAAATGGGTGGTTACAGCGCTACACACATGTTACATCTGGCGGTTGGTGGTGTTCTGGACTAGATCCTCTCAATAATTGGCAAGCAATGGAATGGGGATGCTTTAAACCAAATCAACCCCGAATTAATCACAAAGGTAAGTCTATCAAGTACGAGCATCCCCCCAGCACCCCAACACGGCTATTTTGCCTGCGGGTAACATGGCAAATTTGGCAGCAAGTCTCGCAACGGTATAATCTAGCCATGCCCAGCAATATCATAGTTAATGCTCATGGAGAAGCTGAGGGCTTTTGGCAATGGGTAATGGAACAAAACCTACCCGTGATTATCTGCGAAGGAGTAAAAAAAGCCGGAGCATTATTAACACAAGGATACGCGGCGATCGCCATTCCGGGAATTACCAGTGGTTATCGAGTTGTCAAAGATAAATTTGGTAAAGTAACCAGTCGCCAGCTGATTCCAGACTTAGCGGCGTTTACTGTGACAAAGCGCACCTTTTATATTTGTTTTGATTTTGAAACTCAACCTAAAAAAATTGCGGCTGTCAATAATGCTATTGCTCAGCTTGGTTGTTTATTCCAAAAGCAAAAATGTCCTGTGAAAGTTATCGAACTCCCAGGGATAGAAAAAGGTGTTGATGAGTTAATTGTTGCTAAAGGTGCAAGTAATTTTGACAAAATTTATCGTCAAAGTGCTGATTTAGAAATTTATTTAGCTCAAAGTAAGCCTCATACCGAGTTAACTATTCCGGCTGCACTTACTCTCAATTGTGCTTACTTGGAGAATATCTCTTATCCCACTGCTGGACTAGTGGGAATAAAATCAGCCAAAGGTACAGGAAAAACTACAGCACTACAATCTATTGTTAACCAAGCTAAAGATTTAAATAGACCAGTATTATTAATTACGCACCGCATTCAACTAGGGCGATTTCTCTGCGAAAAAATTGGGATTCGTTGGGGTTTAAATACTAGCGATCGCACAATCATCGCAGATAAAGATTTACCTATTATCAGCAGTCCATTAAACAATAATAAATCCTTTGGTTTATGTGTTGATTCCATTTGGAAACTTCACCCCCAAGACTGGCAAGGTGCGATAGTAATTCTAGATGAAGTAGAACAATCTTTATGGCATCTACTCAACAGTAATACTTGTAAACATAAACGCGTCAAAATTCTCAAATTATTTCAGCAACTAATTTCCACAGTTTTAACCACAGGAGGATTAGTAATTGCCCAAGATGCTGATTTATCAGATGTATCTTTAGAATATTTACAAGGATTAGCAGGAATTAAAATAACACCTTGGGTAGTTATTAATCAATGGAAACCAAAACGAGGTTGGGACGTAACTTTTTATGATTCTCCTAACCCCACACCCTTAATTCATCAACTAGAATTAGATTTAATTGCCGGACGTAAGTGTTATGTTACTACCGATAGCCGCTCAGGGCGTTATAGTTGTGAAACAATTGAAGGCTATCTCAAAGATCGTTTAGAAACATTACGACAGCAATTTCCTACATCCCTAGTAATTAGTAGTCGCACGACTAACACACCTGGTCATCCAGCAGTTGATTTTGTTGGAGCAATTAATCAAAAAATTACCGAATATAACACTATTTTCGTTACTCCCAGTTTGGGTACAGGAATTAGTATTGATGTCCAACACTTCGACCGAGTTTATGGTATTTTTCAAGGAGTCATACCTGACTCAGAAGCACGACAAGCATTAGCCAGAGTCCGAGATGACGTACCGCGTATCGTCTGGTGTGCTAAACGAGGAATTGGCTTAATTGGTAGTGGCAGTACAAATTATCGATTATTATCTGATTGGTATCAAGAAAATCAAAAAGAGAATTTAGCCTTACTCAGTCCCTTACATAAAATAGATGTAGACTTACCCTTAGTTTATGACCCAATTCACTTACGCACTTGGGCAAAATTATCATCCAGAGTTAACGCCTCTATTCGTCTTTACCGCCAATCAATGCAAGATGGTTTAATAGCGGATGGTCATCAAATTTGGCTAAGAAGTAATGCTGTTCATAATAATATCATTCGAGATTTACGCCTAGCCTTTTTAGCAACTGATCCTAAGGATTTAGCTAACCGTAAAAGGTTGATTTTAGAAATAATTAAAGTGCAAAAAGATTGGGCAGAAAAGCGCCAAAAAGCCAAAGAAATTAAATACCAAATCAGAGATATTAAGCAGCAACATCAACTCTCAGCAGCAACGGCTGTAGCTCATGCCAAGGATATTGATTATGTAGAATATGAACAACTAGCAAATAAACATTCTCTCTCGGAAGTAGAACGTAACCAAATTGATAAATATCACCTCAGACAAAGGTATGGTATTACAGTTACACCCTTACTCAAGTTGCAGGATGATAAAGGATATTATTTCCAATTGCTGATTCACTATTATCTCACCCATGAAAGTGAGTATTTTCATATCCGAGACCAGCAAGAATGGCATCAACAGTTATTTTGGGGTGATGGTCAAGTTTTTCTGCCAGATTTAAAAACTTACACCTGTAAAGTTGAAGCCATGAGAGCCTTAGGAATGCTACAGTTCCTGGAGCTAGAAAGAGAATTTACAGAACATGATTCTGATTTAATCTGGTTAAAAGATGTAGTATTTCAACATAGTAGACATATCAAAAGATTACTCGGTATTGATTTAATTAAGGGAAAAGAAAATATTTCAGCAATCAAAATCCTGAGCCGACTGTTAAATTTATTGGGTTTGAAATTGCAACGGATAAATGAGGGTTATCAAATAGACCCTGAAACCTTCTATGATGGTAGAGAAAAAATATTTGCAGTTTGGCACCAACGAGATGAATTAATGTTAGCTAGTGTAGATAACTTCCGAGGCGAAAAAGCTGATTATTCAGCAGAATGGCAGTTTGTTACTAGGCAAACTAACTATGTTAGCGTAAACGATTGAAACTTTGTATGTAGTGAGGACTTTAGTCCTCTCTTCTTCCTTCTTACCTAGAGTGATTATGACCACGCCAACAAATTCACTAATGGCAGGAAAATCATCCTAAAAAACTTCAGAAAGTTTTTTATTAAGCAACTTGAAAATTCGTTGCTTCGTCCATAGGTTCATAACTATGATTTAACTGCTCAATTCCCTGATTAATTAAATCCAATCCTTGCTGCACTGTTTCAATCAAACTTAACTGTCCCCGCAAATCAGCAGCACCAACGAAACCTTTAGCATACCAAGTCATGTGCTTACGGGCTTGACGGACACCGCGATCGCCTTTATATTCCCATAAGGCTTGTAGATGATCTCTGGCACATTCCAAGCGTTGAATCGGGGTTGGTGGTGGTAATATTTCCCCGGTTTTCAAGAAGTGATCAATTTCTCCCACCAAAAAGGGATAACCTAAAGTTCCCCTAGAACACATCACACCATCAGCGTTTGTTTGTTCTAAACATTTCACCGCCGCTTCCACAGAAAAAATATCGCCATTACCAATTACCGGAATCGAAAGTATTTCCTTAACACGGGCTATCCATTCCCAACGGGCATTACCATTGTATCCTTGGGCGCGAGTGCGTCCATGTACTGTAATCATTTTTGCCCCTGCATCTTCCATCCGCTTGGCAAAGTCAAGAATCGTGATTTCCTTATCATTCCAGCCAATGCGGGTTTTGACTGTAACTGGTACATCAACGGCTTTCACTACTTCCCGCACAATTGCTTCAGCAACTTCTGGCTGTCGCAATAAAGAGGAACCGCCCCCGTTTTTGGTAATTTTATTTACCGGGCAACCCATATTAATATCTACAGTATCAGCACCTTCAGCAACCGCCTTAATTGCTGCTTCTGCCAAAAAATCAGGACGACAGTCAAATAATTGAATACTGATTGGTTGTTCTTGGGGGTCTACCTCCATAATTTTGGGTAACTCTTTCACATAGTGCAACCCCGTAGCATTTACCATTTCGGTATACAACATTGAATCTGGTGCATAGCGACGCACCAGACGACGAAAAACCATATCTGTCACCCCAGATAAAGGTGACTGAAGCACTCGGCTTTTGACCTCAAATGAACCGATTTTTAGAGGTTGGGATAGTCTAGCTTTTAAAGTAGGAGATAGTGTAACCATAGAACTTAAAATTGTGGGAATTAAAAATGATAGGACTTACGCATAGGTCGCAGAATAACAAACCACAAAGAACGCTAAGTACACGTTCGCGTAGCGTCTCGTAAAGAATTTTGAGGTTGATTTTGACGCAAGTATAAACAGATTTCTGAAAATAAGCGTGCATAAATTGCTGCATCGGTTTGAAACTGGACTTCGACAAAGTAAATTAGGTTTTGCTCTCCTTGTGTCGGGAGAAAAACACCATCTATCCGAAATGCAGTTTGCTTGATTTCGATGGAGGAGAATTGATAAGCCTCTGCGGTTTGGGGTGAGTTACCAATTAATTCAAAAAATACACCAGGAAATTCTTGAAAAAGGCGATAAAAGATGCTGTCTGTCTTCACTCTCGATGCAGTGCTGAGATTTTAATTGTAAATATTTTATCATCTAGTAGACAAGTACTTTGATGGTGCAATCAGGTTAAAATTATTCACATTCCATCAGAATATTAGTACCTATTGGTGTCAAGTCCCAGCTATCTCGTGGTGAACCAGTCTGTATGTGTCTTATTACTAAACCCTTAGCCACCATATTCTTGAGTACAACCATCATGTCAGGTTCTCTTGGTACGTCTAGGCGAGAAAGAGAATTGGCTAGTTCATACCAACTAAAATTCCCCTGTCCTTTGGCAACTAATTTGAGAAGTACTAACTCTAGTTGAGTTAATTGGATTGAGTTTTTCATAAATATTCCTCCCATATACAATTGTAAGAGGATTTGATTAAGTTTAAAAAATAGTGGGCTTTTAGCATTTAGATCAAGGTTTTAGACAACGGTTAAAATCTTTACCTAAATGCTTACACCCTAGAAAAGAATCATTTTACAAAAATTTTTCTAAATAAAACACCTGGCCCTTCCTTTAGCCCATAATCCTCTAGTGTTGCTGTGTGAACATTATTCCAGAGTTCATAAGCTGCATCTGGATCATCTGGTTGTCCACTTGGATATCTGAGTTTTTTATACCTCAAGTATTCCCGTAGCTCATGAGTATAGAAACGGAGGTCTACTGCTTCGGCTACAAGTTCATCTGCTGCAATTTTTCTTAATCTCTCTACCATTTTCATCTCTTCATGACCAACCGGATTAAATCTACGAATATGAGCTTCAACAATATCAGTGCCTTTGCCTGTAATCTTGACTTTTGTATAGGAGAGACCAAGAATTTTGCCCCCCGCTTTTGATGCATCGAAGGGTCTGCCACTAATAGCACCTTTTTCCAGCATTTAAAATATATTTTTAAGTTAAGTTACGTATAAATACTAAATAATAAATTTAAAAAACTAATATTTTCAGAATAAGGGAATTTTTAATGGTATAGTAATATTTTTTGATATTTTATTAGCTTTTTCCATAAACACACTGCTAGTGAAAAAATATCTTTAGATGCTGTAGTGGAATTAAGTAGGATTAACTATGATAATTGCCCCTTTACTTATCTCTACTTAACTATAAGTTCTCTATAATTCGTTCAAAGACGGCAAACACCACTTTGAGATTACGGTTCACCCTAATTACTGAAAGTATTAATTCTCATACATTAGACAGAGTGAAAGCAAATTGCTCAATGAACCGACTAAATACATCCTTTAAAAATAACCGTCCCATCAAAGGTTCGGGAAACCACCCTTCATGGACTGGCTATCACTGAGCTTCAGTATATATATCAGCATGACTTGAGGTTTTAACCTTAAGAAAGCCGAACCAAAGGTTGTTGATGCTGAATTGACTGCTGTTTTCAACCAGTTGGTTCGAGATTTAGTCTCTTATAATCCCATTCATTCATTTGTAGTTATACGGAGCCAGCACTTAAAATGGCAAAAGTAGTTGGAATTGACTTAGGTACAACGAACTCCTGCGTAGCAGTGATGGAAGGTGGTAAACCCACAGTTATTGCTAACGCGGAAGGTTTTCGGACAACACCATCAGTAGTAGCATTTGCCAAAAATGGCGATCGCTTGGTTGGTCAAATCGCCAAACGTCAAGCGGTGATGAACCCCGAAAATACGTTTTACTCTGTCAAACGCTTCATAGGACGGCGCTATGACGAAGTAACCAAAGAAACAACAGAAGTTTCTTATAAAGTACTGAGTAGCGGCGGTAACGTTAAGTTAGACTCTCCAGGCGCTGGCAAGCAATTTGCTCCCGAAGAAATTTCTGCTCAAGTTCTCCGCAAACTGGTTGAAGATGCCAGCAAATATCTGGGTGAAACTGTTACCCAAGCTGTAATCACAGTTCCAGCTTACTTCAATGACTCCCAGCGACAAGCTACAAAAGACGCTGGTAAAATTGCCGGGATTGAAGTACTACGGATTATCAACGAACCTACAGCCGCATCTCTGGCTTATGGCTTTGATAAGAAGAGTAATGAAACCATCCTCGTATTTGACCTTGGTGGTGGTACCTTCGACGTATCCATCCTCGAAGTAGGCGATGGTGTATTTGAAGTACTAGCTACATCCGGTGATACCCACCTCGGCGGTGACGACTTCGATAAAAAAATCGTTGACTTCTTAGCCGAACAATTCAAATCAGACGAAGGTATTGACCTGCGCAAAGACAGACAAGCGCTGCAACGTCTGACTGAAGCCGCAGAAAAAGCCAAAATTGAGCTTTCCAGCGTTACCCAAGCAGAAATTAACCTGCCATTTATCACTGCTACCCAGGACGGGCCTAAGCACCTGGATACAACTTTAACTCGCGCTAAGTTTGAAGAACTCTGCTCTGATTTAATTGACCGTTGCCGTATCCCTGTGGAGAATGCACTCCGGGATGCCAAGTTAAGCAAAGGCGATATTGATGAAGTTGTACTAGTTGGTGGTTCTACCCGGATTCCCGCAGTCCAACAGGTAGTGAAGCAGGTACTGGGTAAAGATCCTAACCAAAGCGTTAACCCCGATGAAGTCGTGGCAGTTGGTGCAGCTATTCAAGCTGGTGTACTAGCTGGTGATGTTACAGGCATCTTACTATTAGACGTGTCACCATTGTCCTTAGGTGTAGAAACCTTAGGTGGTGTGATGACCAAAATTATCCCCCGTAACACCACAATTCCCACCAAAAAATCAGAAGTCTTCTCCACCGCCGTGGATGGTCAAACCAACGTGGAAATTCATGTCCTCCAAGGTGAACGGGAATTCTCCAACGATAACAAGAGTTTAGGAACCTTCCGTCTGGATGGTATTCCTCCTGCACCACGCGGTGTACCCCAAATTGAAGTTACCTTTGACATTGACGCCAATGGTATCCTCAATGTCACCGCGAAAGACAAAGGCACTGGTAAAGAACAGTCTATTAGCATTACTGGCGCGTCTACCTTGGATAAATCCGACGTTGACCGGATGGTGAAAGAAGCAGAACAAAACGCTTCTGCTGACAAAGAACGTCGTGAGAAAATTGAGCGCAAGAACCAAGCCGATTCTTTGGCATACCAAGCTGAGAAGCAGTTGCAAGAATTAGGTGATAAAGTTCCTGAAGCTGACAAAACCAAGGTTGAAGGTTTGGTGAAAGACCTGCGGGAAGCCGTTGCTCAGGAAGACGACGAGCAAATTAAGAAACTGACCCCAGAATTACAACAAGCACTCTTCGCCGTTGGTAGCAACATCTATCAGCAAGCTGGTGGTGATGCTGCGGCTGGTGCTGCACCTCAAGATGGTGGCCCCACTCCTCCTAGTGGCGGTGATGATGTGATTGATGCTGATTTCACTGAAAGCAAGTAATTTCTAACTTGTCCCTAATTTCAGATTTTTACCCATCCAAGCTAATGCCTGGGTGGGAATTTTTTTATTAATATCTTTATGAGTAATTATGACTCACCTTAGATTCTAATAAAATTATTTATACTAATGCTCCAGTATTATTGCTCTAATGCTTAATTGACACTTTAGAAAGAGGAGGAACAAGTTTTAAAGTTTTACGATTATGGCAGAGAATTATCATTTGTGATACATCAAAACAACCAGAACCATGAGACTACTAAGTGATAGCTTTTCTACCGATGGCATGATTCCCACCAAATTTTCCTGTGAAGGAGAAGGAATTTCTCCTTCATTAAAGTGGGAAGATCCTCCTATAGAGACGCAAAGTTTTGCTCTAATTGTCGATGACCCAGATGCACCAAATAGAACCTTTGTTCATTGGCTTCTCTATGATTTACCTCGCCAAACCAACAATTTACCAGAAGCAATTCCCACTACACCAATGCTAGAGGGAAGTGGTATTCAGGGTAAAAATGATGCAGACCAATTCGGTTATTTTCCTCCCTGTCCACCGAATGGAATTCATCGTTACTTTTTTAAACTTTATGCTCTTGATGGGCTTTTAGGACTAGACTTTGGTGCTACCAAAGAAGAATTAGAAGCTGCAATGTCAGGTCATATTTTAGCGAAAACAGAATTAATTGGACGTTATCAAAAGCATCGTTAAAAAAGGCACAATGCAAATGTCAGGTCATATTTTAGCGAAAACAGAATTAATTGGACGTTATCAAAAGCATCGTTAAAAAAGGCACAATGCAGAAGCAAGTTTGAATGAGAAGATTTTACCTCCACACCAGTAAATATGGCTACGCGACGCAAGCTATCAGGAATTAAAGCGGATTCTATATGCCTTATCCCTCAGCACCTTGGACACTTGTCGGCGAAGCTATGCAAACTCTGCATTTAGTGAATATTGACCAGGTGCGTTCACCTACGGTGGGGCGTAGCCTATCGCTTGTGCCGCCAGAGTTAAATATTATTTCTGTATGGCCTGGTAAAACTCTCGGTGGTATTTATTTATCTCAATATAAATCAGGCTCAGTGCTGCAATACAATGAGTTAATTGTGGTGTCGGCTCTGGTATTTTATCAAGGTAAAATAGGAGTCTGGATTTCTCATATTTATGTAGATAATGCTGATTCTGTCGCTGGTGGTCGGGAAATTTGGGGACTACCAAAAGAACTAGCTGATTTTACCTGGGAAGAAAAACGTGTGACTGTTCGGCAAGGCGATGTCTCCGACGGGCTGCGCCTACGCCTGCTGTGTCGTCTCAATTACAATCAGCAAAATTTAGCATGGCGACAAAAATTAGGCACTTCTGCTTTCAGTGTAATGGATCATAATTTGCTGACATTCCATGCTGAAATTGATGCTCGTTTGGGTTTTGTAGGTGCCAATTTAGACATTTCTGCTGAAAGTCCTTTTGCTGGCATAAATTTAAGTCAGCCTTTTGCCACCGTGCGTTGTGAGCAAATGAAGTTATTAGTTGATGCGCCAAAAGTTAGAGGATTTATATAAACCTTTAATTAACTAGATATAGTTGCCTGTAACTGACTCTCTAAATTTGCACGTAAGCACAAGTCTGATATCGACCAAACCCAAAACTGATATGCCACCTCTGCAAAATCTTCCTGTTTATGGGTGACAATTGCATCCAGTTTCCAATAGCTGACACAGGATGATTCTACAGCAGATTCAAAATCCTTCAGAGATAATGAGCGTGCTTTTTGCAGAATATGCTGGTCAACATGACAAATCTGTATTTTTGCTTGTAACCAATAGACTACTATCTCCGCAATTTTAATATTTTTTAAGCGACTGGCATAAGTATAAATTTTGTGCCAGCCAACATCTGTGATGTGCATCTGAATTAATGGATGTACACCGTCCAACAATTCCTTAACATCTTCGGTAAATTCTTGACGATTCATCAAAGCTTCTAATATTAAATCAGCATCAAATAAAATTTTGATCACTTTTAACTCCCCTTATGAAATGCTAAATGTAGCGTCAGAAAATAGCTAATACGTATTTAATTTACATCCCTGAATCTGGGATTTTTAGGCGGTGTTTATTGGTTTGAAATTTAACCAGTAACCACTGAGATTTAAAAATATAAGATGCAAATATGACTACGCATTAGCTATCTCAAGTAGGTATGGACGTAATTTAGATACACCCTGAACTAGCAAGATTTCAGATATAGTGCCAAATTTTGGTAACTCTAAAGATTTTGGCAGAATAATAATAGGCTTTAACATTACCCTATCTGAGGCAGACTAGAAGCTCAAGAATAAGTTAAGATGACGGTAAATTATTTGTGATAGTTCCAATTTCGTTACCGATTGCGGGGCATTGCATAAATGCGGGATGAATTGGGATGATTTGCCAAGAATGAACTTAGATTCTTTGCGCCTTTGCGCCTTTGCGTGAAACAAAATTCATCCCGTTAATCAGCAACGCCCGATTGCGGAATGTGTTGCAGAAATATCAAAACCCTTCACACTTTTTTAGCAAAATAATTTGATGTTACGTAGCAAGTATGTTATCTAACATTCAATAACTTCCTAGCTAGTTACGTAATATGATTATAAGTATGTATAGTTTATTTAATAACTTTGCTTTTAGCTTTTACTTAACTTGAAAGTGCGGCTCGACTGATCTTGTACTGAGTCTTATCGAAGTAGCTTCGCCGAACGTCTGACTACTGAGTAAAAAAACTAGTCTCCAGTCTCTAGTCCCTTTTTCATTTGTTAATAATGTACGCAGTTCATGACACCGACTTGAATAACTTTATTCATTCATATTACGGTATGTAGCAACGGCGGAAGGCGATATGCGATTTAAATAACGGAAAATCCAGTACTTAAAGATTGTATCTAAAATTACTGGAAATGTGGCAATAAATAAGAAGATAAAATCTCTATTTGCTGGTAAACCCCAGTGGCGTGATATACCTTCTAAAATTACTTCCCAGCCATGCGGCGAGTGGAATCCTACAAATATATCAGTAAACAAAATGATAATAAATGCCTTGGCACTATCGCTCAGACCATAAACGACATGATCAAAGAAATCTTTGAGCACTGAGATGGAATGCTTGCTGAAAACTAACAGGCAAATAAAAGCACCAACAGAAAAAATATCTGAAAAAACATTTTTAATGGCGTTGGCACTTTCGCGACGAAATTTCTCAGCAATTTCACTGGCTCTGTTCTTCAGCTGGATTTCTATATCTTCAGAAGATAGTTGAGGTGCTTGACGAATTAGGGTTTCAAACTTGAGTCTTTCTTCAAATCTTTGTAGTTCTATCAGCGCTTCTTCTTCCATTTCTATATTGAGGAATATTGGCGCTGTTTCGTGACTTCTAAACTGGTCTATGAGAGGCCCGACTATTAATGCTTTGGATATTTGATGCGTTAAAAGAGGTACTATAATTAATAGTAAAATAAATCTGATAGATATTATTGTTCTTTTTTGAGCCTGACGAAAGTTTTTAACAACGTCTTGTTCAGAATTTGGATCTAATTCAACTTGCAGACGACTGATAGTGCTTAAAATCGACCGGGGCAATATTCCCATTGTATCGGCTTTGCCCCGTGGTTTTTTATTCGGTTCTTGATGGGGATTTGGTAATTTTGGCTGTGATGGTTGAGCGATCGCTCCATCAACTTTGACAATTTGGGGTTTAGTTACTACAGGTGAGGAAGTTATTTCATAATCTAAGTTGTGATATTTTGATATAACTTCGTCTATGAATCTTAATTTCTCTAAAATTAAAGTAGGACTAGGATATTCTATACCTGTTTTTTGAGCAGCTTTCTGATGAGATTCGTTAGAAAACCAACGACTGGCGCGAAACTCCGTCAGTCGCATCCGAGCAATTTTTAATTGTTGCTTTAAATCTGACTCAAAATAATCCATCACACTATTACTGTAGATGGCTGAGTTTAAGTCTATTTTATTACCATTAAAATGCTCGTCTTCTATTGCCTTAATCTTTAATGCCGCTTTGTAAGCTTCCTCCAGCGATCGCTCTGGGGTTAGTAAGTACCATCGGTAAGCAGCCAGTAAAAAAGGGTAAATTTTTTGGCTAAAAATAGGCATTCTCATTTTGGGCAATCATCCAGCATTTATTGGTGATTTTTCAGCTTAAGTTAACGCACAAAGTATACTAGCAAATCTACAAGGGGAGGATTTGTGATTTCTCATTCTATTTGGATTGTTGGCCCTAGTCGCAGTGGTAAGACTACTCGCTTGGTAGAAAATTTTTGTTCTTGGTTACAAAGTGAAAATGAGATTATTGAATCATTTTATACTAAAAAACGCAACCAAAAAAAAAGCGGGCAGATACCACAATCCTTCTATCTACCAAAAACAGAGCCAGGAGTATTGGTGTTGGCAGCTAATGGTGAAAACCGCCGTGGATTTGGTGATAAAATTGTTACAGCAACCCAAGGAAAATATCCAGTTCGTGCCAAAACAATCCTGGGTTTTTTTCAAGATGAAGTTATTTTATTTTGGCCTTTATTGATTCAGTCTTTGAATCTGAAAGCACAATTTCCGGTACGATTGCGCCCAGAAACTGAACAGGAATTAGCAACAAAACTGTGGCGATCGCAATTAGATACAGCAATCTTGAGTCGTGCTGGTGTGAATGAGTATCGTTTGGTACGTCGCATCCTGGATTTATGGCAATTAGCAGCTTACAGTGGTACGCCTTGCGAAGATATTGCCTCAATTTTACAAAGAGGTTTACAGGAAAATGCCATAGATTTAGAGCCGGAATTATTGGCATCTTTGTTATTAGATTGGCGGAACTGGTGTTTAGAAAGAGGATTGCTGACTTATGGCATCATTACTGAACTTTACAGTCAGAACTTATTAAGCGATCGCTATTACCAACAGTACTTAACTCAACGCTATCAAGCTGTACTAGCAGATGATGTCGATGATTATCCTGGCATAGCGCGTCAACTGTTTGATTTTTTGTTGGATCAAGGAGCTGTAGGGGCATTTAGCTATAATCCTGATGGTGCAGTACGCCTAGGATTAGGTGCAGATCCCAACTACTTGGAGGGTTTAGCAGGGCGTTGTCGAATTGAGAAATTAACTGAATCACCTTTTCCACGTCTTGCAGATAGACTCGCGGCGCCAATGGTGGAATTAGTCACAGAACCGATGCTTTTGTTTAGCTTACCAGAACCAGTACAATCAATTCAAACCACCTCTCGCGCTCAGCTGTTACGGCAAACAGCAGAAGTCATCGCTGATGCTATCACCTCTGGGCAAGTAACGGCAGAACAAGTAGCAATTATTGCTCCAGGTTTAGATGCGATCGCTCGTTATACCTTAATAGAAATTTTAGCCAAGCAAAACATCCCAGTTGAATCACTCAACGACCAACGCCCCTTAATTAGTTCACCTATCATCCGGGCATTACTTACCATGTTGGCATTAGTCTATCCCGGTTTGGGTCGCCTAGTAGATCGGGATGCCGTAGCCGAGATGTTAGTTGTTCTCAGTAGAAAACAAGAAATACCAGAAAACTCTTCTTCATTCACCACTCCCCACTCCCCATTGCCCCTTATCCCCAGAGGGGGCCCCACCTTCCCCACTCACATAGATCCAGTCCGCGCTGGATTAATTGCCGATTACTGCTTTGTCCCTCATCCTGAGTGTCCCAAATTGCTACCAGTGTCAGCATTCGAGCGCTGGGACAGAATAGGCTATGTAGCCACCACAGCTTATACTGAGATTTTACAGTGGTTAGAAAAACAGCGATCGCAGCAAGAACAGCGTTTACTACCTAGTCCCATTTCCCTGTTATATCTGGCAATTCAGGACTTTTTGTTTAGAGATAGCAATCCTCCCTACGAGCAAATGGCAGCATTACGGGAATTATTGGAAACTGCTCAACACTATTGGGAAATTGACACCAGACTACAACAAATTCCAGGTAGCTCAAAAAATTGGGAATCAGAAGTAGCAATCACCCCTTCATCCCCAATCACCACTTCCATAGCCGAATTTATTCAACTGCTGCGACGTGGTACCATCACTGCTAACCCTTACCCTTTACGTCCCATCGGCCCCGCCAGAAAAGCTGTCACCTTAGCAACTATCTTCCAATATCGCTCTAGTAGAAGATTTCATCATTGGCATTTTTGGCTAGATGCTGGTTCACCTCTATGGGCCAAAGGTGGTGCAGCTACTTTATTTGGGGCTAATTTTTTCCTGCAAGATAGACTAGGCGAACCTTGGACAGCAGAAGATGAACAACAGGCAGAAAAACAAAGATTACACAGAATTTTGCGAGATTTGCTCTCTCGCGTATCCCAGAAAGTTTATTTGTGTCACAGCGAGTTAGCTGTAAATGGACAAGAGCAATTAGGGCCTCTGTTACCTTTAGTACATGCCTGTATACCATCTGAGGCAGCTATTACGTAAATTTCTAGAACACCCTAAGCGATCGCCAAAATCTTTACAATATTAACGTGAATTCGATGAGCCTCATCCCAACCCTCTCCAACACGGCTATCCATTAATCACATCTTTCTTTACAATCTTGAAACCCTAGTTTCATAGGTATCTCAAAGACTAAGAGGTCAGGCATACTTGACAAATTCGCGCTTAATCTTCTCGCTAAAACTGCATTTTTATTGAGAATTAGCAACGAAGGAATCAGTATGATAAAAAACGTGAGTGAATACTCTCGCCAATGTTGAGTAAAGATCCGGGTAATGGATAGCCTGGCAGGGTAGAGGTTTGGAGAGGGGTTTTTCCCACTTGTCGAACTTACGTAATATTAAGTAAAGTAAAGAAGTTTATGAGAAATCAGAGTTAAACACAATGGGAATATTTGGATTTGGTAAAAAGCTGGCTATCCCCACCCCTGAGGAAGCTTTGCCAGGAAGAGCAAAATCGATGCCAGTACCCGATCATCACTATGTCAACAAAAACCCTTTGAAACCGCCTTTTCCGGAAGGATTGGAAACAGCAATGTTTGGCTTGGGTTGTTTTTGGGGTGCAGAACGCAAATTCTGGCAATTACCAGGAGTTTACACAACTGCGGTGGGTTATGCAGCTGGTTACACACCCAACCCTACTTATGAAGAGGTATGTACTGGCTTAACTGGTCATAATGAAGTGGTCTTAGTTGTATTTGACCCCAAAGTAATTAGTTACTCCCAGCTACTGAAAGTTTTTTGGGAAAGCCATAACCCCACCCAAGGAATGCGCCAAGGTAACGACACAGGTACTCAATACCGTTCGGGAATTTACGTGTACTCGGAAAATCAAAAGCAGCTAGCAGAAGCATCGCGGGATGCTTATCAGCAAGCTCTCAACAAATCAGGTTATGGCAATATCACCACAGAAATCATCGATGCGCCTGAGTTTTACTACGCAGAAGCATATCATCAGCAGTATCTCGCCAAAAATCCCAATGGGTATTGTGGCTTAGGTGGGACAAATGTTGCTTGTCCTGTGGGTGTAGTGGAATCTCAAATCAGTGGTTAGCTGGTAGGTTGGGTTGTTCGCGTCAGCGTTGCAGAGCAATAGAACGAAACCCAACATTAACCAAACGTGAATTTGATGAACCTCATCCCAACCCCTCTCCAGTTTTTATAAGACTGTCTGATTACGCAATTACAAGCTGAATTTACTTAGACCTTCGACTAATTCCACGCCAAAAACTTCAGCAAAACACTTGGCCACATTAGCGCTTACCTCTTGAACGTTAATACCGGGAATCCACTCGGCTAAACTACCTACAGGTTTATCAGCAATACCGCAGGGCACAATGTTTTCAAAACCTGACATGTCGGGACAAACATTTAAGGCAAAACCGTGCATGGTAATCCAACGACTAACTTTAATACCAATAGCGGCAACTTTCCGCTTTTCTAGCCACACACCAGTAAAACCTGTCAAGCGATCGCCTGACAACCCATAAACTGCTAATACTCGAATTAATACTTCTTCTAATTGCCGTAAATACCAATGCAGGTCTTGACGATGACGGCGCAGATTTAAAATCGGATACCCCACTAGTTGACCAGGGCAATGATAGGTGACTTCGCCGCCGCGTTCAATTCTGTGGACATCGAATTTACTTTTGTCTAGGTCAAATTTGAGAAATTCAAGATTGCTTCCTTGTCCCAAAGTATAGACGGGTGGATGCTCTAGCAAAATTAAGACATCATCTAAACTAGGGTCATCAATGCGCTCGGCGACAAGCGATCGCTGCCATAAGTGAGCATCTATGTATGGCATCAATCCGGCGTTATGTAACAAACAATGGTTTTGGTGTGGTTCTCTACTATGGATCATGCCAAAAATCAACTGGTTCCCAGACCAAATATATTGCAAAATTACAGGTTTTGAGTCAACAAATGTCAAGCTATGCAAAGGATTTTAAAGGAACATCAAGGGAACCTGCATGAGAAAATACAAAGTGCTAGTTTGAATATATAACCTCAAAGGTGTTAGGAGGAATTCTCTGCAACAAACATCACGCCAAACACAAGACGAACGAATGCACTGGCTGATGACTCTAATACATTGTTTGCATCTCGAAGCGGATAAAACTTCCAACTTAGAGAAAGCGCACAAGCAGTACATTAAAATGTTCACAATTTGTTTTGACGGTAGTAAGTAGATTACCGCAACTTCTTTTCATACAAAACAAATTCACATCAAATATTAAGTGGGAGAGTTTACATGAAGCTTGTCATCCACGGCAAAAATATTGAAATCACCGATGCGATTCGGGAGTACGTACATCAAAAAATTGAAAAAGCAGTTAGTCACTTTCAAAATATTACCAATGAAGTGGATGTGCATCTGAGCGTTGCCCGCAATCCCCGAATTAACCCCAAGCAAGCGGCTGAAGTCACTATTTATGCAAATGGTAGCGTTATCCGTGCCGAGGAAAGCAGCGAAAACTTATACGCCAGCATTGATTTAGTAGCAGATAAAATTGCCCGTCAACTGCGAAAATATAAAGAAAGACGGCAAGATAAGAAAACTCACGCCCAACCAACTAATAAAGTATTAGTTCCCGAACCTGTAGCGGCAGATTTAATAGGCGATCGCACCCCCGAATTACCTAACGAGGTCGTCCGTACCAAATATTTTTCCATGCCACCAATGACGGTTGCAGAGGCATCAGAACAGCTACAACTGGTAGGACACGACTTCTATATGTTCCGCAATTCTGAAACTGGCGAGATTAACGTCATTTACGAACGCAACCACGGCGGTTACGGTGTGATTCAACCCCGTAATGGTAACGGTCATACTAACGGTAAGAATGGCAAGTCAGCCCAGACTAATCATTTTGTAGCGGAAAATTCTTACTCGCACAAGTGAGGGAGTGAGGGAAGTAGGGAAGTAGGGAGTGAGGGGAGTATTTTTTGTTTTTGTCCCCTTATCCCCCCATCCCTATTTCACTGCTAACTCTTGCAAAGTCTTCAGCGCTTCTTCCACGTGACCTTTAAAGTTCAACATGGAATCAAATACGTATTGCACAACGCCTTCTTTGTCAATCACATAAGTAACGCGGCCAGGAATTAAACCAAAAGCTGTGGTTGCACCGTATTGCTTCCTTACTTGGTTGTCTTTGTCACTCAAGAGTGTAAAGGGTAAATTGTGCTTGGCAGCAAATTTCTGGTGAGATTCGCGAGAATCTCCACTGACGCCAATTACTTCCGCACCAGCAGTTTTAAATACTTCATACTGGTCACGAAAGGCACAGGATTCGGCTGTACATCCTGGTGTGTCATCTTTGGGATAAAAGTAGAGAACAACAGCTTGTTGCCCGCGAAAATCTCTCAAGCTGACTGTTGAGCCGTCTTGGGCTGGTAAAGTGAAATCAGGAGCAGTATCCCCAACTTTAACTGGCATATTATTTTACCGATTTTGTTAAGAGTCAATCTCAGCTAATTCTAACCAGCGTTCTGTTGCTACATCAATCGCTTGCTTCAAGGTTTCTACTTCTTCGTAGAGTTTTTGTACTTGGGTATATTTCCCAGGAGAGACATTTAGCAAAGCTTTTTCGGCTGCGGCTTTCTCTGATTCCAACTTGGCAATTTTACCTTCCAACTCTGCAAATTCCCGCTTTTCCCAGTTTGATAATCTGCGGCGCTTTTTGTTTTCGGTGTCTGGAGATGAAGATGTAGATTTAATCTCTTCTTTTGGTTTTTCCTTAGTATTAACAGCAAGCTGTTGTTTTTCTTGCTCCTCTTCAGCTTTCTTATAATCTAAATAAACTGAGTAATTCCCTGGATACTGGCGGAGATTACCACCTGCTTCCAAGGCAAAAATTGTGTCTACAGTGCGGTCTAAAAAGTAGCGATCGTGAGATACTGCAATCACACATCCAGAAAAGTCTTCTAAATATTCTTCTAATACAGCCAATGTTTGTACATCTAAATCATTGGTTGGTTCATCTAAAATCAAAACATTAGGCGCACCAATCAGAATCCGCAGTAAAAATAAACGGCGTTTTTCTCCACCAGAAAGTTTATGAATTGGCGCGTATTGCTGGTTTCCTGGAAATAAAAACCGCTCCAACATTTGGGAAGCAGAAATTTGCGTACCATCAGCAATTTTGACAAATTCCCCTTCTTCTTTAATATAGTCAATCACGCGCTGATTTTCATCTAAAGCTGTGAGTAACTCTTCGGAATGCTGGTCAAAATAACCGATGTGAATGGTAGTACCAATTTCTACACTACCGGAATCGGGTTGAATGCGTCCGGTAATAATATCCATTAAAGTAGATTTACCTGTACCGTTACCGCCAATAATGCCGATGCGGTCTTCTGGACTAAATTCGTAGGTGAAATTATTAATTAAGGTACGTCCATCATAGCTTTTAGATATATTATTTAATTCAATAACTTTTTTGCCAATGCGACGACCAACTGTAGAAATATCAACTTTACCCTGAACTTGTTTAAACTCAGTTTCCCGCATACTTTGAATGCGTTCAATTCGGGCTTTTTGTTTGGTACTTCTGGCTTTTGGCCCCCGGCTTAACCATTCCAATTCCCGGCGTAATACACCTTGATGTTTGCGTTGGCTGCTAATGGCCGATTCTTCAGCTAAAGCTTTCTTTTCGAGGTAGTATGAATAATTACCTGAGTAAGTAAAAATATCACCTCGGTCTATTTCTATAATCCGGTTGGTCACCTTATCGAGAAAATAGCGATCGTGAGTTATCAGCAAAAGTGCGCCACGAAAGCGATTTAAATAACTTTGCAACCATTCCACCGAAAGCGCATCCAGATGGTTGGTAGGCTCATCCATCAGTAAAACATCTGGTTCTGATAGCAAAGCTGTGGCCAAAGCGATGCGTTTGCGATAACCTCCTGACAAAGTACCGATGACAGCATCAAAGTCAGAAATTCCTAACTTAGTTAAGATAATTTTGGCGTTAGTTTCCAATTCCCAAGCGCCAGTGGACTCCATGCGCTGCATCACCTCAGAAAGGCGCGACATCAGTTGACTATCTTCTGGATAGTGAGCCAGTTTATCAGAAAGCTCTTCATACTCACGCACCAAAGCCATGTGTTCGCCACTATCAGCGAAAATTTGCTCTAAAACTGTGTAATTTTCATCTAAGTCTGGTTGTTGAGGTAAGTAAATTATTTTTGAGCCAGAAGCAAAGGTAATTTGACCACTATCAATTGGTTCTAGTCCAGCAATCATTTTTAATAAGGTTGATTTACCAGAACCGTTTGTACCAATTAAGCCGACCTTATCAGTGGCATCTAAACTAAAGCTAGCGTCTTTTAAAATTTCCTTGATGCCAAAATCTTTTTTTACTGATTGTAGTGTAATAATACTCATAAAAATTAGTCATTAGTCAATCAATTTTTGGGATTTTAGATTAGTGATTTCAGAGGTTTTCAAATCCCAAATCTAAAATTAGCATAGTCAGTGGGTAAGACTTGATGTCCTACCGACACTGACAAATTTTAAACAAATAAATCGAGGGGTAGATGTCCATACATTTCGTTGATTCCCCCTTCATTATAAGATTGACAAGAAATTAAAACTCCCCGATGATGCCCAGCATAGGAATCAAGATAACATAAGCCATTTTTGCCATTTAATTTGATATAAACCGGCCCTTCGGGTGTGGCTAAATTAACAGGGACTTCGTGACCAAAAGCATGAGAATAAGTTCTCATGGCAAGTATGCCCTCTTCTGCGGTATCAGCACAAATTCCTAATATTTGGTAATCAGAAATACTGGTTACCAAAATTAAAGCCCGACGGACTAAAGCTTTTTCTGATGGTTTGAGAATAGGTGCTATATCTAAGCAATTGAATTTATTCAGGATTTTTTTGGCTTCGGAGATTGTGAGGTTTTGATGATTGGGAGTTGACATAAATTAGTTTGTTATGTTCTAGTTTTGCTTTTGTGATTGAGGTGGGTGTAGCCCACCTCATTAGCATTATTTACTAAAATTATGGTTGGTTGGGAATATTCCCTAGGTTGAAAATGAATGGCACACTGCCTTTAGATTCACCACCCATAACCAGAACTTTTGGCATCTGAGCACCGCCATTTCTCCAAGCTTCAATTGCTTCTTTTTGCAGAACTAATTGCCCACCTTGAGCTTTGAGAGTCTCTGCTAACAGTCTTTGCGCTTCTGCCTTACCCTTAGCGCGATTAATATCCGCCTGCGCTTCTTGCTCAGCTTCCCGCGCTACATAGACTGCTCTTTGTGCACGCTGTTCGGCAATTTGTTTTTCTTCTACAGCTCTGGCAAACTCTGGCGAAAAAGTCAAGTCAACTACACTAGTATCTAGGACGATTATCCCATATTTATCTAGGCGATCGCCCAAAGCAAAATCAAAGTCTTCTTTTAATTCACTCCTTTTGGTAATTGCTTCTTCTACTGTTCTTCTAGCAGCAGCGATTTTGAATGCTTCTTGTGTCTGGGGAGCGATGATTTTCGAGACAATGTTTGCTAAAGTTCCTTGTTTCCTTCTCACCTCAACTACCTGTGTGGGATCAAGGCGAAAATTAATGGCAAATCTCGCAGACAAATTTTGTAAATCCTTAGTAGAGCTTTCGGCTGGTACTTCAAATTTTTGTACCGTCAAATCATACACATCTACTACTGAAATGAAAGGTGGTTTAACGTGAATACCCTCTAATAGAGCACCATCCCTAGCTTTACCTAAGATGCTGATTACTCCTGCTTGCCCTGGGTTGATAATAATAAAGGAATTGAGGCCAATTAGCACAGCTAATGCCAACACAATTCCGAAAATTGTGGTTTGCCAATTCCCCAATTGCTGATTTTTCAAGGTTTGATCTCCTTTTGCATCTTTAGGCAACTCCTGTACTATGGTGACACGTCCTCTGCCTGTCTACCCAGAAACCAGGCTACAAAAGCGATATCCTTCTCCCCCTCTCGTGGTAATATCAGTTTCACGCAAATGTAAATGATTGTGGCTATAGCATTTAAATTTCATCGGGGATTAAACCGACGTAGACATTCAGTGCATCCCCTTCAGCGCCTGCTTGACTACGGACACAAGTATCGTCAACAGATTTGGCTGGCAATTGGTTGTTCGATTCTCAATAAACTTTTTGACTTAGCACCACCAGCATTAATTGGGATTGCGGTGGATGTGGTAGTTCAGCAGCAGGATTCTATCATTGCTCGGTGGGGTGTTCAAGATATCTTTGGGCAATTTTTAATTCTGGCTTTACTTACCGTTGTTACTTGGATACTAGAATCATTTTTTGAGTACCGCTACAAGTTATTGTGGCGCAACTTGGCGCAGAAGATTCAGCATAACTTACGTCTGGATGCATATAAACACCTGCAAGAGTTGGAATTGGCTTATTTTGAAGAACGCAGTACTGGCGGTTTAATGTCCATTCTCAGTGATGATGTTAACCAACTAGAACGATTTTTGGATGTAGGAGCCAACGACATCATCCAAGTTGCCACAACTGTTGTAATTATTGGCGGCGCATTTTTTATTTTGGCTCCTAGTATAGCTTGGATGGCAATTTTGCCCATGCCATTTATTCTTTGGGGTTCGGTAGCATTTCAGAAATTACTAGCACCGCGTTACGCTGATGTGCGGGAAAAGGTAGGTTTACTCAATGGACGTTTGTCTAATAATTTGAGCGGTATTACTACTATTAAAAGTTTCACGGCTGAGGAGTATGAAGCCGGACGTTTAGAAATAGAAAGTGTAGCTTATAGACAAAGTAACGCCAAAGCGATCGCGCTGTCTGCGGCTTTTATTCCGTTGATTCGGATGTTGATTTTAATCAGCTTCACCGCATTACTGTTATTTGGCGGGATGGAAGCAGTGGCTGGCAGAATGTCTGTAGGTGCTTACAGTTTATTGGTATTTTTAGTCCAGCGATTACTTTGGCCTTTAACCAGATTAGGGGACACCTTTGACTTATATCAACGGGCAATGGCTTCTACTAATCGCGTGATGAATTTGTTGGATACTCCCTTGACAATTTATACAGGAAATACCGCTTTACCTGTGGATGCGGTGCGCGGGGAGGCGGAATTTAATCATGTGAGTTTTGCTTATAAAGATAGATTACCAGTGATTGAAAATCTGTCTTTGCGAGTTCCTGCAGGTAAAACCATTGCCATTGTGGGTTCGACTGGTTCAGGTAAAAGCACTTTAGTCAAACTTTTATTGCGGTTATATGAAGTTAAATCTGGCAAAATTACCTTAGATGGCATTGAATTACAAAATTTAAACTTGCGGGATTTACGGCGCTGTATTGGTTTAGTGAGTCAAGATGTATTTTTATTTCATGGTACGGTAGCGGAGAATATTGCCTATGGCAGTTTTGATGCTACAGAAGCAGAAATCATCACGGCGGCTAAGGTGGCTGAAGCCCATGACTTTATTATCAACTTGCCCCAAGGTTATGAGACAATTGTCGGGGAACGCGGACAAAAGTTATCTGGTGGACAACGACAAAGAATTGCCATCGCCCGTGCAGTACTCAAGAATCCGCCAATTTTGATTTTAGATGAAGCCACTTCGGCGGTGGACAATGAAACGGAAGCGGCAATCCAGCGATCGCTGGAACGGATTACAGTAGATAGAACTACCATCGCTATCGCTCATCGTCTTTCAACTATCCGCAATGCTGATTGTATTTATGTCATGGAACATGGGAAATTAATAGAGTCGGGGACTCATGAGCAGTTGTTGCAAAAAGATGGTGTGTATGCAAGCCTCTGGCGTGTACAAAGTGGTTTAAGATAAATCTCACATATTCAATTAAGAATTACGAATTACGAATTACGCCTGATGTGAATTAAAAAATCCTGTTGTCCCGGGTTTCCAAGCTTGCCTAAATCATAGTTTCAGGCATCATGAATGAAATCACAAGGCTTTCAACACCTAATACACATTAGACGTGAATTACGAATTACGAATTACGTTCGCGGAGCGTGCCGTAGGCTCTATTACGAATTATTTATGATGTTTGGTAGTACTCAGCCGGAGACAGGGGATAGCAAGTGGCGTCGTCAGTTGGATAAGTTTGTTAAGGAAAATCAACGAGATTTGGCGGCGCTGTTTTGGGGATTGTGGTTGGAGAATGGTGATAGTAAAGGAACTGTGGGGATTGATTTACAGCCAACTCCGCATTTTGTTTATTGTCCTCAAGCCGCAATAGAAAATTTAAATCATCAAGTTGAAAATCGGCTTCAGGAAATTTTGGGTATTGTCGAGAATCATCAACCTGAGGTGGAAGTTGTGATGATTGGGATTGGTAAGGGTGAAATTAAATTAATTCAGTTTGCACCGGAACCACCACCACCAGATTGTTTTGCGCAAGTTGGTCAGGATGTAGATGGGTTGTTGGAATTGTTGGAACAGAGGATGAGTGAGCAGGATTTTTAAATTTCTTAGATTAAGCCTGCCGTGAGAAATTAGAACTCAAGAGTAAACAGGAGCGCTAGTCCTGGCGCTCCAGGTATATTGTGATCCTAGACAAAGTTAAATCAAATTAACTTTGATCCAAGCGTAATACTGCCATAAAAGCCTCTTGGGGTACATCCACTGTACCCACAGATTTCATCCGCTTTTTACCTTTTGCTTGCTTCTGTAACAGTTTCTTCTTGCGGCTGATGTCGCCACCGTAACACTTGGCAAGTACGTCTTTCCGCAAGGCGGGAATATGTTCGCTGGCAATTACTTTACTACCAATAGCTGCCTGAATTGGCACTTTAAATTGATGGCGGGGAATTAATTCTTTGAGTTTTTCAGCCATTGATCGCCCAACGCCATAAGCTTTATCTCGGTGGACAATCATCGCCAACGAATCCACAGGATCGCCGTTAATCATAATGTCCAGCTTCACCAAGGGATTTTCGCGGTAGCCGATGAGGTGATATTCCATACTGGCATAACCACGCGATCGCGACTTCATCTGATCAAAAAAGTCGGTGACAACTTCCGCCAAGGGTAACTCGTAAGTCAGTGTAGTGCGTCCTTGGGCGAGATATTTCATATCTTTGAAGATGCCACGTCTATTTTGTGACAATTCCATCAAAGTGCCGACGTAAGTTTCCGGCGTAATCATCTCTACTTGAACATAAGGCTCTTCAATTTTTTCGCGATCGTTGGGAGCAGGTAAGTTGCTGGGATTATCTATGAACAGTTCTTCACCTTTGATAGTAATTACACGGTAAACCACCGAAGGTGCTGTAATAATTAAATCTAGGTTGTACTCTCGCTCTAAACGCTCCTGGACAATTTCCATGTGTAGCAAACCCAAGAACCCACAACGGAAACCAAAACCCATAGCGCTAGAAGTTTCTGGTTCGTAGTGCAATGCGGCATCATTGAGTCCCAACTTTTCTAAAGCTTCGCGCAAGTCTTCAAATTGGTCAGCATCAATGGGGAACATGCCGCAAAACACCATCGGGTTGGCTTCTGTGTAACCAGGTAGAGGTTCTACGGCTTTGGCTTTCGTGAGGGTAATGGTGTCTCCCACCCGCGCATCAGCTACAGCTTTAATGGCGGCGGCAAAATAGCCTACTTCTCCAGCGTGCAGTTCTTCAACTTGTACTTGAGTAGGAGACAGCACGCCTAACTCGTCAATTTCGTATTCTTTACCGGATGCCATAAGATAAACGCGATCGCCTTTTCTCAAGGTGCCGTCCATTACCCGGAAATAGACAATTACGCCCCGGTAGCTGTCGTAGTAGCTATCAAAAATCAATGCTCGTAAGCGTTCATCTACCGTATTTTTTGGTGGTGGTATCCGCTCTACAACTGCTTCTAAAATTTCATTAATGCCAATTCCCTCTTTGGCAGAGGCGAGAATTGCACCACTGCAATCTAAACCAATAATTTCTTCTATTTCGCTGATTACCCGGTCTGGTTCTGCCCCAGGCAAATCAATTTTATTTAAAACTGGGATAATTTCTAAATCATGTTCCAAAGCTAAATAAAGATTGGCCAAAGTTTGTGCTTCTACGCCTTGAGACGCATCTACCACCAACAGCGCTCCTTCACAAGCCACCAGACTCCGGGACACTTCATAAGAAAAATCCACATGACCTGGTGTATCAATTAAGTTTAGTACATACTGTTGACCATCTTTAGCTTTGTAGTTCATCCGGGCAGCTTGCAGCTTAATGGTAATGCCGCGCTCCCGTTCCAAATCCATATTGTCGAGAAACTGTTCCTTCATCTTCCGCTCATCCACAGTGCCAGTGGCTTGCAGTAGGCGATCGGCGAGGGTAGATTTCCCGTGGTCGATGTGAGCAATAATACAGAAATTGCGAATGCGAACGGCGGGAACGTCAGTCATATACTATTTTTGCTGAAGCAGCAACCAAGGTTAAACAAGAAATTTACTTCATATATTTTAATGCTTTCTTAGCCAATACGCTGCTATCGGAGAGTTAATCAGTTATTTTCTCTTGGCGCCTCTATGTCTGTGGCTGATGTTGACCTTCTAGACAGGAACTACGCTTACAAGCAGATCAGGTTTTCCGCCGCTTTCAATAAAGTCTATTTTACATGCGGGGATTGACCTACTAGAAGCGTACAATAAATATATATAAGTAAATAATGTAGATATCGTAGGTAGTTACACTCCGTAACTGCTTAAAACTACTGATTTACTCACAAAACTTCTGGAGCTGTTGTCTAGCAAGTTTGATGAAATTTACCATTTAAAACCAGATGCTGTTACTTTGGTTTGATTTCGGGGAACTATATAACTGTGCAGTAACTCTGCACAACAAAAATAGTCAGTAAACTCAACCGAATGGTAGATAATCACTGCTCGACAAAGCTTTAGACGCAACAATCTCTGAGTATATAAACCTATGAATATGAAAGAGAAAGCTACCGAAACGGGTCACAAACGAGCCGATAAGGTAGAAATCGCCGTCCGCCTGGACTCGGAGTTACTAGAGCAAATTCAGCATTTAACTAATGACCCGAGTAAAGTAATTGAGGTGGCGATTCGTCAATGGTTACGCGGTGAAGTTTCTAGGGATGATGAACTGACACGCACCCCTCATCGGATACCGATTCCACCCAGGGGTGAATGGAATGATTGACATCGATAAACAAGCTGTAAATAGAAAATAAAAAGAATGTGAAGTTTGTCAATCTGGATTCCAAACACGCCAAAATACCCAAAGTGAGAATGCCAAAGCTGTAATAATTTATGCCAATTTTATTTAACCAGCTTTAGCAAAACTGTTTTGAGTTGCCATTTGTCTATCCAACTCGATTAATGACTATTACTGCTAACTCCCAATTGCCGAACTTATTTCCCCAAAACCTGGAATATTCAAATAAGAAGACCGATGGCTCCTTAGCGACTCTAGGAGCAGAATTGGTGTACACGCAAGATGGGGCAGGACGCTACCTAACATTTTATTGGCAGCATAGCGAACTGTTGGGGTTAAACCCTAAGCAAATAGTTAATGAGTGCAATGAAGACGAAATTTTTGTCCCCGTAGACAATAAGGCTTATTTGGAACGGTTGCACCGGATTTTAAATAGTTTAGTGCCAGAAAGGTTTCAATGCTGGTTTAGCTACCGTCAAGAGTTATTTGAGTTGGAGTTGGCAATGTGCCCAATTATGCCGCAATTGGGAAGTGCTGCTACTACAGTTTTGGTAATGGGACGGTTAGTGCAAGCTACACTCAACACACAAGAAGTCAAGGCGACACCACAAGCGCCAACACAGGTAGAGTTGGCGATGCGATCGCAGCAACACCAGAAGCTGGTAAATAAAATTACCAGAAATATTCGGCGGACTTTGGATTTAGACGTAATTTGGCAACAAACAGTTGACAGTTTGGGGAAAGCGCTACGGCTAGAGCGCTGCATTATCTGTCCTTATCAGCCCTCTAGCTCTAGAGTCCGAGTGATAGCAGAGTATCACCAGCCAGAGCGCAGCTCGATGCTGGGCTGGGAAATAGATGTAGCATCGGAACCAGCCTTTGCTCAGGCGTTGGCAACTTTAGAACCAATTGTGATGGAAGTGTCGGGGTATAGCCTTTGTCCCCAGCAAAAAATCTTAGTAGTGGCGACATGCTATCAAGACCAAGCCAACGGACTAATTGCCATCAGTCTTAGAGACGAATGTGACACGTTGACGGATGCAGAACTGGAACTAGCAAAAGAAGTTGCAGACCAACTCGGAACAGCGATCGCTCATGCTACTTTATACAAAGAATTAGAAGCAGCCCGTCAAAAAGCCGAAGAAGCCTCCCGTCTCAAAAGCGAGTTTCTCGCTAATGTATCCCATGAAATTCGTACTCCCCTCAACGGCATGATCGGATTTTTGAAGCTGATTTTGGAAGGCATGGCAGATGATCCAGAAGAACAAAATCAGTTCCTAGCCGAAGCTCATCATCTATCAATACACCTGCTGAATATCATTAACGACATCCTCGACATAGCCAAAATCGAAGCAGGCAAAATGGAGTTAGTTTGCTCTCCAGTCCAGCTAGACGAGCTATTTAGCGATGTAGAAAATTTCATGCGTCCCCAAGCAGAGATGAAAAACCTCAGCTTCCGGATGCAAATGCCTCTCACCTCTGATGAAATTATCGTCCAAGGTAATTACCAAAGGCTGCTACAAGTTATGCTCAACTTGGTAAGTAATGCCATTAAATTTACCCAAGAAGGTGGCATTACTATCAGTGCCGATTTAGTACTGAAGAAGGCAAAATTTCAAGACCAGCAATTTCCTGGCATGGTGAGAGTGCGAGTAGCCGACACGGGTATCGGTGTTTCCCTGGATAAGCAAGATAAATTGTTTCAATTATTCTCTCAAGTAGATGGCTCTCGCACTCGCCAATACGGCGGTACTGGTTTAGGACTGGTAATATCCCAAAAGCTCATAGAGGCTATGGGTGGTGAAGTACATTTTTACAGTCTTGGCGAAGGACTTGGCTCAACAGTCACATTTACAGTGCCGCTATATCAACAACCAGTCTTGGTTTCGTCTAGTGATAGCGACTGAGATGGTCTGTGGTTACTTCATCAATAAAGCGGCAATTAATTGTACTTAAAAGCTTCAATACAGTTGCTAGCTACATTGCGAGTCGCTACGGTGCGGTTGTTTGCAACTCGAAAACCAATGCAGTTTAGGAATATGCGAAAATCTAAAACTATGGGTTATTGGTATAGTGATTGTTAACTATACAGATGGAGAACGCTGTAAAATTAAGTCCGGCTATTTTTATTTCATGCTCCTAGAACCAGCAGAGGTTAGTGCATGAGTGATGAAAACCTGATTTTCATCTACCCGCCTCTAGACAAAATACAATCTAAGGGCAATTATATCTAAAATTGAGTTAACAAACGTTGCATATAAAGATATTCCTACCAAAAGAGGTCTCAAACAATGGAACTGACATCTGAAAATGTTGAAACAGTCTTAGATGAAATGCGCCCTTATCTGATGTCTGATGGCGGCAATGTGGAACTTGTAGAACTTGATGGGCCTATTGTTAAACTGCGGTTGCAAGGTGCTTGTGGTTCTTGCCCCAGTTCCACAATGACCCTGAGAATGGGTATTGAGCGCCGACTACGGGAAATGATTCCAGAAATTGCAGAAGTTGAGCAAGTGATCTAGGGAATAGGGAGTAGGGAGTGGGGACTAGAGACTCGGTACTAGAAAAGTAAAACCTATTTTTCCTCCGCCCCTCCGCCCCCCCTGCTCCTCTGCTCCTCTGCTTCTTTGTCCTATGCCCCATGCTTAATCATCTACTATGTCCCATCCATTACACATCGCTTTTATTTGGCATCAACATCAGCCGCTGTACAAGTCACCTGGCAGCGGCGTTTCGCTTTCTTCTAGTCAAAAGTATCGCCTGCCTTGGGTACGATTACATGGAACCAAGGATTATTTAGATTTAATATTAATCCTTGAGCAGTATCCCAAGTTACATCAAACAGTAAATCTAGTACCATCCTTAATATTACAACTCGAAGATTATATTGCTGGCACTGCTTTTGACCCTTATCTCACAGCTAGCTTGACACCAGATGAACAACTCAGTCAGCAGCAAAAAGAATTTATTATCCAACATTTTTTTGATGCCAATCATCACACCCTGATTGATCCTCATCCCCGTTATGCCGAGTTGTATTACCAACGGCAGGAAAAAGGAGAAGCTTGGTGTTTAGCTAATTGGCAATTGTCTGAATACAGCGATTTGCTGGCTTGGCATAATCTGGCATGGATTGATCCGGTATTTTGGGATGACCCACAAATTGCCGCTTGGTTGAAGCAGGGTCGGAATTTTACTTTAAGCGATCGCCAGCGTATATATTCTAAACAGCGCGAAATTCTCAGCCGCATTATCCCCCAACACCGGAAAATGCAAGCGGCAGGGCAATTAGAAGTCACTACCACGCCTTACACTCACCCAATTTTGCCTCTGCTAGCCGATACTAACTCCGGTCGAGTGGCAGTGCCCCAAATGACATTACCTGAGCATCGGTTTCAATGGGCAGAGGATATTCCCCGACATTTACGCAAAGCTTGGGAGTTGTATAGAGAACGTTTTGGACAGGAACCACGAGGTTTGTGGCCTTCTGAGCAGTCAGTCAGTCCCGAAATCCTGCCGTATATTATTAAACAAGGCTTTAAGTGGATTTGCTCAGATGAAGCCGTTTTAGGATGGTCGCTGAAACACTTCTTTCACCGTGATGGGGCAGGAAATGTCCAGGAACCAGAATTAATTTATCGACCATACCGCCTGGAAACCCCAGCAGGTGACTTGTCAATCGTATTTCGCGACCACAGATTATCAGATTTAATTGGTTTTACCTACGGGTCTATGCCACCAAAACAGGCAGCAGCAGACTTAGTAGGACACCTGCAAGCGATCGCTAAAATGCAAAGAGAACGCCCAAGTGAACAACCTTGGTTAGTTACCATCGCTCTGGATGGAGAAAATTGCTGGGAATTTTATCCCCAAGATGGTAAACCGTTCTTAGAAGCTTTGTATCAAACCTTAAGCAACGAACCCCACCTGAAACTCGTTACAGTCTCAGAATTTCTCGAACAATTTCCTCCCACCGCAACTATCCCTGGAGGACAACTACATAGTGGTTCTTGGGTGGATGGTAGCTTCACCACTTGGATTGGTGACCCCGTGAAAAATCGCGCTTGGGACTACCTAGCACACGCCAGGGCGACACTTGCTAAACATCCCGAAGCCACAGAAGAAAGTAACCCAGAAGCATGGGAAGCTTTGTATGCCGCCGAGGGTTCCGATTGGTTCTGGTGGTTCGGTGAAGGACATTCTTCAAACCAGGATGCCATCTTTGACCAATTGTTTCGAGAACACTTATTAGGCATTTACAAGGCTTTAAATGAACCAGCACCGTCTTATCTCAAGCAACCACTGGAGGTTCATGAAGCACGTGCTGATCATAAACCAGAAGGATTTATTCATCCCATCATTAATGGGAGTGGGGATGAACAGGACTGGGACAAAGCCGGACGCATAGAAATTGGCGGGGCGCGGGGCACAATGCACAATAGCAGCCTTATCCAACGACTTTGGTATGGGGTAGATCACTTGAATTTCTATTTGCGGGTGGACTTTAAAAGTGGTGTTGCCCCAGGAAAGGACTTGCCAGGCGAGTTAAATTTATTGTGGTTTTATCCTGATCGGACAATGCACAATAGCCCAATTTCCTTGGCGGATGTGCCAGATGTAGCACCACTTAATTATCATTACCACCATCATTTAGCAATTGATTTGCTGACGCAATCGATTCAATTTCGCGAAGCTGGAGAACATTATCAATGGCATCCTCGTTTTAGCCGCGCTCAAGTAGCTTTCAACAATTGTTTAGAGGTGGCAGTACCGTGGGCTGATTTGCAAGTTCCGCCCGATTATCCTTTGCGCCTAATCTTAGTGTTGGCGGATGAAGGGTGTTTCCGCAATTATTTACCGGAAAATGCTTTGATTCCGATTGAAGTGCCTTAAGATTTTCAAAAAAATTAAAAGCTAAAACCAGATTTTGTAGAGACGTTCTGCCAAAACGTCTCTACGACAAAATTGTGATTTATTTACAAAACATTCTGCAATTCTGCAATTGAGTTTGCCACAATAATACTACGCAAAATTTGCTTCAACCTTTCTAAATCAGAAACTTGGGTAATTTGAGGCATTAATACTAAACCCTCATCACCAAATTTAGCCTGCAAGCTAGTTTCAATACTAGTCATTATTCCCCGTGCTTCGCCGCGTGCTTCTCCTTCACGTAATATTTCTTGATACCAAGGTGATTCACGCAATACAGCCATATCCCACCTCATGATTTCCTGAACTAAGGCACTTTCTACTACAAACGTAGCAAAAAATGCTAAAACAGTCTCCAATTGATTTAACTGTTCATCGGCACGAAGAATTTTTAACGCTGCTCTAATTGTAGATTCATTGTCACCTCCTTTAAGAATTGGTACAAAGGGAAGCAAAGCTGGTAATGGCTGTTGAAAAACAATATCTACATCAACTTCCCATAAGTTAATCACTCGGTAATCTTGAAGCGCACGTAACCCCGCAATATTTGATGTAAAGTTTGTCGGTATGATTGTATTACTTGTAGGTAAAATATTAATCAGTTCTTACCCAGTTGTTAGGTGCAAGGCTAATTAATTTTTTGGTACTGATATCTGCGGATTTTGTCATCAAAACGTAGATGCACTCACAGGATAAAATTTATCCTATCGCTATTTCATTACATTCGTCAGAGAAAGCCAGTAATATTTAGCAAGATAAATCGTTTTTTACTCAATGTAAGGTAAAGTTTGATTCATCAATATACGGGTAAAATGACTAGGTTTTGAATTTGCACAATATTTGTATTTGATATTATAATATAGTCAAGAATATAATTAATTTTATGGCTCTTGTGATTTTCCGCCATCAAGAGAAACAGGTTAGCATTTACCAACATTTACTATATAAGTAATTCCCCAATCCCCTACAGCAGTGTTTTCTACCACAATTACGCGAGAGCCAATCTGAAAATAAGGGAAATTTCGGGGCAAACTTAGCATAATTTGTCGTGCAGTCGCGCCTGTCAGCTCATGATCTGCTGCTTAAATCCCGATTGCCCAAATCCCCTAAATCCCGACAGAAAGAAGTTATGCCAAACTTGTAGCACCCCGTTGGTGCCACTTTTGCGAAATCGCTTCCGTGTCATCCGGGTACTTTCTGATGAGGGGGGATTTGGCAGAACCTATTTATCTGAAGATACAGATAAATTAAATGAACGTTGTGTTATCAAGCAATTAGCGCCGAAGTTTCAAGGAACTTGGTCGCAAAAGAAAGCCGTAGAGTTGTTTGCTGAAGAAGCAAAGCGATTGCAAGAACTCGGAGAACATCCACAAATACCAACTCTGTTAGCTTACTTTGAGCAAGATAACTGCCTATATTTGGTACAACAATTTGTGAATGGGCAGAACTTGTTAAAGGAGTTGCAGCATCGGAAACCCTATAGACCTGGGGAAATTCAGGCAATTTTGCTGCATTTATTGCCTGTGCTCAAATTTATTCACGATCGCGGTGTAATTCATCGAGATATCAAACCAGAAAATATTATCCGTCGTCATGGTGATGGGCGATTAAGTCTGATAGATTTTGGTTCTTCTAAGCAATTAACGGCAAGAGTACAAAATAAAATTGGCACATCAATTGGTTCTCACGGTTATTCGCCCTTGGAACAAATCAGAGATGGTAAAGCTTACCCAGCTAGTGATTTGTTTGGTTTGGGGGCTACGTGCTTTCATTTGCTAACAGGAGTTTCTCCTTTTCAGTTGTGGATGGAATATGGATATGGCTGGGTAACTAATTGGCGGCAATATTTGCGAACTCCATTGAGTACTGATTTGGATTATGTTCTCGATAGGCTGTTGAGAAAAGATATCCAGCAGCGTTACCAGTCGGCGGATGAAGTCATTAAAGACTTGACTCCCAAACAACCATTAGCACTACCACCAGCAGGTAAGTCTTCTGGCAAAATCCCAGTAACTCAAAGTCCAGCTTTACCAGTTAGATATACCGTACTGAAAAATCTAGTCTTGGTAAGTGCTTTGATTCTGTTATTCGGAGTTGGAGATTCTTGGTATCAGCAATATCGCCGGATTCAGACTATTTTATTTTCTAGGCTAAGTCAGCATAATAGTAGTTCAGGTACGGGCGAAGCTGTTTTAGATCAGTCGCCAAGTATGACCTTAAAGAACATTTCTTTAGCTAAGTCCCTGAAAGGTCATGAAAACTTGGTATTATCTGTGACTATTAGCCCCGATAGCCAGATTCTTGCCAGCAGTGGCGATCGCACTATTAAAGTATGGAATCTCGCCACAGGACAAGCCATATCTATCCTCAAAGGGCATTCCCAAAGGGTAAATGTGGTAGCCATTAGCCCAGATGGACGCACCCTGGTTAGTGGTAGTGATGACAAAACCATTAAAGTATGGGATTTGCCGACTAATCGGTTAGTCCGCACCTTGAGGGGGCATTCCGACTCAATTCAAGCGCTAGCCATCAGCCCGAACGGTGTGACTCTGGCTAGTGGTAGCGATGATCACATGATTAAAGTGTGGAATTTAGCCACGGGACAGCTGAGACGGACACTGAGAGGGCATACATCTTGGGTGCGTTCACTTGCCATCAGCCCGGATGGTGCGACTCTTGCTAGTGGTAGTTTTGACAAAACTATTAAACTGTGGAATTTAAACAAAGCAGTTTTTATCCGTACACTTGGGGAAGATGCGGAAACGGTAACATCCGTTGCTTTTAACCCGGATGGTAAGATTTTGGCCAGTGCTAGTCGCGATCGCACGATTAAACTGTGGAATTTAGCAACTAATCAAAAAATTCGCACACTTGCAGAAAATCCCGAAACTGTGACTTTTGTTGTCTTTAGTCCAGATAGTACTATTCTTGCCAGTGGTAGCCGCGATCGCACAATTAAACTCTGGAATTTAGCCACAGGAGAAGAAATTCGTAAACTTGTGGGACATGCCGACACTGTAACATCTATTGCCATTAGCTCAGATGGCAAGACTCTAGTTAGCGGTAGTGAGGACAATACTATTAAGATTTGGCGGGTATCTCAGTAATGGGCGTTGCATAAATGCGGGATAATGCAGATGAATACAGGTATTTGCCAATACTTTAAGTAGTCATATAGTCATAGCATCTCCATCATCATGAAATAACTTTGGGTGTTGCATATAGCTTGCAATTGAGTATCTCATTTGCATAATATGATTTCAAACCAAACCGCAACGGCATGAGATAGCACAGTGTGAAAAATAACCAGCTATATCGGCTTGCATTGCTTACTTTGTTCATCGTTGTCAAGTCATAAATTGCAACACATCAAATAATGTGTCTTTAGCACTTTTACCAGGTCTTAATTAGTTTTCCAAACAAAACCTTTCGATATACTATAACTATGGAAACTCAGATTGTATATGAGTTGGAAGAATCTTGTTAACTTAATACGCACACCAATCACAATTTACGTGATTATTAGACAGAGTCATAATTGTGTCAATGGCATGGTGAAATAGCATTCTAGTTTTTAGCCAAATGAATGCATTTAAACCTGCATTTCCATTACTGCTGCTGATATCTGCAAACATTGCCAGATACTTCTTTATAGTGTCTATGAAATGATCACAACAGTAGAAGACTGTACCTTTGTTTTTTATAAAGGTTCGTTTTGAAGTAGAAATTGGATGCTCCCGTCAGCAGTCTTATCATCACTCCAAACAAGGTATTGAACTACACATTAAATAATAATGCACAAACAACCTCTCCGCATTGCTATTTTTACAGCTCTTTATGCTCCTTTCTTGTCAGGGATTTCCATCGCAGTACATCAACGGGTTCGTTGGTTACTACAGCAAGGCCATGAAGTCTTTTTAATTCACCCTCAAATCAATGACCAGTATCCCCAAGAAGTTCGCGATCGCCCCATGTTGGGACTAGATGAACTGCAATCTTTTCGTAAGTTTTCCGCTTATGCATACCCCACACAACCACTGTTTTACTACAAGTCTGCTCCTGAACCCTTACACCACAGGTATTGGAGTGATACCAAGTTGCTCGAAAACTTCCAGCCTGATGTTGTGTTAGTTGAAGAAGCAACACAAATGAGAGGTTTTTACTCACTTTTTTGGGGAGGTTATGGCCGTCCTATTGGAATTGAATATGCACATCAAACAGGCACGCCAACAGTATCATTATTCCATACTGATACTGTTGCTTATATCCAATATTTCTTAGGAAGCGCATTGTCCAGTTTGATTCGCCCTATTATTCCCTTGATCATCAAACAATTCAGCGACACTTATGACATAAATTTCTTTTGTTCTAAAGAACAGCTTGCTAAGTATAAAAAGATGAAAGTTCAACGTGGTGTCTATCTACCTTATCAAGGGGTTAATTGCCAAAAATTTCATCCTAGAAATATTTGTTACAATCCTATTCCTGATGACCACAGACCAACGATGTTATTTGTTGGACGAATTTCTCCGGAAAAGAATGTTACTCAACTATTAGACATATATCCCATCATTGCGGCAAGAATCCCTGACATCCATTTGGTAATTGTTGGTAATGGTTCCCAGAATGAAGAAATCCGTCGGCGTGCCCAAAAGTTTAAATCCGGAGTTACAGTGTGGGGTGAATCTCATGGAACAGAACTTTTAGGTTGGTTTGCTCGTGCAGATATATTTGTCAACCCCTCAGTCACCGAAAATTTTTGCACCACTAATATCGAAGCACTAGCTTCTGGAACCCCTGTCGTAGCTGCTGGTGTCCCTTCAAGTTTGGAGCAGATATTTCCTAGTGTTAATGGCTTCTTAGCAGAACCTAACAATCCAACCGATTTTGCTAACAAGGTGATCACAATTTTGTCAAACCCTGACCTCAAAGAAGAAATGTCTCAGCGTACTCGTCTCTCAATTCTAGCTTTTGATTGGTCGGCATGTATGGAAAAGTTAGAGAAAAAACTCTATCAACTTGTGGAAGCATCAAAGCCTTCGGAAGTATTATCGGTCTCGTCATTAAACAATACAAAAGGGCGTGTTGTTGTAAACACACATTCAGATCAGTAATAATTAGTTCAAAAAATAGATAAAGGTGTGTATAAATGAACATTCAAAGTAGTAAAGCAGACAAAACTGTAATTATCACAGGAGGTAACAAAGGATTAGGCTATTACTGTGCGAAAGCTATAGCAGCATCTGATCAGAATTGGCATGTAATTATTGCTAGCCGCAACAAGAACCAAGCAATTCTTTCTGTCCAAAGGTTGATAACTGAGACAGGTAACAAATCTATAGAAGCAATGCCTTTGGATCTTGCATCTTTAACATCAGTACGTACTTTTGCCAAATATTTTGCAGCAAGTAATCGCCCTCCCTTACATGCGATTGTTTGTAACGCAGCTCAACTAATTGTGACAGGCACAACTTACACAGAGGATGGATTTGAAAGCACTTTTGGTGTTAACCATCTTGGACATTTCTTGCTGGTTAATCTTCTACTTCAATATTTAGTTTCTCCAGCCAGAATTGTATTTGTTAGCAGCGGAATGCATGACACCAATGAGAAGGTGTATCAGATTCTGAAGAAACCTGCTTTTAAATATCGCAATGCCAAATTACTTGCATTTCCTAATCGAGTTTCCTTTGAAGAAAAGGCAAATGATTTGACAATCGGTACCCAACGCTATGCTATTTCCAAACTTTGTAATATTCTTTGTGCCTATGAGTTATCTCATCGCCTCCAGTTGCAGGGATATAGTACCCAACAGGAGCCAATTACCGTAAACATCTTCAATCCTGGACTCGTGCCAGGTACAGGCATAGCCCGTGACTACAACCCAATTAAGCGTTTTGCGTGGAATTTCTTGTTGCCAGGACTTTGCCTTTTTGTACCAAACGTCAACAGTGCTAGCAAATCTGGGAAAAACCTGGCCAGACTGATTCTTGATCCAGAATTAGCAAGAGTTACAAATAAGTACTTTTTTGGACTGCGGGAATTCCCATCTTCTGAGGAATCTTATGATCGAAAAAAGGCAGCTGAATTATGGGAAACCAGCGCTGAATTGGTCAATCTCACCCCTAATGAAACCATCCTGCGATCGCTGGAAAGTGCATTAAGTTAGTCAGGTTGTTTATTTCTTTTAATCGCTTTACTAATCGACTTGGTATAAAAGTACCCTATCTTAACGAGGTAACTAATGAAACCCGAACACAACTTTCTGGGAAATCAATCAGTCGTGAGTAACTCTATTCCTACTTTAGTCGAAGCGTCAGAGACCCTTCCTTTAACCTGGGAGCGTATCGTTCCCAACCAGACAGCAAATGATTCGGCAAGTCAAAAGTTTCTTGATCTACATTTTGGGCGCTACAAAACTGCTGCCAGCTATGTTAGCGGTAAAAAAGTTCTAGACATTGCTTGTGGTAGTGGATACGGTAGCCAAATACTTCGGCTTGCAGGAGCAACCTCTGTAGTAGGAGTAGATGTATCTCAACAGACAATAGAATATGCCAAGAAAAATTATCAAGAAAACGATCTAGAGTTTATCTGTGCCGATGCAGAGCAGTTTGAATGGCCAGAGCGTTTCGATATTGTGACTTCGTTTGAAACTATAGAACACCTCCATAATCCTGAAAAATTTCTCAAACGCATTCATAATCTTCTGATTCCTGATGGACTATTTCTGCTCTCTATACCACTAGGAGAGACACGTCATATGGACCCATACCACCTTCATGCATTCAATCAAGAGGAAGTGTTCGCTCTACTTAAAAAGACAGGATTTTCAGTAGATTGGCATCGTCGGGACGAGTGTTTTTTGACTCGTTCTGAACTGCTGCGCTGGGGACAGTTATATCCAGAATCTAGCCCACCAATGAATGAACTGTTGTTTAGCCGTAGAGGATGGCGCATCATATACGACTTTGTTTTTCGTGGTGGTTTTGATATTCCTCAACTATTAGTTTCTGCTCGAAGTATAAATTGACGCAGCTTAGTCGATTAAGATTAGCATCTGATTAACCCTCATTTGTCACTTTGGGAGAATCCAATCGCTCAAATGGTTACGGTGCTTTAGTTTCCAGTTTTCGTCTATGAATTTTAGTTTCTGTTAGGAAATAAAGCCTCAAACCTGGGTTAAATCAAAGTCTCAGAATTTGGCTTCGATTATTGTTTTCCGAGAGTGACAAAACAGGGTTAACTAGTGATTGCACCCCTCACTAAAATAACTGTACTCTCCACACCAGAGGCGATCGCTTCAGGAATATTACCTTGAACTGTTTGCTGTAACAATCCCTCACGAGAAGCCCCTAAAACTACAACATCATAACCTTCGGTTTTCACGAGGTTAATCACTCCTTCGTCCACCGAATCAACTGCTAACTGGAATTTCGCCGTTTCAGTTGTGGATGGAATATGGCTATGGCTGGGTGTCGAATTGGCGACAATATTTGCGAATTCCATTGAGTAATAAATTGGATTATGTTCTGGATAAACTATTGAGAAAAGATATCCAGCAGCGTTACCAATCAGCAGATGAAGTAATGAGAGAATTGACTCCAAAACAAGCATTAGCACTACCGCCAGCAGATAAGTAGAACGACTTGAAAAAACCAAACTATGTGAAGTAATGTAAAAAAATTGCATTTGGTTCGTAGTAAGGACTTCAGTCCTTATTAGAGGACTAAAGTCCTCACTACAAACCTTTAATTATTCACACCATTCTACTTAAGTCTTCTGGAAAAATTCCAGTAACTCAAATTTAATCTTTACCAGTCAAATATGCTTTACTGAAAAATTTAGTCTTGGGTGCAATGCGATCGCTGGCGATTAGCCCGGATGGTGTGACTTTGGCCAGTGGTATTTTTGATAAAACTATTAAAAATTTGGGATTTAAATAAAGCTGTTTTTATTGACACACTGGGGTCAGATGGGGAAACTGTGACATCGATTGCTTTAGTCCAGATAATATAACTCTGGTGAGTGGTGGTTGCGATCGCACGATTAAACTTTGGAATTTGGCGACAGGTAAAGAAATGCGTACATATGGGTCACGCCGATACTGTAACTTCAGTCGCTATCAGCCCGGATGGTCAAACCCTTGTTAGCAGTAGCGAGAACAATACCATCATGATTTGGCGGGTGTCTCCGTAATAGGTGTTGCATATAGCTTGTAATTGAGGATCTCATTTGCGTAATATGAGTTCCAACAACAGCATAGACGTTTACCAATGATTCCCATCTCAAAAATACCTTGGTTATTAGTGGCTGTATCTGCATTTTGCAATTGCATTGGTAATGTTCTGCTCAAGCAGTCACGTTTAGGGATAAATAATTCCAACTTTCTTGTAACCATTGCTTCTCCCTGGTTTATCGCTGCGCTGATTTGTTACTGTACAGGGTTGCTTTTATCAGCTAAAGCACTTGATCAACTCCCTCTCTCTATGGTGATTCCCGCTTCTCAGGGAATTGGATTTATTTTTGTGACTTTTTTTTCCTACTGGTTATTTCATGAAAGTTTGACATTCAACCAGTTAATTGCCATAAGTTTCATTTTTGCGGGAATCGTTGTGATGACACGTTAATCATCGGATGTGTTCTGTTAATTCGTATTTCTTGAGCAGACAAATTTTTCACCAATCTCATCAAAAAGACATATGCAAAGTTATCAAACTACTAAGACGACGATTAATTCCCAATTCAGTTCTTCGTCTTTTCTCAAGGATTTTCCAATTATTGAAACCAAAAAGTATATTTTAAAGCTTGCTTCACCTGACGAATTAGAATCAATTTTTCGGTTGCGATTTAAAATTTTCAATATTGAACTAGGTTTGGAAGACTCTACTGCTAATCATACTCAAATAGATCAAGACGAGTTTGATGAAGTTTGCCATCATTTGATCCTCATCTTCAAGCAAACTGGTGAGATAATTGGAACCTATCGAATGCAAACCCATAGTATGGCTTCTCAAGCCTTGGGTTTTAGATCCGCTAAATACTTTAATCTTAATGCAATTTTTGATTCTGTACTTCAAGAAACTGTGGAACTTGGCCGTGCATGTATAGCAAAAGAATACCGGAGCATACAAGCACTTTCATTGCTTTGGCAAGGACTAGCAAATTATCTATTATGGAGTGGAAACACATATTTTTTGGGGTGTACAACTTTACCAACACAAGATATTTCGCAAGCTCATGGTGCTTATCATTATTTTCAGCAGAATAACTTTATGCACCCAAGATTTTTGGTTTATCCAACTTCGCAATTTTTCTTAGAGCTTCCCCAATATTGTCCTAAATTAGACGAACTTAAGCTGCCGATAATCTTGCAAATATATTTAGCTAGCGGAGCTAAAATATGTAGCCTTCCTGCTATTGACCGACTGTATAAGTGTATTGACTTTTTAACGATATTCGATAGCCAAAACTTTGCTACAGTCGGTTCGCTGATGTCAACAACTAGTTCTACCGTATCCTCTTTGGTAAAAAGAAAATTTTTCCCCAAGTTTATGTGAAATTGCGTAGGCATAGAAGGATACTGGGCTAAGTCTATAAAAAATGATACGTCATGATATAGTCCATAAAGAACGGACAGGATGCCCATTCCACAAGATCGGATAATTTATTTTCTGGTGTTCCCCAAGATAGAGAGAATCTCTAACTATTAATCGCACCTCTGACTAAAATAACTGTACAGTCCACACCAGAGGCGATCGCTTCGGGAATATTACCTTGAACAGCTTGCTGTAATAATCCCTCACGAGAAGCACCTAAAACTACAACATCATAACCTTCGGTTTTTACTAGGTTAATCACTCCTTCGGCAACCGAATCAGCTTGCACTGGTATAGCAACTACATTACTGGATAATTTGCGGCGACGCATTAATATCCGGATAGCTTGTTCCAAAACTGTCATGTCTGGTTTTAATTGAGATGGTTTAAACACCTGTGTCAGACGAATGTATGGATCATTACCCAATGTCACTAAGGCAGGTAATAATTTAATCGCTACCCTAGCATTAGGGCCGCCAGCCATTGTGACTAGCCAACGGTTGAATTCTGGAGTGGGTAGAGACGCGATTGATGAGCCAGCAGGTTGCGGTAATTCCCCCCGTTGTAAGGACTGGCGTTGCATCTCTACCAGGGACTGGGGAAATGGAGTGGAAAGTATTCTTTGTTCTTTTTGCCCCAGTTTTACTAGCATCACGTCACAGGTGGCTTGGCGAATTATGGTGTCTACAACATTGCCAAAAATCCGCCCTGGGGTGGAAGTTTGACCTTTCCACCCCATTAAAATTAGGTTGATGTGTCGTTCCTCGATGGTTTCCAATATTGCCTGAGCTGGGTCGTGGGCAACTCGAATCTGGGTGTGTAAGGGAATTTTCCACTTTTTCGCTAAAACTTCTGCCTGTCGTAGTAAGCGGCGACTTTTGGCTGTTCTGACTGGTGTTTCGCTTGGGGAACTGTGGCGTGATACCAATATCACTTGTACGCACTCTATTTCATAGTGGCGATCGCGGGCAATAGCTGCGGCCATTTGTAAGAGGATGGCTGCGGTTTCGGGATTAGCTACTGGTACTAATAATCTTCCTCGGCCGATGTTGGGCGATCGCGTTTGATAAACTACATAAGAAGGTTCTAATTGCGGTGCTGGGGTGGTGTTGCCATAGTTAAGATGTTCGGCTTCTGCCCGGATGATGTCTGCACGAGTAATAATGCCCACCAGTTTCCTACCTTCGACTACTGGTAAACGACTAATTTGATAGCGATCTAGCAAATACAGTACATTACTCAAGTTGTACTTGGGTTGTACAGTCATCGGGGCAGGTATCATAATTTCCCTTAACAGGGTATCGTTGGGGAAGTTGCGATCGCGAAGCATGTCTGAATCACTATCGCGGTTTTTAATCAAATCCGATTGCGTGACAATTCCGACTAATTTGCCATTCTCTACCACGGGAAAGCCACGATGATGGGAACGAGAAAATACTTGCATTGCTTCGTCTAAGCTCATGTCTGCATCCAAAGTTTCTACCCGTTGCTGCATGACATCGTTGGCTGTTAACTTGGTTAATATGCCTTCGGCAGAAACTGCTTTGGTAATTGTGATGCCTTTTAACTGCAATAGTTTGTCATACAGAGATCCAGGCATGACTTTATCGGTCACCAAGTAAGCTGCCACAGATACAATCATCAAAGGTAATACTAGATTGAAATCTGTAGTCATTTCAAACACAATTACAATTGCGGTGAATGGTACTTTGGAAACGGCACTAAAAAACCCCCCCATGCCTGCTAAAGCGTAAGTTGTCGGGGAACCTACTTCCAAGAAATAAGTAGCAGACACACCAACCAAATGCCCTAAACAAGAACCCAAAATTAAACTAGGAGCAAATAACCCCCCAGGAGCGCCGGAACCAAATGCTATCAAGGTAAGGATAAACTGAGCTATAAAGGCGATCGCCGCGAAGGATACATTAGCATCACTAGTTAACATATACTCCCGTAAGCCTGTATAATTACGGAAAGGCTCAGGCAGCATGGCCACGACAATACCGGAAATACATCCAGCTAAAGCTACTCTTAGGGGCAAGCTAAGATGTAAATTATGATAAGCTTTAATACTGGCAACCACGCCACGATTAAATAATGCCCCTAGTAACCCAGACAAAATGCCCAACAGTAAAAAAAAGGGAATTTCTGGGAGGGTGAAGTTACTAGAGTATTGCAGCAATTGCGGGTTTAACTGGAAACTACCGCCACCCAACAACCGGGATACTACCCCACCAATGAACGAAGCAATAATGGCGGTTCCTAAAGTCAGCCCTGATAAATCATGGAGTAATTCCTCAACGATGAACAATACACCCGCGATGGGGGCATTAAAAGCAGCTGACAAGCCAGCACCCGCACCAGCTGCAATCATCTGTCTTCGATGATCTGGGGAAGTGGGAACCCATCGACTCATTCCTGCTGCTAAACCTGCTCCCACATGGACAGTGGGGCCTTGTCGCCCCAAAGTCATCCCCGAACCGAGGGTAATAATGGCACTAAGTAACTTCACCAATGCCACCCGCCAAGATAAAGTAATCGGTACATTGGCCAGAGTCGCTTTAACTTGCGGGATACCGCTACCCGAGGCCTCTGGGGCAAATCTCTGCACTAACCAGCCAGCAATAAAACCAAAGCTCAGACCGATCGCAGGTAAGGCGACCCATGCAGGTAAAATTTGGGTAGTCTGAACTCGCCATGTTCCCAAAGATCCCGATCCTACTTTCAGGAATACCGCAGATAGGGCAGCTACAAGACCAATAATAGAAGCTTCTGCGATCGCTAAACCTCTTCTAGGCTGCAACCAGTTGCGAAAGCGCACAGTAAGAACAGGAAGCGACATAAGAATTAAAAATTAAAAATTAAAAATATAACAATAATAATTAAAGGTTTGTAGTGTAAAGCCCTGACGGGCGTGGCGGCGTGTCTCGAAGAGAGGACTTTAGTCCTCAAAAAGGGCTAGAGCGGCTTACTACGAACTTATTTTAATAATTTTACGTTATTTAACATACTTTGCTTTATTCCCGCCAACTTACTTACCAGGGACTAAAAAAGCCGATTCTCGATTAATTCCGAAATTACAAGTTACCTATCTATATAACTATACGCTCAACGCAGCAAATGTAACATTTAATTACGACCTTTCTGAGACTCCCAGGGTACATTGACTCTTTCTGCTTCAACTCCAGCTTAATTTTTAATTTTTAATTTTTAATTACTTCTGCCTGTGGTGGATAGTCCTTCTACTATCAATGATGGAGTGTAACAAGAACCATTCCAATCAGCATCAGCACCCAATGCAACTAATTGTTTCAGAGCTGTATACACATTACCTGTAACCATCGTATCTTTAACACGCCCCATTACATGACCATTTTTTACACGATAACCCAAATCGATATTGATGGAAAAGTCACCAGAAATGCCATTGCCACCACCAAGCATCTGATCGACAATTAAGCCATCGTCCATTTGTTGAATTAAATCTTGTAGTGATCCAGAACCCGGTTGGATCAAGAAATTAAATAACCCAGGGGAGGGATAACTGCCAAAACTAGGGCGAAAACCATTACCAGTGGTATTAATGCCCAATTGGCGACCAGTGGTGCGATCGCAATAAAAATGCTGTAGAATCCCGTCTTGGATAAATACTAAAGGAATCGTAGGAGTACCTTCATCATCAAAAGGGCAACTGTAAGGGCCAGCTTGTGGATCTTGGTAGAGAGTAAGACTAGATGACATGACTGGGTGACCGAGTTTTTCTGCCCAAGGTGAAGCAAACTCTAAAATACGCTTGCCATTCAAGGCTGCTTGTGCTGTACCCCAAAGCATATCAGCAGCTTTAGAAGTAAACAAAACTGGCACACGACCGCTAGGGGATGGGACGTTTTCTTGAGACCAATCTAACCGTTGTAAAATTTGCTGGGCTAATTTATCAGGGTGCAAAATATCCCGTTGAGTTTGTCCATCAGCAACACTCAAAAAATCATCGCCCCGGACCCATTCTGCCGACATATAGCAACTGAGGGTAGTGTCAGTGTAGTAACAATCTAAACCTTGACTATTCATAAGTCTAGTAGTTTCCACATCACATTCCCAGTCACTGTTGCAAAGAACATCGGGATATGCTTCTCGGACGAGGGCGATCGCTTCTTTGCCCCAGTTTACCAACACTTCTAAAGGTACAGCTTCCCCTATATCTGGATAAAAGGGCTGAGATTTATGGGCTAATTCTACTGGTTCTGGTTGATTAAGTTGACTCAAAGCCAAAGCTCGTTCCACCATCGCTTGTGCTTGGACAGAACCGTAAGCTACCGTGAGTCCTGGACGCCCATTTAGCCACAGCCGCAATGCCGTGCCTTCAGATTGGCTGGTTTCTAACTGCTTGAGTCTATTAGCCTCAAAAAATACAGGACGAGACAGCGATCGCGACTGATACACTTCAGCAGCTTCTGCTCCCGATTTGATGGCTAGTTCTAGCAGCTGTTCTGCTAGTACATCTTGTGACAAATTTTCAGAACCCATGACCCTCGGTGAATTGTGGATTTTGGATTTTGAACTGCAAATGAACGCAGATAATTATCCCAAATCATTGCTGTCCATCTACGTCATTTAAAAACGCAGATGGACGCAGATAATTATCCCAAATCATTGGTATCTATCCGCGTCTCATGCAAGCAGAGAATTTTCCCAAAATCATCAATGTGTATCAGTCTGTATCAGTATGCGGCTTCCTAAGTGCTGAGTGCTTCTAAAAGTGCTGAGTGCTGAGTGCTGAGTGCTGAGTCTTGTAATACTAATCCCCTTGTCCCCTTATCACCTATCACCTGTCACCTATCACCTGTCACCTCTACTAAAGATTCACCTCTTGTAGCAGCCAAAAACCAGCAAAGGATTCTGCTTGGGGTTCAGACTGTACACCAATAAAATGCACACCATTAGCTTTTTGCTTGGCTTCTTCAAAACCTTTGGCTTCTGCTAAGGTTTGAGGATTTTTGATATTGGCCAAAATCCAACTTTCAGTAGCACCAGTTTCTAAAATCAATCTCCCACCTTGTTTGGTATCAAACCTCAAGAAAGCCAACTCCAAACCAGACATCCAGCCTGCTATGGGTAAAGCTCTCGGTGAGAAAATTAAAACTCCAGGAATGCGGGTTTCGGGCGATAGCTGGGCTAATTCTAGAGGGAAAGCTTCACCAAAGCCAATTTCCCATTCTGGCATTTCGGCAAAATCAGCAGCTTGTAAGCTGACAAAAGCCCACTGCTTTCCTTCTAAAGCGTCTGGTAAACGTTGAGGTAAGGGGCTTTCCAAGCGCACCGAAGGATTAGTTCCTTCTTGATATCCTGGTTCTTGGGGATAAACTTCCTCCATTCGCTGTTTTAGCCATTGGTTGAGAACTAAAGTGCGGCGGCTAAGTTGGGCAGGGATACCCACATCCTGGCAAGCTTTAGTAATCATGTTGTTCATTTGGCGACGGAAAAAGCGGATTTTGATTGGTGCTTCGCCAGCTTTGGTAATTGCTTCCTGCAACGCCGTCCGCAACCAACCGGAATTTACTTGAGTACTAGAGCAATATTGAGCATAGCGAAACAAGGAATCGGCTTTTGTGCCGATATCTAAAGGACTTTCGCAGACTAAGACTTCCCAAACTTTTTTCTGATTTGCGTCCAAAATTGGACGAGAGTAAAAATCAATTTCCCAAATGCTACCCATGTTTTGCCGTGAAAATCTGGCGACTTCATTGTTTCTTATCATTTTCATCATAAGAGGGAATGGGGAGTGGGGAGTGGGGGAAGACTTCTAATTCAAAAACCCAAAAGTAAGTCAGTCTTAATCGCGTTGGTCAGGAGATTCCAAATCACTTATCGTGGTTGGTATTGGTAGCACTAATGACGGGGCGAAGTCCATCGCGTTTAGCTCAACGGCGTGATGCGGACGAACCACTACTGGACTTTTTGCCATCTGTCACGGTTCGTGGTGCCGATTGTTTAACTGATGTCTGTGGTGAAGGTTTAGCAGTAGAACGAGCCGGACGCTTGCTACCTTTAGGTTTGGGTCTGTGTTTGCGTCCATCGGGAATTGCTTCTAACTTGGTGTAGACATTGGCTCCCATCCCAGCAACCACTTCACAAGGCAAGCGCTGTTCAATCAGTTTTTCAATATCTGCCAATAGCTGGTATTCATCGACGCACACGAGCGAGATAGCTGCACCTGACGCACCAGCACGACCAGTACGACCAATGCGATGAACATAATCGGCGGGTACATTGGGCAGATCAAAGTTGACCACATGAGGTAGTTCGCTGATGTCGAGACCTCGTGCGGCAATGTCGGTTGCCACTAGTACCTGTAAACTGCCGTTCTTGAACTTCGCCAGAGCGTGGGTACGTGCCGACTGGCTCTTATTACCGTGGATAGCCAGTGCTTGAATGCGATCCTGGGTCAACTGCTTCACCAGACGGTCAGCACCATACTTAGTGCGAGTGAACACTAGGACTTGCTGCCAATTATCTTGCCTAATCAGGTGAGCCAGTAATTGGCGTTTCCTGTCACGGTCTACTTTGTAGACTTTCTGTACCACTGTGTCGGCGGTAACGTTGCGGCGTGCCACCTCGATCTGCGTCGGGCGATGGAGTAACCCGGCGGCAAGTGCCTTGATTTTTTCGGAGAAGGTGGCGAAGAATAGCAAGTTTTGTCGCTGTTTGGGCAGAAGCGAGAGAATGCGGCGGATATCACGTATAAAGCCCATATCTAGCATCCGGTCTGCTTCATCTAACACCAAAACCTCAATATGTGACAGGTTCACTGTCCCCTGCTGCACGTGGTCTAGGAGTCTTCCTGGGGTAGTAACCAGAATATCCACGCGGCTCTGCAAACGCTGCTTTTGCTGACTAATGCTGACTCCGCCAAACATTACCATTGACTTTAGTTTCAGGTACTTGCCATACTCACGCACGCTTAACTCCACCTGTGCGGCGAGTTCACGAGTCGGGGTGAGAATTAGCGCCCGGATCGGCGAGCATCCATTAGATGTGCTTTTAATGTTCTTGTCGGACGACAACCGATGCAGGAGCGGCAGGGTGAAACTGGCAGTCTTTCCCGTCCCCGTTTGGGCACCAGCTAGCAAATCACCACCCGACAAGACGGCAGGAATCGCCTGCATCTGGATTGGTGTGGGTTTGGTGTACCCTCGCTCGGTGACGGCGCGGATAATTTCATTGGACAAGCCAAGAGTAGAAAAAGACATAAAACTCCAGAAATAACATCGGCCTGTCGCCAGTGGCGGCATCAGTTTGAGGCGGATGAATGGTTTGAAGGGCTTTCTGGGCAGTAAACGCCAAGACTGAAAACGAATGCCGCAGCTCTGCATTTTAACAGAGTGCAGTTCGTTGTGTCGTCATGTTTTCAGACTTTATCCCTAGTTCTTTGATTGCCTGATTCCTTACTCCTCAAGCTTTTAATTCCGCTTACCACCTCCAAATCAGCGAACGGACAGTTAATACTTGCAAAACCTTGAGTTTTTATCAATTGGTAATTTCCAGACTTAACATACTCAGTGCTGAGTGAGGTTTGCATCTCGCAATTTTTAACTATTGCCAAAAGCAGCCCCACGCTTCTCTGCGAGTGAGATGTGGGGCTGCTTTTGGTTTTAGCTAAAGGGTGGTAATTCTTTGAGAATCGTGAACCGAATGTGATTAAGTGCTAAATCACCTATGGGAATGTCTTCTTTCGTCAGCCTTTGACCTTGACTGCTCAAGGTTTCAAAGGTGATGCCTTTGCCAATTTCAATGTGATACCAGCATAAGCCCATAAAAAAGCGCGTAGGATAAGGGCCATCATTCCCCACGTCATCAGGATTAGATTCCATGGGTAACCAGCCAAAACCTGGGATGTAAAATTCTAACCAAACATGGTTAAAGTCTGGTTGTAGAGGAACGCCCTGGTGTTCGCTATGGGGGGGGCACTTATACCTACCAACGGTGCGGCAGGGGATACCATTTAAACGGCACAGAGCCAGTAAAACGCCAACATACTCGCCACAGGAACCAATGCCCCGTTCTAGGACTAAATCTGGGGTGTCAATATGGGGTTTAATGCCATAGGACAGCTCATCGTAAACATAGTTGCGGATGTTGTACATTTTCCGCAGCAGATTGGTTTCTGAACCAATTGCCTCACGGGCAGCACGACGGACAATGGGAGTATCCATTGCCAAATCGTCATCATCTACCAGGTAACGCGTCTGAAATTCTGGTGAGAGTTCAGGAATATCTTCTACATCTTTGGGTGTAATTCGATACTTAATTCCGCGAACTTCTAGCAGTGCTTTCCAGCCGAATATATGCCTTTCTCCTGGTGTGAGGGCATCAAATTTAAACACTGCCACACGTTGCCCGTCTATTTCTTCTTCTGTAAAGGGTAGACCAATAGGTTCAATGTGTTTCACCTTTTGGCGTTCAGTTTCTGATGGCAGGGCGATCCGCCATTCTACCTCTGGTAAATACACCTCTTCTAAAGGAGAAATTTCCTCAGCATAGGACATTTCAATCAGATAGCCATTAGAGAGGGCATATTTTTTATCAGCATCGTAATGATAATACAGGGGATGAATGAAAGTGCGATCGCGGTAAGTTAGCTCATGATTCGGGTCAGCATTGGGATTATCCCGGATATAAGGTTCATCCGAGGCATAGGCGACGAAAAGAGTTTCCTTACCTGTGTCGTCGGTATGGATGGCAATACCTGTGGGAAATTCAAATGGTGTTAAAATGCTGAATTGAATTTCGCCTGTGGCCCTATCCATAGCGTAAACGGTTTGTTCTGTGCGATCGCACACCCAAAGGGTTTCCTGGGTTACTGCTAAATTTTCCACCCCCACCCCAGGTGCATAGAACCGGGTGATTTCTTTGCGCGTATCGTGATCAAAAATTAGAATACAACCGAGCTTTTGGCAGCTAACATAAACTGTGGATTCCCAAACCGCAACGCCGTTAGCAGCATAAGGCAAGGTGACAAAATGCTCTAAACCTAAAGACGCAATCTGGGACAAATAAACACTGTTCCCACGAGTTACCCAGAGGGAATTTGACCACACTGCTAAACCTGTGACTTCGCTAAATTCCCCGACTTGGTGAGGATTGAGAATTTTGCTGTTGTCAGAAGCAGGATCAATCTCCAGTAAATGTCCTTTAGTAGTATCAATGGCGACGAGTGTATCTTTAATGAAAGCAATGCCACACAGCGTGGCAGCTGTTAGCGGTCGAATCGTCCTTTGACCAAACATTTGGCTAGCAGTCAAACTAGGGAGGGCAAAACTCATATTACGCATATTTATTCCACGGTTTAGCGCACCTATAATTAATTTTGGTATATTCTTGGTGACCAAAATGGTGAGGTGGATGGCTCAGAGTTGCCACTAAAATGTGTTGACAACTACTTTTTTCTGGGTAAAAGTACATAGATAGCAAAAAAGAAAAAATTGGCAAATGTCTGAAATCACAGCCATATTCAACTTAAATAGCTTGGTGAGAGCCGCTTAATGTAACTTTAGTTGATGGTTTTCCAGCCATCACTAAATTATGATCGAATTTTGTAACCATTTCCTGTGTCATACACAATGTCTGCTAATTCTCTGCCTGAAAGTACCGCCGTTTGGCATGGTTTGGATGTTGATAAAGCCTTAGACCTGCTTGATAGTAACGCAGATAGTGGCTTAACACCTCAAGATGTGCAACAGCGACTACAAAAGTATGGCCCCAACGAACTAGAAGAAAATGATGGTCGCAGCGCTTGGGAAATCCTGCTGGATCAGTTCAAGAATATTATGTTGTTGATGCTGATTGCAGTAGCTTTCATTTCTGGGTTTTTAGACTTCATGGCTTGGCAAGCAGGGGAATTCAAGGCTGGGGAAGTGCCATTCAAAGATACGATCGCGATTATGGCGATTGTGATTCTCAATGGTGTATTGGGCTATGTCCAAGAAACCCGTGCCGAAAAAGCCCTAGCAGCACTAAAAAAACTCACCTCTCCCTTAGTGCGCGTCCTCCGCAACGGCAAATTGATGGAGATAGCAGCTAAGGAACTAGTACCAGGAGATGTGATGCTGCTGGAAGCTGGGATGCAGATAGCAGCAGATGGCCGCTTGATTGAACAGTCTAATTTACAAGTGCGGGAGTCGGCACTGACAGGGGAAGCCGAGGCTGTCAGCAAGCAGGCAAGTTTATTATTACCTGAAGAAACATCATTAGGCGATCGCCTTAATTTAGTCTTTCAAGGTACGGAAGTTGTTCAAGGACGCGCCAAGGTGCTGGTCACCAACACCGGGATGCAAACGGAACTTGGTAAAATTGCCACCATGTTGCAATCAGTGGAAAATGAACCAACTCCCTTGCAGCAGCGCATGACTCAACTAGGCAATGTCTTAGTTACAGGTTCATTGGTTCTGGTAGCGTTTGTAGTTGTCGGCGGGATTATCCAAGCCAGAGGTTTTGGCAACTTACGAGACCTTCTAGAAGTTTCCTTGAGTATGGCAGTGGCTGTAGTCCCGGAAGGCTTACCTGCGGTGATTACCGTTACCCTGGCACTGGGAACCCAGCGCATGGTACGTCACAATGCCTTGATTCGCAAACTGCCAGCTGTAGAAACCTTGGGTTCTGTAACTACTATCTGTTCTGATAAAACTGGCACCCTAACTCAAAATAAAATGGTGGTGCAGTCAGTTTATATTAACGAAACAGCTGTTCGCGTCACCGGTGAAGGTTATGCGCCTACAGGCGAGTTTCAGCTGGATAGTCAAGCAATTCCTGTAGCAGATTATCCCGAAATTTCCGCTTTGCTAGTCGCCTGTGCTGTTTGTAATGACTCAGTGCTGCAAAAAGAAAAAGGGGAATGGGCTATTTTGGGAGACCCCACAGAGGGTGCATTGGTAACTCTGGCAGGCAAAGCTGGCATTGAAAAAGACCAATGGAATAGCAAGTTACCCCGCATTGGTGAGTTTCCCTTTTCCTCCGAACGCAAACGGATGAGCGTCATTTGTCAATTAGACGGGAATGGGGAAAATACATCACCCTACTCCCGACTCCCCACTCCCTATTTAATGTTTACCAAAGGTTCGCCAGAGTTAACTTTGGCACGTTGTTCAGAAATTCATTTGCGTAATAACTCAGTTCCCTTGACCGACGAACAACGCCAGAAAATTTTGGCAGAAAATGACCGCATGGCGAGTAAAGGTTTACGGGTACTAGGTTTTGCTTACAAACCCTTGACAGAAATCCCCCCAGAAGGGTCAGATGAGACATCCGAGCAAAATTTGGTCTGGCTGGGATTGGTGGGAATGCTAGATGCCCCCCGCCCAGAGGTGAGGGCAGCCGTAAAAGAGTGTCGCGATGCAGGCATTCGCCCCATCATGATTACAGGCGACCACCAATTAACAGCACGAGCGATCGCCATTGATTTGGGAATTGCCCAGGAAGATGACCGTGTACTTACAGGTCAAGAATTACAACGGATGAGTGACCAGGATTTAGAGGCAAACGTTGACCTGGTGAGCATCTACGCAAGAGTTGCCCCAGAACATAAACTACGAATTGTCCAAGCACTGCAACGTCGGGGTAAATTTGTCGCTATGACCGGCGATGGTGTCAATGATGCTCCAGCTTTGAAACAAGCTGATATTGGCATTGCTATGGGCATTACTGGCACAGATGTGAGCAAAGAAGCCAGTGATATGGTGCTACTCGATGACAACTTTGCCACTATTGTTGCCGCCACAAAAGAAGGTAGAGTAGTTTACACCAATATCCGCCGCTTTATTAAATACATCCTCGGTAGTAACATTGGCGAAGTTCTCACCATTGCCTCAGCGCCACTGTTGGGACTGGGAGGAGTGCCCCTAACACCATTGCAAATTCTTTGGATGAACTTAGTCACAGACGGGTTACCCGCCTTGGCATTAGCTGTGGAACCTCCTGAACCAGATGTCATGAAACGTCCGCCTTTTAGTCCCCGCGAAAGTATATTTGCTAGGGGATTAGGTTCTTATATGATTCGCACAGGCATCATTTTCGCCATCATTACGATTATTTTGATGTTGTGGGCGTACAATCATACCCGAATATTAGTCCCAGGACTCGATCCAGAGCGATGGAAGACAATGGTATTCACCTCCCTCTGTGTGGCTCAAATGGGACATGCGATCGCCATTCGTTCTAACAACCAACTGACCATAGAAATGAATCCCTTCTCCAATCTTTTTGTACTGGCGGCTGTGATTGTGACAACGCTTTTGCAACTCATGCTAGTTTACGTCCCACCCCTACGGGCTTTCTTTGGTCTGCAATGGCTACCACCCACAGAATTAGCAATCTGTTTTGGTTTCAGTTCCTTAATGTTTGTCTGGATTGAATTAGAGAAGCTATTCCTTCGATTTATGGGCAAGAGGAGTGTTTAGTAATTAAAAATTAAAAATTAAAAATTAAAAATCAGGAATTTTTAGTTTTTTAGGACTTACGCAAAATTTGCCAAAAAGCTCCCTTTATAGTTCGCGTAGCGTGCGCTAAGCGCGCCCGCGCGCAGCGATTGCCCGTAAGGGCTGTAGAACGCCTTCTCTACGAGACACTACGTAAACGCGAAGCGTCTCGAAGAGAAGAATTCGTTGAGTGTGCGTAAGTCCTATTTTTAATTTTTAATTATTCTTATGTATCTGCAAAACCTACACCTGAGACAATTTCGGAATTACCAAGACCAGAAGGTTGAGTTTACTGCTGCCAAAACTATTTTGGTGGGTAATAATGCTCAGGGAAAGTCCAATTTGTTGGAGGCGGTGGAGTTGCTGGCGACATTGCGATCGCATCGCATGGCACGCGATCGCGATTTAGTCCGGGAAGGTGAGGATATAGCTCAAATTCATGCCACCCTGGAACGACAAGCTGGGATTAGCGATCTGGCTTTAACTCTCCGCCGCAACGGTCGCCGCAGTGTAGCTATCAATGGTGAGTCGGTAAGGCGACAAATGGATTTTCTGGGTGTACTGAATGCCGTACAGTTTTCTAGTTTGGATTTAGACTTGGTACGCGGTGGCCCCGAAGGTCGCCGTAACTGGCTAGATACACTCTTAATTCAACTCGAACCGATTTATGCTCACATTTTGCAGCAATACAATCAAGTATTACGCCAACGCAACGCCTTTTTAAAAAAAAATCAAGACTCAGCACTCAGCACTCCCCTTCGACTTCGCTCAGGGCAAGCGCACTCAGAACTTGCTGTATGGGATGCCCAGTTAGTTACCACCGGGACAAGAGTAATTAGAAGACGCGATCGCGCTATTCAAAGATTAGCTCCTATCGCTGCGGCTTGGCACGCCAGCATTAGCGGCAGTACAGAAGTTCTGCAAATCAATTATTTGCCTAATGTGCCTTTAGAAAAAAGCCATCCAGATGAGATCCAACAAGCTTTTTTAGCCAAAATTCAACAACGCACCTCAGCCGAACTGTACCGGGGTACTACCCTTGTCGGCCCCCATCGCGACGAAGTAGAATTGACTATCAATCAAACACCCGCTCGTCAATATGGTTCTCAAGGTCAGCAGCGCACCTTAGTACTAGCTCTAAAATTAGCAGAATTACAATTAATTGAAGAAGTTGTCAACGAGCCGCCATTGCTCTTACTTGATGATGTCCTCGCTGAATTAGACCCATCTCGCCAAAATCAATTACTTGATGCTATTCAAGACCGTTTTCAAACTCTAATTACTACCACTCACCTGAGTTCTTTTGATGCTCAATGGTTGAATTCTTCGCAAATTCTATTTGTAGAAGCAGGGAAAATATTATTGTGACTAATGACTAATGACAAATGACTATAATTTATGCTCAAAAAAAATCACCTAATCGATAAAAATGAGATTGCATCACTAGGTGCATCGCTACGAGCAATTGAGCAAAAGCTACTTAAACAAGGTTATCAAGAAGGTAATACAAAAATTTGGTTTCAGGGTGAAGAACCTTATTTTGATATATTTTTTGAATGCCACAATGAGGAAATATTATGGTTTCAATTTACGTTAAGAGGTAAATCACTTTCCTGGGATAAAAGAAAACCAGAATTGCAAACGGGGATTACCAACGAATTGTGTGTTGATGATGTGAGCTTTTATGCAGCTACTAAAACAATTGATAACGATCATCAACCTGATGGGGATTTTATTTATTTAGTGAAATCGATTCTAGCAACTAGAGCAGAAGAACCAATTTTTGTGAAGGCACTGGAATTGTTTAACTTGCCAAAATAGCAGAATGAGAAGGCAGTTCCGATGAAACGAGTTTCACAGCCAAGTATGAAAGAGAGACCAGAAGCTAGAGACTGGAATTTTTACTCAGCACTCAGCACTCAGCACTCAGCACTCAGCACTCAGCACTCAGCACTCAGCACTTTCAAGTCAGAAGGAAGAAGTCTTCTTTCTTCTTCCCTCTGACTTCGTTAAAATTATTCAAATCTTTTAAACACGTTAAGCACTACAAAAGTTAGCACAGCCCCAATTAATCCTAATTGCCACAAACCAAACCCAGCCGCAACTCCTAATCCAGCCGAAACCCAAATAGATGCAGCTGATGTGAGTCCGTGAATTTCTAATTGCTGTGATTGTTGGGAAGATTGACGCACAATTTCTCCAGCACCCAGAAAACCCACACCAGCTGCAATACCTTGGATAACGCGGCTAAGAGCATCAGGATTCGGTGGTAGTATAGCTGTCTGTAGAGGTATGATCATAAACACTGCTGAGCCAAAACTTACCAGCATGTGAGTTCTTAAACCTGCCGGTTTATGCTTCATTTGGCGTTCTATGCCAATGATTGCCCCGATCAGCAAAGCGAGGCATAGCCTAAAGATGATTTTCAGCGAATCATTGGGCGTCAGGTAGTAAGTGTTCAACAATTTTGGATCGGGGAAAATACTATATCTTACATTACTTGATAATACTGACAACTAACAAATTGAGTGGATAAACTCTACTGGCTGGAACAAATTCAACTGCAAGACCGCGCCAAAGTAGGTGATAAAGCATTTTACTTGAGCAGAATTACGCAGCGTGGCTACCCGGTGGTGCCTGGTTTTGTCGTTTCAGCAGAAGTTTTACGACAATTTCTGGCAACGCTCAACAGTTCGGAGTCTTTAGTTGCAGACTTACCTGATTCTTCTTTACATTTGGATGTAGCTAATTGGCGTCAACTTCAACAGGTAGCTGGTCGCTTGCGTCAGGAAATTATGACAGCGACTGTACCACCGCAATGGGTGAGGACAATTTTTACCGCAGCTAAAGAATGGCAAACTAACTATGTGATTTTGCGACCAACTCTGGCATTATCGCCAGCAACATCAGGGGGAGCAAATACATCTGGGTTGCTGGATGCTATTTTTTGTCGCTGCGATGAAGAAGCGATCGCCACAGCATTAAAGCGCACCTGGAGTCAGTTGTTTCGGGCTAGAAGTTTACTATATTGGCAGCGCATGGGAATTAGCCTGCAACAAATTAATTTAGCCGTGTTGGTGCAACCAGTTCAAAATGCGATCGCCAGTGGTATCCTGTATGCCAACTCTTCAGGGTGGACAATAGAAGCGACCAAGGGCTTGGGAATTGCGATCGCCAAAGGTGATGTACTCCCAGATGTCTATTACATTCAACAGGAAACTGGGGCAATACTAGAACGACATCTCGGTAATAAAATGCTGGCTTATCGTTGTGATGATGCGGCAACCGTGGATTCACATCAATCAGTGATCACAGCAGATAATACTGATATAGTGGCCTATGTCCTTGAAGAAGCCCAACAAAAACAGTACGCTTTACCGGAAGAATTTCTGCAAACAGTAATCACTCTGGGGAATCAACTTGTGAGTGAAATAGGCGAAAACTTTACCATTAAATGGACTATTTCTCAGGAAACCCCAGTCCCCAATCTCTATTTAACTCAAGTGAGTACTCCTCAATCTGTAATTCCCAATTTACAGTTTGTCAAAGGATTAGGGGCAGCCGGGGGACGCGTAACAGCAACTGCTCATGTAATTAATGCTCAAAAGAAACCAGAACAAATTCCCGCAGGAGTAATTTTAGTAGTACCAACAATTACACCAGATTGGTTGCCGTTGTTACAAAAAGTTGTGGCAATTGTCACTGTTCAGGGAGGATTAACTAGCCATGCAGCGATTTTATCTAGAGAATTGGGTATCCCCGCAGTTGTGAGCGCCACAGACGCCACAGTTTTGATTCAAAACGGTGAACGGTTGCTTGTAGATGGCGACAGGGGAGAAGTTTATCGGCTCAGGAAGGACAAAGAAGTTAGTCATCAATCATCAGTAATTAGCCATTCCCCTTTGCCCATTGCTCATTCCCCATCCTCCCCCATGATTGCCACCCAATTGCTAGTTAACTTGAGTCAACCTAGTTTAATAGAGCAAGTAAAAAGCCTACCCGTGGATGGAGTCGGCTTGTTACGTTCCGAACTGATGTTGCTCAACACACTAGAAGGGCAACATCCCCATAGTTGGCTCATAGGTGGCCGTCAGGCAGAATTATTAGAAAAATGGTCTGAGCAAATTCTGCTGTTTGCTCGTGCTTTGTCGCCGCGACCAGTTTTTTATCGCTCGTTGGATTGGCGATCGCACGAGTTACCATCAGCGAATCATCACCTACATTCTCTCTCACATTCGAGTTTAGGCGATCGCGGTACATTCAGCTATCTGCAAAACCCGGCCGTTTTTGAATTGGAACTAGCAGCTTTAGCATCTGTACAAAAAGCTGGCTATAGCAATATTCATCTATTGTTGCCTTTTGTTCGCAGTGTGGCAGAGTTTTCCTTTTGTCGCGCCAAAGTTGAGCAAGCCGGGTTAACTCAAGTGCCGCAATTTCAACTATGGATCATGGCAGAAGTACCAAGTATGCTATTCTTGCTCCCAGAATACGTGAAAGCAGGTGCAGTTGGCATTTCCATTGGTACAAATGACCTCACCCAACTATTACTAGGTGTAGATCGAGAACAAGGACAGCTGACAAGAGTGTTGAATGAACGTCATCCGGCTGTCATAAGTGCGATCGCTCAACTGATCCAGATGGCGAAAAATGCGGGGATTCCTTGTTCAATTTGCGGTCAAGCACCAGTAATTTATCCAGAAATTATTGATCAATTGGTGCAATGGGGCATTACTTCTATTTCTGTGGAACCGGAAGCAGTGGAGAGGACTTATAGAGCGATCGCCCGTGCTGAGCAAAGGTTAATTTTAGCAGCAGCTCGTCAGCAACTTAATTCGTAATTCGTAATATTTCCTATGGCTACGCCACGCTGCGCTATCGGAAACGCTGCGCGAATGTAATTCGTAATTTAATAACTGGGAATTACAAACCTTCATGAGTTTTACCTAACGTTGATTACACAGCATCCCGCAATTCTGCGAATTTACTTAATATATCCAGTTTCCCGCAAAAATTGACGTAAACTAGCGAAGAATTGAGTGCGATCACTTTGTTTATAAGCCTGTTGTACACGCTGCCAACCATCCTGCTCCTGACCTAGCATATACTTATCTGCTAAGTAAGATGCTAAAAAACCCTTACCATCATCACCTTGTCGCCGCGCCTCGGTGTAGGTTTGCCATTGTTCAAAGGCATGATTATAAATTAACTGGGGATAGCGACGAGTAATATCAATCATCTTCCCTTGACGATACTGCCAAATTTGTAGTGGGTAACCAGATGCAGCATAGGATGTAAAAGCATAAGCAAAGCGATCGTCTTGACTAATAAACTCTTGTACTCCATCCTGATCTACATCTTTGAGTTGATAACCACCATTACCCCATTCATGACGAATCTGAGTGTATCGCTGGGATTTACTGTCATAACGGTAAATTAATGAATATGTACAACAGTGCGCTCCCCCTGTAAAGAAATCAGCAATTATTTCTGGTTCTTTATTGCCATCTAAGTCCAGTACTGGCAACTTATTGTCTGTAAATAACCCTCCAATAGGTCGGTCATATTCGCTATCTTGGGGCAGTTTTTGATCCACAATAGTTTTACCTGCCCGGATAATTTGCAAACGAACGTCTTTATACTGGTATTCCTCTGATTGTTCGTAGGATATTTCTGCCCGGATATTGCCCCCTTGCCCAGTGATTATTTCTGCCTTACTAGACTGAGTAAAGATAGCCATTATGCTCACAAAAGCTAAACCGACTAAAGATTTACTAATCATGGGTGTTGTATATAGTTAGCTTCAACTTATACAACACCACAAAAACCATCAATATCGGAAAATAGCTGCTACTGGTGCGCCATTTGGCATGTTTTCTGAATTAAGAGTATACACTTTGCCACCGTTTAAGAGAGTATGAATAGCGGCAAAATCTAACATATCGTCATCGTCTGGCTCTGGTTCTGAGTGTAAATCTACAGTCATGTTATCTGGATCAAATTTGCCCCAGATTTGCATATCTACTGGCACAAACATCGAATCTACTCTGTGACAATAAGTCGCTGACACGATTTCTTTAATATCACTAGAAGCTGTACCAGTACCAGCTAGTTGCTGATAAAGCGCCATTGCTGATTGCTGATTTTCATGAAACAAAGGTTTGACGATAGGCCAAGCCTGTTGATGCAACTCTTCTGGTTTCATTACTTCGGGATTACCAGTAATACCTGACTCGACAAAATGAGGATAAGTATTGGCCTCTTGGTAAATCGGGAATAGATACTCAACCCCTGCTAACACTAAAGGTGCATTTTGCCCTCGGATTTTCTCATGTACCGCCCTATCAACAATGTGAAAAAACTGTAATATGTCTGCCTGGCGTTTATCTGTATCGGGACTTCCCTGACCATGAAAATCACCCGGTTGTTGAAACGGATTAGCGGTTCCCCCTTTAGATGTGGCAATACGATGTTGCACCCCTTTTTGAATATCGTCCTCCATCAGAGCTTCCTCCATACTCTGAGGCATATTTTCTACTTCCACTTCATTGAGGCTGTATCGCGTTCCTGCAAAAAACCTGACATCTTTTTGACTAAGAGCTAGGAGATAAAAGTGTCCATCACTGTTAATTAAATGCAACAATGGCTTTATATGGAAGCAATCGCTAACAACTACCAATTCTTGAAACTCCATTGGCAGACGGTAATAGCGAAACATCTGGGGAGAAATAAAGACTGCTAATCCGTGGTCTTGATGTTCCCAAAAATCAGTCGTATCAAGTTCCTTAACTGGCTGGAGAAAATCTATCGCCTCAGTGCGGCGAATCCCCATAGCATCCAAACGTTCCTCAGCTTCCCGGGTTAAATTTTTAAAACGAATTGGATTTTGTCGAATCTCTGGCCCCGCCTTTTGCATAGGCATGTACAAAGATACACAAGGACTTTGAGAATTTTCAACTAAAATTTTTAGTTCATCAACAGATAATAGTGTCATATTATGGAACTCCTATCAATTAAAGCTAAAGAATCTAAATTCATTACAAAACATGAATCATCAAAATTCATCTTGCTTTTGATAAGAAATTTCCTACTACATACACCATTCTTTAGATAGATAAATAACCTCTTCCCTCATAGAAAACCTCACTTACTAACAAAAATCTCACCGACTTTTTAAATAAATCGGTGAGATGAGCCTCTCGTTTTTGAAGTTTAATAATTAAGAGATATCAGTATTAGTTCGCCGTGATTGAATAGCTAATCCATTTTGTGGTTGGCTAACAAATCCCAAAGATGCTCGTTTCATAATCCAGTACAAACCTACAAGAATTACAAAGGTAATAGCAATAATTACTAAAGGCTGTTTACCAAGTAATTCCTCTACACCTTTGGTTAGTAAAGCATCGGGTTGAGTCACAAAATCCCAACTATTGAAACGCAGGAACCGACCCCAATAAATACCAATTGCACAAAGAGCATGGGTAATTAATTCAACTCCCAAAATCCATTGAGATTTACCAATGCGGTGTAAATAGTAGCCCAAATTAATTAATGATATGACATAAGCTTCAAACCCAGCCAGAATTACCAGTAAATAAATAGGAATTAGCACCAAGGTGATCATCCACACTGATTGAATCCTGCGCATATCGTCTATGAAATGAATTACATCAGTCAACAAATAAGGTGCATTTGGTAAGAATGCAAAGAAAACCAGGAACCCTAGCCACCAAACCCAAGAGCGTCCGCGTTTGGTGCGGAATAGCCAAACACTCAAAGCCAAAGGTATAAAAGCTAGAAATAAATTCCAAGTCATCCAACGCATATTGACGCGTAAGACTCCTAAAAATGTAGCTATCAATTCCTCTTTCATAGTTCCTTACTCACAAGAAATTTGATGGACAAAATCTGACTATGAGGGTTAGGTTGTGAAAATTGCTACTGCTAATTTTTTTAATAAACGCACTAAGTAACCAGTATAGCTAGAAACTCACCAAGGGCAAATAAATTACAAAAATAAGGTTCTCAATAGAGACTTTTGCCGCTACTAAGAACTTCTAATTAAGGATATCGCTTTTTTCCTGACTATATATTTTGATGGCGTATAATTTTAACGCACCAAAACTCGACTGCGGGGGCCAATTGCTTGTTTAGATGTTGTAGGTCTTGTACGGCAATTCACAGAATCGGATAAACAACTACCTGAATTAACGGTAGATGCTTCTAAGCCAACTGGATTGATGGCAAATGAATTACCACTACTGAATTCTATGGTGGGTTCAATAGAGGGTGATGGAAATTTAGACCCATTTGTGTCAGTCAAAGTTGCCGATGAAGTAAATGTCGGAGGTATGGCTTCACTAGATACACTATGGATTGTTGTGGGAGCAGGCGCATCACTTAATGGTGCTGGGGGAGGTGCAGGTACTGGCGCGGGTGCAGGTGTTGGAGGAGGTGTAGGTACTGAGGGAGGTGCAGGTACTGAGGGAGGTGCAGGTGCTGGCGCAGGTGTAGATGCTGGGGGAGGCGCAGGTACTGGCACAGGTGCTGGAGGAGGTGCAGGTACTGGCACAGGTGCTGGAGGAGGTGCAGGTACTGGCGTTGGTGCTGGCGTAGGACTTTGGGGAGTGATGGGTGTTGCCTCTGCGGGTACTTTAATTGTTAATCGTACCAAGGGAGAGTTGGTTATTTGCCAGGTTGTGACTGTTGGCCGACCTGGTAAGTCAGACTTAAAATCAAAGACAGTCGGACTATCACCACCATTGCGATCGCTATATCTTGGCCCTTGTCCACTCACTTCAAAAGTACCCTGATACTGTTGTCCAGTATTGGGGTCAGTAACAATACCAGTATAAAAGCCTCTTGTGAGTCCAAATTCATCCTGAACTACACCTTGAAATTGAGTTCCTGGTATTTTTCCTTGGTAAGTAAATGGTGTCAATTCCCCAGCAGATAGGGCTGGCGAGTTGAGAATCCCATTTAAGGAAATCACCGGAATACCTTTAAAATCGACAAAGTGATGTAGACTCCCATCCGCGCGTGTTGCTACCCTCACATAGTCTGATTGGTAGACAGGAACGTAATTGGGATTATTTCTGGAACCTGTGTTGCGGTAGTAAGTACCACTGGAATCGGTATCAATGCGAGTAATTCGGTTATTAAAATTGGGATTAAAGCTAGGAAGTTGGAGAGTTCCTGACAATGTACCAGTGCTTTGAATTGTGATTTGAGCCGAAGCACTAGTTCCTCCTAAACCAAGGATGCAGGCTGCTAAACTGCTACCACTAACAATCGCAAAACCCAACTTAGTAGCTGATGAACTTAATTGCATGAAAAATTAACTCCTTATATTGATCAGGGGAGTGGGGACAAGGGGACAAGGGGAGTGGGAGAATAATTAACTAATGCCCAATGCCCAATGCCTCTTTTACTTTTGCTGTTCGCTAATAGTTGGGAATTACGTACTAGGGGTTTTACCCCTGGTGATTACATTTACATCAATACAAAATTAAAACCGGAAGGTTGCTCTTAATGCTCCAACTACCAAGGGGTCATTGGCAGCGTTGTGATCAGGATTGAAAATGACAAATAAGCCTGGTGTCAGAGCAAGATTTTCATTAATTTGGGTGCGATAAAAAACTTCTACGTGGAGCGATGTATCGCTGCGTCCGCCTGGTGTTCCACCATCGGAAAAGTTAGGGAAATTTAATCCGTCGGGTAAGGTACTGGAGGTAATTTTGGGAGGTTGTCCGACGAGAATTCCTCCCAAATTGCCAGTGCGTAACAAATTAGGAAAAGCCGCAAATACCATCCAGTTTGTGGTTTCTACACTTCCTGAGAGGTCAACTGGTTTTGAGGAAGAAAAACCTCCCCAACCGCCCAACTGTAAGTTCGGGTTAACGCGCCATGCGACAGTTGCCCCCACAGCATGGGTGTTAAAAGCTGTAGTATCTACGAAAGGTGACATTAATTGAGCGTCACCAACACCGATTCCTAGCAAGTCATTAGGAGAGTGAGAGTACAGGTAATGTACCCCGGCATCTATATTATTCGTGGGTGCTAAAGTTAGTTGAGCGCCTGCTGTGTATCTACCACCAAATAGTCCAGCTTGATTGATATTGCCGGGAAAGGCAGGAATTTCAGCACTATAAACGCCTTGTAAACTGATGCGATCGCTAATTTGCCAGTCAAAGCCTATACCACCGGTGCCGTTACCAATATTTAAAATCGGGTTACGCTGAGCAAATTGAGAAATTGCGCCATCACCAGAACCTTCTAAAGGGTTAATACCACGAAAGGTGTTAATTGGGTTGACGCCAGCCGTACCGACAACGATTCCTAAGTTATCCGATACGGAAAATCTATAAGATAAGTCATTAAGAACTAAATTATTTTCTGTATTAGACTCGAAACTCAATCTCCCCATATTGGTAAATATTAACGGTGCTGTAGATGCCAAATTGCCCGCAGATAGACCTGTTAACAGTAAATCTTTTCCTGTAAACGAAGTTGCCAAAGTTAGTTGCACGCTATTTGCAAAAGTTAGATTTGCTTGACCCCGACGTTCCGGGATTCCATCTCTGGGAAACAAATCTACATTGGTGCTGTTTGTTCCCTGAATGCTAAAAATTGCTTGACCGAATAATCTAGTAGTTGGAGAAAATTGATTTGCTTGCAACTGGTCAGTCCGCTTTTCGAGTTTTTCCACACGCTGCTGTAATTGCTGTAACTCTTCCCGAAACTCGGTTTGCAATCGTTGCAATAGAATTAAATCTTCATGATTAATCTGATTATTTTTATGATTAATAATTAATGCGGGAATTTTTTCTAGGCAAGTGTTTAAACCAGCTGCAAATTCATAACGACTAATAGCATGATTACCTTGATATTTGCCAGATGGATATCCAGTAATGCAGCCATAACGCTCTACTAAAGACTGTAAAGCACCAAAAGCCCAGTCAGAAGGTTGTACATCATCCAGTTGAGACACCGATGTGACTGATGACATCTGCATCTGGTCGTCTGAGTCTGGAGAGGGTGAGGGCGATGGGGTGAATTCTGCTGTGCTTTCTAGTTCAGGTTTTTCGCTGATTACAAGCTGGGATTTCTGAGATTTAGATAAGATGGCAGCGCTTTGAGAATCAGCTTTATCTGTAATTCTCCTAAGTAAATTTTGATGCTCTTGGTTTGAGTCTGAGGAAATGTCCTGGAGACTACCATCCGAGGGCATGAATTCGGGTGATGTGATGTCAGCATCTGGGAATATTTGAGCTAATTGTTCCTGGTTTGAATGCTGTATTGCTCTTTCTGACTCAATTACAGGCTGTTCTGGTAAGTTGTTGGGCAAAGATGTCTGCCCTGCTGTTAATACACCTACCATCAGTAGACTTATATCACTCATTGTATCCCAGTTGACTGAACACCAATATTTACTTTGACAAAGCAAGTTGGTGTTCCTCAGGAATATTCCTGAAAATCAAGTAATAAAAATTACTAATATTTAAACCGATGAGTCAATAAGTTAGCAATTTGCTGATTAATAGCTGTGACATCAAAACGCTGACTAGCGATCGCCCTAGCATTACTGGCTATAGTTGCAGTAATTTCTGTTTGCTGAAGACAGGTGTTAATTACCTGTGCCAGTTCCTGGGATGCGCCTGGTGTCACTAGAAAACCATTAATCTCGTTTTCCACTAATTCCATTGCACCTCCAGCTTTGGCTGCAACCACAGGCCTACCGCATAACATAGCCTCAACAATCACTCTGCCAAAGGGTTCTGGGGAAGTTGAGGTATGTGCTACCAAGTCACAAGCTGCCATTAGCTGAGGAATATCTGTCCGAAATCCTAAAAATTTGACGCGGTTTTCTAGTCCCATTGCTGCAACTTGTTGATGTAATTGTTGGACATAATCTTGTTCGCCAAATAAGGCATCACCAACTAAAATTGCTGTTACTTCTGGCGGACATTGGGCTAAGGCAGCAATTAAAATATGTTGACCTTTCCAAGGTGCCAAACGACTGAAGTGTCCAACGACAAATTTTCCTTGCAGTCCTAATTGTTGCTGTAAGTGGCTAATATCAGATTCAGCAGTTTGATAATTTTTTACCTCAAAGCCGTTATAGACAATTTCAGTGAGTTCCGCCCGTCCTCCTGCTTGCACAAAAGCTGTTTGACTAGCTTGAGAATTAGCAATTACTAATGATGCCAAACGATTCGCCAAAGTCACAGCAATCCGCAGGTTAGTTTGACTAAAGTGTTCTCGGGAAAGAATATCGTGTAAATGATAAACCAAAGGACGACGAGCGAAAAAACTGGCTAATGCGCCAATGACAAATGCTTTTTGTGTGTTGGCGTAGATTACATCATATTCTTTAGCTGTTTGTACTACCTTGGCTAGTAGGGGTGCAAGTTGTCCTAAACTTGCCAATGCTTGCACCAAATTACTTTGTTTACGAACTGCGATCGCCTCAGTTGTGAAAACTTCTACCGGGATATGATGCTGTTGTAGTAATGTTTTGAAAGAGCCGTCTGCAAATAAACCTACCAAAGCGCGATCGCGATACGGTTTAGCAATATCTATTAAACACAGTTCTGCACCACCTGGTTTACCACTTTGGTCTAAGAATAGTATTTTCATATAATCTCCGGGAATATCCAGATTTAAGCTAAGAGAATTTGCCGTACTTGTTGGGCTACTTGCTGCCAGTCAAAGTTAGTCACTGCGTAATGGCGACAGTCTTGTCGTGCAGGGATTGATAATTTGCCCAAAAGGATCTGTGCTAATTTTTCGGCAATAGCGGAAGCTTCAGTAGAAGTAGTAATTAAATCTGGCGAAAATGATGATAAAATTTCTGGCATTCCCCCAACAGGGGTACATAAAACTGGCGTACCACAAGCTAAAGATTCAACAATTGCTAATCCAAATCCTTCAAAAGATTGACTGGGCATCACAGTTAATTCAGCAGCTTGGTAAGCTATAGGTAATTGTGCCTCAGGTAGAAATCCTAAAAATTTAACGTTATCTTCTAATCCCAATTCTTGAGCCTGTTGCTGTAGTGTAGCTTGCAGATGACCCCGACCTGCGATCGCTAGCCAAACATCGGGTACTTGTGGCTTAATTATTGCTAGTGCTTGTAATAATTTATCAATACCAACTCGATGCACTAAACGGCGGGATGTAAATAAAATCCGGCGATTATCAGGCCAGTTTAGCTGCTTACAAGCTTCTTGGGGTGATAAGTTTGGTTGAAACCAATGAATATTCACTCCACCAGGAATAATATGAATTTTGCTCCAAGGTACTTGATATTGTTGATGTAATATATTACCGAATGCTTTGCTAAGAACAATAAAGCGATCGCAACGATTATAAGTATTTTGTTCTATCCAGCGCTTCAGCCAAATACTGAGTTTACTATTTACCGTCTCTTGTTGACTTTCAGATGCCCAAGGGCCATGAAAGTTAAAAGTTATAGGTACTCCCTGAGGTAAAAGATCCAAAATAGGAAAGCTGTATAAGGCAAAATGCAGATTAATCGCATCTGGCTGGCCGAGTCGTGTTTTCTTGAAGTTATGACGAATAGATCCTAGTCGCTGCCAAATTATACTATCTGGATTAGCCAAATTAGTTAGCTTAATTGGCGAATTTAATTCAGTTTCTGGTAGACCAACTCCACATAGTTCTACCTGGTCTTGATTGGCTGCTAATCTATGAGTTAATTCATAAATATACCTTTCTAGTCCTCCGGGAGTTTTAGGAAACCAGCCTATTCCCAGAGTGAGAATAGATGCAGATGTTGAATTTAAATTTTCTTTTTTACCTTCCACCTACTTAGCTCCTATGATGTATTGAGCGTAGATATGTTTACTTCCATACCAAGCTCAACTGCTTCTTTTTGAATTGAGCAGTAACTTAATTGATGCTATTAGTACTTATATCCAGCCATTATCTACATCATCAGTACCTTTCACGTCATACTCTGTAGAGATTTCGCTCAAAAGCATCAATACATTTTTTAAATAAAACACTAATTTATAATCTATTTATTTTGCTCTGTCAATAAGTATAATTTTATTGCTTAGAGAGGATTTGCTATAAGAGATACAACCTTTTTGTTGCAGATAAACATACTTATTACTCTCATAATCTTGCTAAGTATTTAACTTGTAAATAAAAATGCTTATAAATAATATAGTGGTCTGAACTCAATTGTGAAAATTATAATCAGGTTACTCTTTTATTTCAAAAGTAAATATTAATACATTAGATAAATATAAGTAGGTAGGCACAAATAAAATCAACTATGTAAAGAAAAATGAATCAGCTTAAAACCCTCTTCCCTTCTGCCTCCTGCCTTCTGCCTTCTGCCTTATCCTAGCGATAAATTTTCCCACCCACCTACTTAAACTTAAAAGTTTGTGTAGTTTTGATGAATTTTTGGTAAATATGACAATTTCAATCTCAACTATTTGTTATTTATGTATAGATGATGCTAAAAGAAAGATTAGTAAATAGAAACTTTGACACTGGGTGCTGAAAAGATGATAGTCCTAAACAAGCAAGAGTCTATAGTTTCAAGGGGAGCATTCCAGGATTATTAATTACTATTTAGCTAATACAGATTTACAAGTACAGTAAAAAATCGGTATTGCTAATTTGCAAGTATTAATTTAACTCAAATTAAGGCGAAGTAGCGCCTTGCTTGAGTTATCAAAGCTGTAGCGACTGTTATTGCCAAAATTGAAAAAATCGTTTTTTAGCCTCAGAGACAGCATGGCAAAAAGTATGCTGTAAATAATTCTTCTAAAAAGTAAGTTTTGGTACTTATTTTGATTTTCCCCCAGTTACTGAATGCCATTGATAATAATGGTTAAAAATAATATGCGAAATGGACTAATGCCGCAGTTGGGTAAAATTTCTCAAAAGCTTCATCAATATATCAATAAGCTATTTAATTCACGAAACTTTCGCAAGTTAAAATTTATCAATTTGCTATTGGTTATAGGTATCGGATTAATTTTTACCTCCATCAGCATGATAACAGATTGGGCTACAAGTAAAACACCTACAACTGCATACCAAACATCTTGGATTGGTAATACTTTTCGTGGAGGAGATAAGTGGGTACAAAATAATATTGAAGCAATGTATGTTGCTCCCAATGGCATAGTTTATACCAATAGTATTTGGGATGAATCAGGAAGAGAAGCAGGCATATATAAAGATGGCGATGTGATTGGTAAGCTGAGTGATACTCACGGCTGGAGTCGTGGCGGTGGTCAAGCTGTAACAGCAAATAGTAAATATGTTTACATTGCCATGCGCCAAGGATCAGTTAACAGGAAAGATCAAGATTATCCGCCGGATGGCACAACTTGGTATTGTGTCAGACGCTATAATTTGTCTGGCAAACCTGCACCCTTTGCTGAAGGGCGTGGTTGGGATAAAAGTATGTTAATTATCAGTGATAAAAGTAAAGTTACTGGATTAGCTACTGCTGGAAAAGAGTTATATGTCAGCGATGCTGCTGCTAACCGGGTGCGTGTCTATAATACCGACACAATGAAGGAACTACGTAGCTTTAGTGTTGCTAGACCAGGGGTAATAACTGTTGATAAACAAGGCAATTTGTGGATTATTCAAGGCAAAAACAGTGATACTCCTGCCAAGATTCGGCATTATTCTCAAGAAGGAAAGCAATTACCCCCAGAGATTACCGATGTTGTCGAACCAAGTGCGATCGCAGTTGATCGTCAAGGTAGATTGTTAGTAGCAGAAAATGGCCCCCGTCAACAAGTGCTGATTTACAAAATTGAGGATCAGCCAGTACAGGTTGGTACTCTTGGCAGCAAAGGTGGTGTATACAGTGGTGTTCCTGGTGAAGTTAAAGATTTGAAACTTTACGGTCTTACCGGAGTGGGTACAGACAGCGCAGGCAATATCTATGTAAATAGTAATGGTTTCAATTGGTCAGGCACAGATTTACGCAAGTTTTCACCATCAGGAAAGCTGTTATGGCAATTACTGGGTTTAATGTTTGTCGATAACGCTGATGCTGACTCCAAGACTGATGGAGTAGATGTATTTACTAAGCAAGAACAATTCTTAATGGACTATGGTAAGTCTGCTGGTAAGCAATGGACTTACAAAGCCTACACATTAAATCCTTTCAAATATCCGCAAGATCCACGCTTGCACACATCGCCAGATGCTACCTGGGTGCGCCGAATCAAAGGTAAACCATTTGTATTCCTCACCGATATGTATGAAAGCTTTCTGCAAATTTATCGCTTCAATCCAGACAAGGATGGCAAAATTGCGATTCCGGCGGGAATGTTTGTTGGTACTCATGGCGGCGGTGGTAAATCAATGCGGGGAAATTGGCCGCCGGATCAACCGGAAACAGGAGAATGGATCTGGCGCGATCGCAACGGTAACGGTAAATTTGAAAAAAATGAATATGATACCAGTAAAGATTATCCTTACATCGGGGGATGGTGGGTAGACAGTAAAGGCGATGTCTGGAAAACCTTGCGAACTGAAGACGGCATCCGGCATTATCCTTTGCAGGGACTAGATGATCATGGCAATCCCATCTACACCTATCGTTCCATGCAAAAGCAAAAAACACCGAGCATATTTACAGATTTGCGGCGGATTGAGTATTTACCAGAAACAGATACGATGTATTTGTCAGGCTTCACTGTAGATCATCCTGCCACTGGTGATGATACTAAAGTTGTAGGCTCAGAGATTGTGCGTTTTGACAATTGGAGTCAGGGAAATAGCACCCCTCGTTGGCGGATAGTAGTTCCTTACGACACCACAGGTAAACGCGAAGTTGCCACCGCCGCTATGAGTGTGGCGGGAGACTATGTTTTTGCTGTGACAGTGAAGACGGCAGAAGTGTACGTTTATCATGCCAAAACAGGAGCTACTGTACAAAAGTTAAAACCCGGCCCAGAAGTTGCAGGCGAAAGTGGCTGGATTGATATACCCTATGGTATTCGGGCTTTTCGCCGTGCCAATGGTGAGTATTTAGTGTTTGTGGAAGAAGATGCAAAAGGCAAGGTGATTGTGTATCGGCTGAAAAAATAAAACTCAAGATCGCCCTTTGGGTTGCTCCTCTGGAGCATCGCCTGTACAAGAGTATCAGGCTGTACGCAATTGAATCAAGCCCGACACTAGGGGTTTCTACCTACCTTGGGATACAAGGACTGTTTCGCCCACAATTTCACTCGGTTTTAAACCTTCACTTCCCCAATGACTGCGAATAGAATTACCAAACTGTTCAGCATTATCTTCAAGGCTACTAATAAAATAACGAGTTTCAACTGTCAGTAGACCGAAAAGTTTTGCGATCGCGCGCAGCGATGCCCGTAAGGGCTGTAGAACGCCTTCTCTACGAGACACTACGTGTAGCTTGCTTCCCGAAGGGTACGCGAAGCGTCTCGTAGAGAAGAATTCGTTGAGTGTGCGTAAGTCCTATAAATATTTAATAAAAATCCAGTCGCCAGGAAGCGTTGGAACACCAACTGTATCCTAGTCATCATCAACGTGTTCATCCTCGCGTATCCAAATATTCGCCGTCGCTAGTTTGAAAGAGATAGTAATCAAATGCTCATTAGCTTACCAATCAAAACGGTGTTTTTGTAAATAAATGAATAATTTGCCCTGAAAGCGGATGCTCAAAGCAAAGTTCTCTGGCGTGCAGATGTAGCCGACTGGTAACGGCGCTGCATCCATAAAGTTTATCTCCTAAAATAGTTACCCCCAGTTCTTGCTTATCGGCGGCGTGAACCCTTAACTGATGGGTGCGTCCTGTTAGGGGTATAAATTCTATACGTGTATAGTCTCCTTCCCTCGCCAGCACTCGGTATTTCGTCACGCTGGGTTTACCATGTTGCCAATTCACTTGCTGATAAGGGCGATGCTGCGGATCTCCCCATAACGGCAGTTCAATGACACCTTGCTCAACTGTCACAGCACCAGCAAGTATGGCTTCATAAACTTTGTGAACTTGGCGTTGCTGAAATTGCCGACTGAGTTGACGATGGGTTTGGCTATCTCGTGCTAGGAGTAAAATACCAGAAGTCTCCTGATCCAGGCGATGCACGGTCATAATTTCCTTGCCCTCTGGTAACAAATAACGTAAGCGACTGAGAACACTATCTTGCTGATAACGACCAGGAACTGAAAGTAATCCTGGAGGTTTGTTCACAGCAATCAGCCATTCGTCTTCATAAATAACAGGGAACAGGTGTGTTTCTGGTATTGGTAGCGAAAGGCTGATCTCTTTCCTGTTAGATAAATTTTTTAATCCCGAAAGCAAAAACCCCATCAAAGGCTGACAGCGTTCGGCACAAGCACCATAAAATTCTCCCTGTACTTTATCTTGATTTATGGAAGACTTTCCCCACCAAAACTCTGCCATAGCCAATGGTTTGAGTCCATGTGTTGCCGCATAGTGCAACAGCTTAGGCGCACAACAATCTCCTGTACCTGTAGGTATGGAGCCACTTGGCATTAATTGTTGCAATGATACAGATTGCCCTAAAAAATTCATCAGCGAGTAAGTGGCGTGCATCTGAGCCTGTAATTGCCGGGATAGTGCTTTCCGTCGTTGTTTTAATTCCTGTATTCGCGTATCTGCTTCGGCGATTAACTGCTGAAGCGGCTGTAACATAGCATTTTGCTTCGCTTTAAATTTACGTCGCTCAATTCCCTGTTGACGGCTTTCTTCGTCGAGTTGTTCTAGGGCTGTATCCAGTGTTTCCCCTGCAAGGTTCTGGTAAAGTATTTGACGTTTTTTCTGTCGTTGCTGTTTGTCATGGCAATGGCGATCGCTCATTTGTTGCAAGTGCTGCTGAAATTCGTAAAATAGGGTTTCATACTGCTGCCTTTGAGTTAGTTGCTGTAGGGTAATGAGTTCCTGCTTGATAGCATCTAGTTCAGCTAGGGTGTGGGCTTCCTCTAAGGCTACTTCATCTCTTCCCGGAATCGGCGGAACCCAACCCTCAATTACACTACAACCATGCAAAAGACCAGAAAATGCTTTGAGTACTTGTGCTTCGCCAGTAGGCATTTCCGCCAGTAATACGCCATACATTTTACTCTCACGATGATTAAATTCATCTGTGGCAAGTTGCTGCATTAAATCACGAGCGATCGCCTCTACGAAAGCAGTGCGGGGTAACCTAAGTAGATCGCCGCTTTGAGGACAACGCCCTTCATACCAATAGCTAGGAGATGAGTCGCTGACCACAGAATTACTGTTTAATGAATTGAGAAATATCATGATTAAGATACCGTATAACCCCGACTTTATCCATGTACATAACAAAGTATTTTGCTCAACAACCATGCCAAGATAGAAAGTAGAGCATGAAAAGTGCTGACTTAAAAAACCGCCCACACTTCGACAAGTGATACAGTGAACCTGTCGAACTACTCAGTGACCGCAAGGGGCGGAGCTTGTACCAAGTGCGAAAGCCCTGAGTATTCTTCTTCTGACTCAGCACTCAGCACTCAGCACTGAGTCAGGTCAAATTCAGCAAGAGGAAGGCTAAAAAACGCTGTGCAGATAACATTTTTAGGGACGAGTTCCGGTGTACCCACGCGATCGCGCAATGTTTCTAGCGTGGCGCTGAGATTACCTCAAAGGGCAGAACTGTGGTTATTCGACTGTGGCGAAGGTACTCAGCATCAACTTTTACGGAGTGACCTAAAAATCAGTCAACTATCCCGAATTTTTATCACCCATATGCACGGCGACCACATTTTTGGCTTGATGGGACTTCTTGCCAGTTGCGGTTTAGCTGGTAATGTGCAACGAGTTGATATCTACGGACCACCTGGATTAAATGAATACATCCAAGCTGCCATACGTTACTCTCACACACATTTTTCCTATCCAGTTAAAGTTCACGTTGTCCGCCCAGGAATCATCTATGAAGATAATGAGTTTACAGTTAGCTGTGGTGTTTTACATCACCGCATTACAGCTTTTGGTTACCGCATAGCAGAAAAAGACCGCCCAGGACGCTTTGATGTGGAAAAAGCCAAGGCGTTGCAAATTCCTCCTGGTCGGATTTACGGTCAACTCAAACGTGGTGAAACGGTAACACTAGCCGATGGACGAGTGATTAATGGTACTGAGTTATGTGGTGAGACAGAAATTGGGCGCAAAATCGCCTATTGTACAGATACCATTTATTCCGAAGGTGCGGTGGAGTTAGCACAGGATGCGGATGTGTTAATTCATGAGGCTACCTTTGCCCATCAAGATGCAGACTTGGCTTTTCAGCGATTGCATTCCACAACCACAATGGCAGCGCAAACAGCTTTAGTTGCTGAGGCACATCGGTTAATTATGACTCATTTCAGTCCCCGCTATGCTCCTGGAAATACCGTGGAGTTAAAAGATTTACTTCATGAGGCCAGGGCTATTTTTCCGAATACAGATATGGCTTATGATTTCATGACTTATAGTGTACCTAGACGGAGGCAAGCCGAGTTAATTAAAATGAGCAATTGAACAAGAAGGAAGAAGTCAGAAGGAAGATCGTCCTTCTGACTTTGTTAAACCTGGATACCAAGAGATTTTCAAGCTTGTTTTTTGTCCCATGTGATAAGTAGAAAGATTTAATAAAATAAAAGTTTGTAGTTAGCGGCTCTAGCCCTTTAAAACCTTGCAATAAAGCGATAAATCGCTCACTACGAACAAAAATTTCTCTTACATTTAAGTATGTCTACTTACTCACAAGCACTTCAACTGACAAACCGGAAAATATTGGAGATATTTACACAATCTTGAATTGCCATAATCAATCTCAAATAAAAATGTATTATCATTTACTTTTTAAATAAAAAAGTACTTAAAAGTACAGCTTATATTATACATATTTAAATATTTGCAAATTACTAATATGTATATTTTATTATGGATTTTTTTCTGATTTACAAATTGCTAATTTTAAAAATATTACCAGTGCAAACTGTTACTATTTAGTAGAGCATGATGCTTATATTCCTCTAAAAGGTATTAATTTGCGATTTAGTCAATTTTATCTATAAGCAATTTGATTCACATGAAAGTATTTTTATATACCTATTATTTGCAAACAGAAAATATCATCAAAGCATCATTTTTTATTGATATAAATAAAGTACTTGCGTGTCAATTAAAGCCGAATTAATTATTCCACAAATTCTTCATATCTCAAACAAGAAACATTGAGTATTATGTTGAGTCTATAGGTTGATAAAACTTCATTTACAATCAATGGTCTCATAATCGTCCATATATATTGTTTCTGTATTTCGATAGTAGAGGAATTTGATAGTGGCTAACACAAGTCTGAATCAAGAGCAACTGGTTAAAAACACTTCATTAAGCGCAGTTGATATCAGACAAATACCCAAAATTTTGCTTCGTAGACGCTTTTTGTGCTTAGGTGTTTCCTGCATAGTCATGTCAATTGCTAGCTTATTGGCTGTTAATACAAAACCGAATTACCAAAGCTCTATGCAGATATTGGTAAATTCCAATTTATATGCAGGGGTACGCTCAAGTGATATCCGGGTAGGTGTAAATAGTGAGTTTACTGAGCCAAATCTTCCAGTGTTTGACTACAGCGCTCAAATGAAACTAATGCTGAGTTCTAAACTTATCCAGAAAGCTGTAGATATTCTGCGTCCTGATTATCCAAACTTAACTGTAGAAGATATAAAAGGTAACAATGATAACACTAAAAAAGCACCTTTAGTAGTTACTCAATTAAAGGGTAAAGCTGGATTTAATCAAGGTCTTAGTCAAGTATTTGAAGTTTCCTTTCATGACGATGATGCAGTCAAAACACAAAAGGTACTTCAAGCTCTACGCAAAGTTTATCAAGACTATAATATAGAGCAACAAAACGAACGTCTGAATAAAGGACTTGCTTTTGTTAGTGCCCGCTTGCCCCAGATTAAAAAAGAGGTGAGTCAAGCAGAGAAAAACTTAGAACAGTTTCGCAGAAAACATAATATACTAGATCCGGAAGTACAAAGTAAAATCCTGCTAGAGTCTCTCGCCAATATCCAAAAACAGCGACAAACTACCCGTGCAGAACTTCAAGATGTACAAGCTCGCTACAATAATTTAGAAAAAGAAATAGCATTTTTATCTCAAAATGCACTAATTACCTCTCGTTTAAATCAGTCAACACGTTACCAGTCGCTATTGACTGAGTTTCAAAAAACAGAACTGGCTCTAGCTAACGAACAGAGGCGCTACACAGAAGAGTCACCCATCATAGAACAACTTCAGCAACAACGCCAGAGTCAACTAGATCTGTTACGACAAGAGGTAAAACAATTACTAAGTGACAAAGCTATCAATACCAGAAATACGGAAAAAACACTGTTGACGCAGGGACAGATAGCAGGAGTTGACCCAATACTAGTGCAAGAGTTCATTCAAGTGCAAACAGTTGTTCAAGGACTAATTGCCAATGAAAAGAGCCTAGCTGAATCAGAAGAACGACTGCGATCGCAACTCAGCAAATATCCCAGCCTCATAGCAGAATATAATCGTTTATTACCAGAGGTAGAAGCAAAACGCAAAACACTTGAGCAACTACTCCAAACACAACAGTATCTGGGACTGAAAATTTCTCAGGGAGGTTTTGATTGGCAAGTGTTAGAAGAGCCGGCGCTGGGAACCTCTACAAGTAACCGCAGATTATTACTTTTATTTGGGGGAGTTGTAGTCAGTCCCATTTTAGGTATCGTAGTTGCCCTAACTTGGGGGATGTTTAATTACACTATTTATTCTGTACAAGAATTACAGAAGCTAACGAAACTGCGATTACTGGGGTCAGTACCTAAATTAGCGCCGCTTGGTATCAAGAAGCGGCTTCCCAGCTTGTTTATGAATCGGCGGCGAAATTTGGCTCCTTCTTTGGTAGAAGCTAACACTTGGTTACCTTGCCACGAAAGCTTGGATATTGTCTACCAAAACATTCAAATATTCAAATATCCTTTCCTCTTCAAGTCCATAATGTTAACTTCAGCATTATCTGGGGAAGGCAAGACAATCTTATCACTGGGACTGGCGGCTAGTGCTGCTCGTATGCATCGACGCATACTACTGATTGATGCCAACCTGCGGTATCCTAACCTGCATAAAATCCTGAAACTATCCAATGACTGGGGACTATCTTTGTTATTACTCGATGAAACAAACACCCATGTTCAGGATTACATCCAGCCGATTCACCCTGCCATTGATATTTTGACTGCTGGCCCTACACCGGAAGATACAATCAAGCTGCTGAGTTCTCAGCGAATGCAAGAACTAATAGAGTTGTTTGAGCAGACCTATGATTTAGTGTTAGTAGATGCTCCACCCATTTTAGGTATGGTGGATGCCAGGATTTTAGCATCATTCTGTCATGGGATTGTGATGGTGGGGCGCATTGGTCAAATAACCCCAAAAGAATTGACACAAACGATAGAAATTTTGAGCAATTTGAATTTAATTGGCATTATCGCTAATGATGTGAGTAATTCTCAAGGGGAATGGGGAATGGGGAATGGGGAGATGAGGAGATAGGGGGATGAGGAAGCATTTTCGTTCTTGTCCCCTTTTCTTATTTGATGAGCTGATTTTCAATTCCGATCGCATAATTAGTGAGGAAGTGGCAACTTCCCAGGGTGGAGTACTGTCTCATCTTGAGTAGTAGACACTATAGTCCAGAACGTCAAACAGATACTTGCTTAAATGTGATTTAAATGATCAGTATGAAATTTCAACTGTTATTAGGCTCTTTATTTTCCCAGATCAAAGTACGTCATTGGTGGATAGGTATCTTCTTGTGGATGGCTTTAGTGGCCCCAGCTCAAGCATCTGTAATTTTGCGCGTAGCAATTGAGAGGGGAGTTAATCAGGTGAGAGTTGGCAGTTCTACGGCGGCGGTTGTTAAGGATAGCACGGGTCGTACTCTCGGACAATTGCCGGCAATGAGTTCATTTTATGCCCAAACCATCCCTGGTGGAGTGGCTTTGGAACGGTGGCAATCTGGCTTATTTTGGATTGAGCCAACAGGTGATGGATTTGTTTATATTGGCGATCGCTGGTATCGGGGTAGAACGCTGGTTGTCCCTACAGAGAAAGGTTTAGATGCCGTTAACTGGGTTGATTTAGAAGAGTATCTTTACAGTGTTCTAGGTGGCGAAATGGATTCTGGATGGCCTCAAGAGGCTCTCAAAGCTCAAGCGATCGCTGCCCGTACCTATGCTCTCTACAAGCGCAATGAACAGCGCAATAATCCCATTTACGACTTAGGTGCTAGTCCAGATCGCTGGCAAATTTATCAAGGAATCAGCAGCGAGTCTCCCAGTACATACAACGCAGTCGATGCCACAGCCGGGAAGGTACTAACTTATAAAAATGAGATTATTCTCTCAGTGTTCCACGCCTGCTCTGGAGGGCACACTGAAAATGTCGAAGATGTTTGGGGAAACCCTTTAGCTTACCTGCGTGCTGTTCAAGACTTCGATCAAAATATCAGCGCGTGTAATTGGGTAAAAACCTTTTCTCCTGATGAAATTAGCAGCACAATTTCTGGTGTAGGCAATGTCAAAGAGATGATTCCAGAAGCCTACTCACCTTTCCGTAGTGTTAAAGCCTTAAAAATTGTTGGTGACAAAGGTACAAAGGTGCTAAAGGGCGAAGAAGTGCGGACTGCGCTCAAACTGAGAAGTACTCGCTTCAATATCACTAAAGGCGCAGATGGTAACTTTGTATTACAAGGGCTAGGCTTTGGTCATGGTTTAGGCATGAGTCAATGGGGAGCGTACAATCTGGCTCGACAAGGAGCAAACCACCTGCAAATTTTAGGACATTATTACCAAGGCGTAGCTCTAACGCCAATTAAAACGAAGTAAATAGGGCATGGGGAATGGGGAGATGAGGAAGCATTTTCGTTCTTGTCCCCTTCCTTGTCACCTTGTCACCGTTCGACTGAGCGCTCACGCCGAAGCCTGTCACCTACTCCCCACTTCCTTCTTGCAAACGCCGTTGCCATTCAGCATCAATTTGTGCAGAACGCTCAACTTCTTGGTCGAGTAAGTCGGTTTCGGTGGAATATACTAAATCGTCTTTACCGATGATTGTTTCATTGGCAAACTGACGGGCATAATCAATTTTTCGCTGTATGGTGTCATCTGGATTAGCTAATAGCCTGGATCGGGACAGGCGATCGCGGTTGCGTGCAGCAATCTTTTTATTGCGCCACTGAATCCAGAAATAACGCAATAAAGGTATAGCCAAGAAACCTGTGCCGTAACCTAACAATAGCCAGTAAATTCCTTGTACAAATGCTACTAATCCACCTAATTCGGCGGCAACTGTACCATCTGCTAATAATCCTCCCAGTATTAATGCAGCAACAAAATTTAGTATCCCCAACCCAGCCGCCAGCATAATTTGTCCTGAACCCGCCGCACTAAAATGCCAAGGGAATTCCTCCAGATACGTTGCTATTGACTGACGATGCTTGTTGCTTGCTTTTACCTGTAATTCTGGAAAGTAATAGACAATATGTCCCTCAGGACTTACCTGCGGTTGGCCGTTAAATCGCAGGAGAACAGGTAACATATAATCTTCGTACTCTTGTGTATAACTTTCACCAAGATTATCCAGATACGGGGCAATTTGTTCTGCAACTACTGCACCACGGTTATTCCGAATCACAGCCGCAATTTCTTGCCAACGGCGTTCTTCTAAGTTGGCATTAGGATTACCATCGCCAAACAGAAACGAAAATACAGCCTCAAAGAAATTTAAATTACTTTCTTGGCTTCTGTCTTGGCGTCTTTCGTATCGCTGCTCCTGGTAGCGAGTGCGATAATTGGGGCTAAAGTACCAAAATAAATCTGGAAAGGGGAAAAAGAAGAACCCACCACCCCTAGAATTACTTCCTCTATTGTTGCCGTCACGATCTGAGTTAGCAGCAGTGATGATGACAATGATGGTAATAGTTATTAGGGCAATGGAAACAATTAAGAAAATGGCAAAAGAAATACGAATGAGGTAAAACAGAACTCCCCAAACCTTTTTCCACCATTCTTGCAACTGTAACTGAAAGTATTTTTTACGTAAATTTTCTTTAAAATTTCGTGGAAATTGGTAAACAATATCACCAGTCTCTGCAACTTGTAAATGTCCGCCTGTATCGGAAGCCAGGGCTAATAACCCTTGCCCAGCCTCTGCAACATTCAATCCTGCCTGGGTTGCCACATCACCAACGGTGACTCGGTAACCCAGTTTTTCTATAGCTTGCATGATGGTGGGATTGGGAGCCATTACTCTTCCCTCCTATTAAAAGTTTCTCTATCTTTATCAAGTATAAAGTTTTATTTTGGTTGCCTTAGCTGGGGATTGGAGACTGGGGAGCGGGGGAGAGTATGATATAAGTCCTTTCCCCTCTGCTCTCCCTCCTCACTCAGCGATTGGTTATTTTTTTATTTGTCAGTCCATAAGTTGCTACTCTCTTCATGTTAGAATTATTCGGCTTGGCTTGGTTAATCAGCAACTTTTCTGTCCTAAATATGGTTCAGTACACTCTCGCTCAAAGCCCAGAAATCATCCTCAATGTTTCTGGAAAAGATTCAGCCAAAGCCCGTGATAAAGCTATGGATCAGCTGATGGAATTGATGGATGCTGGTAAGCTACCCACTGAACTGGAAGAGGGATTTAGCCCTCAACAATTAATTGAGGTGAAAGAACCAGCTAACGATTCTGCCAGTGGTGAGGACGGCATTACCCAAGCTGTCCAAATTTTAAATAATTTGGCTACACTCAAGCTAAAAGTGCAGGAATCACGCGCTGAAGCACTAGAAATTCGCAAGGCTGTTGATGTTTTATTTTCAGATAATTCAGTAAGTGAAGAGGAAATTGCTCGTCTCAAGGAAGGTTTTAAAGTCCTGAAAAATTTTGCCCAAGCTAATTTGCGTTACCAAGAAGCCAAAGCTAAAGCAGAACATGCTCGGCAAGTTTTGGATCAAGCTTTAAAATCACCTGATAAGTAGTTTTTTGTTGGTATATTAAGTAATACAAAAGTCAAAAGAAAGAAGTTTTCTTTTGACTTTTTCAATTATTAAACTTAACGTCGTCTATTTCTTCTCAAAGCAGAGGAAAGTGAACCGTTGTTATTTTCTGCGTCTTCAGCAATTCTTTCAGCACCGATATTTTGTTGGTAATATTGCTGATAGTAGTTGTGAGAAACAGGGATAGAATCTTTAGATTTGTTAGCTATCATTCCTAACATGGGAGTGCCAGATATCTGAATTTCTTCTAATACTTGCTGGAGTGCAGTACGTTTTAACTTACCCAAACCAGCCACTAGCACAATGCCATTAGTATTAGCAGCCATGAGGTGAGCATCTGCAAATCCTAAAAGCGGCGGTGTGTCATAAATGACTAAATCAAAATCTGCTTGCAGGTTGTCCATGAGATCCTGCATTTTTTGAGAAGCTAGCAACCTCACTGAGTCCGGTGGAATTGGCCCAGCAGTCATGACAAACAAATTTTCTTCTAGAGGCGATCGCTCGATCACATTATGCCAATCTAGATCTTGGGAAATTACATCAGTCAAGCCTTGAATATTCATCAGTCCTACACGATTGTGTAGGCTAGGACAACGGAGATTAGCATCTACTAACAAGACTCTTTGTCCCATCGCGGCAGCTGCCTGTGCTAGCTGTATAGCAACAGTAGATTTACCATCTCCTTGTCCCGGTGAACTGATGACTAAAGAGCGAATTGGCGTATCTGAACCCAAAAGCAGAATGTTTGTGTAAAGCGAGCGAAAAACTTCAAAAAATGAGGCGCTACTTGGTTGTTGTATCCCTCTAGCTAAATTTCCTTGGGTAGATGTTGCCAATTCTTTCTTCAAAGGCACTATTCCTAGTAGTGGGAGTCTAGTAGTATCTTTAAGTTCTTTAGCTGTGTAGAAAATGTTGCTCAGTTTATCTACAACTAAAGCTGCTCCTAGACCCAATAGTAGCCCTAAAGCACCCCCCAATGCTAAGTTTCTCGTAGCACTGTCGGAAATCGCCGCAGGACTATTAACTCCAGCCAAGTTTGGATCAAGTAACAGCCAAGGTTGCTGCTTTTGAGCTTTCTCGATCTGCAATGCTTGTTGTTTAGCGGTAAATTGAGTCAGAGCATCAGTGGCAATTAGTAATTCCCGTTGAATGTTAGCGTAATCACGGCTAATGGTTGCCAACCCTCTGATTTCACTGCTAACATTTCGGATTTTCTCCGCCAGAGATACATCTCTGGCTGAAAGTGCGCGGATACGACTTTGAAAATCTCTTTGTACTCGTAATTCTTCGCCAGCTAGCAAGGGAAGTAAATAAGCTTTCCGCTCTCTTAATGTCACCATTGTGGGATTGTCTTCAGTCAATATGGCTGACTGATTCGTAATTTCAACTTCCGCAGCTTGGACTTGATCCAGTATCCTTTGGTATCGGGGATTTTCACTCAGTAAAGAATTACCAGCTCTCTCTCCTGGCTGTTGTGCTAACTCTACTTGTAAATCTTGATATCTGGCTACCGATTGTTCTAGCTCTACTCGATTATTGATTCGCTGTTGACTCAAAGCAGCAAGTTGACTAGATAATTCTTGAGCTTTCTGGTCTGGCTCAATTAAGCTATTATTTAATCGCAGGTTTCGCAGTTGATTTTGCCAGTATTGCACTCGCTCATCCAGAGGCTTTCTTTGTTGATTAACAAAATTAATAGCTTGAACTACGTCTGATTGACGATCTTCCAGACTGTAATTTAGATAAGCATCAGCCAGTAAATTTGAAAAATTCCTCACTAGCTCCTGATCTGGATTGGTAAATTGAACATTTATGATATTTGGTTGTTCGGATGTAATAGTTAAGTTACTAACAAAGAGGCCGTAAAGCAGGTTAGGAGTAATTTCTGGGTATCGAGCTTGAAGACCTTCAATAAAGTCTGGGTATTGCGCCTGAAGCCTATCAATAAAATTCGGGTCTTGAGTCTTGAGTTGTTCAATGATGGGTTCAATAATTCGAGGACTCTGTAAGACTGCAATTGTTGTCTGAAGTTCTTGTTGTTGTGACGTACTATTTGTATTCCCTTGGGCATTTAAAGCTTGGGGGACATTGGCAATAACCTGACTTTCTCCAGTCACACGTTTGGTTAATATATCGAACCTCCCTTGATAAACTGGAGGATCAGTTTTTGCCTTCAAAACTGCTGCTGTTGCTAATAAGCCTGTTATGCCAACAATTAACAACAATCGGCGACGCAAGACTGCTGCAATTTGACCTAGATTCAATTCATCATCACTATCATTTAACTGAGCAGTTTTAGCATTTGATAACAGGTGAGGATATTTGTCTGATTGCAGCATAATATTTGTAATTTAAACTACTGGAATTGTTTACACAGACGAATGCCTCGATTCAATCTTGGCGTAGTTAGTCTTCTTGGCAGTTGCCTTATTTTGCACTATACCGGGCAAACTACTGAATTGACTGACTAGTCATATGATTCAAACACCCCAAAAGGATATTAGGTATTGTCAAAAACCTAGCTATGATACCCATTATGTTAACTACAGTGTTGAGAATACAGGCTAACTGGGAGCAATGCAATATCACTACAGTAACATTGCGTAGCCTAAATTGGCTGGCTCACTGACGTTTTCAGTTAAAGCTATACATAATTTTTACTCATTCAACATACTAATATGACCTACAACTTTGTATAGACTTTATCTACAGTCAGCTTAACTTGATATTGTAATCAATGATTTTGGCACCATCAACGAGGTAATACCAATTTCAAAAAAAAAGGAGTTAGACCCCAATACGATTTAATTACAGATAATTTTAGTAACGCGACAAGCTTAATTTACTGTATGGAGTCATAATCCATACTTTGGGTAGCTTTACTGTACTAAAGCTACATGTGTAGTGATCTTTTGCAAAAATTTTTATCATGCTTGTGATGGCAAGTTGTCAGAAGTCATAGCCAAGTGCTGATTGCTGAGGATAAACCCAGTTACCTCCAGGCTAGTAATCAACACTGTCCTAACCTATGTGACTACGGCTATGAATTAAAAACAAAAAAATGAGGAGCAGATTTTTTTACTCCTCTTTAAACTGGGGCGCTAGGATTCGAACCTAGGGATGGCGGGACCAAAACCCGCTGCCTTACCACTTGGCTACGCCCCAATACTTGACTCGTAACACTATAGCAGCTTCTACCGGGGTCATGTCAAGTACCTGGAGAAAAAAATTAGGACAAATCAGTCTGCATTTTAGCCGTTCATTATAAAATCGCGATCGCTCGTGGCGTTTTTGGCTCGGCACACGATTTCCTCCCCTGGTTTCTGAATGCCAGAGACCATACTTCACCTCGGATTGATTTCAACTGACCAGGTTGTGAATTAACCTCAGGATATTCTTTTTGAGAATTCTTGGTTTAGTTGACTATGTAAATCAGCCCAAACAGCTTTATAAAAAATTAACAGCTTTGTATTTTTTCTATGAACCTGACTTGAAAAGTCAATACACGTATGTATACTGGCTATGGGCATATTACGTAAGTATTTCACTGTGCTAAATTCCTGATAGGTAAAAGTGAATACTTAAGTTAAATCCCTGTTGTTTTTACCAAAGATTAGAATTTTTTATCAAAAGATTTAAGGGTTTATACCAAAATTCAGACTACAACTACTAAATTGTCTAATGTAAATCTTGTACTGATTCCGTCCATCTAAAAGTTAAAAGTGTGTAGATATTATGAGGTTCTACCACGTGTTTAGAAAAAAGTAGTCACAGAACAAAAGGAAAATTAGGATAAGGATGAAAATTACAGAACTAGACGCTCACATCTCAGACTCTTCAATAGTAGTAGCAATTCCAGAACAAATTTTTTCCGACATTGGCGATGAAGCAGTTATTCTGCATCTGAAGACAGGAATTTACCACGGACTAAATGAGGTAGGGGCGCGGATCTGGACTTTGATTCAAGAACCAAAAGCTGTGAAAGATATCAAGCAGAGCATTTTAGAAGAATATGAGGTGGCATCTGAAGAATGCGATCGCGACTTGATAGCATTGCTAAAAGACTTTCTTGCAGCTGGACTAATTGAGGTTAAAAATGAGACGAATGCGTAAGTTCTTGCATTTGAGTGCAGGCGATCGCTATTTTTTAATCAAGACCTTATTTTTACTAGGAGCAATCAGGTTAGGGCTGGGGTTACTACCGTTTAATAAATTACTAAAACTCCTCACGAAAATTAGTCAGCCCAGTCAAGGAACGCAGAGTATCCACCAAGTATCTGTGAGCAAAATTGTTTGGGCTGTGAACGCAGTGACTCGCTGTGTACCAGGTGCTAAATGTCTGGCGCGGGCTTTAACTACCCAAGTGTTGATGAGTCGTTATGGATACCTACCCGAATTCCGCATTGGCGTGGCCAAGGGAGAAACAGGAAAGTTAGAAGCTCATGCTTGGATTGAATATCAAGGGCTAGTTGTCATCGGTAATCTCCAAGACCTTTCGCGTTATATGCCACTGCCGTCCCTGGAAGGAGTGAGATTATGAGCGGTATTGTGGGTGTTCATTATCTCAACAATCGGGCTGTAAATCATCAAGACTTAGAACGGATGGTTGAGATCATCGCCCATAGAGGACCCGATGGTGCAGACATTTGGGTCAATGGTTCTGTTGGTTTTGGACATCGAATGTTGTGGACAACCCCCGAATCTTTAATAGAAAAATTACCCCTAGTCAATGAAGCAGCAAATCTCGTAATTACTGCGGATGCCAGAATTGATAATCGGGATGAATTAGCATCAGTGTTAGAACTACCTAATCGCCCCATAGAAAAAATTACAGATAGTGAATTTATCTTAGCTGCCTATGAAAAGTGGGGTGAGTCCTGCTCAGAACATCTTTTAGGTGATTTTGCTTTTGCCATTTGGGATCAAAACAAACAATCTTTGTTTTGCGCTAGAGACCATTTGGGGGTAAAGCCGTTTTATTACTATTATCAACCAGGTAAAGTTTTTGTATTTGCCTCAGAAATTAAGGCGATCTTCGGTTTACCGCAAATATCACGCCGACTGAACGAGGTGAGAATTGCCGATTACTTGGCACTGATGATGGAAGATAAAGTCATCACTACTTACCAAGATATTCTGCGGTTGCCCCCTGCTCACAGCATGGTGATCAATAAATCTGTAATTAGGACATGGCCATATTGGGAACTTGACAAATATCGGGAATTACGGTTATCATCCAACGATGAGTATGCTAAGGAATTTCAAAAAATCTTTACCGAGGCAGTACACTGTCGTTTGCGTAGTGCCTTTGCGATCGCTAGCCACTTGAGCGGTGGATTAGATTCCTCTGCCGTTACCTGTGTAGCTCGGCATCTACTGTCAAAAACACCAGAAAAACCTACTCAGCTACACACGATTTCCACCATTTTTGACCAAATCGCAGAATGTGATGAACGACCATTCATCAATGCGGTACTCGAACAAGGTGAGTTTATTCCCCACTACATTCAGGGAGATAAGAATGGCCCATTATCCAACTTGGATAACATTTTCCAGTATGAAGATGAAGCACTGTTAGGCCCTAGCCATTTTTATCCTTGGAACATGAACCTTGCGGTAAAGGATTTAGGACTGCGAATTTCTCTAGATGGTTTTGATGGTGATACCACAGTTAGTCATGGTACAACCAGGCTCACGGAACTTGCCCGTCAAGGTAAATGGCAGAGTTTAATTCAGGAAGCAAAAGCAATTGCACCACACCACAATGTATCACCCCAGGCTGTGTTTGGGTTTCATGGATTACCGTATTTGAGAGAATTGCCGAAGCGGTTGCGATGGATAGAGTTTGCCAAAGCAGTGCAACAAATTCACCAGCATTTAGGTATTTCGCGCCAGCTTTTAATTATTCATCACGGTATTAAACCCCTACTGCTAGAACCGATAAAAAAGTTATGGCAGTGGGTTCGTAGACAAGAGAAACCGACTAAAGTTGCTTCATCTTTAACACCTCTAGTCAATCGTAACTTTGCCAAAAATATTGGTTTAGATGAACGCATCAATCAGCTAGGAGGCTCAACAGAAGCGCCCCTCACCGTCAAAGAACATCATTGGCGTAGTCTGAATCAAGGGTTACTAGCGTACACCTTAGAGCAGATGGATCAATATGCAGCTATGTTTTCTCTAGAAGCTCGTCATCCGTTCATGGATAAGCGACTGATTGAATTTTGCCTAGCATTACCTTCTGACCAAAAGCTCTACCAAGGATGGGGACGCATAGTTATGCGCCGTGCCTTAGAAGGTATTCTCCCAGAAAAAGTTCAATGGCGAGGAGATAAAACCAATCTGACACCAAATTTTTATGATGGACTTTTAAAGCGCGATCGCCAAATTTTAGATGATGTCATGTCCAACAAGCTAGGAATTATTGAAAAATATCTAAATATAGATTTTTTACAATCAGCTTATCAACGAATAATCTCAGAAGAAAACCAAATTAATAATGAAGACATTATGGCAGTTTGGCAAGCAGTTACCTTAGCTTTGTGGCTAGACCATAAACAGGTAAATTTGTAGTTTTAGCTTGGCAGGTTGTGAATATCGGTAGGCAATATTATACTTATTTATTGTTACCAGTACACACTGTAAGTCCAAGTCACAGGTAAATTCCACTAAATTTCAATTACTCTAAATGAGGAGTTTTAAAATGAAAAAACAGTACAGCACACCAACCCTGAAAACTCACGGAAACGTTGAAGAAATCACCCAGTTCTTCGGCGCTTCCTCTCAAAATGATTTCTTGTTCTTTGCTGGAAATAATTCTCCTATCTCTGCTCCTGGTGGCCCCATCACTGGTGGTGGTTCTATTGATGGGGTTATTAATCCATCTGAAAACAGCGTTCGATCAAGAGGAACATTACAAGGAAATTAGTTCTTTAGGTAAAATCTTTTGATTGAACCTTTTGATACTACCTGAGTAAACTGCCAAAGAGGCAAAACTAAATCTTAGTTTTGCCTCATAAAATATGTATCTTTCTTGGTGTCTTAGTGCCTTTGTGGTTCAAAATTAAAAAAAACACAATAATAAAAAGCCTAATTGATTTGCAATCAATAAAAACATGTGATGAAAACTTATCAAGCCTACAATCTATCAATTGCTTCCGAATTGTTGTTGCCCGAATTAATTGAAATAGAAAAAGAAGGCAACCCAGACGTAATTGTACGGTTTGGTAAGCCAGAGGATATCACTAATGTGGAATTTGATCGGGGTAGCAAATTTCGTGGGGATGTAGCCGAAGTTGGCATGTTTTTGGTTCAGAAAGGATGTGAAATTACTATTGCTCCTGAGCCGGGAGTTGATGAAGCTCTTCTGTGTACCATACTTCTAGGTCCCATATTATCGATACTATTACGACAACGAGGACTGCTGGTTCTCCATGCTAGTTGTGTTGACATCAACAACAAAGCAGTGGCGTTTATGGGTGGTTCAGGCTGGGGTAAGTCAACCTTGGCAACAGCTTTTCATACAAGTGGCTTTGATGTCTTAAGTGATGATGTCATGCCGATCCAAATTGATTCAGGACAGCCAATAGTATTTCCTGCCTATCCCCAGTTCAAACTTTGGCCGGAAGCGGCTGCTTCTTTGGGACAGGATACCGAGAGTTTGTCTCCTATTCACCAAAACGCGCCTAAACTAGGCTACAAATTTGCTCGTGGTTTTCAACAAAATCCCCTGCCGTTACAGCGAATTTATGTACTGGCTAGGGGAGATGAGCATGAAATTACTGAACTGCAACCCCAAGATGCCTTTGTCGAATTAGTGCGTCATACCCGTGCTATGAGTTTAGTAACAGAGCAGGAATTCCTGACTTCCCATATGCGTCTGTGTACAGAACTAGTGAAAAAAGTGGATTTCTGTAGGTTTACTCGCAAGCCTTCTTTAGCAGATTTGCCCGATTTAGTCAAGCTAATTGAAAATGATGTAGCAGACAACAACAAAAGCACTTTAACGTTAGCTGTCCAATAATTGCAAAATATCTGGGAATTTAGAGGGTTTTAATATCTTGAACAGCAAACTCCGTAGCGCAAAGACCATACTCTCCCATGTCATCAAAACATTTAAATTAGTCTGGGTGGCATCTCACTACTGGACTGTAACCTGGATGGTAGCGCTGTTTGTTCAAGGATTGCTACCTGCCGCCTCCATTTCCCTCACGCCTCAAGTAGTCAACGCTTTAGTTAAAGCCACTGGCTCCGGCGTTTCTATGGCAAGTGTGCAGCAGATTCTCCTTCCTGTGGGATTGATGGCAGGGATCATGGTATTGGGGGAGGTTTTGAATAGTGCTAGTGAATGGATTCGCACTGCTCAATCAGAGCTAATACACGACTACATCACTGGTTTAATTCATAAACAATCAGTGGCAGTGGATTATGGCTTTTATGAATACTCTGAATACAATGACAAGCTAGAGAGAGCGCGAGAGGGAGCTAGTGGGCGATCGCTGGCTTTATTAGAAAGCACTGGTAGTTTATTGCAAAACACAGTGACTTTGTTGGCAATGGCCACAATTCTGCTTTCCTATGGTCTGTGGTTACCTGCAATTCTGGTGATCAGTGCTTTCCCGGCTTTTTATTTTTTGACGTATATAAATAAAGTACAGTATCAATGGTCACAACGGACGACAACTGATCGTCGATGGCTCATGTACTACGATTACCTATTGACAAACAGTGCGATCGCCGCAGAAATCCGCTTGTTTGACTTTGCTGATTACTTCCAATCTTCTTACCAAAATCTGCGTCGGCGACTCAGACGTGAACATTTCAACTTGTTGAAATTACAAACAGCAGGCCGCCTGATTGCTGTACTGATTGCTTTGATCATTGCCGGTTCTGCTTTAGCCTGGATGGGACGGCAAGTTTTATTAGGAATTTTAACTTTAGGCGATTTAGCCTTATTTTTCCAAGCTTTCAATCAAGGACAAAGCATTGTCAAAAATCTTTTAAGCAACTTGGGGCAAATTTATCGCAATGGCTTGTTTCTGGGTAACTTGTTTGAATTTTTACAGATTCAGCCAACAATTGTCAGTCCACCTAACCCGATTCCTGTACCATCAGCGCTTAAACAGGGAATTAAATTTAGACAAGTTTGCTTTCGCTACCCTGGCAGTCAAGAACCAGTGTTAGATAACTTTAACCTAACGCTACCGGCTGGTAAAATTGTGGCGATCGTCGGTGACAATGGTGCTGGCAAAAGTACTTTAATTAAGCTCTTGTGCCGCTTCTATGACCCGGATTCGGGAAGTATTGAACTAGATGGCATAGATTTTCGCAGCTTTTCTGTCAAAGAACTCCGCCGCTTAATTACTGTATTGTTCCAGTCTCCCATCCCATACAACACAACGGCTGGTGAAAATATTGCTTTGGGTAATATATCAACGGCATTTAACCAAAAAGACATTGAAGTAGCTGCTCAAGCATCGGGCATCCATGAAAAATTGTTACGCTTGCCTCTAGGGTATAACAGCATGTTGGGTAAGTTGTTTCCTGACGGCACTGACTTAAGCGGCGGCGAGTGGCAACGTCTGGCACTGGCACGGGCATTTTTCAGACGTGCCCAAATTATTATCTTGGATGAACCAACTAGTGCTATGGACCCGTGGGCTGAACATGACTGGCTGGAGAGGTTCCGTAAATTGGCAAGCGATCGCACTGCGGTTGTGATTACTCACCGCTTTACACTAGCGATGCAGGCAGATATTATTCACGTTATGCGTGCTGGTAAGATTGTAGAATCGGGAAATCATGATGAACTTCTAGCCTTAGATGGACTGTATGCTCAATCTTGGAAAACCCAAATGGAAGCTAATTTCCATCGCGTTGTCGAGAACAGCATTGCTGAGAATTGTGTGCCCAATACGCATGTTTAGGTAGTCAATCATAATATCCTAGTAATAGGATGTAATACTAGTAAAAATCTTACTTGATTAAAGATTTTGAAGAAAAATTGGGAAATTATCACTTATTTGTATATTTACAGGTTGAAATTTTTTTTTAATGATATATTGAATCCGAATACTCAAGATAATAAATTTTCGCGAATACATAGTTTATTTGAGTATTTTGGTCAAAAATCTGAGGTTCTGCATATTCACAGTAAATACTTTAGTCATGTCACAAACAACATAAGTCAAAATTAAGAGGATACTTCTGTCATTGTGATAACTCACCGCTTAACCTGGGCGAACTTACATCTTTATATCTCAACAGGTGTTGACTACAGTATCGAACTAGTAAGCTCTGGATTTTAGTTCTGGGCAAAAGGACACAAACTTAATCTCAAGTTCTGATGAAAACCAAACCCGATACTGAAAATCAGGAAATTACAAATCGCCCTGAGGTTGAGCTACTTCTTTGTATTGCTCGTACTCATCCAGATACCGCAACTATTGAACGCATCAAAACCCTGCTTGAGCAAGACCTTGACTGGGCCTACATAATTCAAACAGCAACATTTCACAAGGTCATGCCACTGCTGTACCAAAACTTGAATACTAACTGTACAGAGCTAGTTCCCAAAGATGTTTTGGCGGATCTGCTGTATTATTTCAAAGCCAATGCTAGACGCAACTTGTTCCTGACTAACGAGTTGCTTAAACTGCTGAATCTATTTGAATCCCATGACCTCACCGTAATTCCAATTAAAGGAGCTATCCTTGCTGTCTCAGTCTACAATAATCTCGCACTCCGACAGTTCACAGACATAGATATCTTAGTTCGCCCGCAAGATGCCATAGTAGCTAGGGATCTGCTGGTTGCTCAGGGATTTCAAAATACATACAATCATACTCGAGACCAAGAAGTCGCCAGGCTACAATCTCCATTCTGCAAGGATAATAACTACACACACAAACATACAGGGGTTAATTTAGACCTTCACTGGCAACTCTTGCAGAAATATCTATCTTTTCCCATTGCACATGAACGCCTGTGGGAGCGTCATGGGGCAATATCCTTGGCAGGTAAAACAGTAATTAACCTATCACCAGAAGATAACCTTTTATTCCTCTGTGTACATGCTTGCAGGGATCGTTGGAACAAGTTGAGTTTAATCAGCGATGTTGCTACACTCATCTGTGTTTCGTCAGAGATGAATTGGGATTGGGTTATAGAGCAAGCCAAGCTATTAGGTTGTTGGCGGAGATTATTGCTTGGTATGCTCTTAGCTAAGAATTTACTGGAAACAGAGATTCCCGAAATAATTTTGCAAAAAATAAAGGCTGAATCTGGGCTAAAAACAATTACGAAACAAGTGGAAGAAAGGCTTTTTATTCAAACTTACAAGCCACCCACACTCTGGACAAGATATTTTTTCGATTTGAGCCTAAGGGAACGTCTACAAGATAAAGTTCAGTACGGTGTTTACCAATCTGTCCTGATTACTGCCAGAAGCAATAAACTATTCCCGGCTTGGATATAGTAGGGTATTTAAAAACTTAGGTTTTATCCCTTATTGGGTGACTATATCCTTCAAGCTGTGAGCCAATAAAAAGCAAAAGCCACTGTGAAACAACAAGCTATTTCCTTAATATCAGTTTAAAAGGGAATAGTGGTAATGACTACTTATGGCATAAAGCAATTTGGGTTATTAAAGTAATTTAACTTTGCCATAAGTTAATGAATCGTCATTTCTTTTTCCTGGATGATTCGCTTGTAGTAAGGGCTTCAGCCCTGGTTTTATGCAACTCGAATGCTCATTAGCTTATCAATAACCAAAAGTCTTGCTATACAAGATTTTGAAAGCTATCAGATTTTACCTGCCTGTAGAATGCTTTTTGCATGACATTTACGTATTTTCTCTAACACTGCTTCTGCAAATAGTGAGTTAACCTCAAAAACATTGTACTGCCACCCCCCATTTACACGGTTCCGTTAATACAAAGGAACTACAAAATTTTCAAAATTTTAGTGTCGCCAACTTAATTTGTTCCAGGATTTTTATCATGAATAAGCATACTTCTCTTTTGTGTTCAGTTCTTGCATCTTCTGTTTTCTTAGCTCAGCCATCAGGCTATACGTTGGCAAATACACCTGTTACGATTACAGTTAAACAAGGAGCAAGACAAGCGCTTCAAGGCTTAGGTGCTAGTCAAACTATTGGTGGTGGCAGAAATTATTCAAAACTGGCACAATCTGAAAAAAATACGCTGCAAAAACTTGTGTGTACTGACATAAAGTTTAAAATTGTCAGGTTATGGTTTAATCCTTCTCAATATGCACCTGAGCCTGGTGTAGAAGATAATTCTGCGTTTTTAAAATCTTTTGTAAACTCAGGATTTATTTCTGATGCCTTGGTCAATGGCTGTAACACACTTCTACTTGCTCCCACCGGAATTCCAGCATATATGGGTCCTTCTAGTGGACGTGGCTACATTCGTGACTCTCAGGTCAAAAATTATGCCGCACTCTTAGCAGATTTTATATATAAAGTGAAGCAAGAAAACGGAGTAACAATTCACGCTACAGGTGTGTTGAATGAGCCAAACGACCGTCCTATAAAATTCTCAGATGAGCAGTGGCCTGTCATCATCAAAAATCTCCGTAAAGAGCTTGATAATCGTGGGTTGAAAGATGTGAAAATTATTGCCCCAGAACTAGCAAATGCCGATGCTGTAGCGGATCGAGTGATTAAAGCTATAAAGCAAGACCCTGAAGCATGGGAAGTTTTGGACGGGATCTCAACCCACTCCTATAACATGGCAGCGAGACCAAGTATTTCCAATTTGATTGAGGGAACAGATAAAGAATATTGGATGACAGAAGCTGGTACTAACGGTCCAGAAGAACCAGGGGATGCATTAAACGCTGCTGCTGCGGCTACTCGGTTTCTCAATGACATGAACCATAGAGTTAGTCACTGGATTTGGTTTATTGGTCACGCATCAGCAGATCCCAAAGATAATGCTACACGCCTGATTCGTTATTCGTTTGATCCATTTCGTTATGATATTTTTCAGAAGTATTACTACTTTCTCCAACTCAGCAAGACATTTGACTTGGGGGCAGTATTTAGAAAAAGTGTAAGTTCCCTAGACGGCAACATGACCTGGACTTACGGTAAAAAGCCCCGAATTACTGTCGCTAGTGCCAAAAATCCAGATGGTTCTTGGGGAATAGCTGTCAGCAACTTTACAGACGATAGGTTTGAGGTTACCCTTCCTAACGGTTACAAAGTGTCAAACCCACAAGGGGGTCGTGCAGCAGAGGATTTTGCGGTAACAGTCTTTGTGGAGGAACTTGCCCAAGCAGGAGACAAAACAATGAGAATGTATCGCTCAAATAGTAATGTCAATAACGTATATGTTGGTGATGCTGTGATGCGTAGAGGAAAGGTGACTATACCTAATGTACGCAGTTTGGATTTAATTACTTTGCGAAGTCAATAAATCCTCAAAACAAGTAGTTGAAAAAAATAAAAGTTTGTAGTCAGTGGCTCTAGCCCTGAAAACCTTGAATATAAGCGCTAAAGCACTCACTACACACTATTAGGCAATAAAATTCAGTTAATTTTGGGTTTGTTTTTCAACTCAATGTTAACTGAATTATCTTATTCTCTAGCTGTAATTTACAATTTTGCAAATTAATTTTCTTATTTTGTATAAGAGCTTTATTGACTATTTAATAAATTGTTGGTAAATGTCCATTAATTGCCGATAATTAGTTTTAGGAGTATACTTACTTTCATAAGTATGGCGAGCATTCTTTCCCATACAAATTATATCTTGGGGGTTATCTATAGCCCATTTAATTTTTGCTGCCAAACTTACAGAATCTCCTGCTTGAAAATGTAAACCGTTTACACCATTTTCTACAATTTCTGCCATACTACCTAATTTAGGAGCTAGCACAGGTAGACCACAAGCAAAAGCTTCTATGATCGTTAAAGGAAAACCTTCATACCAAATCGAAGGAAACACTAAAAAATCTGCATTATACATTAATTCAAAAACTGTTTCTCTGTCCTGAAAGCCTAGAAATTCAATTAACTTTCCATAACCTGTGTGCTGGGCTTTCTCTTGCAAAACCTGGTATAACGGCCCATCACCAACAATTTTTAGAGGTATAGATAAGTCGTTTTGGATATAAGCATCAATCAGAATTGAAACTCCTTTTTCTTCTGATAGCCTACCTACAAAAAGTAAGTAGCTACCACGCTTAATATATTTGTCAGAGTAATCGCTATGGAAAATAAAATTTGGTTTGATGTGGATTTTATCGCCTGGCATTCCAGCTTGAACCATCTTGTCTTTTTGAAATTGTGTAAAAACAATATAAGCATCTACTCGCTCATGCCAAGTACCTCTTAGTCGGTGGTAGGTAGTCATTGCTGCCACAACCGAGCTTTGGAGACGGGAGTTGCGGTAACAGCCATGTACAATTGCAGACCAAGGTATTAACGTACCAATACAATCTTCGCAAATTTTGCCGTCTCGAAATGGCATTGCTTTAGGACAAGCAAGTCGATAGTTGTGCAGAGTTTGTACAACAGGTACTCTGGCACTACGGCAAGCATCGTAAACCGAAGGAGAAAAGAGCGGGAAAAAGTTATGCACGTGGACTATTTCGGGACAAAAGCGACTTATTGCTGCTTTGACCTGCTTTTTAGCTGCAAAAGAGTAGATAGCCTTTCCCGATGCAACAGTCGTGTCCCAAATATTGGCAATTTTGTGATTATTTTCTTCCAATAAAATCACTTCATGCCCGTTGGCTTCTAATAGGTTTTTCTCTTCCTGAACTACCCTATCTTCTCCACCTGCAAATCGGTAGCGATTATGTAAAATTAACAGCTTCATGCTTGTTTTTCTAAGCTGAATATAGATAGTCTACAAGTAAGCAAGTAGGTGCAATTCAAATCTCAATATACTCATGCCTCGTAGTGAGTGCTTTAGCGCTTATATTCAAGGTTTTCAGGGCTAGATCCACTGACTACAAACTTTCCTTTACTTAAATGAGACATAACCCAGCAATATTATCAAAATTTGTCAAATTAGGTATCTACTGCTGAGTGCAGATTTCTTTATATAGTTGAGACAGGAAAAAACCTTTAGTTTCCCAACTAAAAACATCTTTTACTCTCTTTTGTCCTGCTTGACCCATACGCAATCTCAACTCTGGGTCTTTAACCAAAAATAACATTGCTTTAGCAATACTTTGTACTGCTTCTTCAGGTGTACGTGCCTGAATTTTAAAGCCAGTTTCTTCCGTAACCTGAACAGATGGACCTCCCAAATCCAAACAAATTACTGGACACCCTGCTGCCATTGCTTCTAAGCAAACCCAACCACCAGAATCATGCAGGCTAGGGTGAACTAGCACCGCGCACTCGCTAAGTTTACACAAAGTTTCATTTCTGGATAATCTACCCCAAAATTTAACTTGGTGAGCAACACCAAGTTCTGCGGCAAAAGTCTTTAATCGTTCCAGTTCAGGCCCGTCTCCCAAAATCCAGTATTCTGTATTTTCAGGTAAATCTGCTGTAGCAAATGCTTGCACTCCCAGATGAAACCCTTTCCAGTGCAACAATCTGGCCATACTAATAAACCGAATTGGTAAAATATCAGAATTATTATGCTGGGCAAGTTGCTGAATTTCCTCTTTTGATAAACCTGACTCAGGAAGAATTTGGACATTTTTTGCACCCATTTGGTGCAGTCGTTGAGCGGTATCTTTTGTTGTTGCCCAAGCTAAAATACTACGCCTAGCAGTCAGGCGAACAAAGGGGTCGTTTTCCCCAAACAAGCGGGCTAGATTTCGCAGAAATTCATAAATTTTGCCACGCCAGCTAAAATTTTGCCAAAAGGTTTTGGGCGCTAATTCTCCACCTCCCACAGGACCCCAGATAAAAGGAATCGGTAAAAGTGCAAGAAAACTGGGACTAGAGTATTTAACATAGGTTACATGATGTGAAATATCAAAGCAAATATCTTGATGTAGTGAGCGACTGACAAAATATGCTTTAATTTGCCAGAGATAGTAGTGAAAATAAACCCATTTTTGTGTGTGCTTTCCTTTTGGACTCCAATCTATAATCCAGCCCCAGGGATCTAGATAAATGAAGTGTAAGTTGGGTATTGGGCTACGTGCAAGTTCAGCTTCAATGCCTGAGCGGTGGCAATTTGATGTTAAGACCCAGACATGACAATACTTGCTTACTTCCCGGACAACATTCCAGCCTACTCCTGGTTCGGAGCCTTGACCTGGTTCACAGGCGTATGCAGAAATCAGAATATTCATAATTTGAAAGCATATTTTTTAAGTCAGAATTTCGGGATGAGTTTTATAAATTTTTATTGCTGCTAGACCTACACCATACATTGTCCAGAGCCAAATACCACCTGTAGGCCCTTCAATAATTACTTCAAATGTTGTGACTGTCATACAAGCTACCCAATAAGCAAGCAGCGTCAAAAATATTCCAGCCCATTTTGTTTGTCCTTTTGCTCTGCATTGCAAATACTTGGCTAGTATGGTTCCAGCCCAACTTAATTGAACCAGTAGCCACAGAACGAGGCCAGGAACACCAGTACGACCCAGAACTGTTATGTGCCCATTGTGCGGACTACGAACTATACCACCACCTATAGGATCAAAGCCGATTCCAGCACCCAAATTGAAACCAAATCCTCTACCCGTCCAAAAGTAATCTCCAAAAATAGTAGTGTCGATTATGTATGTCCACCATTCTAAACGATACTCTTTTGAACCCTGTCTTTCTTGGTTATCAACAAAAATACTATTTATTCTTACAAACAAAGGTTCAAATATTTCTGGATTTATTATAAATAATACTAAAATTACAAATATTAAAATTGTTAATATCTTCCAAATTTTACTATTTTTATACTTAGTAAAGCTGATAAAAGAAAAAGCATTTAAAAATGCCAAAATTCCTGATCTATTTGAACTAGTACCAACCACAGCTAAATTTATTAGAAATACTAATATAAAAAATGCAGTTTGCAATCTCAATAAATTTGAGCCAATAAAAAATGCAGTAATTGTAGACAAGTGAGTCATTGTGTCAGCTGGTTTAAGAGTAATTATCTCAACAGCCGAACCAGGTACACGTGGTAATGATATTGTTCTTGATATTAACCAAATGAATGGCATGAGAATAATAAAAATTCTGCTAAAACGTTCATATTGGTTAATTATAAAAGTAAAACGATGTGGTTTACCAACTAATAATGCAGCAATTATCAGGGCAAAAGAACAGTAATACCACAAAGCAGCATCACGTATTGAGTCTAAGCCATATTGAGGAAAATAGGGTATGGTGTTGATGCAACACCATAGCATAAATATTATTAGAAACCAGGTTTGAGGTAGTTTGAGTATTTTGGGAATGGATTTATTAATACTTAAAGTTATCAATCCAAATAATAGAGTAATTTCACCAATGTAAGCAGGAGGAATACCCCAGTAAGAAAAACCTCTACCACAAAGGGCATAACCTAGAAGAACCCAGCTATGCCAGGTTAAAAATTTATCGGCAAGTGCAAATTTTTTTCCAGATTTATTCGCTGAAACACTTGTCTCTCCTAGCATCTTATTTTCTACCTGCTATAATTGGTTGTGAAATTTATTTAAGTAATTACGCTTTTGCCATTGAAACAAAGGGTAGAAACAAATAGCAATCTTAAATCATTATTCGTAGTGATTGATTTAGTGTTTAAGCTCAGGTTTAAAGCCTTTATCAGATACTTGGTTTTAATTTTATTTTGGCTGTTATTGACCTTAATTTAAATTTTTGAGAACTTGCGACTAGAAACCAGTTCGTAAATTTCCATTATTCGGTGGTAGTTTTGCTGCGCTGTGTATTTGGCTATAAACTCAGCTCGTGCTTCTTGGCGCATCTGAGCAAGCATAATTGGATTTGCTATAGCCCACTGTACCTTAGATGCAAGATCCTCTGGGTCACCAGGAGAGAAATGTAAGCCTGTTCGACCAGATTCTATTAATTCTGCGATCGCTCCAATATTAGCAGCAATTACAGGGGTACCTTTGGCAAAAGCTTCAACTGCTACCCGACCAAAGGTTTCGTACCATTTGGAGGGGAAGATTAAAAACATTGCTTCCCCCATCAATTGATGTACTTCTGACATCGGTCTACGTCCTAGCCATTCCACCTTAGGCAATTTTTTTGCTGATTCCACTACCTCAGAAGCCAAGGGACCATCACCGACAATCTTTAAAGGGATTTTCCCTTCTAAAAGTTGCCAAGCAGCAAGCAGGGTATCTAATCCCTTTTCAGTAGAAAGTCTGCCTACAAAAAGGGCATAGCCACCAGAACCGCCACCGATACCAGGATCTGGATGCACAAAGTTAGGCTTAACTACAATTTTTTCTGCGGGCAAACCACCTGCAATAAATTTTTGGCGTGCAAACTCAGTTAAACAAATGTAAACATCTACCATTTCGCTCCATGTACGCATGGCACGATGCAAGGTTAACATTGTTGCTACAGCAACAGTTGCTGGGCGATTTTCGCGGTAGCAGCTATGTAAAACTCCAGGATAGGGAACAAACTTCCCCAGACAATCTTCACAGACTTGCCCATCACGGAAAAATAAGCCATTAGGACAAAGGAGTCGGTAATTCCTTAGTGTCTGGACTACGGGTACACCTTCTGATTTGGCTGCGTAGTAAACAGATGGGGAAATCAGGGGGAAAAAATTTTGGATATGGACTAAATCGCAGTCAGACTGCCTAAGTTTTTTTTTAACTATGTTGTAAGACTCTGTTGACCAAACGGTTCTAAGTGCCATTGGTACAGCGCCAATAGCTGCTACCCGATCATTGTGTTCTTGGTAGACATCAACTTCATGACCCATTTCCCGTAATAGGCGTTCCTCTGACTCGCGGGATTCATCCTCCCCGCCACGAATTTGATAGTTGTTATGAACACTTAGGATTCGCATAGCTCTTGTTAGTGTTAGGACTTACGCAACTGGCACAAACAATGGGTGGTACGGGATTGGATAAGAGCAGAATATAACTCAAACTAATGTCATACGAATATCCGGCGTTTGAGTTGCTGAGCCAATAAGAATTAATTGCATCATGACTGATACTTTTCAAATGCTCTGCTAAATTAGTAATGGTATAATTGACTTGACTGCTAAGTAAATACTGGCAATAATCTAATTTAGTGAATTTCATACTCAATAACCAGTCAGCGATTAATATCTATTAATTATTTTCCCAGATCAAGCAAAATCCGTCTATTTTTAGAATTTATTATTTTTGGATATCAAAGTCTATTTTTACAGTTGTAACATTTGTTTTTTACCTAATTTTAGCTTTTTAAACTAGTTTGATTATCGATGGTACGGCTACGCCGTACCGAGACTCATTGTGCCAGTTGCGTAAGTCCTAAGTGTGTCTTTAAGCTAAAGCTTTACCACTGTAATCATTATCATGAATAATTGTTTCATAGAGCTGTGTTAAAGATTTAGCCTTCATATCCCAGTTAAAGAATTGAGCAACTCGCTTTTGTCCTACCTGACCCATCCTCACTCGTAATTCTGAGTCCTTAGCTAAACAAGCCATAACCTCAGCTAGGTCATGTATTGCTTGGGTGGGGGTGTTAGCCGGAACTTTGAAGCCTGTTTCTTCTGTGACCTGAACGGCTGGACCACCTAAATCTAAGCAAATCACTGGACGGCCTGCTGCCATTGCTTCTAAACAGACAAATCCTCCCGATTCATGTAAACTTGGATGTACTAATACATGGCAGTTTCCTATCTTGCTTAAGGTCTGTTCCCTTGACAAATTACCCCAAAATTTAACTTGTTGAGCAATACCTAATTGTTGAGCAATCATTTCCAGGCGTTGCTTCTCCAATCCCTCTCCTACAATCCAATACTCACAATCAGGGAGGTTGGCTTGAGCAAATGCCTTTAATCCCAAGTCAAATCCTTTCCAATGTAACAGTCTACCTACGCTGATAAACCTGAGAGGAAGATTGTCGGATATTGTGTAATTGGCGAGTTTGGCTAATTCTTCCTGCGATATCCCTAACTGAGAACATACCTGAACATTTTTAGCTCCTATCTTATGTAACCTTTGACTTGTATCATTGGTTGTCCCCCAAGCTAAGATACTGCGCCGCGCAGTCATACGAACAAAAGGGTCTTTTTCTCCAAGCCAACGCAACAAATTTCGTGCATACTCGTAAATTTTGCCACGAAGACTAAAATCCTCCCAAAATGCTTTTGGGGCAGACTCCCCACCTCCAACAGGACCCCAGATGAAGGGTATTGGTAGGAGTGAAAGAAAACTTGGTGATGAATACCTGACATAAGTTATGTGATGTGCTAAATCAAAGCTGATATTACTGTGCAACTTGCGAGCAACCAAATAGGCTTTAATTTGCCAAATATAGTTGTGAAGATGTACTCCCCCAATACCTCGTTTCCACCATTTAGATCCGGGTAAGTCAACATACACAAATTTTATTTTAGATATGTAGTTATTATTTGTTAACTCAGCCTCAATAGATGTGCGATTATCTTCTCGAGTCAGTACCCATACTTGATGATATTTAGCCAGTGCTTGAACTGTATTCCAACCTACTCCAGGTTCGGAACCCATATTCGGTCTACAGGAATAAGCAGACACTAAAATTTTTAAAGACATTATTATCTAATCCATTACTATACTGAATTTCAACCAAAGTCTTGGGAAAATTTGATGCCTTGCGAACAAAAGGTATTGTTTTTAAACTTCATTTTCTAACACTGCTTCATAGATACCTTCCAAAATTTTGATTTGCTTAAAGTTATCAAAATTTTTTCGCATATTTTCCCGTCCTTTTAAGCTGAAGTATTGCCACTGTTCAGAGTTTTTCAATAACTGCAAAGCATATTCTGCAAGCGCTTGTGAATCTCTTTCGGTTGCCAAGAAACCAGTTGTTCCATGAATAACTGCTTCTGGGATACCTGCATGAACTGTACTAATTACAGGGAGTCCCATAGCTTGAGCCTCAACAACAACTGTAGGCAATCCCTCCGAATCTCCTTCGATAGCAGTGACACTTGGTGCTGCAAGTAATTGAGCGCGATTCATCCAACTTTTAACAACATCTGAAGGCTGAAGTCCCAGAAATTGATAGCGATAAAGCATTTTTGTTGCTTGTGCTTCTAAGTCTAACCGCAGAGGACCATCACCAATAATTACTAGTTTTACATTAGGAAGAACTGACTGCACTTTAGCCATTGCCTTAATCAGGTATTCACACCCTTTCTTTTCTGTCAATCTCCCAACAAAAAGCACCACTGGCTCTCGTGGTACTGCTGGATCTGGTTGAAATTTATTAATATCTATCCCATCATAATGCGTAATAACTTTATTACTGGGAAACCCCTGTTCTAATAGTTTTGCTTTGATAAAATCAGAGACGGCAATAAACAACTGCGCTTCACGCTTAAGTGTTTCACGGCGGCGATAGTAAATCCAGTGGTTAAAGGAGGAATAGCGGGCGTACTCTTCTTTAACAGTGGCATCAGCACCTCGAAAGTGAACTAATAAAGGAATATTGAGGTTTTGTGCCAAAGGAAGTGCTAGCACCCCACTTAGCCCAAACTGGGCATTGATTAAAACGGGATTCACATGCTGAACTTGTCGATATAATTTAGGAGCAAATCCTGCAAGTTTGAATAACCCTTCTACTGATTGACCTAAAAACCCTCCTTGATTAACAACTAGAGTGCGTTCTGGAGGTAAGGTTAATCCTTTTACTAAACGTGAGCCTACGTAGTAAGGAGTAAAGTGTTGCAATTGTTCGCCCAACAAATCGCGAACAAAGGTTTGAGAAGGAGGAAGCAGTAAACTACTAAATATAACTATATTGGGTTTGACCATGCCCTGGCTTTTACTCCTGTGACATATAGCAATTTAATTTCAACATAATAATTGAACATTTACAATTGTACTCCGTTAAATTCATCCCATGCTTTTTTAACTTTTTTACCTGATTCTAAAGCACGATTTCTTTCAGCAAGAACTTTCAGAAAGAGAGCAGAACTTATTTCAGGTAATTTTATCAAAAAATCATCTAATGAAGTTATTATAACTTCTTTATTTATTGTTTCAATATCTTGTACCCATTCATCCATACCCAGTCTTCTAAATAATTCTTTTGTCTTAAATTCATAGGCAATAGGAAATACAGGAGTACCAGCTATCAAAGACAAGATGGCCATGTGCATTCTTGTTGCTATAACTACATCATAATTTCTAATTATTCCTACTAGTTTTTTTGGAGAGTGAAAATCTTTATTCAAGTGAACTTGTTTTTGAATTTGATTAGGAAGCAAATTAATAATTTCTTCAGCTACTTTTGAATCGTCAGTCCAATATTCAGGAATACCCTGGCAAGTAGAAATATATGTAATTTCAGCATTATATTTCTCAATTAAATATTGAGTAACTTCACTCATGACTTCTACAAAATTTGTGAATCCATCTTTTTGACTAACTTTTGTGAAGTGATTCCAGTACCTCACCGAAATTGCTATTTTTACTCGCGAACTACTTACATTTTTTTTATAAATATCTTTGTGAAATCCCACATCATCGGTAAATGAAAATACTACATCTGAGCTAATTAGCACTTTGTTCAGGTTAGCATTTATTTGTTTAAGATTATCATAAGATGCTTCATCCCGCAGCATAACAAGAGTAGACTTATTAAATATTTTTCTGAATATATTTTGGTTTTTTATTTTATTAAATGGACCTAATGACTGGGTAAAAAACACTAGTGGTCGTCTCAGCATTAGTGTCATTTTATAATCGAATATCCTAGCTTTAAGTGAATATTTTTCTATTAGATATGTTCCACCTGTACTTACTACTAAATCAGCAGAACTGTAGTTTTTAAAATCTTGTATTTCTTCGCTATTTAATAGAAATTTAACAGCAAAGTAGTTCTGATTTCTCCAGAGCCATACTGCTAAATATAGTCGAATAGGATTAATCATTAATATTATTTTTATAAAAATAACCAAGAAATTTCTTACAGTAGATCCAAATAGAGACTTTCCTAAAAAATTCATAGAGGGAGGCTGTGTCGCTTTCAAATATACCAGTTTGCGAAATAATAAATTAGAATAATATTTACTGGCTATTTCTGGCTGACTATCATAAATAATAATTTCTGTATCTTGACCAAATTCGAGACGAAGTAAGTCAACAATTGAAAAAAGAATAGCCGCGTCTCCACCATTCAAAGCGACAGTATTAGTGATAATTATTTTCATGATTTTTAACTGATTTCTAAGATAGAGTTGAATTCTTTGACAAAATAAAATTTTGTTTTTAAATATGCAAAATTACAAGAATTTTGTAGTGTTTTTTATTGCTAGCAACTTTTGCATCCATATTAGTCTATTTTTTTGACCTATTGTCAGCTTAATCTACCCATAATGTAAATATAAAAGGGGCTAAATTCTTAAATCCTTCTTCTTTAATTGTATTTCAAGCTACTTTTGGAACTACATTTAATTTAGTTTACAAGCATAGGGCAATACTAAAACTTTTAGTCTATTTTAATTTACTAATTTATGATGCCCATATGGGACACAGCACAGAAAACATTTTTGATAATTAATGCTAAGAAAAATTAGAACAATAGTTTTTTATACTCCTCTAAAGTAAAAGATGCAATTTTTTCCCACTGGAGATTGTCGAGCACATAATGCCTTCCTGCCAAACCCATTTCTTTCCACTCTGAACGGCGTTGAAGTAATTTTCCAATACCTGACTTAACATCTGATATGTTTGATGCAACTACAACACCACAACCGCTAGCTTCAACATGAGGTGCAATGCCTGCAATTTCCGAAACCAATAAGACCCGACCTGCTAGCATAGCTTCTACAGCAGCTAAACTAAAGCCTTCAAAACGTGAGGGAATACAAAATACATCATGACTTTGTATAAGGAAAGAAGGAGATTTATCGAAATCAGGATTAAGAAATGAAACTTTTTTGTCAAGGTTTAGTTTTGCTACTTGTGCTTGTAAAGTCTGCTTATCTCCCCAATCTGGACCCTGTATTGTCAGATGAATATTTTCCTTTTCAGCAATTTGAGAAAAAGCATCTATGAGGATATCTAATCCTTTATTATATGAATCTATACGGCCTAAGAAAAACAATTTGGCATTATCATTTTTTTGCCATTGCAGTGATGACTCCGGATAAACATCTTTTGCAGAAAAACCATTATATACGGTTAAAACAGGAGTATTAACTTGCCGTTGATGTAGAAATTTAGCATGTCGAGAGTCCAGAACCTGAATAGCCTTTGCTTGCTTCAACATTTTTCGCTCAAAAAGGTACCAGTATGGTAACTTCAAATGAGCATTTTTACTAAAGATAGCAGGACTATAAGGATCATGTGGTGCGACAATATATGGCACTCCATACTTTTTTAGTATGCGAGACATGGAGTATACACCTGCATGAAAGATGCCATTCAGAATTACAAGGCTTTTGTCATCTAAATAATCGCGAATGTAGTTTTGCAAATCAAATGCAATATTGAATTTTCGTGGGTTCATATTTGAGCTACCAAAAGCTATAATTTCATAGCCAGATTGGGTTTCATACAAACCTTGCTTCGATGAGTGTGTTTCACATAGGACTTTTACTCTAGCTCCGCAGTTGACTAACCCTGAAGCCAATCCATGTACAGCCTTAATTGTTCCCTGTGGTAGCATTACTTTATCACCCAATGGTGGAAAGTTTTTTAGATAAAAATAAATATTCATAGCTTACCATTGAAGAGATTTTGATATTTAAACTTAACCTATTCTTAATTTGAATTAAGTCTTGAAACAATCGCAATTTCGCAATTAGTTCCAAAATAATATTTTTGGACGAGTTCGGAAACCCTTGTAGTACAACAAGCATTTACATGTTATGTAATAAAATGTAACTTGCATTTAAACGTGTAATATGATTACTTACTACATATCTTACTCAAGCCAAACCTAACCACCCTTGCATCCTACCTTGAAATGTAAACCAATAAGATCGAACTTTATCTAAACGACCTTGTAAAAGTGATATTGCTATTCCCATCAATGGGCGAACCCAATTATAAATCACGAACCACAAGGGAGCTTTATGTTTACGAAGAACGCGACCTCTACCCATTGCGTAAGCATAAGTTTTGGAATAGGTTGCATTTTTGCTGGCTTTAATAAGTTGGATAGGTTCTGATGGTGTTAACTTGATTGGATGAATTACAGTTATCGAGGGTTCGTAATATAAGCCAGTGTTAATTGCACGCAACAAGTAATCAGTTTCCTCAGCGGAACCCCAAGGTGTATTTGCTCCAACTCCTAAACTTTCATCAAATTTACCTACCTGCATTACAGTAGCTCGGCGAAGAAATATAGTATACGAAATACCCCTTCGCCACACATTAAATTGGTTAATTAATCCAGGTGGACTGCCAAGATGTCTACCAGAGTCTCTACCTTGCTCATCAATAGAACTTCCTGTTAAACCATTTAACTCGGGATGATTAATAAAAAAACTCGCTACACGCTCAAGAATATCTGGTGGATAAGCGCAATCATCATCAGGGAAAGCCACAATATCACCATTAATCTGCTCCAAAGCAACATTACGAGCGCGGGAAAGCCCTGGGGCTGAACGCAGGTGTATGATGGGATATCTATGCTGATAAATCTGGATAAATTTTACAAGGCGGTCATCTGGATTTTGATCTACAACAATCAAATCAAAGCTACGATAAGTTTGACAATCTAAAATTTTTAAAAAATTTTCAACCTCAGCAGTACGATTTAAAGTTGCTAGAATTAGGGAAAACTTCATGATTTTACTTCCTATTAATTAGTTACAAGTGCTACCACTTTCAGGTTTATGGTAAAGCTGTTACTTTGCTATTAAGTAAAATTTATCCTTGAATTTAATTAAATTTTTATGTCCTTCACGTCCGAATATTATTAATATCAATCCAGTTAATATGTATGTTCCAGAAATAGGTAAGAATTGCAATAAACTAAGTGTGTAACGTAAAGCTAAAAATCTATTATTTGCATCAACCGCTTTTCCTAATCGATTTACTTGTATAATTGAAGTTTTTAACCCTACACACTCACGATAACCTTTATATCCAAGATGCTGTTTTATAATTGAACCCCACTTATTTTCAAATATATGAAAACCTTGCAAGTTAGCTGATAGATTGCCTCCAATTTGCTTATTATGAAAATATCTGATGATTAATGGTTCGTTCACAGTAAGAAAGTGATTATTAGCTTGAGCTAAACTTAGCCATAGGTCATAATCTTGAAAGCTAGGTAACCTTTCGTCAAAGCCACCGACATCTATTAAAGCGGAGCGCTTAATCATAAAAAGGGATGTAGTTGGAGGTAACCATCCTCTTAATAAATGATTAAAAACATCCCCCTCATGGGCAATCAAATTTGGCAGTTTCTTGCGTTGGATTGATTCATAATATTCATATCCCGAACAATAAACTACAGTGGCATGAGGATTATCACTAGACTGGAGACGAGCTAACTGTAATTCTAGTTTTCTGGGTAGCCATTCATCATCACTATCTAAAAAAGCTATATAGTCTGCACGCGCTGCTTTAATACCTTGATTTCGTGCATGGCTACCACCGCAATTTTTTCCTAAAGGTAAAAATCTAATTCGTGGATCTATAAAGTTCTTAACTACTTCATCTGTATTATCTGTAGAACCATCGTCTACAATAATTAATTCAAAATTTGAAAATGTCTGTGCAAGAACGCTAGAGATCGCTCTTGGTAGTAGATTAGCTCGGTTAAAAGTGGGTATGACAACACTAACAGTTAGCTGATTTTCAAGTGTTAACGACACGTTGCCTGAAACTGCCATTGCTTTAATCCTTTAAGCTAAAATCTTTTACAACTTCTACAATAACCTCTTTCTAGTTAGTCAAAGCAGCTAAGTTTTTAACTAAGGCTATAACTTGAGAACGAATTTTTTCCATTTCAAATAGATTGATTAATTCAGACTGTCGTTTAAACTCGTCGTCTTCCAAAATTTTTAGTACTTGCAATACAACTTGTTCATTTAGTACAGATACTGTATGTTTAGATATCCCCAAAGTCGAAAAAAAATTTTCTATTTTGGGACCGACAAAAAGCCCTAGCACCGGAACACCCTCAGCAAGAGCCAAAATAGCTGAGTGTAACCTAGTAGCAAGGACAGCTGTACTAGAACGCATCAAAGTTCTAAGTTGCTCAACATTGGTGCAAACATGAAGGCTACTACTAGATGTTGACAACTGGCTGAGTATAATTTTCGCTCGTTTAATATCTCCTGAATTACCAGTTGTGAACAACTTGACACAAGATTGGTTGTTTCCTGAATGTTTATCTAACCATGCGTTAATTATTTTACAAAGGACATCATCATACCTAGATTGGTAATGGGAAACGTGCTTTTTGTAAGCCATTACATTTACAGCTAATATTTGCTGGTTTGAAGTATGTGGCATTAATTGCCTTGGCTTGATTGCAAGTAAGGCAAAATCACCAAAAACTGGAACCTGAGTTCCTAGTCTTTGTGACAAACGGTTTGCTGTATTATGGTCTCTTGTAGCTATAAAATAACAAGATTTAGCAAAGGCAGTAATTATTTTTTCACCTTGTTTAGACCATTCAGTTTCTGCACTACAGCCTAGACAGATTAGTGGAATTTGAAGCTTTTTAGATGCCCACATAATTGTAGATAGAGATTGGGGAAAATGCAAATCCGTATCTGATAGCAATGCTCCACCTCCAACCATAATTACTTGAGCATTTTTTAGCTTTGGTATGAGCTTTTGTATTCGGATGCGCTGAATTATTGGTCTAAGTCCTCGTTTTAAAATTTTAGTTAGTTCTATCTTTAAACTATAAAAATTGCTGGGAGAAGAAATGTTTTTGAAAGATGAGTATGGGGTCTTATAGTTCATTTCTTTAGGAAAATAGACTTCACCAGACTTTTCGTGCGAAGAGAGTAGATGTATGGGATTTTGAACAGGTTTTAAAGTTCCAAAATTATAGGCATCAACACTGTAACCAGCCTTTTGAAAAAATTCAGTCACACCTTGACAAATAGCTCTGTCCCCCAAATTTGTAGTGTTCCATTCTCCAAATGCAGCAATTTTTATATCTTTGCTTTTATCCACTTCCATATTTTTATCCAAAATTAAATTTATTTATTGTTAATATTTATTTGTTCTCATAAGTAATTATCAATCAACTTTAATTAGTTCAAGAGCAGTTTTTTGCCTAGTTACGAAATGTAAAAAATTAGCTATTTTAATCAGAAGAATTATTGAATAAGTACTATGAGACTTGTTGAGTATCCAGTTACTTGTTTTAGGAGAAAACATAGCTCTACCAATGGAGACACCTTTAAGCTTTTCAAGTATACTGAAGTTAGCATTTTTGAATACAGAGCCACAGTTAGGTGCCGTATTATCTTGATGTTCTTTTGCCCAAATTTGTCTTGAGACTAAAGGATTGTCATTAAATTCTGTTCGTTCAAACTTGAAAACCGCACTTAATATCAGTTTAGAATGTATACCAGTAAATATCGTCTCTCTATAACCTCGCACAATTTGATTATTTTGAAGTGTTTTAATACATCCATTCTCAAAGAAAGTTACACTTTCAACAAAATCATATATTGTACATCCATATTGTCTCCCTCTACCAGCATTCATTGCTAATGCACCTCCAATCGTTGCCGGGACAGACGCAAGATAATAAAAAGAATTCATGGAGTTTTGGTAACAGTGTTTTAAAACCTCCATGATTAAAACTGAAGAAGATATTTCTAATTTATCTTCAGTTAAAGAATTTATGTACTTAGGTAGTTTGTTTTTTAGTATCAATGATTTGATATTTTTTTTCACGAACAAGGTATTGGAGCCATTTCCAATTATGTAAATGTTTACTTTGTTTTCTTTTGCCCAAATACAGTACTCACGGAGGTCATCTAAACTACTAATTTCTCCTACTCGCTCAAAATGATGGCGAGTTCTATAGTGAGAAAGACTAGTTGATGTTAAAGACTCAATTTTTAAATTAGACATCTTCTCTCTTTCTACTCCTTGCTACACTCAACCTTATTTTTATTACGGTCTGCTCCTTCTGTAATTGCTTCCAGTAAATATTTTTTTGATTCCAAAATTTTTAATTCCAAAACTTTAGACACTATTTCATAGTCTATATCAAAAGCTTTTTCTTTTACTTGGGATATAGTATTTTCTGAAAATATCCTATCTTCCAATGATAAATCTCTAAGTAAATCGGTTACTTTGTTCGATTTGTTGCTAGGAACAAATACACTAAAAGGTTTTTGAAAAATAATTGCAAATATAGTTCCATGATAAGTATTAGTTACAATGTATGATGCTTGGCTGAACGCTCCAATCCATTCCTGTGGACAAGCATTTTCTAGATTCACTTTTGCTACTTGATTACATTTACCAATTGAAACTATATTTAATCCATGACGTTCTGCTATTGATTTCACTAAATCCTCCTCAGTCGAAGCTAATTCATCCTGGTTATAAATTAAAAGATATTTACCTTCTATTTTGGGAATATGTTTAATTGCATCATAGTTAATTAAAAACGTAGGATCTAAAACTTTTTTAGCTACCATATTACATTGATTTACAATTATTCGCTCGCTGTTAGAATCACGAACCAAAATCGTTTGAAATTGATTAACTAGATTACATATTTCTTCTCGATGATTATTTAGTACTGTTAACTCGCCAAAACTAGCTGCATAACTTATCTTACGGGTAGCTTGATTATTAACAAAATCTAAAAAGAAAGAGGCATCAAATCCTCTGATAGAATTGAGAGACCATATTTGATCACTACCGCATATTACTACATCATATTTACTATTAAAGTGTTGCAAGCCTTTTTTTCTATAAAATTTCCTCTGGCTTAACCTGACGTGGGAAAGCAAAAATTGCCTGATTTTCCAAGCTCTAGAAATATTGACGAATATCTTTTCATTAATATGGAGTTGATGAATACTAAGCTTTTGACTTTCATGAATGCTAAGTTTTTTCCTTCTGATAGGTCTTAAACTTTTTGTATAGTATCTAACTGCCCTATAAGGCCTATAGTCTATTATTTCAACGTCATAGCCTTGACTGTTAAGGAAATTCCATAGAGCATAAGCTTGAAGTGTTGCCCCGTAGTTATCTATATGGTGAAAAGTTATAATTCCTATTTTCATCTTTGCTGTCTCCAAATCAAAGTACTAATTTGATATATCACACATTTCGTAAGCTAATTTACAAAATTATTTTGATTCTAGCTTTTGTTTCTTATGTTTCTTAAATAAATTCATTTAAACTTCTCCTGGCTATATTAAGTTGATTTTATTCAGTTATAATCTAATTTTAAAATTTACTTATTTAAGTTAGGTACTCATTAATGTATGAAAAATTTTATATCTTTTTTTTTCTTTTAAGCTTGATGTTTACAAAATCGGTTAAGCCAAGAATCTTTTTGAAAAGCTTTGGTGATATTACAAAAACGATAAAAATATAACTTAAAGTACCAACTAAGATTAAACTAGCTGTTAATAACTTCATTTCAATGCCAATAAATGTTACCAATAAATATTTAATAGCTATCATACTTCCAATCATCCCTAAAGAAGCTACTAAAGGTACCATATATAAACGCAAATATTGAATAAAATTAAGTTTAACCAATTTGTGAATAGCCACCAGTGAAATAGGTAAGAGTAGATAACCACGAATTACATAAGCAGATGCTACAGCTAAGATACCCCATTTTACTACTAGTATAAAAGATACGACATTAACAACTGTATTTATAATTTGTATCCATAACCTCCAGGCGGGTTTGCCCAATGCCATAATCACAGAACTGTTATAGAAGGCAATTATATGAACAGGCCCAATAAGTGCTAGAACTTGCATTACTGGAATACTTTGAGTCCATTGCTTACCAAATAAAATTTGGACTAATTCAGGTGCCAAAACTGTGAAGCTAAGAAACATCGGAAAAGCAATGGTACTACCAACTTCAGTAACATTATAGAAAGCTTTTATTAACCGTTCTGGTTCTCCCTGCAATCTAGAAAATACCGGGAATGCAACTTTACCTATCGTACTAATTAAAACTTGTGTCATTACTTGTAATATTCTGTAAGCAACAGAGTAATAACCTAGTGCAACTGATCCAAGGTAGCGTCCAATGAGTAAATCATCTGACCTACGATTAAAAAAGTTAATTATACTAAACGCAGTTACATTAATGCCAAAAGCATAAAGTTCTTTAGCATGAATGGCTGAAAATTTAAATCCTGGTCGCCAATCGCTAACTCGCCACAAAACCAAAACCTGCAATAAGCTATTAGATATTTGTTGACCCACGAGGCTCCAAACTCCAAAGTTTAGAAAAGCCATTCCTACACCAACCATTCCACCGAATACAACTGCGATTAGTGAACGTATTGCTAAAGTCTTGAAAGCAAGATTACGTGTAAGAATAGCGCTTTGTACACTGCTTAAACCACTAAATATAAAACTTATTGATAAGTACTGAATAATTGGTGTTAATTGGGGTTGGTCAAAGAAATTAGCAGCTAATCCGGCACAAGATATACTTAATACGGTCAAGAATACACTAATTGTTAAAGTTGTCCAGAAGGCTGTATCTAGGTGTTCTGCTTCTAATTCTTGACGTTGGATAAGTGCTTGAGAAAATCCTTGATCAAGAAAAATTTGCACAAATCCAAGAAAAACTGAAGCTAAAGCAACTAGACCAAAAATTTCTGGATTGAGTAACCGAGCTAGAACGAAGAAAACAATTAAGGAAACTCCTTGGCGTCCCCAATTTTCAATAGCAGACCAAGCTAAACCTTTAACTGCCTGTTTTCGTAAATTTGATGGCTTTTCAGGTGATTCCATTATCGGATTTACCAATTAAAGGGTTAACGACTTTGATGATGTGTCAATCAAGTTAGTGCATGAGATAAAAATTGAAAGTTGTACAAGACTTGATTTACAGCATTCTTGTATAAAGTATTACCTTAGTCTTGCTTGTACAGAATAAGTACACAGTAACAGTAAGCACAAGAGAAGAAATTACTCGTGCTTTTCATGAAACCGTTACAGTACCGAACTTTCAGTCACCTGTTCCCAGGAAACCCCCTGCAAAACGACTTGATGAAAGCATCTGTTTAGTCGCCAACCAAATAAAGGGCGGAATTGTTGTACCATAACGCCGCCAGAGTCGGCGCGGCTCTTGAACCCAGCGATAAAGCCACTCAAACCCTAGGTCTCGAACTATGCGGGGTGCGCGCTTTTGAATGCCTGCATAAACAGGGAAAACCCCACCCACGCCAATCATGACTGCCTGAATTTTATCTTGATGCTGAGCCATCCACTTTTCTTGTTTTGGACACCCCAGGGATACAAAAACTACCCCAGCGCCACTGGAGTTAACTGTATTTATTAAAGCCTCGTCTTCAGTCTCAGTTAGAGGGCGAAAAGGTAAAGGTTCCATCGCCGCTACTTTTAGCTTAGGAAATTCATCTTCTAGACGTTCTCTCATCCTAGAAAGAATTTCGGTTTGCGAACCAACAAAGAAAACACTGACATTTTGCGTTTGAGCTTTTTCACACAAAGCTAGAAAAAGATCCATTCCCGCGACACGGTCTTGGTAACGCGCCCCCATATACCTCATCATCCACACGAGGGGCATACCATCAGGGGTCACTAAATCTGCATTGTGTAGTACGTTAGCAAACTCTGGATTCCAGTGAGCTTCCATCAGCATGTGTACATTCGCTACACATACAGCTTTACTCTCACGAGCGATCGCCCACCTCAGTATTGTTTGTATCTGATCATCAAAGCGCAAAGCAGTAATAGGGAAATCAAGCACTTTTTGAGTAGGCAGAAAAGTTCTTCCTACCATAAATCACTCCTTGTGTCAAGAACAAAAACTAGACATTACCTAAGGCATTCCCAAATTTAAAAAATCAAGTAAGATAGCCTCCTTGATTCCTTTTTCAGGTTTGTAAGATGCTCATACGTAAACACATGGAGATGAATCATTGTCTCAGTAATTTTATTGTTTATCGTAAATTACTACAATTTCCAATAAACGTATATTAGCTTACTGTGTGAATTAAGACTTGTTACATCCTTGACAACAAACTTTATCATTATTTCATATTTTTCTGCAACTTGTTTCACGCAAGCATTACAATTTTGCAAAATATTTTACATAATCATATTAATTACAGCCAAATGACTTTGATAGTAAAACGAAAGCCTAGACTGTAATGCCGCCAAATTCTGAGGTATGACTATAGAGAATCGCCAATTTTGATTTAAAATACTGTAGTTTTAAGAATCAAATGATATTTTTTTTTAATACTTTGCAGGAATCTTACCCATCTTTACTTTTGCAGAGACTTTGGGGCAATTAACCTTGAGGGGTTTAACCCCTCAATATCAAAATTTTTAACTTTACGTTGTCTACTTGCCCTTATATAAATTTTGGGTCAATGGGCTAATAGCTAAAATGTGTTTTAACGTATTGCAATTAAAGCAAATTCTTCTTAATGCAATACAGTGTAGTAAAAAGAATTGTAGCAAGAATATTGGGAGCAAATGGATGTCTGACGATGCCGTTTTAATCAAGCACACAACTTAAACTACTAAAAATTCTCTAAGAAAAAGGGGGAAGATTTTTTCTCTTCCCCCTGGCGATTATTTTGAATGTTGTCTGGTTTATTATTTTCTTTTAGCTTTTGTCGTAGCATCTGCCTTTGTTTTTTGAGTTGTCGTTTTCTGGCTGAACCGCCTCTACCTTTCTCATTTCTCCCTTCTCTACGGGGGGATTCCCATCTTTTCAGTCGCATATTGGTTTTTCCTTAAAACAAACACGATATACACTAAAATGTAGCATATATGTTTACACTAGCTATCTGACTTGAAATGCTGAGTAAAAGTCAATAAATCAGTAAAGAAGACTTTCATTCGTCTTGGTTACATAGTTCACGATCGCTAGTTAAAATCTTTAGAAGTGGGCAGGAGGAGAATCGAACTCCTATGACCGCAAGGCCGCCACATTTTGAGTGTGGTGCGTCTACCAGTTTCGCCACCCGCCCTTAGGTGCAACTTTACTATTATAGTCTATAGAGTGAATTTGCAACAAGTAAATTCAAAATTTTTTTGGGATCTGATTTGATTCCAGTTGAATGGACTCTGGTTTAGTTTAACGTGAGTTCGATGAACCTCACCCCAACCTCTCTCCGACACGGAGAGGGGCTTAAATATCTTGAAAGCTCAACGAGAAATTAAGATTTTGAAGCCTCTAACGCCACGTGCTACAACGCGGGGAACCCGCGCAACGCAGTGGCTCCTCCTTGCAGGGGAGAGGTTTGGAGAGGGGTTTTTTCAACTTGTCGAACTCACGTTAGTTTAAAGTAACTAAACTAGAGTCCACATTTTGTAGCTGGGTACAGCCACTGAGAGCCATTGCCACGTTTAACTCATTTTGTAGCAGCGAAATGACATGAGATACACCGGCTTGTCCTCCTACTGCTAGTCCCCACAAAATAGGTCGTCCTATCATTAAGGCTTTTGCTCCTATTGCTAGGGCTTTGAGAATGTCTGTACCTCTGCGGATACCTCCATCTAATAGCACCTCTACTCTGCCATCTACTGCTGCTACTATCTCAGTTAAAGCATCTAAAGAGGCGATCGCTCCATCTAGTTGTCTGCCACCATGATTGGAAACTACAATTGCCTTAGCTCCATACTCCACAGCACGCACAGCATCATCTCCCCGCAAAATTCCTTTGATTACCAAAGGTAGTGGTTGCCCTAAAATAGAGGTACTAAGATAGCGATCGCTTACATCTACCAATATCCGAGGTCTGAGTTTAATTCGCTCAAAGGCAGTACGATTATCTCGCAGTGTGATTTCATCCCCAGCGCCACTACTGTAGTAATCAAAAGCCATCTGAGACAGATGCTTTTTTGCTAGCTGTTCGTATTCAAATAAGTTAATGGGTTGGCAATAATCATCGTTTGCTAAAGCTGGTAAGCTCACCAATTGCGCCACCCACCCTGGGATGCAACTTCACCCTGAGAATTCAACCCGTGATTTTGCAATAAAGATTGATATTCTGTACTGCTGGACCAACGGTCAATTTCTTTAGCTCGTAGTACTGGTACCGGATGGGTTAATTGAGCTGTGCGGGCTTCTTTGACCATTTCACCCAGTTCAGTTTTACTAATATCATCGTAAGCACGAGCTTGGGCAACGAAAGCATCTAAATTAAGTTGTGGTGCTAGGGTTGGTGAACCACCTGCTAGTTTCATCAACACCGACATGACAACTTTAGGGTCTTGGGTAGCTAACAAGGCGGCGCGATCGCAGGTAAACTCAGCACAGCGTACCCATTCTAATAGTTGTGCCTGTATCGCTTGGGCAATAAAAGCTCCGACATTAGGCACAATCGCAGCTGCTAGCACTAATAAGTTTACAGGCGTCAGATAAACACTGTGGTCACACTTAAGATGCCCCAACTCATGGGCAATTACTGCCTGTATTTCGGCTGGTGTGAGGATATCAACTAGAGAAGTGTGCAGCACAATAAACGGCTGTTTACCCCGCATAGCAAAGGTGTAGGCATTAGGAGCCGGATGTTGGCGGATATACAACTGGGGAGGTTCTATATCTAAGATTTTGCAAGCTTCTAATAATAGTTTGTATAAATCAGGCAATTGTTTTTCACCCACCAGAACACTGGCGGCAATATTTTCCACATAAAAAACCTGTTCTGCCATTGGTCCGAGCCAATTTCGCACCATCATATCCAGACCTGGTATTTGCTTGAGAGATTTAGTTGCTTCCAGGTCTAATGGGTGACGAAATGAATCAGCTTTTAAACCGATTAATGGAGTTTTAAAGAAGGACATGATGTAGCCAGCTGGAAAAACGAAATATCAACAGCCTCCCACAGTTAGTATAACGAGTATGAGTGCTGAGTGCGCTTGCCCTGAGCGAAGTCGAAGGGGAGTGCTGAGTGCTGAGTAAAAAATACCAGTCCCCAGTCCCCAGCGATGCACTAAGCTTATCGTACAGCCTACGGCATAGCTGCGCTTAGCGCGGAGCGTCTCGCACAGAAGGTCCCCAGTCCCCAGTCCCCCATCTCTGGCGAAGTAATGCTACTTAGAAGCTAATTCTGCATCTGTTGACACTTCGCCTACGCGCCGGATTTTAGCTCCTAATTGCTGTAACTTGAGATCAATTTGGTCATAGCCACGATCAAGGTGGTGTAATCCCTGAACTGTAGTTTGTCCTTCGGCTGCCAATCCTGCTAAAACTAATGCTGCTGATGCCCGTAAGTCTGTACCTATTACTGGTGCGCCCGATAACATTGGTACTCCCCTAACAAAAGCGGCATTGCCTTTAACACGAATGTCTGCTCCCAAGCGATTCAACTCGGAGGCATGACGCAAGCGATTTTCAAAGACAGATTCATTAATCAGGCTGTCACCTTCAGCCAATGCCAGCAAGGCCATAAATGGGGCTTGCATATCTGTAGGAAAGCCAGGATGAGGTAAGGTTTCGATGTCCCTGGCTCTGAGAGTTTCTGCTGGCAGGATGCGTAAGCAATCTGGCGCATCCTCAATAATCGTCACTCCAATTTCCCGCAGTTTGGCAATTATTGGGATTAAATGGTCTGGTAACACTGGCGACAGACTAATTTCTGAACGGGTAATAGCTCCAGCAACCAAGAACGTTCCTGCCTCAATGCGATCAGGGATAATGCTGTAGTCGATAGAATGCAGCTGGGCAACACCAGCGATTGTAATCTTACTACTGCCTGCACCCTGAATTTTAGCTCCCATGGCATTACAAAAATTTGCCAGATCGACTACTTCTGGCTCCCGCGCGGCGTTTTCAATGATTGTTTCGCCATCTGCGAGAGTGGCGGCCATCATCAAAGTTTCCGTTGCTCCTACACTGGGGCTGTCTAGGTAAATTGTGGCTCCTTTTAATCTGCCATTACTACCAGGAACATAAGCATTACAGATACCATGCTCAATCTGCACTTCGGCTCCCATTGCTTGCAGTCCTCGGACATGCAAATCAACAGGCCTAGCACCAATTGCACAACCACCTGGTAATGGCATTTGTGCCACTCCTAGCCGTGCCAAAATTGCCCCAATGGCAAAAAAACTTGCCCGTAGTTGGGTAACTAGTTCGTAAGGAGCTTTTGATGTGGTAATTTCGCTGGCATTGATATCTAAAATGTCGCCTTGTCGTGTTAGGCGCACACCCAAAGCTGATAAAACCTGACCCATCCGCTCGACATCCGCTAATAAAGGCACATTACGGATACGACAATCACCTGAACACAGCAAAGAGCCAGCCATGATCACCAATGCTGAATTTTTGGCCCCGCTAATTTTCACATGCCCTCGCAAAGGATGCCCACCCCATATTTGCAAGACTGAGGAGTCTGCTTCAGGAGAAAGCTTGGCATCTGGTAAGCTGCTAGAAGGATTAATAAGCCTACCTCCAAAAAAATACGTAATTTTATAGGTTAGAAGTTGGTTTTGATTCTACAGTAAAGAATTGGTTTGTCTACATTTTGTCTTTATATCTTGCAGGAATAAATTTTGTCCTAGATGTGAAATAATCGCTGTAAACAAGTAGCAGCAAGCTTTATCAGCATTTGGCAATTCCAGTCTGAACAAATGCTCAACTATACCCTTTGAGCAAAACTCAATACACAGTGAAGTTACGATAGGGTTACTTAGATACTGGGCATGGGGATTAATTCCTTCTCTTCTTTAGTATCTTGACAAACATAAATAAATAGGCAATAATAAGAAATTGTCGATAAATATAGATATTAAGCGGAACTGGCGGAATTGGCAGACGCGCTAGATTCAGGTTCTAGTGCCGCAAGGCTTCCGGGTTCAAGTCCCGGGTTCCGCATGATTGTGTTGAGTGCTAAGTTTTTGAGTCCTGAAGAAGGTAAAAACTCAGCACTTTGTATTTAGCACTCCGAAGTTTTAATGTTAACTAGTTTACAAAACTCCTTAGTTAAACAAATCCGTAAGCTACACTCAACCAAGGAGAGGCATAAGCAGCAGTTATGTTTACTGGAAGGGACACACCTGTTGCAGGAAGCTTGTGCGGTGAATTACCCACTAGAAACGGTGTGTTGCACCCCAGCATGGCAAATAGCCCACCCTTCACTCTGGGAAAAAGTTTGTAGCAGCTGTGAACGAGCAGAAGTTGTCAGTGAAGAAATTTTAGCGGCGATCGCTACTACAGTTCAACCAGATGGTGTAATCGCGACGGCAAAACGGGATCATCAAACTCAAGTGCCATTTAGTGGTTTAGTCCTGGCTTTGGAGACTATCCAAGATCCAGGTAACCTAGGAACAATGATTCGCACTGCGGCGGCGGCTGGCGCATCAGGGTTGTGGCTAAGTGGAGATAGTGTAGATTTAGATAACCCCAAAGTCTTACGTGCTTCGGCTGGGCAATGGTTTCGCTTACCAATGGCGGTGACTGAAAATTTAAAAGCGACGGTGCAACAAAGTCAGCAAGCAGGAATGCAGGTAATAGCAACCTTACCAACAGCAAATTTAACTTACTGGGATGTAGATTGGCGAAAACCCAGTTTAATTTTACTGGGCAATGAAGGTGCTGGTTTGTCGGCAAATTTAACCAGCATAGCAGACAAGCAAGTAAAAATACCCCTGAGTCCAGGAGTAGAGTCCTTGAATGTGGCGATCGCAGCTGCTTTAATGTTGTACGAAGCTCAACGGCAACTGAGAAAGATGTGAAATCTCAGCACGTTTATTTTGACCTTTTTTCCAAATATTCTTCAATATCAGCAACTGCATCTTCTAAAGCCGCTAAATCAACAGTTGTCAAATCTTCCACGAGTTCGACTTCGCTGGTACTACCATTATGGGATGTCGGCGTTGCTTCATTATCTGTCGAATCCTCTTGCAAGATATCCTCCAATTGTTCGAGGGATTCTTGAAACTCTTGATCGGCGGCGCGGCGCTCTTGATGCTGATTTTGCTCCATAATACTGAATGAAAGGTTACAGAGAAATAATATGTGTAATTAATTCTGTTTAGCTATTTAGTTAGCCAAGAAATTTGTTTCTTAGCTCGATATTGGTTAGGTGTAAGATTTTCATTTAACTATTTTGCCGTCAGTCCCCTAGCATAAGTACCAACGCATAAATATTTAGCCATTTTTCCACACGAATAAAATCCCTCTATTCCCATACGTCCCCTATCACCTATTACCTGTCACCTTGGTGTGTTTATCAGCCGATCCCGAATTGCTATTAGTTGCTCTTGGGTACTAATTGGGTATCGTGGCGCTGGTAGTTCGGTATTAGGCCAGTCGGGTAAATTATTACAAGGACACAACAAGGCTGGCATTCCCAAGCTGCGAACAGGTACTGGCATCTCACAACGACCGCAAGGCGACATTTCCCAAGCGGGCGTTAGCAATTCGCTAATGGTTTCGTAAGTACCCTCCAGGTAACAATCACCTGTAGTTTGCGAGATAATTTTTTGCCAACACTCTTCAAATTCTTCGCTATAGCGATCGCCTTTTAGCACTGGTTGGGGCAAAAAGCTTGCTTGACCATTGCTCGTTACTACTTTCTTACCTAACTGAAACCAGTAGGCAAGATATCGTCTAACTTCTTGTTTAGTTGCCATTTCATCATCTTAAATTTTCGATGGGCAATTATTAAGGTTGAATGTTTAATTTTAAATTAAGATTTTGGTACTGGTAATGGTGTACCCAGAACGCTGAGATTGAGCACATGACCACCAGTAACTAAATAAACAGCTTCGCAAATTGTACTTAACTGGCGTACTAAAGAACCCAAGCGATCGCGGAACTGGCGACCAAGAGGATAAGCTGGAATCACGCCCCAACCTACCTCTTCCGCGACAAAAAGCATATCAGCAGCCACCAGTTCTACTGTTTCTAATAACTCTGCCAAGGTATTTTCCCAGGTAACCTCATCTTGTGCCAAAAGATTAGCTACCCAAGTCCCTAAAGAATCTATTAACAGGCAGGTATCTGGCTTGGCATCAGCAAGGGTGGCAGATAATTCCACAGGTACTAAAAGCGTCACCCACTCCGGGGGACGGCGTTCTTGATGTGCTTGGATGCGTTTGTGCCACTCTTCATCGGCTGGGTTTTCAGTGGCTGTTGCTACATAAATAACAGCTTTTTCTGACTGCATTGCTAGCATTTCTGCCCATTCACTTTTACCAGATTTGGCTGGACCTGTGACTAAGATGACTTTACCCAAAGCTATTTCCTTTAGTATATTTAATGAATAATTGAGATCGTTAATTGCCAATAAATTTTATATAGCTAACAATTGGCACCAGCATTATTATCTGTGCCAAAATTGGCAAAAGCGATAAATCCCAACGACCCAGTGCTGAATTATTCAATACCACTGGGGACAGCAAATTTCAGGTTATTTATATGAAAGCAGGTTTAAAGCGTATTGAGGCAACTCTACATGATTTGGGAAATCGGGGCACCGCCTCCACCGAAGCGGGTGATTCTACAAAGCAGTCTTTCTCCTTTAGAATTAGCGTTGGCGCAACGGAATCTACAACAGGTGCAGATACTTCATCTACCGACCTAAGCACAGAATCCCAAAGTGATTATACTGCCGAGCAAAACTTATTTCCCCAGCATAACTCTGTGCAAACCTTTCCCGCACAAGAAATTGGTAGCAAAACACCGAGCTTACCCAAGTTTAAAAATCCTAGCTTCAGTAGCCATCGCCACGGAGCTAATCCAGCATTAGCAATGAATATATTGCAAGAAATTCAAGAACATGTCGCCGGTTGGCAGACAGAACTACAAACAATCTTGCAGCAAATTCAAGATATTTACTTAGAAGGCCCTATTGTCAATGGCTGGTTAGAATCCAACCCCAAGGAAGCAGAACAGGGAGGAACTGCCACGCTGCGCCATGCAGAAGTTGACCGCTTGATGGATTATGTAGAAGAAATTTGCACAACTAGTGGAAAAGTATCTTATCAATCCGCCCGTACTGGTTATCGCCTCTGTGGTTTGGATGCTGCTGGTAAAGTCTGGTCACGTCCATGTCCCCCAGACCAATTACCTATTGTGAGTATGGCCATTGCTCGTCATCAAAAGTTACGCCAACTCTTGGGACGCAAGCAATATCTAGAAACTCGCCTGAGTCAATTGGCTGAAACTCTGGTAGTTTTACACAGTAATATCCAACAAGTTTAACTAATTCGTAATAGTGGACTGACAAACCTAAAATGGTTCATGATGATTTTTGTGGAACAGGCATCTTGCCTGTTCTGGGCGGGCAAGATCCCCACCCTACAATCATTATTTTTTTGCAACATTTTAGCTTGGCCACATCAATAGAGTCTCCGAGAACATAATAGTTTAGATTTCATTTCCTACGTTGATGGATAACTTTGTGACAGTCTGGCTATTAAAATCCCTCTGAAACTGTCCTGAATGTAGAAAACTGACAACTCACAAAATTTAAAATCGATTTTATGCCAGATACCCAAATCTCTGCCATTATCTGCACTCATAATCGAGATACCTATTTAGGTGCTGCGATTGATAGTTTATTGGCACAGGATTTCGTCGCTGACTTTGAAGTTGTGGTAGTGGATAATGGGTCTTGCGATCGCACCCGTGAAGTTGTAGAACAAAGACTCGGCAATTCCCGTGTTAAGTATGTCTTTGAACCCATTATTGGTTTATCTGTGGCGCGCAATACCGGGGCAAAAATTGCTAGTGCGGAAATTTTAGCTTATTTAGATGATGATGCCGTTGCTAGTGTTTCCTGGTTGCAAGTATTGTATGCTGCCTATCAAAATAACTCGAAACTGGCGATCGCAGGTGGCAAAGTAACTCTCTTATGGCCTCCAGAAATCCAACCGCCACAGTGGTTATCTTCTGGGTTAGCTGGCAATTTAGGTGCATACGACTTGGGCGATAACATGATCTATATTGAACAGCCAGGGTTAACACCTAGAGGGTTGAATTATTCTATCCGCCGCAGCTTCCTGGAAGAAATTGGTGGTTTTGACCCTCAACTCGGTCGAGTAGGGAAAAACTTACTATCTAATGAAGAACTGCAAATGACAGAATTTGCCCTACAACGTGGTTGGCAAGTTGCATACCTCCCTGATGCTTTGGTTGCTCATAATGTCGCTCCAGAGCGGATTAAACGCTCCTGGTTTTTAAATCGAGGCTGGTGGCAGGGGATCAGCGAGTGCTATCAAGAGCAACTTGCTGGTAAAGCCGATATTGGACAGTTACAACGGGGTAGTGAACGATTTTTGCGGGGTTTATATAAGGCATTACAATATTTTTCTCATCCAGCAGAACGCTTTGATAATCTTGTGTACGCATATGGTCAAATAGGTTATTTGAATGCTGCTATTCAAGGTCTACTATCCACCAATAAGAAAGAATGGGGGACAAGGGGACAAGGGGACAATGAATCAATTCAAAATTCAAAATTCAAAATTCAAAATAAATAAATATCTGTTACTTCCTCAATGCCCAATGCCCAATGCCCAATGCCCAATGCCCAATAACTAATAACTAATGACTAATGATGAATCTTTTGTAGATTTACGCAAATATGATCAATCCTGGTTTGATCGGGGGCGTTCTGGTTGGTATATTTTATTATGGTGGTTTGTACAAGCGATCGCCTTTCCCCTGACACCTCATCCTTTCAATAGTGTGCGTTGTAGTCTGCTACGACTATTTGGCGCGAAAATTGGCAAAGGTGTATTAATTCGACCTACTGCCCGCTTTACTTACCCCTGGAAAGTAACTATTGGTGACTACAGCTGGATTGGCGATGATGTAGTTTTATATAGTTTGGATGAAATTCGCATTGGTGAACACTGCGTCATATCCCAAAAAAGTTATTTATGTACTGGTAGTCATGATATCCGAGACCCTGCTTTTGGGTTGAAAACAGCGAGTATCACTATTGGTAATGGCGCATGGATAACAGCAGATTGTTTTGTGGGGCCAGGAGTGGAGATTGGTGCTAATGCTGTAATTGGCGCTCGTAGTAGTGTTTTTACTGATATGCCTGCTGGACAGGTGTGTTGGGGTAATCCTTGTCGTCCAAAGTATCTCAGGCAGGGTAAGTAGCTAATATCTTAGCTCGACTTTATTTATTTTCCGGTGTTCCCCAAGTTTTATTCCCTTTAACAAACTGTTTCTCGGATTGATTCGGCATTAATGGGTTTGATCAGGTAAAGTCGCAACATATGGGAAATTATGGAGAAAACGGGAAGTATTCTTTGAAAGAACTTGACAATCTTTGGATGATTACTCTGTTTAATCTTTGTCAATTTCTCAGTGTTGATGAAACACTGTTCTAATCGCCAGAAAAAGGCTGGGTGGTTAGTATCCAAGATAAGGGGAAATGCCCGTGCAGAGGTTTTATTTGTCTCTTGAATTACTCTGTTATTGTATTTGCGCGGGTGTATGCCAATGGCTTCATAAAATGTTGCGCGTTCAAATACTGTGATTGTATGGGTAACAAATACCGTTAGTAAAAAGAAACGCACCCATAACCTAGCTCTCCAATTGTTCCACAACTGAGGCAGCGTAGACGCGGAGCGGCTTGTCGGCAGACATCGCAGTAGTGCTTTGAAGAAATCTCCATGCCGATTTTCGTCCTGACACCAACTCTCAAATTTGCGGAAGAGCGGATAAAACTGGTATTCGGGATTTTCCTGCATGTGGCGATGCACTAAAATATAGCGCCAGTAACCAATTTTTTCCGATAGGTAAACTGTATAAATTACCCACTCAGGGGGGAAAAAGGTATATGTGCGATGTTTGGTTAAATAGCTTAAGTCTAGAGAAAGATTAAAGTCTGCCATCGATTTATTGAGAAATCCTGCGTGGCGTGCCTCATCCCGCGCCATATAATTAAAGGCATCTGCCAACAGGGGATTTCGGTCTTTGAGTCGGCGTGATAGTTCTTTGAACAACAAAAACCCAGAAAATTCTGAGGTGCAAGAACGTTCTAAAAAATCAATAAAAGCACAGCGTTTTTCTCCATCAACGTGATCCCATGATTGCTTAAATTCTTCATCGCGCACGAAGTGATGGCGGTTATAGTCAGCGCGTAACTCTTCGACAACCGCCTGCAACTCAGTTTCATGCGCCGAAATATCTAAATTTGCCACCGCATCAAAGTCAGTGGTATAGAAGCGGGGTGTTAATAATGTTTCCTGAACAGGCGCTTTAATACCTGGTTTCAGCAACTGAGGCTCTGGGGTTTCGAGAGACTTAACCATGAGACTGCTTTCATCGTTTTATCTTTTAATAGCTATATAAACATGAAATGTTATGGCAGCACATCAGTTAAATTATTGAAAAGCTATTTTCGCTAGATAACCTGATCGTCTGGTTGAATCAGGGTTAAGTACCTACGCATAAATATTTGGCCATTTTTCCAACTATCAACTTTCCCCTGTGATTTGCCAGCATTTTCAGTGAAAACAGCAAAATATAAAGAAATATTAATAGCTTTATAGTTATACAAATATTGATAGTTAAATAATTTTATGAGAGAAAAATAAAAATAGCTGGGATCTGTATTGGCAATGGTATTTGCTGGATAGATTGATGCAGATCCTCTCTAAATCCAGAATAACAATCCTCTAGCTCGGAAATTCACTGTTATTGGCAGCCATCCTGAGTTGGTGACTGCCTAGAAACCTTGCGCTTGAACATGAAGGAAGCAACAAATGAGTAGCAATCTAGCCGTTAAACTGCGCTCTGGCATTCAAAAAGCTCATAATGTGGCAGAAAATGTGGGATTTATGACATGGGCATAAAACATTAGTTACGTCTCCATTCCCTCATCCCCTTTTCCCACATTCACTCGGAGGTTTTAATGGTTTTTGTTCTGCCTAGCGTCAAATTTGATCTGGATATGATCAAAAAGTATGATACTCCTGCACCTAGATACACAAGTTACCCACCCGCTACAGAGTTAACTACAGAATTCACCCCAACTGATTTTCAAGCCGCGATCGCCGCCTCAAACCACAGAAAATCGCCCCTATCTTTGTATTTCCATATACCCTTTTGTCAGAGTGCCTGCTACTTCTGCGGCTGTAATACAGTAATTTCTAATAATAAAGAGATTGCCAAACCTTATTTGGAGCATTTGGTTCGCGAAATCAAGAACATGGCAGCTTTGATCAATCCAGAGAGAAAAGTGCTGCAAATTCATTGGGGTGGTGGTACACCCAACTACTTAGATCACAATCAAGTAAAATTTTTGTGGAAACACATCACCCAATATTTCACCATCGATCCACAAGCTGAAATCTCCATTGAAATTAATCCCCGCTACGTTGATCAAGACTATATTTTTTTTCTGAGAGAAATTGGTTTTAACCGCATTAGTTTTGGTATCCAGGATTTTAATCGCCAAGTGCAAGTGGCTGTGAATCGTGTTCAGCCAGAAGAGATGCTGTTTGATGTCATGAGTTGGATCAAAGCAGCCAAGTTTGAAAGTGTGAATGTAGACCTAATTTATGGTTTACCTCATCAAACCCTGCAAACATTTCGAGATACACTGCATAAGACGATGGCATTAGACCCTGATCGAATTGTGGTTTTTAACTTTGCCTATGTACCGTGGATGAAGCCAGCACAAAAAAATATTCCGCAAGAAGCATTGCCTAAACCGCAGGAAAAGTTGGAAATTTTAAGAATGACTATTGAGGAACTGACAAATAATAAGTATATATTCATTGGCATGGATCATTTCGCCAAATACAACGACGAACTAACGATCGCCCAACGAGGTCACACCCTCCAGCGCAACTTCCAAGGTTACACCACCCACGCGGAAACAGAATTATTGGGCTTTGGTGCTACATCCATCAGTATGCTAAATGATGCTTATGTCCAAAACCACAAGCAGTTAAGGGATTATTATCAGGCGATCGCCAAAGATAATTTACCGATTAGTAAAGGCATCAAACTTACTCAAGATGACATGATTAGACGAGATGTAATTATGTCGATCATGTCTCACTTTCATCTCAATAAGCGAGATATTGAAAAGAAATATCACATCAGTTTCGATCAATATTTTTCCCCTGAATTAAAAGCATTAGAGCCATTAGAAGCTGACGGATTACTGAGGATATCAACCAACCACATCCAGATCACAGATATCGGTAGGTTACTAGTCAGAAATATTGCTGTAAAATTTGATACTCACAATCAGTTCCCAGATAAACAGTTTTCACGTGCAATTTAAGCTAAGAATGGCAATTAAGACTTGCCAAATATGATTGTCTTAAAAAAGTTGGTAATTGGTAATTATGGCAAAGTCCAATCATCACCAATTACCCTAAGAAAAGCATCAAAATTATTTAATTTACTCAGGAAGCATCCCCATTTTTGCAAAAACGAAACACAAAGCTGAAGAAGAAAGAAGACTTGTTCCTTCTTTCTTCTTGCTAAACAGGTTTAAATCCCCCACCAAATCATAGATGTGGTGAACTGCAATTGGTGGTGGGTTTAAATCCCCACCAATTTTCCTTCTGACTTCTGACTCCAACAGGACTTCCTTATTTAAACAATTGATTTTAGCTAATACCTAAGCTTATTTTGTTTAATTAAAAAAATATAAAATATTCTAGTGAATTCAAACAACTAACACCCAATTTTTTTATCTATCTTTTGGATTTAATATCTCCCTCGGCTGGTAGAAACGATTATGAAGAATGGTTGATAACCTGAATACAGTTGAATTTTTTGAGGAGGTATTATGAACCTTATTGCTTGGGCCATTTTAGGATTATTAGCTGGTGCGATCGGTAAAGCAATTTATCCCGGTTCTCAAGATGGCGGAATTCTTTCAACCATGATTTTGGGTATTATCGGTGCATTTGTCGGAGGTAGTTTATTTACATTACTGCAAACCGGGTCACTACAACTTACTGCCGCTAGTTTAAGTATTCCAGGTCTTTTTGTCGCAGTTATTGGTTCCATCATTGCTATTTACCTGTGGGGCTTGTTGACCAGAAGTCGTAGCGCCTAATTTAAATTAGCACCTAGCGAGCGTGAGATGAGAAACGTGCCTGCTAAATCTTCTCACACACTAATCTTACAAGCTTCGGGAATTGCGACGTTCTCCCCCGCTAGATGTTAATCTGTTTAAACTAACGCATCGATACTACTTTAAGTATTTTAAGTAGTATCTCAAGCGCATTCTTAGTTTGTCGAACTGAAGAGAAGAACTTAAAAAATGTCAAACTAATTGCCATAAAGACAATTAATTTGCATTGAGAACATTTTTAGGAATTTTGTATGTTTTACCACAAAAAAGAACCTATTCATGCTGTAAATATTGTTGAATCTGACCCTCGTTTTGCTCAATTACTTCTTGAGCAGTTTGGCGGTGCAACTGGAGAACTCTCAGCAGCTTTACAATATTGGGTACAATCCTTTCATGTAGAAAATGCGGGGATTCGTGACATGCTCCAAGATATTGCCATGGAGGAATTTAGTCACCTAGAGATGGTTGGTAAACTCATCGAAGGTCATACCAAAAATGTGGATCAAACAGAGGCATATAAAAGCACTCTCTTTGCAGTCCGAGGTATGGGCCCACACTTTCTAGATAGTCAAGGTAGTGCTTGGACGGCAAATTACTTGAATGAAGGTGGAGATGTAGTGCGGGATTTAAGAGCTAATATTGCAGCAGAAGCTGGCGCTCGTCAGACTTACGAAGAATTAATTAAGCTAGCAACTGATCAAGGAACAAAAGAGACCTTAGTTCATCTTTTAACACGAGAAATCTCTCATACACAAATGTTTATGAAGGCTCTCGATTCATTGGGTAAATTGACAGACCCACTCTTTGGCAATATTCAGCCTGATGAAACTGTTGCTCTCTATTACAACCTATCTACCGATGGCAATGGTAAAGATGAACGTGGCCCTTGGAATTCTGAGCCATCATTTACATACATTGCTAATCCCCTGGAAAATCATTCCTAACTAAAATATGCCTCGGCTAGAGGTTCAGCCAAAACTACATTTTTGTGCAAAATCTTCATACTCAATCAAGCATCATGCCTATTTGTGAGTAGTATAAGCGTAGGCGATCGCCAAACTTATTTCCATGCACCTGTCCTGTAAACAACAATTGATGCTGTGTATCCAGATGTCATCAAACACAATCTCAACAGCCTTGTTGACTATTTGCTAGTTAAAATTTAAGTTCCTAATAATGTCTCCGGTAAGTTGAGAACAGCGATACACTGGGAAATATTCTTTGAGGAAGCATTAATGGCACGGTCAAACGGGGTAAAAACTGAAGCATCTGCACAAGAATTGCCTATAGTGTCAGACATTCAAGATACGGTAGAAATTGAAGAACAGGATGAATTAGTGGCGGATGTGCAAGATATTGACAGCATTTTGAACTCACTCAAAACTTTACTGAGTAGTGTAGAAAAGCTGCAAAAAATTCGGCAGGAAGTGGGTGACATCAAACCTTTGATTGGGCGGATGCTGGATGGAGAACTACTTGCTGGAGATGAGCTTGAGCAACTCAAAACAGGCGTGAGTGGTCTTTCTCGCCTCACTCGTGCTTATAGCGACCATCAAGCAGCCTTAGCTAAAGCACAACCTGCCAGAAACCTCCTAGACCAAGTATTGAAGGAAAGTAAAACTAACTAATTCAAAACCACTTCAAGTCAAGAGGTGGAAAGCGTTGCAAAACAGAGTAGAAACTCAACTGGTCAAAATTTTTGTTTCCTTGCTGCTGAAGCTCGACTTTATCCATTTTTTTTGCAACGCGGTAAGCGCAGCTATATGCTTCCAAAGCTTCAGTTTGCTTTGATTTTCTGGTACATATTAATTTTTGGGAGAATTCTCTCAAAAATTAGCATATTAACCCGATTATTGATAGCTGTTGCTCTATAAATATATCTTTGGGTTGACAGATCGACTGATTGTAACTGTACATATGGCTGGAGTGGCAAACGTCGAGACTTATGCTAAATACATCATGAGTATGGAATTTTACGCATGTGATTGCTACAGTTTATTCAAACCAGCAGAACGACGATACAGTAACCAGATAAATAAAGGTGAACCTAGTAAGGCAGTAACAGAACCTACTGGTAATTCCACTGCTCCTAGTCTAGAAAGTAAATCTGCAAAGGTGAGTAGCCAAGCACCCGCTAGCGCTGAAAGTGGTAAAACAAAACGGTGATCTGTACCGACGATGAGGCGGACACCGTGAGGTACAACCAAACCAACAAACCCAATTAAACCACAGATACTAACTGCACCCGCCGCTAATAAAGTGGCAACACCACCAATTAATAGGCGCGATCGCGTTAACGAAACTCCCAAACCTACAGCTAAATCATCTCCCAAGGCCAGCACGTTTACTGATCGCGCCAGTAGCCATCCCCCCAGTAAGGCGACAAGAATATAAGGGCCAGCTGTAGAAATTTCTCGCCAACCCCTGCCATTTAAGCTCCCAACTAGCCAACTCAAAGCAATTTGAATTTGACCATCTTCAGCTAATAGAAGTAATGTAGTTTGCACTGCACCCAATAAAGAACTCACTGCAACCCCGCCTAAAATCAACCGTTCCACCGAAATTCCCGACCCAGCACGACCAAGCAAAATGACAATAGCTGAAGTTAAAATTGCGCCTATCCATGCAGCTAAAGGAATCGCTATCGGGAATACTTGCAAAACGATCATCACAATCACAATCAGTCCTGCACCGGCGGAAATCCCTAAAATAAATGGGTCAGCCAGGCTATTGCGTAACATTCCTTGCAATAGCGCGCCTGACATTCCCAAGGCTGCACCAACGATCAGCGCAGCGACAATACGCGGGAGACGCAAATCCCAGACTATTGTTTGTTTGATGGGATCGCCTTTGTGGAGCATCGCCTGCCAAAATTCCGAGACGGTTAAGGGTACTGCTCCTTGAGACAGAGAAAGCACTAAAGTTATTAATAGTCCCGTACTCAAGAGCAAAACAGCCCAGAGTATACGGTGTTTGGTAAAAGTGGCTGGCGATAGTATTTTCATTACATAAGATATGTACTCAGACAAAATTAACTATACGCATTAATTTCCCTGTCCCCTGTTCCCTATCACATATATCTTGTCAGTTGAACTCGATAACGATCTTTTTTAGTAACTGCAATTTCCCCGACTTCTAAACGTCCCTTACTACGAATAGCGATTAAGTCGCCTGATTTCACCTGAAAACTAGATTGACTGACTTCTTTCCAATTAACACGGACATCACCACCATCGATTAAATTAACCATTTTGCTGCGGGACATACTAAACCCAGCCGAGGCGATCGCATCTAACCGCAAAGACGCTTCTACTGTAGTTAATTCTTTTTTCTTGGGTTCCCGAATCTTTAACTCGGTGATTTCAATCGGCTGGGTTTTCACCTGCACTGATCGCACTTGTTGCAGACTCATGGCTAAAAATTCCGCCAATTCTGGAGCGACAATCGCCTGCGCTCCCCGTTCTCCCAGAACAATGATATCTCCTGTCTTTTCGCGAACAATTCCCGTTCCCAGCATTGCGCCTAAAAAGTCGCGGTGAGTGGCGGTATCAAAGAGAAAATTACCAGCAATTTCCAGGGCGACAAGGGCGACTTGAGATTGATCTAGGGGAATTTCTGCACGAGCGATCGCTATTCTTTGGCGTTCTGCTTGGGGATAGCCACCCCACATCACCAATTGCACTTCTGTCAACCGATTGAACACTCGCTGAATTTCTGCCAACTCTGGCGGAGATAGGAAATCTGTCAAAACTACTTCCCAAGTTTTAATCGCTTGCTCTGCTTGATCAATTACACGAGCTACACTATCTCGATTTTCAACACCCTTTAATAGTTCTTCTCTTGGCAACATTCTCAAAAATTATTAGTTATTTTTTAACTCAAAGTTAAAAACTTATCATGCTAAATCTGTCTTGATTCTAATTTTAGTTCCCATTTCCAGATATTTTCATTTCTATCAATTTGTTGCATTCCCAGTTTTTCTAAAATGCGAATCGAAGCAGCATGATCATCAGGGGAATGAGAGATAATTCTTTTCAGTTCCGGCTGAGTAAAGGCAAAATCAACCAAGGCTTGAATTGCTTCAAATCCATATCCCTGTTGGCGATAAGTCGATAGCACTTCATAACCCATTTCTACAGTTCCTTGCTCATCGGGTTTGCCACCAAATCCCAAATCACCAATCAGGGTAGCATCATCAATATGAATCATTAGCCACACACCCCAACCTAGCTGGGATGGATCATCTATCAGCATCTGAGCATAAACTGGTAAAAAATCTAACACCTCAGAGGCATACCATTCATCAGGAACCCTGACTCCTAAAAGCTTTTCTACTTGTAATTTATTCTTTGCCGTAGCAGCTTCAGCCACCTCCAAAGAACAGGGCAGTAATTCAAGGCGGTGTGTTGTAATTTGTAAAGAATAGTTCATTAACTAAACGCTAGTTGTGTCAGCATAACCCTGGATATTTTCTGGCTCGAATTTACGTAATATGCGTGTTGCTTGCCGACTAATGGCTTCAGAAACCTGAACGACAAGGATGTATTTGCCCATGTCTAGGCGGTTGCGGTAGGGTAGAGCATCGCCACTACCCACAACTAAGCCAATTCCGCCACCGACAACCACACTACCCATAGCACCACTACCAGCGCCCAGTAGTCCCCCAACAATATGATTACCAATTTCACCTGCCCAAGCAAAAGTATCTAGACCTGTGATCAGACTAAAGGTAAAGCCTGCAAAAAAGCCGAATGGTACTAGCCAGAATGCCATGAGCTGTGCTTGCTTTTTGGCTTGCTCTTTGGGGTCAATCAAGCCAAACTCGTCAGCAGTTTTATAACCTTTACCCAGGATAGTACTGTTAATGCCCTCTTTTTCTAAAGCTAAGTAAGCGGCTTCGGCTTGGATGCGGTCTGGCAATACGGCAACAAGGTAATTCATTGATTAAATAACAGTTGTTTGATAAAAGTTCTTAATTAACAGCTTATCAGTGTAGGGTGAATCAATCTTGTACCTAATTTCTCTCTTGGTTTTCACTCAGGAAAAAAGCACTTTTTTCTATCACTTTAGCGAATCTAGCGGCTCACAAAAATTATTTACGCCTTGTTTGAGAATATATATTAAAACTGGCGTTGCCAAAATTTTAGGAAATGTCGGCATTGTTTTGAGATGTTCCATCATCCTCACAAAAGAGTTATTGAGTAAATCTTCCCGATATTCTTGTTCACAAATGACAGCACGCCATTTTCTAGCCAAAGCATCTAACCATTCTGAATTAGTCATTCCTGGTTCCTGTCCCGCCCGGATAGCCAGTGTCATTGCTGCATCTTCTAAATCTCCGTCACAATCCTCAATTAAGTCCAGCGCTTCCATCGCTCTGGGGTCATCTGCTAATTGAGAACGAAACAGGGCAATTTCTTGCGATGTAACTGTGGTCATAGGGTCTTGATCAGCTGAGAATTCAAATACTTAGCTATGGTAGTCCAATTTTGAATGTTGATTTGGTGTGTTATTTATCTAGCAAGAGTTACTCTTAGCCTGTGACTAACCAACTCAGTTGCCAACTGGATTGCGGCTTTCATACTTGTAGCATCAGCAATTCCCTGACCGGCAATATCAAAAGCTGTGCCATGATCTGGTGAGGTACGCACAAACGGCAAACCAATAGAAGTATTAACGGCGCGGTCAAAGGCCATCAGTTTCACGGGAATTAAGCCTTGGTCGTGGTAAAGCGCCAAATACGCATCGGCGGGATTTTGCACAGGCGAATTACTATACCAAGCTTGACCAGGCTTAACCCACATTGTATCTGGTGGTATTGGCCCATCTAGCTGTAAATTCGGGCGATTTTGTCGTTCTTGTTCTAACCAAGAAATTAACCAATCTTGTTCTTCATGTCCTAGTTGTCCCTGTTCGCCACTGTGGGGATTCAAACCCGCGATCGCAATTCTGGCGTTTTCTAACCCAAAATCTTGCTCTAAACACTCTACCAACAAATCTAATTTTTTCGTCAACAACTGCGGTGTCAGTGTGTCTGCTACTTGACGTAGGGGAATATGTGTGGTAACCAGTAAAGTGCGGAGTATCCAACCAGTATGAGGCGATCGCGCTACAAATAACATGCCAAAGCGGTCAACACCAGATTTTTGAGCTAAAAGTTCCGTTTGTCCTGGATAATGATATCCTGCGGCTTTCCAAGCAGATTTAGCGATGGGGCCTGTCACAATACCATCAAATTCACCAGCCAGTGTTTGGGCGATCGCACATTCCATGTAGGCAAAACTAGCCGCACCACTCGCCGCATTACCCGTACCAATGAGTATTTGACTGGCAATTTCTCTATCTACTGGCACATCAATAATTTGCAGATGATCTGAATTTGCTAAATTCTCAGACAAATTTAGCTGTTGATAAGTCTTTAGCAGTAGGTCTCTATTACCTACCACTGTCAAGTTACAGTTTTGACTAACGGCTGGATCTGCTATAGCCTTTAAAATGACTTCTGTCCCAATTCCCGCCGGATCTCCCAGTGTTAGCGCCAAGCGTGGGCGATGTGATAGATGTGAATTTACTAGCTGGTGATGATTAAGTTGATACATATTTGTCAGGCTGCTCCCATATTCCTAGTTTAGGGATTAGCCATAAAACTAGTTTAGAATTATTTACACAGGTCTAATCCAAAAGTAGCCGTTGTAGAGCTTCTGGTAGAGCTATTTTACCTGAGTCTGCCTCAGGCACTTGGTAGACATGAAACCAATTCGCAATTCGCAATTCGCAATTGAATGAAACAGCCCCATATCCAGGAAATCTCAAGGGCAACCTTTAAAATGACCTTAAGTTAACTATTCGCAAAGGAGAATCACACCAATGGGCGGCGAAATTTTAAATGCAGCTCTGTTGTCTTTCGGTTTAATCTTCGTGGGTTGGGCCTTAGGTGCTTTGTTACTGAAAATTCAGGGTGCAGAGGAATAATTTCTCTGACTTGAAAGTGCTTTTCTAAGTGCTGAGTAAAAATCCCAGTTCTTAGTTCCCAGTCCCTCTTTCATAACTTAGCTGTGAAACTCGTTTTATCGAGTTTGTCTGGAAAAATAGCGTGTCCGTTTTCCGGACAACGCTTTTTCCCATAGGTTCTCTGTATCAATTGAGTTCATTAAAAAAAAGTAAACTTTTGTTTACAGAGATAATTCTGTTAAGATTCTTTTCATAAAACTTAAAAATTTATTACTACCCTCATGACTTTATTAATCGTCGGTGCCACTGGCACCTTAGGAAGACAAGTGGCTCGTCGTGCTATCGATGAGGGGTATAAGGTGCGCTGTCTTGTCCGGAGTACCAAAAAAGCTGCCTTTCTCAAAGAATGGGGTGCAGAATTAGTCCGAGGAGATTTGTGTAACCCCCAAAGTCTCACAGAAGCGCTAGCAGGTGTCACCGCAGTCATCGATGCTGCGACATCTCGTGCTACTGATTCACTGACTATTAAACAAGTAGACTGGGATGGTCAGGTGGCATTAATTCAAGCGGCGAAAACTGCTGGTGTAGAGCGTTTTATATTCTTTTCTATTCTTGATGCCGAGAAGTATCCACAAGTACCACTGATGGAAATTAAGCGGTGTACAGAATTATTTTTAGCTGAGTCTGGCATAAATTATACAATTCTACGTTTAGCTGGCTTTATGCAAGGCTTAATCGGTCAATATGGCATACCCATTTTAGAAAACCAACCAGTGTGGGTGACTGGTAATTCTTCGCCTATTGCCTATATGGACACTCAAGACATTGCTAAGTTTGCTATCCGCTCTTTGAGTGTGCCAGAAACAGAAAAACAAGCTTTCCCTGTAGTGGGAACTCGGGCTTGGAGTGCAGAAGAAATCATTAGCCTGTGCGAGCGTCTATCTGGTAGAGAAGCCAGAATCACACGCATGCCGATTAACCTACTGCGTACTATCCGCCGCATTATCCGCTTCTTTCAGTGGGGATGGAACGTTGCCGACAGACTGGAGTTTACAGAAGTATTAGCCAGTGGTAAACCGTTAAATGCTTCAATGGATGAAGTATATCAAGTCTTTGGATTAGACCAGCAACAAACCACCACTCTCGAAAGCTACCTGCAAGAGTACTTTAGTCGAATTATGAAGAAGCTCAAAGAGCTAGACTACGAGAAAAATAAATCCAAAAATAAAAATCAGAAACCCAAAAAAACTCCTTTTAAACAGTCTTCCAAAGTCAATAGTCAATAAAATCATTAGTCATTGGTCATTAGTTGCTTCCCTCACTCCTCGGAAAAAGATGGAATTCCCACCGATTTTTTTGAGACTAATGACTACATTGTCCAAAATATGTCACGATTACATAAGACAGAGCATCGCCTAAATTTGGATATTTAAGTGTGCCGAAAGCAGGCATTATCTACAATGACGTTAAACCGATAGCGGGTCGCATCGCTATCGAACTAAAAGACAAGCTAACCGCAGCCGGTTGGAATGTATGTATCACTACGAGTATTGGTGGCATATTGGGCTACTCTAATCCAGAGAGTCCCATCTGCCACACCCCAATTGAAGGACTAACGCCCCCTGGTTTTGATTCAGAAATGAAGTTTGCCGTGGTACTAGGGGGAGATGGCACTGTTTTAGCAGCGTCGCGTCAAGTAGCCTCCCGTGGTATCCCACTGCTCACAGTGAATACCGGTCACATGGGATTTTTGACGGAAACTTATCTGAATCAACTGCCTCAAGCCATAGAGCAAGCGATGGCGGGAGAGTATGAAATCGAAGAACGAGCCATGCTCACCGTCAAAGTATTTCGGGGAGATGCAGTGCTGTGGGAAGCTTTGTGCTTAAACGAAATGGTTTTGCATCGAGAACCATTAACTTCGATGTGCCATTTTGAAATTGCTGTAGGGCGACATGCGCCAGTAGATATTGCCGCAGATGGTGTAATAGTTTCTACACCAACTGGTTCTACAGCTTATTCATTGAGTGCTGGTGGGCCAGTAGTGGCTCCTGGGGTACCCGTATTGCAGTTAATACCGATTTGTCCTCATTCCCTGGCTTCGAGAGCATTAGTGTTTCCTGATACGGAAACAGTCAACATTTACCCAGTCAATATCCCTCGATTAGTGATGGTGGTAGATGGTAACGGAGGGTGCTATATCTTCCCAGAGGATCGGGTATATTTAGAGCGATCGCACTACAGTGTCAAATTCATCCGCTTGCAACCACCGGAATTTTTCCGCATTTTACGAGAAAAACTCGGTTGGGGTCTACCACATATCGCTAAACCTACTTCGGTAGAATTACCTTAAAAAATGGGCATTGGTGAAAAAATCTTTCTTTTTCCTTGTTTAGTGATTTTCTTCCAGAATTGCTGGTATAAGGATGGAATTGGGAATTAGTGATTAAACTTGCACCCGAGAACTTAAATGGCTGATTCCCGATCCTACTCAAAAACTTGAGGTAAGGTATTAATTCAGGATTCGTCCATTAGTAAAAGCCTGTAATTGTTCCTCTAGTTGATTGATAGACTGTTTTAGGAACGTTTAGATAATGCCAAATCCCCAATCCAAAATTCCAAATTGTTATGACAGTTGCTCACAGTCCCTGTGTTCTGGTAATTGAAACCGATGAGAGTTTAGCAAGTCAGCTAGCTTTTGATTTGCAAGAAGCCGGTTATGAGCCGCTTATGGCTCATGATGCCGCAAGCGGTTTGCAATACTGTCGCGATCGCCAGCCTGCTTTAATTGTTGTAGACCGGATGCTCTCAGGAGAATCAGGACTCTCGTTGTGTAAAAATATCAGAAGTGCGGGAATGTGTGCCCCTGTGCTGGTATTGATGGCAAGGGATACAGTAGATGATCGCGTAGCCTGTTTAGAAGCTGGGGCTGATGATTACGTCCTCAAGCCTTATCGCCCAGAAGATTTTTTAAAATTGATTCGCCTGTATTTAAAACCTGATGTCGATACTACAGAACAGTTACGCTTTGGGGATTTGGTTTTAGACATAGCTACCCGTCGCGCTATACATAACGGGCGGACAATTGACTTGACCATGAAGGAATTTGAATTATTAAAGTACTTAATGGAACACCCACGCGAGGTATTAACCCGCGAACAAATTTTGGAAAATGTTTGGGGTTACGACTTTATGGGTGAATCGAATGTCATAGAAGTGTACATTCGCTACTTACGCCTAAAAATTGAAGATGAAAGTCAAAAGCGTCTCATTCAAACAGTGCGCGGCGTAGGCTACGTATTACGAGAATCTTAAAATTACGGAAACATCAGGAATTGAATATGGTAGAAGCTAAAAATGTACTAGGCACAAACTTAGAAGCTTGCTGCACTTCTCCCATGACTGGGTATTACCGCGACGGATTTTGTAACACTGGTGGTCAAGATTTTGGGATGCACGTTGTTTGCGCCCAAGTGACGCCAGCATTTCTAGAGTTTACTAAATTACAGGGTAACGACCTTAGCACACCTGTACCCCAATTTAATTTTCCTGGATTGAGTCCAGGCGATCGCTGGTGTTTATGTGCAGCGCGTTGGCAAGAAGCTCTAGAAGCTGGCGTTGCTCCACCTGTTATACTTTCAGCTACCCACGCCAGAGCCTTGGAGGTTTGCTCTCTAGAGGATTTGCAAAAACACGCTTTGGGGAATAGGGAATAGGAAATGGGGAAATCAAATGTCTCCTTGTCTCCCTCATCTCCCTTACTCTGGTAAATTACGCGGCGGTACAGTTCTCCCCTCGTAAAATTGCTTTTGCAGTTTACTCAGTCCTAACCATGCTGCCCCAAAAGCTAGAGGTGTTACTGTCTCAATGACAACTGCTACAGTAGATGTGGTATCAAAATATAAACTCAGAATTGGAATACTTACTAAAGCCAAGACTGCTAAAACTCCACACCAAAACCTCATCTGCTGAATTCTAGCCAGCGCATCTCTACAACTGGCACACTTGACTGTATGTGAATGATACCTTTCTAGCAGATGTTCTTTAGGTCTTGGTGGTGGCAAACTCTGCCCTGGGAATGGTTCAGCATTGTACTGGTTTACCCACTGGTGCAATTCAAAAACAAAAGTGTCTGCTTTGGTAGGTAGGTAGAACGCCTTGGTAAAATTAGGACTGCCCCCCTTAGCTTCTAGATAACGTTCTTGATAGTGCAGAAAAATTTGGTCATCTTCTAAAACACCATTTTGTCCCATGTGGTAATACCAACGTGGTCTGAGCTTAATCAAGAAACCTGGTAGTTTAGTGGGAAACTTAAAGGGAAAACGCGCAAATAAACGACACTCTCCCTTACGGATAGGTGTAGCATAAACAACAGTCAAGATTCTGCCACGCTGGGAGTTGATATCATGCCACATTAAAGCCGGGGCGACGAAGGTTGTGGATAGTTTTCCCGTTTGATTTGGTTTTAAACCTTGCTGCCAAATGCCTTGGAATCCCTGTTTTCCAGATTCAATTACCTCTAGTCCTAAAGGTGCTACATTCTTTCTATTACCTACTGTTTTGTGATGTGTAAAGGATACATGGCTGGGGTCAAGGATATTTTCTAAAAGTGTTAGGGCATCGTAAGGTAAATCTCTAAATGTGTTGATTACTACCCATCCCTCAGGAGATTCTACTAACGGCTCAATCACAGGAACTTTGGTGTTTGCAGCATTTTCTGGTTTGCCGGCGAATACAAATAATAGTCCCTGGCGTGCCGTGGTGGGTAAAGATGTCGCGCTAGCTCGTTGAGAAGTCTCTGCTGTTCCGCCTGCAACTTGTTGGGGAATGTGTTGACAGTTACCATCTCCAGAGAAAGACCAACCGTGATAAGGACACTCTAACAGCCCATCGTCGTTAATCCTACCTTCGGAAAGCAGTGCTAAACGGTGAGGACATTGGTCTACAAAAGCTTTCCAAGACTGGGTTTGTCTGTCCCACCAAATCACAATATCTTTACCCAACAGCGTAAAAGGAGTTGGTTTCGATTTATCCAAGTCATCGAGGTAGTGGACAGGATACCATGCTTCTTGCCAATCAAAACAGTTGGGGTCACTACCACCGGGGCAGATATCTTCTAAATAACTATCGCCTAAATTTGGCTCTATCTCTAGCATTTTCTCAATTAAAAAATTTTAATCGCAAGTTATGTTTTTTGTTTTTGCTGCAAGTGAAGATGAAAATATTTCCTCAGCGTCAGCACTCAATCAATGTCGCTCTTTCTTCTCAAAATATTGCTGATACTCTGCTGCTGCTAAATAATATTCACTAGCAGGTTTGATTTCTGTGACAATATTTTTATCAAATTTGCCGGACATTTGCAGTTTTGCTTTTGACTGCTGCGCTACTTCTGCCCATGTAGCCGACTGAAGTCGATTTTACCCCTTTTAGTTGGCGAAATGCTGCCTCGACACTCCAAAAACAGCCAGCACCAAATGTTGCCTTTTCCATAGCGGGTTGCAATTTAAGTTCTGTAAAAATCCTAACGTGCTGACTTCTCTCCTCGCTAGAGAACTAAATATTACCCACATTTTGATGACAGCTTGCTATATTAGCATAGCCTGGCATTTTTAGTAAAATATCTGCATAGCGATAGAGCTTAAAATCTACTTTACAAGTCACTCGAGCCGCTCAGTAACCACCACTAATTTTCCTTCTGACTCCAACAGCACTTCCTTCTTTAAGTTGTGGAAAAATATTTATTAATATTAGCGATCGCGAAGCATGGCGATCCTCAATGAAGAAGATCCGTGACTTTTTTTTCAAGATTTTGATTTTACTAAAATATATTGAGATTTTTCTAAATTTTTGAGAACCACTACTGAAAGTCAACTTTGTTTGAGTCTATATGCCACAATATTTCGGTCAACTACCAGTAACTCACCAACCTTGGACAAGCATGGGGATGGTGCAAGCTGTCAATAAGAGTGCAAGCACTATCAGTTTTGCTTGTGGTGATGCACTTCTTACTATCAGCATACTTGCTGCTAATTTAATTCGTGTGCGGTTAGCACCAACGGGAGAATTTATGCCCCGTCGTGCTTGGGCGGTAGCATTGGATGATGCAGAATGGACAACAGTACCTTTTGAGGTACGGGAAACTGAAGCAACGGTAGAAATAGAAACAGCACAGATTTGTGTTCGTGTCCAACGGCAAAAATGTCAAATTACTTGCTTTGACAAAGCTAATCGTCCATTTGCTGAAGATGCAGACATGGGTATGAGTTGGCGGATGGGTGCAGTTGCTGGATGGAAAAAAATTGCTACCGATGAACATTTCTATGGCTTTGGTGAACGTACAGGCTTTCTTGATAAACTCAATGAAGTCAAAACTAACTGGACAGTTGATGCTTTAGATTACAATGCTTTGACTGATGAAATGTACCAAGCCATTCCGTTTTTTATGGCTTTGCGTCCTGATATGGGTTACGGTATCTTTTTGAATTCCACCTTCTGGAGTCAATTCGATGTCGGTGTAGAACAACCTGGTGTCTGGAAGATGGAAACTCGTGGACGTGAATTGGATTATTACATTATTTACGGACCTGAACCTGCTCAAATTCTGCGTACATACACTCAGTTAACTGGTAGGATGCCACTACCACCAAAATGGGCGTTGGGTTATCACCAATGTCGTTGGAGTTACGATTCAGAAACCGTTGTCCGGGAACTGGCGCAAGAATTTCGTCAACGCCGTATTCCCTGTGATGTGATTCACCTCGATATTGATTATATGGACGGTTATCGTGTGTTTACCTGGAGTCCTAAGCGCTTCTCTAACCCGGAAAAATTGATTAGTGATTTGGCATTAGATGGTTTTAAAACAGTGACGATTATCGATCCGGGTGTAAAGTATGAACCAGAAGCAAATTATCACGTCTTTGACCAAGGAATAGACCACGATTATTTTGTACGTAAAGCTGATGGTGGTTTGTTTCATGGCTATGTCTGGCCTGATAAAGCTGTGTTTCCTGACTTTTTGCGTGCTGATGTACGTACCTGGTGGGGTGATTTACACAAAAGTTTGACTGATATTGGTGTGGCAGGAATTTGGAATGATATGAATGAACCTGCTATAGATGATCGTCCTTTTGGAGATGATGGTAAAAAAATTTGGTTTCCCTTGGATGCACCACAAGGGGAAAATGCGACTCATGGAGAGGTGCATAATTTGTATGGTTTGATGATGGCTAAATCAGCTTACACAGGATTGGAACGGCATCGTCCCACAAAGCGATCGTTTGTGTTGACGCGATCAGGTTATGCTGGTGTGCAGCGTTGGTCTGCTGTGTGGATGGGAGATAACCATTCATTGTGGGAACATTTGGAAATGTCTTTGCCCATGCTTTGCAATATGGGGCTTTCTGGTGTAGCATTTGTAGGTTGTGATATTGGTGGATTTGCTGGTAACGCTACACCAGAATTATTTGCTCGTTGGATGCAAATAGGAATGCTGTATCCTTTAATGCGCGGTCATTCAGCTTTGTCTACTGCTCGTCATGAACCTTGGGTATTTGGCGATCGCGTGGAGAATATCTGCCGAGAATATATTAATCTGCGTTACCAATTATTACCATACATTTACAATCTTTTTTGGCAAGCAGCCACAACAGGCGCACCGATTTTAAGACCATTACTATATCATTTTCCCCAAGACCCGCAAACCTACACCCTTTATGATCAGGTATTACTAGGAGCATCGCTGATGGCAGCACCAATCTACCGCCCTGGGGTTGAGCATCGGTCTGTTTACTTGCCCGCAGGTATTTGGTATGACTGGTGGACTGGTGAGGAATACGCAGGTTCAAGCCACATTCTCACCCATGCACCATTAGAAAGAATGCCTCTTTACGTCCGTAGCGGTGCCATTATCCCCATGCAACCTGTTACACAATATATTGATATTGATGAACAACCACTCGACCACATCCGGTTACGAGTTTGGCCTGGTAATGGTAAATACACTTTTTTTGAAGATGATGGGCAAACATTTGAATATAACAAGCAAAATTTTTCCCTGAGAAATATCAATGTCTTTACAGAAAATAACCAAACAATCGTGGAAATTAGCTCAAGAGAAGGAGCATGGACACCTGCATCGCGGGAAATAATTGTGGAGCTTGTTGGATTTGGGGAGCAGCGTTTCCCAGATGATGGACAGGAACATAGGCTGAAATTGGGAAATTATGCACCAAGATAGATTGTTTTCTCGCGATTATTTCTTAATCTAAACTCTGCAACAAGAAAATATGTATATAGGTAGAGAAAAAAACTAGCTAATAGCGAGTAGCCTAAAATACAAATAATCTAAATTTTAGCCCGGAAGAAATACTCAACATGACTACGCTAGACAGTTAGGTGGCAAAAACCTCAATGTTAAACGTCAACCGCTTGCGACTGCAAAACTTACAGAGATTACGAGTGGCGCAAGTTGCCAGTGCGTTCGCAAAGCGCTCCGCAGGAATCGCGATCTTGGTCGGTGTTTTGGTATTATTTGGCTGGTATTTCGACATCAAACTTCTCAAGCAGTTTGGCTATGCCAGTCCGGTAACAATGAAACCCAATGAAGCCCTGTGTTTTGTACTGGCTGGGATATCGCTGTGGTTGTCGCAAATAGGACAAAGTAAAACTAAACCAGATCAAAAGCCTACTCCTCGGCATCGCCTGGCTTACTTACGCTGCTCGAGAATTTGTGCAGTAGCTGTTACCTTGATTGGTTTGCTCACACTCAGTCAATATTTCTTCGGCTGGAATTTGGGAATTGATGAGTTGCTGTTTCAGGATTCAGCAAATGCTTTATTTACATCCCATCCAGGGCGAATGGGATTCAATGCGGCATTGAACTTGATGTTAGTGGGTAGAGCCTTAGAACTGTTGGCTTATCCGAGAACTAGCCGGAGTTATTGGTATGCCCAGATTCTCGCCCTGATAGCCGCTTTGATTTCCTTACAGGTGCTCATCGGCTATGCCTACAAAGTACAACTTTTTTCCCGCGTGGCCTCCTATACCACATTGATGGCATTACCTACAGGGCTGACGTTTACCGTGGTTTGTGTGGGCATTCTGTGGGCGCGTCCAGACCAAGGATTTATGCAAGTAGTCATCAGTGAGACTTACGGCGGCTTAATTGCCCGTCGTTTATTGCTGGCCGCGATCGCCATACCATTAGTTTTGGGATGGTTCATCTTGCAAGGTCAAATAGCAGGACAATACGGCTCGGCTTTTGCGATATCATTGTTTGCCATCATTTTAATTGTAATTTTTGCCATTTTTATTTGGCACAGCTCGGCAGTAATTGAACGCCTCTGTCGTCAACATGATGACGCTCAAAACAAACTGAGAGCTTATGAAGAAAAACTCAGGAGTTTTGTAGATGCCAACGTCATTGGCATTAAGTTTGGCGACGTGTACGGCGGTATCCACGAGGCTAACGATGCATTTCTGCGGATGATTGGTTACACACGAGAGGATCTACTAGCAGGTAGATTAAGTTGGAGTGATATCACACCGCCAGAGTATTTATACTTGGATGAGCAAGGAATCGCCGAAGCTAAGGCAACTACCAACGGTGCTTGTACGCCTTACGAGAAAGAATATATTCACAAAGATGGCAGGCGGATTCCGGTTTTAGTTGGTTATGTGCTGCTAGGAGAAAAACGAGAAGAATCAGTAGCATTTATTCTCGACTTGAGCGAACGCAAGCAAGCCAGAGAACAGATATTACAACTTAACAAAAATCTTCAGCGCCGCGTTGCCGAATTACAAACTTTGTTTCAGGTGATTCCTATTGGCATTGGCATTGCCGAAGATCCGCAGTGTCAAAGTATCAAAGTCAACCCCAGTTTTGCCCAGCAATTGGGGATATCACCAAATGATAATGCTTCCCTTAGCGCTCCTAGTCACGAAAGACCCACAAACTTTAAAGTTTATCGCGATGGTAAGGAACTGTTGCCAGAAGAACTCCCCATGCAGTACTCAGCATCTCATGGTGTTGAAGTTCTAGATTTTGAAGTCGATATCATTCATGAAAATGGCAAACTTGTGAAGTTGCTGGAGTTTGTCGCCCCATTGTTTGATGAAGAAGGTAACAGCAGAGGCAGTGTTGGTGCATTTTTAGATATTACCGAGCGTAAGCAGATCGAGGAAGCAATCCATAATCAGCAAAAATGGTTGGAAGATTTGCTCAACATGATGCCGTTGCCATTACTGTTTATTGAACCAGAAACGGCGCGGGTGACATTTGCTAATCGAGCTGCTGATGAATTAGCTGGGGGTGAATTTCCTAAAGGTGTACCAGCAGCCGAGTATCACACAGCATACTACTGCACAAATGCGGCAGGCGATCGCATCCCTAACGAGCAAATACCTGGAGTGCGGGTTGCTCGTGGAGAACGTTTGGATGGATTGGAGATAGACTGGCACACAAGTGAGTGTGTGCGCTCCTTACATATATTTGCCGATACTCTACCAGCAATGCATGGTCATCCAGCTACCTGTGTATTGGCGTTCCAAGATATCAGTAAACTTAAGGAAATAGAAAAAGCGCTGTCATTGGGTAACAGAAGGCTTCAGCTACTCTTTAATACCGCCAACGATTTACTATCTAGCCAGCAGCCAGTGACATTAATTGACAGTTGCTTCCGTAAACTTGCTGAGCAGATTGGTTTAGATGTTTACTTGAACTATTTAGTGGAAGAAAACTCTCAGATCATGCGGCTAGCATCCTTCACAGGCTTTTCAGAAGAGACAGCCAAAGAAGTAGAGTGGCTAGAGTTTGGTCAATCAGTGTGTGGTAGTGTAGCCCAGGTGCGCCATCCCATATCTTTAGAAAATGTCCAGCAATCAACTGACCCTAAAACAAAATTCATTCGGAATTTAGGAATTACAGCTTATTATAGTTATCCATTGATAGCTCAGGAACAGCTTTTGGGTACTCTTTCCTTTGGCAGCCGCAGTCGCTCTCGCTTCAGTGAAAATCAAAAAGGCATGATGCAAGCCGTATGTGACCAAATAGCGATCGCCATGGAACGAGCTAGTTTAATTGCTTCTTTACAGCAGCAAACTGAGCAACTGCGAGAAGCAAACCGCATGAAAGATGAATTTCTCGCTATATTATCTCATGAATTGCGATCGCCCCTGAATGCTATCCTCGGCTGGGCGCAATTGCTACGCGCCCGCAAACTCAGCGAAACTCAAACGGCTAAAGCGATGGAGACAATCGAGCGCAATGCCAGGGCACAAACTCAGCTGATCGAAGACCTGCTGGATATTTCACGGATGATTCGCGGTAAATTACATCTCAATGTCCGTACTTGCGATTTAATTCCCCTGATTGAGTCAGCCATCGAGACCGTCAAATTAGCCGCCCAAGCCAAAGAAATTAATTTAAGCTTTTCCCTGACTCCCGCACTCGCATCGCAGCGAGATCATTCTCAATTCTTAGTTTCCGGTGATGTCGAGCGTGTACAGCAGATAATCTGGAATTTACTATCTAACGCCATCAAATTCACACCCAGAGGCGGGAGGGTAGAAATTCAACTTTCCCAAAGCATCGGTAACGAACAAGGGTTACCAGGGAAGAGAAATCAACTAACTAGCTATGCTCAAATCCAAGTGAGTGATACAGGTATTGGTATCAGCCCTGAGTTTCTTCCTTACGTTTTTGACCGCTTTCGTCAAGCCGATAGTTCTAGTACTAGGTCTTATGGCGGATTAGGATTAGGTTTAGCAATTGTGCGTCATTTAGTAGAATTACATGGCGGTACTATCCATGTAGACAGTCGGGGTCAAGAGCAAGGCGCAACTTTTACAGTCAAATTACCGCTTTTATTACAAAGCAAACAAGCCATTTCCGACTCAATCAGCAAGCCAGAAGATGATGCCCGTCTTTCCCTAACTCCCTGCCTTGTTGGCGTGCGGGTGCTAGTTGTAGACGATGAAATTGATACTCGTGACTTTGTTACCACCGTACTCCAGCAGTGCCAAGCCGAAGTTCAGGCAGTGGGATCAGTTCCAGAAGCCTTGCAGATAATTTTACAGTGGCAACCAGATGTGTTAGTCAGCGACATCGGCATGCCGGAAGAAGATGGTTACTCATTAATCCGCAAAGTGCGATCGCAACCACCAGAACAAGGCGGTAAAATTCCCGCAGCCGCACTAACAGCCTATGCAAGAGCTGAGGATCGGACACGAGCTATACAAGAAGGTTATCAGCTACATTTGCCTAAACCGATTGAGCCAACTGAGTTAGCTACAGTTGTTGCTAGCCTTGTAGGACGCACTTCATAGGGTTGGATGAAGAGTGCTGAGTTAAAAGTGCTGAGTGCTGAGTTAAAAGACCGCCCACACTTCGACAGGCTCAGTGACCACAAGGGGCGGGGCATTTACCGAGTGCGAAAGTGCCGAGTATTCTTTTTATTACTCAGCACTCCCCTTCGGCTTCGCTCAGGGCAAGCGCACTCAGCACTCAGCACTGAGTCCAGTAAACTAATTATCAAATCCGGACACAAAAAGATTTTTCCACCTGTCCCCTCTCCCCTGTACTCTGTTTCCTGTTATACATACAGTTGTCGTAATGCCATTAACAGTGTCATAAAGAGAAGGTAAAAGAATAGCCTTAGTCACATAGATGAGGAAAGTATTGATTGCTCAAAGCTGGGTTGATACTCAGCACTCAGCACTCAGCACTTAGCACTTTGCGTTCCCAGCTTCTAGGATAAACAAATCACACTCATGACTGAAATCACATTACGCCTACAACAGGGAGATACGGAAACAACAGTGTCAGTGAATCAAGATGAATTCACAATTGGACGTTTGCCGGAATGTAACTTGTATTTGCCTTTTGGGGGAATTTCTCGTCAACATGCCAGGCTAGTAAAATCAACCGATGGTGTGTGGAAGATTGAAGATTTAGGCAGTAAAAACGGGACGCAAGTAAACCAAAATTTGATTAGCCATGCGCAAGAGTTGCATCACGGCGATACGATTTGGCTGGGAAATGTCAACTTGGTAGTGCTATTTGCTAATCATGCTATGCAGTGTGTGCCCAATCATACTGTAGCTGCGGCTGCTGCCGAACCTAGAACGATTTTTCGCAACGTCAAGCAACTGCAACAGCAATGGATAGAAGCTGATAGCAAGGATGGAGAACCCAGCAATAAAGACAAAACCATTGCCCGCCTCAAAGACTTGGTAGACATAGCCAAAAATCTCTGTGCAGCCGCATCCATAGAAGAAATTTTTTCCCAAGTGCAACAAGTTGTCTTTCGTTATCTTGATAGCATTGACCGCTTGGCATTATTAATTGATGTGAATGGGTGCGGTAATCTAGAGTTAGTGAATGCTGGCACTAGAGATATTTCTCAGCAAAAATATTTGGCAGGTGATGGCAATTGGATTAGTCGGAGTATCTGCCAGAAGGTATTTGAGGAAAAAGTTGCTGTGCAAACTGCTGATACTCATAAGGACGAAAGGTTCTCTGGAGAACACAGTATTTTGGTTAAAGGCATCCGTAGCGCTATGGCTGTACCTTTGTGGGATGAAAATAAAGTAGTCGGCGTGCTTTATGCCGATGCTCATCTTTCTTCTTACCATTGGGCAAATGAAGGCGAAGCAGAACTGAGCTTTTTTTCGGCTTTAGCAAATCTTGTGGCTTCTAGTGTGCAACGTTGGCTATTGGCAGAGAAATTAAAAACTGAAGAAGTGATTCGTCATCGATTAGAGCGTTATCATTCTCCAGCTGTTGTGCAGCAGTTAATAGCTGTAGGCGGGTTACCAGACGGTCGTTTAGCTCCCGCAGAAAGCGAAATTAGTATTTTGTTTGCAGATTTAGTTGGCTTTACAGCAATTTCGGAAAGATTAACACCAACCGCGATCGCTCAATTGTTGAATAATTTATTTGAAGAGATGTTGCAAGAAGTGTTTACCTACGGCGGTACTTTGGATAAGTACATTGGCGATTGTATCATGGCATTTTTTGGCGCACCGGAATCACAACCAGATCATGCCGATCGCGCCACTGCTGCGGCTAAAGGAATGCTGGCTCGTCTAGAACGTATTAATGCCAATGGTTTTTGGCAGGAACCACTACAATTACGTATTGCTATTAACAGTGGTAAGGCTGTCGTGGGTGATGTTGGTAGTTCCCAACGGGTAGACTATACGGCATTAGGCGCAACGATTAATCTGGCAGCTCGCATGGAAGCAGTTTGTCCCCCCAGTGAATGCGTCATCAGTGAAGCCACCCATCTGATGCTTTCACAATCCTCGGACTTTCAAGAAATGGGGCATTATCGTTTTAAAGGTATTGATCGATTAGTGAAGGTGTATCAGACAAAATCAGTCAAGAGTGCTGAGTGCTGAATTAAAAGATTGCCTATCTGGAATTGTTACCTATTCTCTACTTCCCACTCCCAGTGAAGCAATTTGTTTGTAAACAGAAAGAGCCTGAGCTACACATTGATCCATGTTGTAATACTTATATGTCGCTAGCCGTCCTACAAAATGCACTCCTAGCATGGAATCTGCTAGCGCTTTATATTTCTGGTAAATTTCATTATTCTCAGGACGGGGTACGGGGTAATAGGGGTCTCCCTCGGTTTGGGGAAACTCATAAACGATGCTAGTTTTGCTATGTTCCTGTCCAGTCAAATATTTGAATTCTGTGACACGGGTATATAAATGTTCATTGGGATAGTTAATGACTGGTGCTGGTTGAAACACAGGGGTGTTGTGGGTCTCATGCTGGAAATCGATTGACCGATAAGGTAGTTTGCCATAGCGATAATCAAAAAACTCATCAATCGGCCCGGTATAAACCATCTCACGACAAGGTATCACCTGCTCGATTTCTCGGTAATCGGTATTCAGCATCACCTTAATGTTGGGGTGGTTTAACATCTTCTCGAACATCCGAGTAAAGCCGTGCAATGGCATCGCTTGATAGGTATCAGTAAAATATCGATTGTCGCGGTTGGTACGAGTAGGCACTCTAGCGATGACTGATCTATCTAATTCTGAAGGGTCGAGTCCCCATTGTTTGCGAGTGTAGCCTTGGAAAAATTTCTTATATAGTTCTTTACCAACTTTACTAATTACTACATCTTCTGATGTACGGATGTATTCTTTCGGTTCGGCAATAGACTTGAAGAACTCTTCCACCTCAAATGAATTGAGGTTCATGCCATAAAGTTTGTTAATGGTGTCAAGATTAATGGGGATAGGAACCAGTTGCCCATCAACACTAGTAAGAACACGATGTTCGTAAGGTCGCCATTGAGTGAAGCGGGAGAGGTATTCAAAGACTTCGCGGGAGTTGGTATGAAAAATGTGAGGGCCGTATTTGTGAATGAGAATGCCATGATCATCATAGTGATCGTAAGCATTACCACCGATGTGATGACGTTTGTCCACAACTAGCACTCGCTTTCCAGACTGACTGGCCAAACGTTCAGCAATTACACTGCCAGAAAATCCCGCACCCACAATCAAGTAATCAAATATTAAATCTGTAGTAGCGGGTTCTGCTTTTTCATAAATTAGCATTGCACCATTGGAGTTGATTTTGTTTTCATCATGGCGGGCGGTCACTGCAAAGTCTATCAGCTTCATCATTGATAACCAAGTGCGATCGCAATCGACGCTACTAGGAAACGCATAGATGTTTGGGTGCTGATATTCTTTAATGGCGTGAGTACTTTGTTCCCCAATAAATACCAAGTCTGCAAGATGGAAAAGTTCTGTCTCGTATTCGGGGAATGCAGATGGTACGCTTTTCATTGTGGGCAAATCATCTATGCAATCATACACAATTGCTTGAGGTTGCAAGTGGCGTGTAAAGGCGATCGCTTTTGATGTACAGTACCAGCAAATATACTTATAAATATTATTCTCAACAAACAAATCATTAATTAATGTTTGTAAATCTGCATTGATAGCCGCCTCACTCAAACCTTTTGGCAGATATGGCACAACAACTATTACTCGACTCTTGTTTTGGCTGACAGCTAATCGCCCCAACTGTTCATCACTAAATATTACCTCCTCAATGAAAAATACTCGTCTTTCTGAAGCACAGCGACTTAAAATGTGTTGCAATCTGGGATGAACACAATTCCAAGGTAAGTTAGATAGGCATACTATGTCAGGTGTATCCGAGATAAAAGTAGTAAAACTACGAGTAATTGTCATATTTTCCTCAGCATACTTGGTATATTTTGAGTTATTTAAAAGTCTGTTAAACGCAGAGGAAAGCGAAGATAAGTGCAGAGGATAAGCAGAGATTTAAGGAAGACGATATGTCTTTACTATGAGTATTTATGAATTTCTAAATATTTTTCCCAAAAATCTCTATTAGTCAGTTCTGGTAGAGTATCTCTATATTTTTGCTTTAGTTGAGGATATTTAACTAATATTTCCAAAGACAGAAAGATATTTTTACTCAAGATTTTGAAAAATTTACCTCTAGAAAAAGTAACAGCAAAGCCTTCCTGATTGACGAGATTATAATACAAAGCTTTTCTAGATCTAAAAACATTAATAGGTCTGTAATTTTGCATGGGAACAACTTTATATACTTGTTTAGTTAATCTATTGTCTTGATGAAAAAATATAGTAGGTAATAGATGGCCATTTAATATCATAAGTCTGAACCAACGATGAATTGTGTTTTCTGTTTCAACTAGACTTTCTTTATATTTGCCATATATAAAAGGTAATTCGTGATTTTTGACTGGCTTTTCCCCCATACGCATAATTTCTGAATTTTTCTCTTCAGGATCAAGTGCTTTCAAATATTCCGGGCCTTTGAGAAAATCAGCAACAGCCTGAAGAACTATATTTGCACTTTTATATCTATAACAAAATGCCTCTCTCATACTAAATTTAACAAAATACTTGATTGCATCTAGCTTGCTAAAATCATCATTAGTAATAACATTGAAAATTAATTCATTCTTTTTTAAGTAATAGTTCATCATCGGAGAATATTTATTTTCTAATGCTTCATGCCATACGCATACACCATTTAAAGTAATAATTTTATTATTCAATCTCCTGGGAAATTCCATATCATCCATTTTGATAAAAAATGGATATGGTAACTTAGAATTATCTATAATTTGTGTGGGAAAACAAAAGAGCCACCAACCATTGTAAGTAATATATTCTTCTATTTCGTTGAATAAAATATTTTTTATATCTCTCAAATCCAGATCGGGTTTGAGTCGAATTACTTCTTTGTCCCAAATTGCTCCATTTTCATGCTGAATATACTGATCATCTAACTTCAGCATACTACCACCAAGACATATACTCTCGTCATTAGCCACAGTTTGAAAATTATAAATTCTCTCAAATACTTCTGGCGATATAATTACATCATCATCCATAAATATAATATGAGAAAAATCTGATTTGCGGTTTAAGACCTCAATTATTCCTCTAGTATATCCACCGCTACCACCCGCATTTTTGTTACGGATTAAATGTATCCTTGAATTACATATATCCTTGAGAGTTCTACCGTTATCTATAACAAATACTTCAAACTTATCTGCTGTGCTTGGATGATTTAGTAAAATTTTTTCTATTAAATTGATATTTTTATATATATAAGCTTCTCTTTTGTAAGTACATATGATAATTGCCATTTTTTTAGTTAATTCTTGGCGATTATTTATATTTGTCTGAAAATAACCACCTATAAATAAGCAGTTATTTTCTAAAGCCTCTATTTCTAGATAAAGTAATCCTTTATATAAGCTAATATCTATATTCTTAAATATACTAACTTCTTCACAATCATTATTAGCAATTAGTTTTTGATCTACTAATCTTTTAAATTGTGTTGCATATTTTATATTTATTAAACTTACCTTAAATTTTCCTTTTAAATATAGGTTAATCCCTATTGTTTTCACCTTGGTATATTGTTGCCATTTTTGAATTGAAAAAGAATTAAAATATGTATCAAAGTGAATAATTCCCGATTTTTTAAGTTCAACAGTATTCCCTTCGTAATTGAGTACACATTTAGAATTCAATCTCAAGAAAAGTTCTTCTACAGTGCAAATATCTAAATTTGGTAAAATAATATTTTGCAGTTTAATAGTCGTTTGAGTATTGGTACTATTAAGTATGGGATTTACTAAAAGCTCTGACATTTTTTTATCCTTGTTGTAAATATTCAACTACAATTTTAGAGAGAAGTACTAAAAGTATCAGTAGTCATTGTAGTTTTTAGATACTCTTTAACAACTTTTTTGGCATTACCAATTAGTTTAATTTTTCCTTTATCCAACCAAATTACCCTCTCACATGAGTTTTGAATAAACTCCAAATCATGAGAAACTACTAAAACTGTCGCGTCAGCAGTCCAAAACTTTTCAATTCGTTGCTTACACTTATTTCTAAAACTCTCATCTCCTACCGAAAGTACTTCATCTAAAATCAAAATATCTGGTTGTACATCAGTGGCGATCGCAAAGCCTAATCGTGCTACCATACCAGATGATAAAACTTTTACTGGGACTAAAGAATAATCCTGTAATTGAGAAAATTCTAGAATTGATGGCACTCTGGCAATCATTTGTTGGCGCGAAAACCCCAACATGACTCCATAAAAGATAATGTTATCAATCACTGAAATTTCAGTATCAAAACCAGCACCTAATTCAATCAATGGGGCAATTTCTCCTCCTACTCGCACTACTCCTGATGTAGGTTGTAAAATCCCACAAATTACTTTCAAAAGTGTAGATTTACCTGACCCATTCGCGCCAATAATACCAATTTTTTTACCTGCTTCCACCTGTAAATTAATTTCATCCAATACTAACTTTCTCGTAGGTTGACGATACCTCCCTTCTAAAAAAGACAATATTGTTTTCTTCAAGTCATAAGAAAACTCTTCTTGTGTTCGTCTCCATAAAGAAACTTGATCTAGGCGTATTATTTCCATTTACAACAAATCCATAAATGAATTTCGCCACCAACGAAAACAACTTAATCCTAGTCCCAAAAAAATTACCCCACTTAAAAGTGCATGTGCGATTAAATTAATATCTGGTGGTGTTCCTGATAATGAAATCTGGCGAATACTTTCAATTACTGGTAGTAATGGATTTAATAATAAAAATGACTTCACCGATTCTGGAACAATTGCTGCTGGGTAAAAGATAGGACTACTCAACCACAGCATAAATACAATTAATTCATAGAAGTAAGGTAAATCCCTAAAAAATACAAATAAAGCACTTACTAACAGACTAATACCACTACATACTAAAATTAAACCAATTAAAGGAAATAAAAGTGCTAACACATTGACGAAGCTTCTAGAGTTAATCAGCGTCATAATTGCCAGTAATGGCAAAACACCAATTACAAACTGAAATATATTTGCTGCAATTAATGAAATAGGAAAAATACTCACAGGTAAGCAAATTTTATTTAACAAACCACCATTATTAACTACACTCCATAAGGCTTGTGTTGTTGATGCTGAAAAGAAATTAATTACTACTAATCCCGTAAATACTGCCAACACATAGTTAACAATCGAATTGTCATAATATGCTGCAAATGCAGTCCCAAATATTGCAGTATACACTCCCGTCATTAGTAACGGATTGATCAGTGACCAATACACTCCCAAAAAAGAACCTCGGTAACGTACCTTTAAATTTCGGGATACCAAAACTTGTAGTAATTCCCAGTAATGCTGTAGTTTTGAATTTTGTAAATCGACTTTTAATGATAGGAGCATATTGAAGTATCCGCTAACAAATCTATTAAACATTGGCTTTATGATTATTTAAACCACTTTGCCAACCAACGCGAATTCCATCAAAAGCTTGTTGAATATAATTGATTAAAGTTGAATTAGGAAGACTATGGGTAAATTTAAGGCGGATAATTCTCAACAAACAGCGATAAATGAGTAATGATGTTAAACGAGCAACTAAAATAGGAAAGAAAACTTTCTTAAATCCATGTTTTACAGCAAAATAAGTTGTATTCTTTGCCAAAGAATACCAGCAAGTAAGATGTTTCTGATCAATACGATTGTGACTAGGTTGAGGATAATGATCTACAGATACATCAGCATAGTGAACTTCATATCCTGCCTGAATTAAACGTAAACAAACATCTGTTTCATCAAGATAGTAATCAAAAAATTCATCGTAGCCGTTGATTTTTTCTAGTATGTCTTTACGGAAAGATGAATTAGTACCCATTAAACCGTTAAACCAAAAGCCATTTGCTTGGTTATAATTCGCAGCATCATCAGCACGAATAGCAATGGTTTCGCTGAAAATATTGGTAATTCCCCGATGAAATTGTAAGGGATAACCAGGACGAGTTAAGTCTCTCACTGCGCCGCCAACTGCTGCACATTTTTCTCCACGTTGTGAATAAATGTGTAGCAATTGTTCTATCCATTCAGATGGCGGAACTGCATCATCATCAAAAAAAGCCACAATTGAACCTGTAGCTAATTTGATTCCCATATTACGGGAATAACTAATATTTTTAGGCTCAACCTTGAGAAAATTGAGTTTAAAGCTGTATTTTTTAGATGCCTTACTGACTATTTCACTTGTCTCCATTGTTGATGAAGCATCGATAATAATTACTTCAAAGTTTTGGTAATTAATTAGTGCAATTGATTGCAGCGCCTTTTCCAGAAAAATCGGGCGATCGCTTGTACAAATTATGATGGAAACTAAAGGATTTAATGAAGTAGATATTGTTTTTGGCATTTGTGATAACTTAATTTTGTGAATTTGCCAATATATCTGCCACATCTGATTGATAGTCTTGAGAACTGACTGAATCAGAACTAAAAAATTCAGAGAAACAGGCACGTAGCCATTACCTGTAAAGTAGTAAACTTGTTTTGCTAAATTGAGAGCATAAAGTTCAGGTTTTTCACAAGTAACGAGGGCAATATCAACTGGTTTCTTAAACCAAGCAACTAACCAGAACCACAGACGACTTGTTAATTTATCAGGGAGATACCAGGGAGTTAGTTTTTGCTCTAACTCCATCTTTTTTAAAACCTGACTTTGTGAATCATCTTGATAGATAGTAGATTGCACCAAAACTTTGGCTTGTTTATTAATAATTTCTGCTAAAGATAATTCAGTATAATTAAGATTTCCAGGCATTTTGCCTTGAATACCATTAATGAAATCTTGAAAACCTGCAATAGAAATTTCTGCGAGAAAGTGTCGCCCTGTAGCTGCGTAATAAACTAGTCGAGGTAAACTTACAATTACCCTTTTTAATAACAGGTTTGGTCGGTGTTTTTGCCAACAGTAACAAAGATTCCGCTCATCGTAATAATTAATCCAGGGGCGGCATTTAAAGTCAGGCGAATCATGCCAAATAATTGAATGGGGATTAACAGCAACAATCCAACCAGCCTGTTTGGCTCGTAAGCACCACTCTACATCATCAAAGTGGAGAAAATAATTTTCAAATAAGCCAATTTGTTGCACAACTTGCCGACGAATTAATAGTGATGCAGCTGCACAAACATCTACACTAACGTAAGATTTACCTTGTAAAATATCTTCATTGCCAATATTACTTTGGTTGGCAAAATTTATTTTTAAATGTGCTTTGGCATCATTGATAAAGCTACCAATTTCTTGAATAGTATGAGGTTCCTTGAGCTTGCGAATTTGAGAACCTACTAAGCCAACTTCATCATGATTTTGTAAAGTTTTAATTAGTGAACTGAGAGCTAGAGGATCTAGATGTACATCATCATCAAGTAGCCAGATGTAATCGTATTCAAGTTGACTAACAACCTGTAAGCCATAGGAAAAACCGCCAGAACCACCTAAATTACTACCTGTTTGCAGAACCTTGACATTGGCAAAAGAAAATTTTTCTAAATAAGCTTGAGTACCATCATCAGAAGCATTATCTACAACATAAATATCAATTTTGGTCTGATATAGCTTCAGTTTGCAAATATCTTCCAGTAATGAGCAAATATAGTTTAATTTATTATGAGTAACAATTAAAATAGCAACTTTTATGTTACTCACATAAGAAATGTGGGTTATTGCCTGTGGTTGAGCTAAAAATCCCAAAAAGTAATTTTTCACTTTTGCCAACACCCAAAATACTTATTTGACTCAAGCTGATTTTTCATAGATATCATGAACTCAAAAGATGCATTATTTAAATGCATAATCAAGTCACATAGTTCAAGAATTTAACTTGTTAAAAGTTTGAACTCGTCTGTCTAAAGAATGATCAGTTGGAATCAAATAAGGTTATCAGGGTAAATTAGGCTACATCTGATAAACTTTGGGTGGATTATTTTAAGATATATTTACTGTCAAATTGCCTATAATACAAGCACTTTAGCCATATTTCTGGTTGATTTACATCAATTATTGAATGAGACTAACAATGGCTGCCACTAATTCTTCTGGATTAAAAGGCTTAGATAAATGTATCTGAAATCCTGCTGCTAATGCTTTTTTTTGGTCATTGTTTCCGGCAAAAGCAGTCAAGGCGATCGCGGGAATTTGTCCACCTTCTTCTGCCGTCCAACTTCTCAATTGACTAATCAGCATATAGCCGTCCATATTAGGCATACTAATATCACTCACCAATACATCTGGCTTTACCTGTTTGAGAGTTTGTAAGGCTGCAAATGCTGAAGATACTGCCATCACCTCACATCCTTCTTGTTCTAATACAAAAGCCACAAATTCTCGCGAATCAGCATCGTCATCCACAACTAAAACTTGCACTCCAGTCAGGGATAAAGATTGGGTAGCTAACAATGAAGCATGATTTTGTGCATTAGTCTTACTTAAACTCTCATTTTGGCTTAGTGGTAACTGGACAGTAAATGTTGCTCCTTGATCTTCTCCAGCGCTTTCCGCTTTTACAGTACCACCATGCATTTCCACAATATTACGGACAATTGCCAGTCCCAATCCTAATCCACCAAATGTTCTCGTAGAACTGCTATCTGCTTGCCGAAAGTAATCAAACACATAGGGCAAAAACTCGGCGCTAATTCCTTTACCTGTATCGCTAACCACGATTTGAGCATAGCCATCAGCCTGCTTGACTCGTACTTCTATCTTTCCTCTGTTAGGGGTAAACTTGACAGCATTGGAAAGGAGATTCCAAACGACTTGCTGCAAGCGCGCAGAATCACCCATAACCTGCCCGACATGCGGTTCAAATATGGGAATAATTTGCATCGACTTGGCTTCTGCCGCTAACCGCATTGTCTCTAGTGCAGGTAAGACTACAGATTCTAAGTTGATACTAGTGGTTTTTAGCGCTAGCTTGCCCTGTAAAATTTTTGATATGTCCAGCAAGTCCTCAATCAGTTGAACTTGTAAAGTAGCATTACGCTCAATTGTTGCCAGTGCTTGAGTTGTCTTATCTTGGTCAAACTGGCGGCTTTGCAACAACTTAGACCAGCCCAAAATTGCGTTCAATGGAGTGCGTAACTCATGGGAAAGTACGGCCAGAAATTGATCTTTAATGCGATTAGCTGTTTCTGCTTTAGCTCGTGCTGCTGTTTCTAATTCCAGTAGTTGCGCTCGTTCTTGTAATATTTGTTTTTGTTCGTGGATATCCGTACAAGTGCCAAACCATTTAACTACACGATTTTGCTCATCTTTGAGCGGTAAACCCCGTGCTAGTTGCCAGCGATAGGAACCATCAACAGCACGTTTGAAGCGATATTCAATTTCGTATTCAGTACCGCTTTTTACAGCATTTGACCACGCTGCAAAAGCTCTTGGTACATCCTCTGGATGTAATGCGGCTAACCAACCAGAACCCAAAGACTGCTCTAATGTTAGCCCGGTATAATCACACCAATTTTGATTAAAATAATCACATTCACCATCGGCATTAGTTGTCCAAACCAGTTGAGGAATGGCTTCAGCTAAGTAACGGTAGCGCTCTTCACTTTGTCTGAGAATTTCTAAAATGCGCTGGCGCTCAGCAACTTCTTGTTGTAATTGCTCGTTGGTTTTAGTAATTTCATGAGTACGAACAGTAACCAATTCCTCCAGATGATTTTGATATTGTCTCAGTTCTGCTTCTATCCGTAGCCGCTCAGTTATTTGTGTTTGCAGTTCTTGATTTGCTTGTTCTAGTTGAGCAGGACTGGGAAGTGCCAGTGCTTTTGGAACTAAAGGCAGAAGTGCCACTGCTGTAATCAAAGATATTGTTGCAGTTCCCGCTTTGACTAATCCCGACAGCCAATAGGTGGGATGCCAAAGTGTCCAAATTGCCATTAAGTGAGTAGTGCCGCAAGCTACGATAAATGCACTAAACAGCAGAAAAATCCAATAAAAAGGTAAATCTTGCCGCTTGCGGACAAAATAGAACAGTGTAGCGGGAATGGAGTAATAAGCTATTGCAATTAGTGCATCAGATAGTAAGTGTAGCCAAACTAACTTTGTTTGCCATAGATAGCAGTGTCCGTGGGGTATAAATGACCCTGAGCTAAATAGATTAATCCATAATTGTGACATAGGCACTCTCAGAAGGAGCAGGGGAAGCAAGGGGAGGTAGGAGAGGCGAGAGGATTATTCAGTAAGTCGGCGAGAAAAAATCAAACTATGTGTTTTGCAATGTAAAATAATTGAAATTCAGTTCGTGGTCAGGGCTACCCTACGGGTTCTGCGAAGCAGTACAGCCCTTATTTGAGGACTTTAGTCCTCTCTTCTCTACGAGAGGCTGCGCCAACGAGACGCTGCGCGGTAAGCGCAGCTATGCCCGTCAGGGCTTGACACTACAAACTTTTAATTATTTACGCCGTCCTACTTAAATTAAATTAAACTTGACTACCCCAATATTAAATAAATATATATACCTATAATCAATTGAAAATAGGCGCAATTCTCAGGATATTTCAGAATTACGCCGATTTTTGTGAAAATCTAAACATAAACGCACTATTCGGCGCACCCCCAATTGCAATCAACCGGATGAGATTTTACATCCTTTACCAATCTTTACTGAGAATGCTAATGGCAATTCAGTTTGACTATTTTGATTTGTGAATTGCTTAAGCTCTCGTTGGTTTCAAAAATAACCAGGCGACAAAGAATGTCGCGGCTGTAAATAGTTGCGTCAAATCCAAAGCAGATAGATAGCCATCTGCAAATGAAGCAATACTGCGATCGGTGATGCCAAATACCCAAGACGAGAGGCCAAACAGCCAAATTCCATTCTTGAGATTACCGACAAATTCCTGAGAGTCTGATGATTGCTGCTTTTTCATAATCCTCTGCTCCGTTGATGAAGAATTTGGTGCTTGATTAGTCAAAGTTTTTTTTGAACTCCTGATATTGAAGTTACACTTATATTAATAAATATTTCATAAGCTTGACTTCACCACCCAAAGGTACATCTAGTTATCTTGACATTCCTACCTTAGGTCTGTCGCCTGCGGAAGACTATCATACGTTGATGAGCATACTTCTCAGCACAGACCTTGAGTTTTTTGGTTACATAAGTGACAAATAATTAGGGAAATTTTATTTAATTTTTTTTATAAAATACTTCTAAAGACAGATGGATTTTAAGAATTATTAGCAAACAACAATCCAGCCGTCAGAACAAAAAACCTGATCATGACTGAGTAAGTTGAAATCGCTCTGGCATAGGCTAAACAGGAAATTAAGTTAACCTAGTATGGAGAGTGCTGAGTGTTAAGTAAAACTTAGTTCAAACCCAAAATAGTAGCAATTAATTTAATGGCCGCAATCCAGTTCCAAAATCAACCTCATTCACAGCGATCGCCAAAAAGTTCACCGCCACATTTAGGGCTGGTTTGTATCACCATTTCTCAACAAGTGCGCTTTCGGACAATGACGCGCACACGCTACTTGAAGTTTTCTCTCAGCCAACGTGAAAGCGCCCTGAAAGAACTGTATCGAGATAACTTACAGCGTCTAGATCAAGCCTTGACTTTTTGTCAGGAAAACAATACTAGGCTGTATCGCATGTCCTCTAATTTATTTCCCCTGAGTGACATGGAAGACGAAATCGGTGCCAACATCTTAGAAGAAATGAGCGCTGATTTAAGCAAAATCGGTCAAAAGGCGCAAGCATTGGCTATCAGAATGGTTCTACACCCAGATCAATATGTTGTACTGAGTTCTGATTCTCCCGAAATCGTGCAAACAAGCATCAAAATTTTAGAACGACACGCCCGCACCCTGGACTTACTGGGCTTACCGCGATCGCCTTGGTCATTAATGAATATTCATGGCGGCAAATCTCAACGCTCAGAACAGCTAATCAAAGTCATCTTAGAATTACCAGCAGCCATTAAAAATCGTTTAACCCTAGAAAACGACGAATACGCTTACAGTTCTGATGAAATTTTAGCAGTGTGTCAGCAAACCGGCATACCAATGGTATTCGATGCTCATCACCAAATTTGTCACGAAAATTTAGATAGCTACGATCATCCAAGCGTAGCAGAAATGTTTTATGCAGCCAGAGAAACTTGGGAAAATCCAGATTGGCAACTAGTCCATATATCCAACGGTGAAACCGCCTTTAACGACAGAAAGCACAGTAATTTGATCATCGCCATGCCCAGTATCTACCACCAAGCCCCCTGGATAGAAATCGAAGCCAAACACAAAGAAGAAGCGATCGCTCATTTGCGCTCTTGGTGGCTTATGGGAAAATAATTGCATTGAACTTTGCGCCTTTGCGCCTTTGCGTGAGATAAAAAAGATATGGCGATTGCGATCGATTTTGGTACTAGTAACACGGTTATTGCTCGTTGGAATCCCATAACCCAGCAGCCGGAAACCTTGAACATACCTGGTTTATCAATTCAGCAAAGTCTCAATCCCCCACTGATTCCCAGCCTTGTTTATATAGAAGAAGCCACACAAGGTAAAGTCTTAGTAGGGCAACAAGTGCGCGATCGCGGTCTTGACATCAAAGGCGAAGCGCGATTTTTTCGCAGCTTCAAACGAGGTATTGGTGCAGATATCCCAGGTTTCTTACCAGAAATAGACGGGCAAGTTTTCACCTTTGAGCAAGTAGGGCAATTGTTCCTCACTCAAGTAATTGAGCAACTTGCACCCATGCAAGGAGGTTTAGATTCTCTCATCTTAACAGTACCCGTAGATAGCTTTGAAGCTTATCGTCACTGGTTAGGCAAAGTCTGTCAAGCCCTCCCTGTGGAAAAAGTACGGATGCTAGATGAACCCACAGCCGCCGCTTTAGGTTATGGTTTAGCAGACCAAGAAATTCTCTTGGTAATTGACTTTGGCGGCGGTACTTTAGATTTATCCCTCGTGCGCTTGGATCAAAGCGTACAAACCACCAAGCCTGTAGGTTTTCTCCTCAAATGGGGAAATAAATCCCTGGCGGAAAACTCCCAGCAAAAACCAAAAATAGCCCGTGTACTAGCCAAAGCCGGGCAAAATTTAGGCGGTACCGATATTGATAATTGGTTAGCAGATTACTTTGCCAAAACTCAAGGACTAGCGGTAAGTCCCTTGACTATCAGATTAGCAGAACGAGTAAAAATTCAGTTATCGACTCAAAACCAAGCTAGTGAAGTTTATTTTGACGATGAAAACTTTGAAAGCTATGAACTGGAACTCAACCGCGAAGCTTTAGAAAATATCCTCAAAGAACACGGATTTTTTGCACAACTAGATGAGTCAATGACGAGTCTATTACAGCAAGCGCGACGCCAGGGAATAGAACTTGCAGACATCAACGCCGTTTTATTAGTTGGTGGAACTGTGCAATTACCCGCAGTGCAAACATGGGTGAAGCAGTATTTTGAGCCAGAAAAAATCCGTTGTGAACGTCCCTTTGAAGCGATCGCCCAAGGTGCATTACAGTTAGCCCAAGGCGTGGAAATCAAAGATTTTCTCTACCATAGTTATGGTGTCCGCTATTGGGATCGTCGCAACCAGCGCCACAGTTGGCATTCCATTATTAAAGCCGGACAAGCCTACCCCATGACTCAGCCAGTGGAATTAGTCTTAGGTGCATCTTTAGAAAATCAACCCAGCATTGAATTAATTATGGGGGAATTGGGAGCAGAAACAGGCAGCACCGAAGTTTATTTTGATGGCGATCGCTTGATTACTCGTCGTCTAGAAGCAGGTACAACCAGCGTTAAACCCCTCAACGATCAAGCAGGTGCAAGAACTATAGCTCAACTGACACCACCAGGATATCCCGGAAGCGATCGCATTAAAATTCTTTTTCAAGTTGATGACCAGCGTTTTTTGCGAATCACCGTTGAGGACTTGTTGACTAATGACACGCTTTTAGAAAATCGACTTGTAGCACAGTTGAGTTAGATCAGAGACTGGGGACTGGGGCAGGGCTGATTCGTTCCCTAAAAGGGTTAAAATTGCAAGGGCAAATCCACAATTAAGACCGAAAATTTTGGCATCTTCAGTCCGAAATACCTGATTTTTCTTTGCGTCTTTGCGCCTTTGCGTGAGATTATCCTCTTGACAAATCTCCAACACAAGCGAATGAAACAGCCCTGGGGACTGGGGTGGAGTTTATTCATAATGACCAACGACCAAAGGTAAAGGTTATGTTAACACTTGAACAAATTGAAGCCGCTATCCTCAAACTCCCACCTGATAAATTTCAAATACTGATGGAATGGTTTTTGAACTTAGATTATCAGCGATGGGACGAACAATTAGAGAAAGATATTGCTGACGGTAAGTTAGATGCTCTTGCTCAAGAGGCTATCTCCGATTTTGAAGTAGGTAACTATCGAGCAATTTAATGCACTACACAACTCGCCGATTTTGGGAGTGTTATGGTTCAGTTACTTAGAGATAGAAATTATAACTAATTAGGCCGATATAAGAGGCGTTTCTAATTCACATCAGGGTATTCAAAACCCCCTGATCTGCGTCTAATGTTGCCAATACACCAACTGGTAAAGCTGCATTAGGATTGCCATGACCAAAGGGTAAAGCGGAAACAATGGGAATGCCTAAATCACCCAAGCGATCGCGTAGTACTTCTGCAACACTAAAACTAGGTACATTTGGCGGTGGTTCGCAATGAGTAAAGCTACCCAAGGCAATACCACGAACTTTTGACAAAACGCCACTTAAACGCCACTGCGTTAACATTCGGTCAATTCGATAGGGTGCTTCTGTAACATCTTCCCAGGCCAAAATTACATTATCTAAATTTGGTTGGATGGATGTAGCTAAAATATGAGTAGTCACCGTGAGATTACCTGGTAGTAACAGACCAGTAGCCATCCCACCGCCCCAACCACAACCTTTGAGAGGAGCGAGAGGGCGGCCTTCTACAAAATCGAATAATCGCTGAATTGACCAATCTGTTTCCTCTGCTAAAGTAGTCAGCACAGGAGCATGAACGCTGGCAATCCCTGCTTTATAAAGACTCCACAACAAAGCAGTAATATCAGAAAACCCAATTAGCCATTTTGGTGGGACAGAATTGGTGTGCCAAGTCCAATTTTCTAAAATGCGGGTGCTACCAAAACCACCCCTGGCACAGAGGATACCACGACAATCTGGATCTTCCCAGGCTGCGGCTAACTGTTGGCGACGATTTTCATCTTTTTCAGCTAAATATCCCCATTTCTCACCTACCTTGGGCATGACTTCTACTCGATAACCACGCGATCGCCAAATTTCCACACTCCGTCCAAATGCCTCAAATTCTCGCAAAGCACCACTAGGGGCAATTACTCGGAGTAAGTCACCAGGTTGGAGGGGTGGGGGTAATATTTTGGATTTCATGAATAATTTACTAGTAGTAAAAATTACAGATAGGCAAAAAGTGAGGAGTTAGCAATAAAAACCATAACTCATACTCACAACTTTACCCAATATGTAGATTTGTAAACTGATTTTGGGAATACTAAATATGGCAATATTGCTAGTTTTAACGTGAGTTCGACAACAAAAACCCCTCTCCTGCAAGGAGGAGCCACTGCGTTGCGCGGGTTCCCCCCGTTGTAGCAAGTGGCGTTAGAGGCTTTGAAACCCACGAGACTTCCAGTCGCCGGGTGCAAAACATCAATAAACAACCATTTTGGTGGTTGTTTGGGGCGAGTAGCAGAATAAATATTACCTGAAAGGCAAAGGATTGAGATTATGCTGGCTATACATAGCATGACAAATGCTCATGAGCTAAATCTGCGATTAGAGTCAACTTTGCAAGATTTACCAGTGTGGAAGGTTCAGATTGAGCTAGATCGCCCAGTAAATGAATTGACTACACTTTTTGAGCAAGAGCCTTTACTCCCAGGAATTCTCTTAAATAGAGATAATCATTATGTAGGGATGATGTCGCGGCAGAGATTTTTTGAGCATATGAGTCGCCCTTACAGTTTTGGACTGTTTTCTCAGCGACCGATCCAACATCTCTATAATTTCCTTGATCCAGAAATATTTATCCTGCCTGGGGATATACCCATTGTAGAAGCAACTCAGATGGCATTGGCGCGATCGCCCCAACTTGTCTACAGTCCGATTGTTGTGACTGCTCAATCTGAAACGCCTGGATTAGTCGATTTTCATCAGTTACTATTAGCCTACTCCCAAATTTATGCTTTAACACTGACTCAACTACAGCATGTAGAGGAACAATCCAAAGTAGCTAAGGCAGGTTTTCGTGATCTTCAGCACAACTATAGCCGATTATTACAAAATGAAAAAATGGCAGCTTTGGGTCAGTTAGTTGCCGGTATTGCCCACGAAATCAACAATCCTGTTAATTTTATTGCTGGTAACCTTGTCCATGCTATCAACTACAGTCAAGACCTCCTCAAACTCATCAGTCTGTACAGACAGCATGATCCTCATCCAGCAGCAGAAATTCAAAGTGTATCTACGGAAATTGAACTAGAATTTTTAACAACTGATCTGCCTCGTCTGCTTAATTCTATGCAAATTGGCTGCGATCGCATTGAGCAAATCGTGCGATCGTTACGAAATTTCTCCCGCCTTGATGAAGCTGAGAAAAAAACAGTTGATATCCATGAAGGTATTGATAGTACCTTGCTAATTTTACAAAGTCGCTTCAAAAATCACAAAACTAGTGAGAACATTAGCCTGGTCAAGGAATACGGAACTCTTCCTTTGGTAGAATGCTATCCTGGGTTACTCAATCAGGTATTTATGAATATCCTGAGTAATGCCATAGATGCTTTAGAAGAATCAATAGCCAATGGTAAAAAAACGGACAATCCAGCGATTGAGATTCGTACTCAAGTTATTGGCAGGAATTGGATAGCAATTCATATTAGCGATAATGGCCCAGGCATTCCAGAGAACATAAAAAAGCGATTATTTGATCCATTTTTTACGACTAAACCCGTGGGTAAAGGAACTGGCTTAGGACTATCCATCAGTTATCAAATTGTGGTTGAAAAACATGGTGGACAGCTACATTGCATATCTAGTCTGGGTCAGGGAACGGAGTTCATTATTAAAATCCCAGTTACAAAGGAATAGGGCATTGGGAGTAGGAAATTTCAAGCTTTTCAATTGCCAATGCTTGACACGCAGTTCCTGATTACGAATTATAAATTGGTATAAAATACTCTTTAAGTTCGTAGTGAGTGCTTTAGCGCTCAAAATCAACGTTTTCCAGGTTAAAGCCACTTAACTACATATTGCTCTTTATATGTATATCTACTACCTAGTGAAAATCTTATGATTAAAGCATTGCAAATCAGTATGCTGCTAGTTGCAGTTTGGGGAAACTTGGCATGGTCATCTAGCGCTAGGGCAAATTTCCGGGGTAACCTCACCGTAGACATTGATGGATTCAAAAACCCACAAGGACAAGTTTGTGTCAGTGTATTTTCTAGCAGTCAAGGTTTTCCCAATGATCGCGATCGCGTATTAAAAAGGCAGTGTACCCAGATTACTGATAAATCTTTGCAAATGACCTTTGATAATTTGCAAGCTGGTAATTACGCCGTCGCCGTCATCCACGACCAGAATAAAGACCAAATCCTCAATCGTAATAACCTAGGTATGCCCACCGAAGGTTTTGGATTTTCCAGAAATCCAGAAGTTCGTACCAGTCCTCCCAAGTTCAGCGATGCCGCTTTTTTGTTGGCAGGGCCAAATACAGTCATTAAAATCCAGTTGAAATACTTATAAATTTTCTTGTTCTGGCTCTTTTTCAGTATCTTCCGGGAGACTTTTTCGAGTGGGTAAACTACGCATTCTATTCATCTGAGTTAGAGCATATTTTGCTGTTGTCTGCACGTCAGCATCAGGATCATCTAGGGCGTGGGACAACATCTGGCTCATTTGCGTCATCATGTCATAAACACGAGTCAGATCACGAATGGCGTTTTGTCGCACTTGTGGACTTTCATCTTGCAACGAGATTGCCAAAGCCCGATTCATTGGCTTGAGTGAGCGGGCGTTAATCTCTGCCAAAGCTGCCAAAATTAGACTGCGTTGTTGAGAATCAGCATCAATCATCAAGTCTACCAATGGCTGAATTGCCCGTGAGTCTCCCTGCTGACCCAAATCCCAAATAGCCTTACGCCGCTTTGTTGGATCAGTACTGCGTAAGTCCTGAATCAATTCGTCAACGATATTCAGTTTGGGCAGACGAGAAGTATGATCTGGTGGCAATACTGAAGCAGTAATTGATGTTTGTGCTGTTTTTGGATTGGTTACAGATGCTGTATTTTCCTGCGGATTGGATAAAGTGTCTAATTCTAATGGCGGCTTAATCTGGTCTTTGTCAGCCGGACTCAACGCTTTGAGTTCTGGGTTTGTGGATTCTGGGTCTTGTGGAATCTGACGATACCATCTCAATAGAAACAGGAATGCGCCAATACTTCCCAGAATTCCCAGACCAAGCAGTGACCACCAAATTAAACCTCTCTGGTTTGACTCAGGCTGGGCAGTTGGTTGAGTATCTGAAGTTAAAGAGGAGACGTTAGGAGAGATGACAACCTGATTTTTTGCTGCCCAAGCTGTTTGCAGATTGCGCCTAGTCGCCAAATCAGCAATACCATCTATTCTTCTTAAATTTTGGGCTTTTTGAAATTTAACTACCGCAATTTGCGTACTTGTGGCGTACACTCCATCAACTACATCATCGTAGTATCCTAATGCCTGTAATTGGGTTTGCAGTCCCTTGACATCCGCCCCTTGACTACCGGGTCTGAGAACAGACTGGATGGCAGGCATTGTCGAACTGGCTTGTGCAAGTTCTTGAGATGCTGGGTTAGGTGTGGCTGTACTTGCGCGAATCGGGTAAAAACCCCAGCAAGTCAAACAGGTAAATATCAGAATTGAGGAATGGCATAGCCTCATATTTTCAGTTTCAGCCTGAACGTGCTTTTGAAGTTATGGATACCACAATAACTTCAATATGTCTAAATGTTAACTTTTAAAGTAGCAAAAAAATCATCAGACTTTCTAATTAGGGGATGAATAATTGCATTTTTTGAGATTTACCTCTTACTTGCTTGATATAGCTAGTGCAAAATCTCCAGCCCAGATTTTTTTTACCTGCAAGATGAGAGGATTTTACCATACTCAGCACTCTTTATTTGTTAGCAGATGCTTCTAAAACTGGTGGTTGCTGTGTAGTTGTTTCTTGAACACTTACCTTGTTACTTGGCCCCGCCAAGGTGTCACGCTGGTTAATGAGATAGATACTAATTAAAGTCAGGCCAACTCCCACCCACTGCAAGGGACTGAGAACTTCTGAAAGGAAAAGATTACCGAAGAATAGGGCAAAAATGGGTGTGAGAAACGTCAGGGAACTGAGACTAGTAAGACTACCACTAGACGCAAAGTAGAAAAACAACCCATAGGCGATCGCACTACCAAACACTGTGGCATAACCTAAAGCCAACCACTCAGATGTCACAATATTTGACCATTGCTGAGACTCCACAATTGATGAAATGCCCCACAACGGTAATCCACCCACAATCATGTGCCATCCCGTAGCGGTTACCGGATCAGCATACCTACACACAAACCGGATCATTACTGTTCCTACAGCCATTGATAGGGCAGCTAACAGCATTAACCATTCGCCACTAGCCAACAAATCTTGCCAATTGCCCATGGTGGCATTTATCCCTGAATCGAAAATACGGAAAATCAACTCATCTGGCAAGCCAATTAAACTAATACCCGTGACTCCTAGTGCTAATCCCAGCCATCCCCAAAAACCAATATGTTCTTGGAATAACCACAACGACAGCAACGCCACAGCTAACGGTTGGGAATCAATCATCACAGAACCCAACCCAGCACCAGTTCTGACTAATCCCTCTGCTAAAAAGCCCTGAAATAAAGCCCCATCTACCAAGGCAAATAAAGTAATCCACAGCCATGCAGCCCAACCCTGCGGCTGGGGTCTACCCATAAACGCTGCGACGATGAGAACTAACACCCCAGCTGGTAGTAAACGCACACCTGCCATAAATAAGGGTGTAGTGTGGGGTATCACTCCTTTCATCGCTACCATTGCCGTTCCCCACAGGAAAAAGGGGGCAATTAATAGTAGGGGGGTGAAGGAAAGTCGAAATGCACTGAGTTTCAGTTGCATGGGTTTGCTGATGCCTTTGTTTAACAAATGCCAAAATTGCTTTACCCAATTTTACCGAATTATGTCGTTTTGTGAAGGAGAAAATACTTAATGGTAGTAGAAATTACAACTTATGTAAAGACCTACGTAAATACACTTAATTTATGATCAGATTTTCCGGCGTTGCATATTTGCGGGATGATTTTACTAGTTTTGTGCGATGGGCAGCGTTCGACTGAGCGCTGCCCACCCTAAGAGCATCATTTCTTGATTCAGCAACGCCAATTTTACTCCTACCCATCGCCTGGATCTAGAGTGCAGATTGAATCATTTCTGCGTATTGTTTTTTAGGCTTCAAGCCCGCAATCTGTGCTAATGTTTGCTGCTGTTTCAGTAATACTACTGTAGGGGCACTTCTGACACCAAAATTAATAGCTAGTTCAGGTTCTTCGCTCATATCGAGTTCAACCAAGTGCAATTTACCTGTGTGAGCATCAGCTATTTGATGTAGTACAGGTTGAAGTGTTTCACAGGAAGGACAGTAGGGAGCCACAAACTTGACAATGATTAGCTGATCAGACTCTTGCATCAACCATTCAAAAGCTGCTCGTCCTGTAAAGAAAGTTTGAGCCAGAGAAAAAGTCTCTTGCATATTTATCTCCTGATAATTGTGATAAAAAACCCTGTTTAGGCAGCGAAAGTCACGAGCGATCGCTGCTCTGATAACCACCGTTCAGCTTCCAGGGCTGCCATACAACCTGTGCCAGCTGCGGTAATTGCCTGACGATAAATGTGATCTTGAACGTCTCCAGCCGCCCAAATGCCAGGGATATTGGTGGCTGTACTTTTACCCTGAGTTTTGATGTAGCCCGCTTCATCGAGTTCCAGTTGCTCCTGAAACAGCTGCGTGTTGGGGGTGTGTCCAATGGCGTAGAATAAACCACTTACGGCTAGCGCAGAAACTGCACCAGTGAGATTGTCTTGAACTTGGACGCAACGGAGGACGGCATCACCATCCACGCTAATAGGTGAACTATACCAATGGATGTGAATTTGGCTGTGATTGAATATGCGCTCCTGCATGGTCTTAGAAGCCCGCAGGCGAACGCTACGTACCAGTAAATGAACCTTACGGGCATACTTAGTTAAATATAAAGCTTCTTCCACAGCCGCATCACCGCCACCAACGACAGCAATATCTGCATTCGCAAACAAAGGATTTGCCCCATCGCAAATTGCACAGGCGGAGATACCGTTATTCCAAAACTTATCCTCACCCGGCAAATGTAATCTTTTGGCAGTTGCTCCCGTACAGATGATGAGAGCGCGAGCCTTAACTTCTAGCAAATCAGCAGAGGCTACAGCAAACGGGTATTGAGTAAAATCCACAGCAATCACATCATCGGTGATCAATGTCGCACCCCAGCGCCTTGCCTGCTGGCGCATCTGCTGCATTAACTTTGGCCCTTGAACTCCTTCGGGGAAACCGGGATAGTTCTCTACCTCAGTGGTGGTCATCAATTGACCTCCGGGTATTCCCCCAGTACTGAAACCTTCAAATACCACGGGACTGAGTTGAGCGCGTCCCGCATAGATGGCGGCAGTATAACCAGCAGGGCCAGAACCAATAATCACCAGATTCTCGACCATGATTAACCTAACCTCCCACGAACCATTGAGTGCCGGTAAACAGGTAGTATGCCCCAGTCAGAATTAACGCCAAACTGCCAAAGCGGATAATTCCCTCGGAATGTTTTAACAACTGATTACTTTGTTTAGCCAGTCCCGTAAATAAACTCGCTAGGAAAATCAGCATAGTATAACCTAGAGCATAGCTAACCATTGTCAGCGTACCCAATACCTGGGAACCTGTTGCTGCGGCCGCCGCCAGCACTGCAAATAGCACTGGACTAGCACAAGGGGAACTCACCAGGGCAAAAGTCAACCCCACCCCATAAGGCCCAGCCTGAGGGAGATTCACATTCATTTCGGGTAGAGGCAGCTTTACCACTCCCATCAACCACAGACCCATCACAGCCATAATCAGTCCTACTACTATATTGATATAGCCCCGGTACTCTACCATTACGGCTCCGGCAAAAGATGAAACCAAGCCAAACAAACTTAAAATTGTCACTGCTCCCAAGACAAACAAGCCAGCCTTAGCAAAAGCATCCCAACGTGATTTAATTTTCAGTGTACCGATGTAACTGAGGTTAACTGGTAAAAGTGCCAAGATACAGGGTGATACACTAGCAAGCACCCCACCGATAAACGCCAAAGGCAACAAAACAAAGGGATTTGCCGTATTCTGTTGGTCAAACCACTGTTGATAACGGTTTTCGACAATCGAAATCACTCGTTCAATAGGATGACTAATTACAGGCCCCAGAGTAATTACCAGAATGAGGGAGAGCAATCCCAATCCACCATAGACTAGCCATTTTTTCGAGATTTTAGAGCGCCGGGAAGCTTTATGCTCAGTGGACGACTGAGATGTTCGTGTCATTAAGTTCTCCTTAAGCTATGAAGAGATGGAGTCATTTTATGTCCGTTCCCATACCCGTCATTGCGTTGGCGAACACCACTGAGATGCTCCATTTCACCTCGCAATAACAAAGGAGAAGGAATATAGCTAATACCAATTCGTCAAAATCCAGCAGATGAATCTGACAAACTTAATTACGCATTACGAATTGGTACAAAGCCATCACTCACTAAATACTCGCTAAAGCCGTGTCGAGTACTTTGGTGTAGTCATCCTTGTTCGGATTATTTTTAAAAATTGTTAAAATTTTGCCAGTAGCCGGGTCAACAATAGCTACAGTGCTTGTTTGGCTCTTGTTAGCTTCCAGAAATTTACTCAGACCTAATTTTGCTGCCCTAGCTTCCGTTTCTTTCACTGTGGCTTGATCAGTCACATCCAGAACAACAAAATTGACCTTGCCGGAATATTCCTGTTTCAATTGTGACATGGTGGGAGCAATATTCTTGCAGCCAGGACACCAGGTAGCAAACACATCCACCACAACTGGTTTACCTTGAAGTTCTTGGGCTAGAGGACCTCCTACAGAGTTGGCTTTAGCAGCGCAGGGATTTTTAGCAGCGCATGGGTTTTTAGCAGCGCAAGGATTTTTAGCAGCGCATGGGTTTTTAGCAGCGCATGGGTTTTTAGCAGCGCATGGGTTTGCCTGAGAAACATCAGTTGATGATGGAGCTTGATTTTGAGAAATATTATCTGGGTTTGTTGCGCTGCATGATACTGTCAAAATAAGACCACTCAAACACACTAGACTTAACAAAAATTTGCTCGATTTGTACATTAGGTTCTTCTCCTCACGTTTAAATAGGATGTTTTTTCCACAATGCACCTAGACGTGCATGTTCCGTTGGTTTTTCCGAGACGAGAAATTGAAATTGGAACTGTCAATTGTGGAGCATTTGTTTATAAGACGAATGAGCCATCAAATTTGGATTTATAAATTCAAAATGTTTTCTTAGCACTAAGTACAACATTTCATTAATTCGTAGCGAATTCTTTGCGTACCTCTGCGCATCCCTCTGCACACGACAGTCGCTACAAGTCGGCAAAGCCTTATGCCTACGGCACGCTACGCGGTAAGCGCAGCTATGCCCGTTAGGGCTTTACGGCAGTTCCTCTTTGGGGAAACCACCAAGACCGGACTGCCTCACCAACGCGCTGTCTCCCCTTTGTGTTTAAATTTCCACCCTCAATTCGCCACGATTTTACGCAAATCTGTACTAAGTGGCGTTTGCAGCCATAAAAAGCTAGCTTTACCCCTAAAGATAGGGGCAAAGCCATAATTCAATTAATTGTTTGCTAAAGCGGTTTCGAGTATCTTGGTGTAATCAGCCTTATTGGCATTGTTTTGGTACAGAGCTAAAATGTTGCCAGTAGCCGGGTCAACAATAGCTACTGTGCTTGTTTTGCTCTTATTAGCCTCTAGGAATTTCCCTAGACCTAATTTTTCAGCTTTAGCTTGCGTTTCTTTGAGTTTGGCCTTATCAGTTACATCCAGAACGACAAAGTTGACCTTGCCGGAGTATTCCTGTTTCAATTGTGACAGGGTAGGAGCAATATTCTTGCAGCCAGGACACCAAGTCGCAAATACGTCCACTACGACTGGTTTACCTTGAAGTTCTTGGGCTAGAGGCCCTCCCACAGAATTGGCTTTAGCAGCACAAGGATTTTTGGACGCACAAGGATTTGCCTGAGCAAGTTTTGTAATTGATGATTGAGCTTCAGTTGCAGAAATACTAGCTGAGGTTGTTGCTACCATCGATACTGTAAAAACAAGGCTGCTCAAACAGATGTTGAGCAAGAAATTCCCATGTTTGCGCATACAATTTTTCCTGTTTTATAGCTTCAATTGCAGGACGGATGCTGCCACAATGCCAAATACCAAGTTTTGCGGTTTTTCCCTAAAATAGGGAACTAAAACTGGAACTGTGAATTTTGGAGCATCTGCTTATAAGACGACTGAGCTATCAAAATCGGATTTAATTAAATTTAAAATGGTCTAAAAAAACCTACCTTTAAAAGACTGAATCGCCCCCTGAGGGTGTTTGGAATTGACTCGCTAGTCAATGTCAACCATTGGAGCTCGTTCGCCACGACACCATTGAAAGAAATCCCGAGCGTCTAGTACAAGGGAAATTAATACTGTACCAGTTACTTCCCAAGCCCACGCCATCAAGAGACTTGAATCAAGTGATTGATAGTAGAAGACGAACAAGAAAGGAATTGGTGTCCACCAAATTAAATGTGCCAGCCCCAAGAGCTTGACTAAGCCAAAGCGCAGAGCCAGCCAGCCGCCGAAGATAATGTTTCCCATCTGGCAAATACTAACAGCAAGACCAAATGGGTGAGAAAGGAAGAATAAGGTAGCTACTCCACTGCACAAAATGAGCCACCAAAGCCAAGCTTGCAGATGTCGCGGAAGTCGGGCCAATTGCCTCACAAACCGAACGAACGAGTATTTAGGAGAGGTCATAAAGTACATTCAATAAAGTTACTTTACTGAATGTACTTTATTGAGAATGAACTAGTCTCACGCAGAGGCGCAGAAAGTAAGAGATGGAAATCTTGCATTGTGAATTTTCTACTCGTATTCAGCTACTTATGCTGCATAAACTCAACTTTAGGTATTAAAGGGTCAGTCACCATACCCACACCACTAAAACCCCAACGTTTGAGTAAGTTTCCCAACTGTGTACCCGGAAGGGATTCTACAGCAAAGCGGTTTGCTACTTCTGCCGCATGGGCGTTGAGATAACTTAAAGCATCAAAGTGTTCACGAAAGAGCAACAAATAACCTGATGATTCGGCGTTGGGATGAGCTATGAGATAACGTCCATCGGTTTGCGATCGCACTATGTAATAAATTTCAGAGAACATACTAAATTAAGATTCCAGACGAATCCTGGGGTCGGCTACCTTTAACAATAAATCTGCCATTAAGTTGCCGATATTCAGCAGTACGGCACTCATTACTAGGCTAGCCATGACTAGATACTGGTCTTTAGCCATCACCGCCTGCAAAGTCAATCTTCCTAAACCAGGCCAGTTAAAGAACTGTTCCGCAATGAATGCACCACCTAATAAACCAGCTAACTCAAAGCCTAACAAAGTAATCAAAGGGTTGATAGCATTACGCAGCGCATGAACGTAAATCACGCGATTTTCTGGTAGTCCCTTGGCACGTGCTGTTTGGATGTAATCTTGACGTAGAACATCTAATAATTCACCGCGAGTGATTCTTTGCAAACCAGCAAAACTAGTGATACTCAAGGCTACAGTAGGTAAAATCAGATGCCAGCCAATATCGATGATTTTACCAAACCAAGAAAAATCAGCATGATTGATACTAGTCATGCCACCCACTGGAAAAATAGGTGAGGTCATTTGCGCAAAGATGAGCAGGAAGAGGGCTGTAATGAAACTAGGAAATCCTTGCCCAGTGTAACTAATTACCTGTAAAATTCGGTCAGTGGCTCGATTTTGCTTCACAGCAGCCAAAATCCCCAAAGGAATTGCTATTGACCAGGTGAAAAACAAAGAAGCGATCGCTAAAAGTAAAGTTGCTGGTATCCGCTCCCACAATAAAGAAGCTACTGAGCGTTGGTAAACAAAACTTGTCCCAAAATCCCCTTTTGTCAAGATTTGCCATAACCACAGCCAAAACTGCTCTGGCCAAGATTTATCCAAACCAAACTGCTGTCTTAATTCCTCAATTCGCTCTGGAGAAATTGTCGGATTTTGTCGCAGGGTATCGACATAATCCCCTGGAGATAATTTCATGATGAAAAATGACAGCGCCGTTGCCAAAAACAAGGTGAACAGTGCTTGCAATATCCGTTTCACCACATAAACAAAGGTCTCACTAGTGACTAGCCGCATCAGCCAATCCCGACCTGTCTCCAAGGAAATTCTCGTAGAAGTCATAGCAGTTTAGTCATTGGTCACTGGTCATTGGTGAGTCAGTGCGGTCTTGGGGGAAACCCCCATGAGCAACTGACGCTCGTCGTAGACGTGCCGTAGGCATCACCCGAAGGGTCATTAGTCATTGGCTGAGGAAATAGGACAAAGCACACATGACTAATATTCAATTAGGGAAATAATAGGCACATCTGGGAGATGTTTCCGTCCTTGTAAATCCCGTAGCTCGATAATAAACCCAAAACCCACCAGTTCGCAGCCAATCTTTTGTACCAACTTAGCTGTGGCACTTGCTGTGCCACCTGTGGCAATCAAATCATCCACAATTAAAACACGGCTATCTGGGTGCAACGCGTCTTGATGCATTTCCAAACAGTCTGTACCATACTCTAGTTGATATTCAATGGAGTGAACTGCTGCTGGTAGTTTCCCCGGTTTCCGCACAGGAATAAAACCAGCTCCTAATTTATAAGCTAAAGGAGGGCCAAAAATGAATCCCCTAGACTCCATGCCTACAACATAATCTGCTGTTAATCCAGACTCAATGCATTTTTCCGTAAAAAAGTCAATAGTGTAGCGTAATCCTTCTGGATCACGCAGTAAAGTAGTAATATCCCGAAATAAAATTCCGGGTTTGGGAAAATCTGGGATGTTGCGAATTAGAGACTTTAAATCCATAAGTTTATGAGGGAGTAGGGAGACGGGGAGTACGGGAGCAGGGGAGCAGGGGAGCAGTAATGTAATTTTTGGAGTTACCTAAATATATAAGTTTTTTTCTCTTCCGCCCCTCTGCCTCTTTCCAGTCCCCAATACCTGAAAAATCGTACACTATAATGTCATACGCTGGGGATCGAGACTCTAGTACAAAAATCCATTGACGATACTGAGAATCTACACCAATCTAAAGATAAGCTGGTACTAACAAAACAGGAGAGTAAACTGAGGCTTTGAAAACTTAAATTTAAGTATACGGAAATCTTTGAGTAGAGCAAGTAAGTGATGTATATATCAGTTAGACTGGCTACTGCCACAAGTCTAATTTTCTGGTTTAGCTACTTATCTTAAATTAGTTGTACTAGTTTTATTTAGTCTGTTTAGAACCGCACAAGGTATTTTAGAGCATGAATGTCTCCGCCAGCTTAACGCCGTTGAATAGTCCAACCCCTCCATCATTGCCGATGATTCTGGATACTTTACCAGACCCTGCCATAGCAGCACAGGGTTGTCCTGCTAGAACCCGGCTGCAAGTTGACCTAATTTTACTGGCGATTGAAGCTTTAGAGCTTGGTGGTTCTGAAGCCATTCTGACTTTTGCTGAAGAATTAGAATTAAAGGGAATTATTAAAGACCGGGTGAATTTGTGGAGAATGCGTAGCTCTAACCCGATGCGACGAGCGCATATTCGCCGTCCCTTAACCATTATGGAGGCAAAAGCTTTAGTGGTAATTGCTTGTTATATAGCGCGGCGTTTAACAGTCGTCATTCGCCAGATGCTGATGATATATCAGCAAATGAGTGAAAAGCAAATCCCACTAGAACAGAATTTGCGGCTATCTAATTATCTAGAGCGGTTTAGAGTACATTTTAAAAGTCGGATGAATGCTCGACGTTCTGGCTTACTAGCATTAACTTCTGATGAAAAATTAGATGAGCTAGCAATGAATTTGTTGGGACAATTATTATTTTGTACTGGCACTGCTGGAATGCAGCGATTTTGGATTAGTCTTTTTGACGGTGAAATAGAATGAATATCCAACGTAAGTACAGTCTACCTAATTGTACTCTGCTGTTAGAGGGTTTGAGTGACGCAGCAAAAACTGCACAATATCAAGAAATGCGCCCAGAACTATCAATATTGGTAAATGCCGAATGCTATATACATGGCTATAATCAGCCCCTAGTGGGAGGGCGAGAATTTTTTGAAAGCTTGGTAAGAGCGGTGAGTGGCTATGCCCAAGAATTTTTGAGTAATGTGTCTAACCCCCAAGCGCACAGTCAAGAGTCAGAATTAGTGGAGTTACAGAAAATTGACACTAATCGACACAGGCTGACTGTACATTCGGAAATCACCTCAGAGGGCTTTGAATCTAATCCTAACTATAATAAACCGCCCATTCAAATAGATTTGAATACGGTGCAATTATTTGATTTAGTGGAAGCTGTAGACCAGTTTTTTGCTGATACCCAAACCTTACCAGAGTTGTCATTAGAATTACGACCAGTTGCTCGACGTTACGGCAGTAATAATCAAACCTTCTTCAAGCAGGCAGTACCGGCGAGTATCGGCGTTTCCAGTGTAGCAGTGGCCGCGATCGCCTTTAGCTTGATTCCCGCCCCAGAGTTACGTCCACCAGAACCCAAACCAGAGGAGCAGACTACCTCTACAGCACCTAGCAACAAATCTGCTACACCACCAACAACAACACCCCCAGATTTAGAGACTCCTGCATCAAATTCTGTGGCTGTCGCCAGTCCCACACCGACCCCCACAGCAGAATCAACACCAGTAGTTACAGATTTAGCAGCACTCTTAAACACAGTTACAGAAATTACAGATCCATCCCAACTACGCGCCCTAAATCGCCAAGTTTATAACCAAATTAATCCAACTTGGGCTAGTCGTTCAACACTCCAGCAAGATTTAGTCTATCGTGTGGGTGTAGCGGCAGATGGTGCGATCGTCGGCTATAAAGCGGTAAATAAAGGAGCCAATGAAGCAATAGAGTTAACTCCTTTGCCCAAACTGCTTTACAATCCTGCCAACCGTCCGCCGATTTCTAATGAACCAATAGCCCAATTTAAAGTAGTTTTTACCACCCAAGGTGTCCTGGAAGTTAGCCCTTGGCGAGGATATGCCAGAATACCAGAGGTCATCGGTGCAAAAATCACTGACTCTAACACAGTTAAAACTTTAAACCAAAAACTTTATGATGTAGTTCGCGACAATTGGGGTGGTACTCCTAGTTATACAAGCGATTTAAAATATCGGGTAGCAGTAAACAAAGATGGCATGATTGCCGACTATGAACCACTTAACCAAGTCGCCTTTGACTATTTTCGAGAAACACCCCTACCAAAGATGTTTCAAGAGATTTATGGTTCCAATGTGGCGGCTCCCAATAACAAAGAACCTCTCGCGCATTTTCAAGTAGTCTTCAAACCCAGTGGCGTATTAGAAGTGACTCCTTGGCAAGGGTATAAGTGATTGGAGATGGGGGGATGGGCAGGGCTGTTTCATTCCCTAAAAGGGTTAAAATTGCAAGGGCAAATCCACAATTAAGACCGAAAATTTTGGCATCTTCAGTCCGAAATACCTGATTTTTCTTTGCGTCTTTGCGCCTTTGCGTGAGATTATCCTCTTGACAAATCTCCAACACAAGCGAATGAAACAGCCCTGGGGGGGGATGGGGGGATGGGGAAGCATTTTCGTTCTTGACCCCTTGTCCTCCCCACTCCCCTTATCTTGTAATTTGCCTCATATAACTGCCCCACAACTGAGCTGCTTGGGCACTGCTGCCGGATGTGGGAGAATTATTGTCATTACCTAGCCAAATACCAGTGACGAGTCGCCGATTGGGAATAAAGCCTATGTACCATAGGTCAACATTTTTATCGGTCGTACCAGTTTTACCAGCTTCCCCAAGTCCAATAGCCGCAGCACGTCCGGTACCATTAGTCACTACCTGGCGCATCATCCGGGTCATTTCGTCGGCTACGCCTGCGGGTAAGACGCGCTTATTGGCTTCGCGATTTTGGTCAAAGGAATAAATGACACGGCAGGTTTTAAAATCGTTGCGATCGCTACAATCACCACTATCCAAAATCCGGCTAATTGCATGGGGTGGATTCCATACGCCACGATTGCTAATAGCACCGAAAGCACCAGTCATTTCTAACACATTGACCACGCTTTGACCCAGCACTAAGCCAGGAACTGCCTCTAGTGAAGACTTTACCCCCATACGCTTTGCCATGGCTACTACTCTATTTAGCCCTACGTCCTGGGCAATTCGCAGGGCGATAGGATTTTCCGACAGGGCTAGCCCCGTAGTCATATTTAAAAAATTATTAGCGCCAGTCCTACAGGGTCTGTAGGTAAAGCCTTGCCAAGGGAAAGCAGCACAAGAATAAGTCTTGGATGCTGGTATTCCTTGCTCTAGAGCGGCGGCGTAAGCAAAAACTTTAAAGGTAGAACCCGGTTGTCTTTGAGCTTGAACAGCACGATTAAACTGGCTGCTTCTAAAATCAGTTCCGCCTACCATAGACAAAATACTACCGCTTCTAGAGTCAAGGGTAACGATCGCTCCTTGAGAAAAGCGCAAGGTTGACCCAGCGTTGCTCACTGAATTACGTAACGAGGTTTCTGCTTGGGCTTGAATTCCTGGATCAAGCTGAGTTTCAATAATATAGTTACCTTCTCTAGCAGCGCCTTCCCCCAAGATTGATTCTAGTTCCTGGAAAACGTAACTATAAAAGTAAGGAGCAATGGTAGCGGCTTGCTGCTCGCAGACTTTGGGGCTAATTTGCACAGTTGAGCGTCTGGCTCGGTTGGCTTCCTCTGGTGAAATTTTGCCCATGTCTAACATCCGCCTAATCACGCGATTGCGGTATTCAGAAGCGTCTAATCTATTCGAGCCACCACAAAAATTGAAAGCGTTGGGAGCAGGTAAAATTCCCACTAATGTCGCAGCTTCCGCTAGCGTTAATTCTTTGGCTGACTTCTCAAAGTAATACTGAGCCGCATCTTCAAAGCCGGAGGTATCTACACCCAAAAATACCCGATTTAAATACGTCAGCAAGATTTCATCTTTGCTGTAAAAAGTTTCTAACTTGAGGGAAACAATTGCTTCCCGCAGTTTGCGTCCCAAGGAATCTTGAGCGCCAACGTAGTCCCTAAACAAACTCCGGGCTACTTGCTGGGTAACAGTACTAGCTCCTTGCTGCACATCACCACTGCGGGTATTAACCAACACGGCTCGCAAAATTCCCAATGGATCGACCCCAAAGTGCCAATAGTAACGACTATCTTCGGAAGCTACCACGGCTGCGGGCAAATAAGGGCCAAAGTCCTGCAAACGCTTCATATCCACGTGTGAGGTAGTCCGAGGCTCACGCAGGGGAGTCGAGCCATCACGGGCATAAATAACTACTGGAGCGCGAGTAGCTGTGGGTAAAGGTCTTACGGAAAATTTCAGCCATTCCACGCCTACGACCAATGCCACTAAGGCACTGACACCGCCAACACCATAAGCAGCCCAAGATGCCGCTTTGATGTGCAAAGGTGGTGGATCGACATATTGCAGTCGCACAGAAGCTGCTAGTTCTGGTGGCCCTAAGGTAAAAATATCACCGTGACGCAGTTCTAAAGAATTGATGCGGCGCTTACCACGATATATCCCGTTTGTGGAGTTTTCATCTTTGATCACAAAAACGGGGGTGCGTTGAGTCGAATCCCGCGATAGTGACAGGTGAATTTGGCTGACAACTGGGTTGCGAATGACTATATCACAGGATTTGGAACTGCGACCGAGGATGTAGCGATCGCCCAAAAGCGGATATACCTCTGCCTTATCCGCCCCCGCATCCTGCACCCATATTTCTGGTACTTTGGCATTAGGCTTGAGCGCCAGCTTAGAAAAGTCAACCTTAGCTTGAATTGTATGTACTGCTTGAGTCAGTTGACCAAGTAAAGTTTGCGGCTTGTGAGGAGGTTGGGGGGAACTCATCGGCTATTCACATCACAGTTATTGGCAAAGATCGGGCGAATGACAATCTGGATACAGATCTTCCACCATTTTACTCATAAGCCAAAAAATAAATTGGCTGTACGGAATTCTTGCCGATTCCATCTTACACCAAGCCCATATTGCCCCAGTAAATTTACTTTATTGGCTTAGTTACTGTTTTATATGTGTAAAAATTTTCTTTTCTAGTCTTTTATGCTGATTTGATCTATTATTTTTTAGGCAATGATCAGGGTTATTACTTGCGCTTTTGTATTGCTCAAAACTAGTGAGTAATTTCCAGCAAATTTAAAGTTTACATCTGAAGATATCCTTACATTTTGCCGGAAATTTATACATCTTCATTTAGGCAGATTTTCTCCAATCAGTTGTCTGATTTAATTGGCGGAATGTTCTGTTTCCGTTGAGGTGAATTTCAGAATGAAGGGAAAATCTCTGACCCTGATGGGTACAGCTTTAACATTGGCACTCACTACCAATGTTGCTTTTGCCCAATCAAGTAAATCCCCGATAGCCGACTCCAATAACTTGTCCACTAGTTCGCCAACGGAAATCAAGCTTTCACCAGAAGGAATGAAAATTCTGTGTGAGCGCTCCCCTCTAAATTCCCGTTGTCCAGGAGGTACAGCAGTCATTTCTCCCGCTTCTGGTAGTACATTACCAGAAACCCCGCCTTCTGAGAGCAACACCACTCCTGAAAGTACAACAGCACCAGAGACTTTAATGGTACCTGAGTCTGATACTCCAAGTAGCACAACAACACCAGAGACTTTAATGGTACCTGAGTCTGACACTCCAAGTAGCACAACAACACCAGAGACTTTAATGGTACCTGAGTCTGATACTTCGGGTAACTTAACACCAACACCAAAAACCTTCATGGTACCTGAGTCTGGCACTCTTGGTGAATCCATCTCCAGGTAAATTACCAGAATATAGTGTGCTAAAAACTCCCATTAAGGGTGGTTAAAAGCTCAAATTTAATTCTGATATTAATTTGCTGTTAAAGATGGTCGGTGCATCTTATGTCTTGTACCAATTGCATTACCTGGTGCAAGATGTAAATCGCTCGAACCAATAATGCAAGTCTTGCGTATAAGACTAAAAAGGGTTTTAGCTTTCACCGGCCTGGGTTATTCACCCAGGCTATATTGCTTAAAGTGAGATTTATTTATACAATTTATCAGCAAGAGCGATCGCCAGCTTGTCAATGACTCATTAACGCGTTCTGTCACTAGAATTCGGTGTTTTTTGCCAAGAAGAAATTAGCAGACAAACAATACCGATACTAATAAATGAATCTGCCATATTAAATACAGCAAAATTAATCAAGCGAAAATCCAGAAAATCCACGACATAGCCTAAAACAAACCGATCAATACCATTGCCCATAGCTCCACCTAAAATCAAACCATAGCCCAACTGATCCCAACGATTTAACTCCTGACCAAACCATGCCAAAGCTATCAATACCAAACTCACTCCCAGAGATAGCCAGCGCAACCACTCTACTTTTCCACTTAATAGACTAAAAGCTGCACCCGTGTTAGTGACATAAGTCAGGTGAAATATCCCTGGTAATAATGGTAGTGTCTGTCCCAGGCTAAAGGTTTGCACTACCCAGTATTTTGTCAGTTGGTCTAGGAAAAAAGCAATGAAAGCAGCAATCCAGAAGAGACGATTTTTTAAACGCATGAAACTAGGGACTAGGGACTAGGGATTGAGGTGAGGTCTTACAAAAATAATTTTAAATTTTTAGCCTCTATTAACTAATAAAACATTAAGTGACGTAATATATATGCTATTACGGTAACAGCACATACTACAGCTAGCTGACCGGGTAATGCCAACCAAGAGTATCTGAGGATTGCTTGGATCAATAGCAAATTTTCTGTGCCTTTCCACTGAAAAATATAGCTGATTATCAAATAAGTAACACCGCAGATGTGGATAGTTAACAAGCCACTCAAACAACTAAAGGCAAGAGTTTCTAGTTTAGGTCTAGCTTTAAAGGCCAAAAAGCCACAAATCCACGCTCCAGGAATAAAGCCAAGCAGATAACCAAACTGAGATAGCTTGATATAACCGATACCACCACCTTCAGCAAATACAGGAAGCAAGGTTAAACCCATCACTAAATAGGCAATTTGTGATAATGCACCAGCATTTTTTCCACCCAAACAACCTATTAATAGCACCGCACCAACTTGACAGGTGACACCTAAAGAAAAAGTTTGAATTCCATGCTGACTCCAACTCCAAGGCAAAGTGAGACCGTAGGCTTCTAAGAAGGTACCGCCCATTGTCAGGAGTAAGCCGATCATAGACCATAGTAATTGATTGGAAGCGGCAAACATTTATCAGGCAAAAGGGAAAAGCAACAGCAACCAGTATAGGCATTAATTCAGTCAATGAGATTTGTACTGGTATTTAAAGAAGTAGCATATTTTCTCTTGCCTGTTTGGTTGGTGATGTTATTTTTAGCTGTTAAGTCTATTTTTTTACCTTATTCAAGGCTGAGTGCTGAATCAGAAGAGGAGGGAAGTATTTTCGCATTCGGTAAATACCCCACCCCTCGCGGTCACTGAGCGGCTTGAGTGACTTGTACTGAGCCTTGTCGAAGTAGCCTTCGCCGAACTCCTGTCAAAGTACGGGTGGTTTTTTAACTCAGCACTCTTAATTGCCTACAGCGTATACCGCAGAGACACAGAGTACACGGAGGAAGAAAATAGAGAGATTTTCACAACTGATTTAAGCTCGCTACATACAGCAGACCGCAGGTAAATAAGGTATAAATTTTAAGAACAAAACCATATACCAAGAGGTTTTCAATCCTGTTCTTTGCTGTATTATATCTTTTTTTTGTTTCTTTTATTTTTAATGATTACTTTAATTAATTATTAGAGGTTAATATTAGACTAAAAAATATTCTATGAGTAGAAGATATCTGCATTTTTTGCTGAGGAATAAAAAGTAGAACTTCATTATTATTGTTTTGATGTATATCGAAAATAAACCTATTAATGCTAAAAAAATATCTAAAAGATTGACAATTTAATCAAAATATTTTCCATTGTATTACATATAGAAATTGCCTAGAATTTAATGTAATATTAGCGCCGAATCAAAGCTTATTTAGGTTAGGATATATTGACTAAAAAATCAATATATTAGCCCACGAAGCTTAATGCGTTAATAGCTAATAACTAGCTTTGGCAATGGAACAACATACAAATAAATTCATGAAGCTGGGTGAATTTCCTTCATTTAATGTTCCAGATATAACAAGATTTTCATCCAAAAAATAGGAGGCTTCGTTCTGATGGCAGATTCGATGAATGATGGTAGCAGCAACGCTTCTACTGAAGATATGAGTTCTTTGCTTCGGCAATCACCTTTTGGAGCCTTGCTAAACATTGAAGGTGTAACTCCAGAAACCTTAATGAGTTCTTTTGCCACTGCTGTTGGCAACTTCAATGATGATGAGAACCCGTTTGGTAGCGGTAGCTCACCTAGTGGAGGTAATCCCTTTTCTAATTTTGGCAACCCAACAGCTGAAGGTAGCCCGTTAACTGGCGGTGTAAACCCCTGGGCTACTAACAACCAAGGTGATGGCGACTCATCAACTGGCGGCGGTAACCCGTTTAGTGGTGGTGGTAACTCATCAACTGGCGGCGGTAACCCGTTTGGTGGTAGTAACTCATCAACTGGTGGCGGTAACCCGTTTAGTGGTGGTGGCGACTCATCAACTGGTGGTGGTAACTCATCAACTGGCGGCGGGAATCCGTTTGGTGGTAGTAACTCATCAACTGGCGGCGGGAATCCGTTTGCTGGTGGTAGCGACTCATCAACTGGTGGCGGAAATCCATTTGGTGGTGGTGGTAACTCATCAACTGGCGGCGGTAACCCGTTTAGTGGTGGTGGTAACTCATCAACTGGCGGCGGGAATCCGTTTGGTGGTGGTGGCGACTCCTTGACTGGTGGCGGGAATCCGTTTGGTGGTGGTGGCGACTCATCAACTGGCGGCGGGAATCCGTTTGGTGGTAGTAACTCATCAACTGGTGGCGGGAATCCGTTTGGTGGTAGTAACTCATCAACTGGTGGCGGGAATCCGTTTGCTGGTGGTAGCGACTCATCAACTGGCGGCGGGAATCCGTTTGCTGGTGGTAGCGACTCATCAACTGGTGGCGGAAATCCGTTTGGTGGTGGTAACCCGTTTGCAGGTAGTGGCGACTCCTCGACTAGTAATAGTGACCCGTTTGCTAGTGGCGATAACCCATTTGCTGGTGACAGTAACCCATTTGCTGGCGGAGGTAATCCATTTGCCGGTGGCGGTAACTCGTTTACTTAGTAATAGCAATCATTCTTTTATTTTTGTGAACTACCCCAACTTCTTAACTGAAGTTGGGTTTTTCAGTATTGTGTGCCTTTACTTTGTTAGGGATATTCTGAAAAATATCCGTCACGAAAGAAGATTCAAAGCACGATCGCAATTTATGAAAAATGCAAAAAGTCGAGTGTTAACTCGACTTGATTACCGCTACTTTTATGCCAACTAAATAGAATTTACTAATGCAGGCGGCATAGACCAGCGATTAACTACTTTTCCCAAAACAGACATTTCCTGAACCAAGCGGTCAAATTTCTCAGGAGTGAGGGACTGAGGCCCATCAGATAAAGCTCTTGCGGGATTGGGGTGAACTTCAATCATTAAGGCATCTGTACCAGCTGCGATCGCAGCTAAAGCCATTGCTGGGACATAATCAGAGTTACCAGTCCCATGACTAGGATCAATCATCATCGGCAGATGGGTGAGCGATCGCAAGACTGGAATTACTGATAAATCTAAGGTATTTCTGGCATATTTGGCATCAAAGGTTCTAATCCCCCGTTCACACAAAATCACGTTGGGATTTCCTGATGCCAAAATGTATTCTGCTGCCATTAGCCACTCATCAATAGTGGCTGACATTCCCCGCTTGAGCAGCACTGGTTTATCTTGAGCGCCTACTTTTTTTAGCAACGAGAAGTTGTGCATATTCCGCGCTCCTATTTGGATGATGTCAGCTACTTTCGTTACAGCTGGTAAGTCTGCTGCATCCATCAGTTCTGTAATGATGCCTAAACCTGTAGCTTCTTGTGCTGCTGCTAACAAATCTAAAGCACTTTCGCCATATCCCTGAAACGCGTAGGGTGAGGTGCGGGGTTTGTAAGCTCCTCCACGCAGAAACTTTGCTCCTGCTGTTTTCACCCGCTTTGCTGTCTCTACTATCATCGCTTCATTTTCGACGGAACATGGCCCAGCTACGACAACGATGGGATGATGCTCTCCGAAAGAGACACGACCGTTAGGTGTAGATACAACAACTTCGCTGGCTTCCCCGTGGCGAAATTCGCGACTTACCCGCTTGAAAGGTCGCTGTACTCGTAATACTTGCTGAATCCAAGGGCTTAATTCCTGGACTTGCAATGTATCGATGGTAGATGTATCACCAATGATTCCTAAAATAGCTTTATGCTTGCCGATGCTTTTTTCAACGGTGACTCCCCAAACTTCCTTTAAATCTTGGGAAATTTGAGTGATTTCGCTATCAGGTGTACCATTTTTAAGGACTACAATCATTTTCTTTTCCTTAACTTTTATTATTGAAACTTCTTTGTGTCTTTGTAGTAAAAAAAATGAATTTTATTAACCACTAAGACACTAAGACACCAAGTAAAATTACAAGTAAATAGAGGGAATAAACTTAGATATTTCACCCTCTTTAATAGGGCTATCTCTAGCCCCTATTTTTAGTGCAAAAATTTGGCAAGTTGTTCTAACTTTGTCCAAGCTGCACCGCTTTGCAGAACTTCTTGAGCTAGTACAAGACTTTTCTCGCACCCTTCTAAAATATCTGTGACTCCCTCAACGGCTTCGCTAACTTGCAGGGCGATCGCTGTATTTAAAGCGACTACATCCTGCTGTGCTTGAGTACCTTTACCTTGCAGAACTGCCTGCAAGATTTCCGCATTTGCTTGGACATTGCCACCGCGTAATGCCACAGTTGGTGCAGGAGTTAAACCTAATTTTTGAGGATTAAGTACTAGACGACGTACTTGATTATCTTGGAGTACAGCCAAGTCTGTTAAATCTGCTAATCCAGCTTCATCTAACCTTTCTCGTCCGTAGAGGGCGATCGCCTGCCGACATCCCAATTGTGATAATGCTTGGGCGATCGTCTCCAGTAAACCTGGGTCGTTGACACCAATAATTTGTCCTGTCGGTCGCATGGGATTGACGAGAGGCCCCAACAGGTTAAAAATAGTCCTGACTTTCAAAGTTTTTCGCAAAGCAGCGACCGCCTTTAGTGCCGGATGCCAACCAGGAGCAAACAAAAAGGTGATACCAACTTCACCAACAGCAGCCTGTACTTTCTCAGGACTGGCGTTGAGATTTATACCCAAAGCTTCCAACACATCAGCCGAACCAGTCTTACTAGATGCGGAACGATTGCCATGCTTGGCAACTTTCACCCCTGCGGCCGCAGCAACAAAAGCAACAGCTGTAGAGATATTAAAAGTTGAAGCCCCATCGCCACCAGTTCCACAAGTGTCAATTAAAGTGCTGAGTGCTGAGTGCGCTTGCCCTGAGCGAAGTCGAAGGGGAGTGCTGAGTGGGGAAGATTGAGATTGTAAGACTCTAGCCATGCCAACTAGCTCATCTGGGGATACGCCTTTGGCTTGGATGGCTGCTAAAATGGCTCCTGAGAGTACAGGGGGAATAGTTTCTGTGAGCCAACCCTGCATTAAGTCAGCAGCTTGGGGAACTGTCAAGGATTCTCTGTCAAGTAACTGTTGTAATAAAGCTGGCCAATTCTGGGAATCAAGAGTAACTTGGTTTTGTCCAGGTGGGGCTTGAGTTACAGATGTCATGTTATTAACACTCAATAATTAATGAACAATCAACTCAGGACTGAGGATTTAAAAATTTCGCTACGGTTTGCACATCCTTGTCACCTCTGCCAGAACAATTAATGACAATGCGGGGACTGCCAGCAAGTTGAGGACAGAGAATTTCTAAATAGGCGATCGCATGAGCGGTTTCTAAAGCAGGTATAATTCCTTCTAGTTGGGAAAGTCTCTCAAAGGCATCTAAAGCCTGCCCGTCAGTGACGCTGTAATATTCTGCCCGACCGAGATCCTTTAAATAACTATGCTCAGGGCCCACACCGGGATAGTCCAATCCGGCGCTAATTGAATGTGCTTCAACTACTTGGCCGTCATCATCTTGTAGTAAATAACTCATCGCCCCATGCAAAACTCCCACCTTTCCTTGTGTGAGCGTCGCTGCATGTTTATCTGTATTGATACCTTCACCCGCCGCCTCTACTCCCACCAGGCGCACAGCAGCTTCATTAACAAACTCATGGAACAATCCCATGGCATTGGAACCACCACCCACACAAGCCAGCAGAATATCCGGTAATCCGCCCCATTTCTCCTGACACTGAGAGCGAGTTTCTTTACCAATAACTGCGTGAAAATCACGTACTATCATCGGGTAGGGATGCGGCCCAGCAACAGAACCGAGGATGTAATGGGTTGTTTCCACATTTGTCACCCAATCCCGAATCGCCTCAGAAGTAGCATCCTTTAAAGTTCCTGTTCCTGCTTCCACTGGACGCACTTCTGCCCCCATCAACTTCATGCGAAACACATTCAGGGCTTGGCGTTCCATATCGTGGATGCCCATATAAATCACACACGCCAATCCAAACCGCGCACACACGGTAGCAGTCGCCACACCATGTTGACCTGCTCCAGTTTCCGCAATAATTCGCTGTTTACCCATGCGTTTAGCTAATAATACCTGAGCCAAAGCATTATTAATTTTGTGAGCGCCTGTATGATTTAAATCTTCGCGCTTTAAATAAATTTGCGCTCCCGTACCATCAGGTCTAGCGTAGTGTGTCGTCAAACGTTCCGCAAAATATAACGGGCTGGGTCGTCCCACGTAATCCCGCAGTAAGTTTTGCAGTTCCACTTGGAAACTCAAATCATGATGATATTGATCAAATGCCGCTTCCAATTCACTTAATGCCGGCATTAAAGTTTCCGGAACATATTTCCCGCCGAATTTGCCAAACCTACCCAAAGAATCAGGTCGAACAGTCGCAGTATTGATGTCTTGTATACTTACCACTAGTCAAAATCCTTGTATTTATCGTTCGCGTAGCGTGCGTGCAATAGAGGCGCAAAGAACGCCGACAGAGGAAGCGTTGCTGAAATACCAAAATACCTTTTTTTTTCTTTGCGCCTTTGCGCCTTTGCGTGAGGTAAATTCATACATTCAATTAGCAACGCCAAATGATTTTTAGTTAGCAGAACCAACAGTTTGCAAAGATACAGAAGTAATAGCCGCTTTGAGTTGACGACAAAGTTGTTCCACAGATTGCAGCCCCTCCTCTGGACTACCTTCAGCTAACCGTTTGACAAAAGCACTACCAACAATCACAGCATCCGCCCCCCACTCTCTTACCTGAACTGCTTGTTCTGGTGCAGAGATCCCAAAGCCGACACCAATAGGTTTATCGGTGACACTCCGCATATCCGCCAGTAAATGCTGTACACGATCTTGGATTTGAGCGCGCATACCTGTAACACCAGTCACACTTACAAGGTAGATAAAACCCTGAGATTGACGAGCGATCGCCTCTATCCTATCTTGAGAACTGGTAGGAGCTACGAGCAAAATCACCTCAATACCAAAAGCAGCAGCAGCTTGTATTAATTGTGCTGCTTCTTCTAGGGGTAAATCTGGCACCACCAATCCGCGCACACCAGCCGCCGCAATTTCGCCTAAAAATGTCGGAATACCCCGATGCAAAATCGGATTGTAATAAGTAAATAAAATGATCGGCGCTTTCAGACTAGGACTGACATCTTGCAACATCTTCAGCACTTGCTCTAATTTTGTGCCTTTTTGCAAAGCACGAGTTGCTGCGGCTTGAATCACCGGGCCATCTGCTAAAGGGTCGGAGTAAGGAACACCCAACTCAATAAAGTCAGCACCATTGCGATCTAAAATGCGTAAAGCCTCGGCAGTGGTTGTTAAATTGGGGTCGCCAGCTGTGATAAAGGGAATCAAAGCACACTGCTGCTGCGATCGTAAAGTGTTAAAGGAATCGGAGATAGAAGTCATTCTGGAAAATAGTTAATGATTAGTTAATAGTTCGGAAATAATCAACCATGAGCAATTAACAATGCCCACGCTACATTTTTTGTCATTGAGTATCCGAGGTTCATTAATTAATAGACAATGATTTAAAGAAGACTGAACAGATTACGCACAGCTTGCTCGACATCTTTTTGTTTAACTAAAGACTCACCGATTAAAACTGCACGCGCCCCAGCTTCGGCGACAAAAGATAAATCAGTAGGTGTATACAGTCCCGATTCACTGACAACGGTGATATCCCAGCTTTGCAATTGTTGCTGATATTGTGTTAAAAGTTGCTGTGTTGTTCGTAAATCTACTGTAAAATTTTCTAGATTGCGGTTGTTAATGCCTACTAAATGCAGGTCGTCTAGCTTTAGCACTCGCTCCAATTCAGTTAAGGTATGAACTTCTACTAATGCATTCATCCCCAAGTCATGAATTAAGTGCAAAAATTCCTGGAGTTCTGTATCTGAGAGAATGGCAGCAATTAATAAGACAGCATCTGCACCTGCCGTCCGTGCTAAATAAATTTGGTAGGGGTCAATGATGAACTCTTTACACAGTAAGGGTAAGGCGACAGCAGAGCGCACAGCCCGCAGATTAGCAAAACTACCGTCAAAAAACTTTTCATCAGTGAGAACAGATAGACAAGCCGCGCCACCTCGTTCATAAGCTTGAGCGATCGCTACTGGATCAAAATCCGCACGAATAATTCCCCGACTCGGTGATGCTTTTTTTACTTCGGCGATTAAACTAGGTTGATGGGGATTTTGCTGTAAAGCAGTCAGGAAATTGCGCACAGTCGGCGCAGCAGTTAACTGGTGTTGCCAAGATACTAAAGGTAGTTCTTGCTGCATTTGCGCGACTTCTTGCTTTTTATGCCACACAATTTCTTCGAGAATATGGCGCTCAATGGCAACAGGAATATTCATAAATTGCTAGATGAGGTAGACCAAAACCCAATAACTAATGACTAATGACTAATGACTCTTCAGTTTGTGTATATGCCGACATGACATTTTTAATAATTGCCAAACCGACTTCTCCTGCTAAAGTCATGATTGATTCTGGATGAAACTGAACGGCAGCGATGGGAAGTGTTTGATGTTCAATACCCATGATTACGTCGTCGTCAGAAATCGCTGTTACTTTGAGTGCTGCTGGTAAATGTTGCGGTAGGGCAAATAATGAATGATATCTACCGACTGCAAAGGATTCTGGTAAGTTTTTGAATGTTACAGAATTGGGGTCAGTTACAAAAATCCGCGAGGATTTACCATGTTGGGGATAGTTGAGAACTCCTAATTTTCCGCCAAAAGCCTCAACGATACCTTGCAGCCCTAAACAAACTCCAAAAATGGGAATTTGACGACTGATGCAGGCGGTGATAGTCTCGGAAACTCGAAAATCACTCGGTTTACCAGGGCCAGGAGACAAGACCACTAAATCAGGGCGTTCTGTGTCGAATAGCGATTCTGCAAAGCCATGACGTAGTGTGGTGACGCTAGCACCAGTTTGGCGAATGTAATTGGCTAATGTGTGAACAAATGAGTCTTCATGATCTATTAATAAGATGCGTTTGCCAGGTTCGATATCTGGGACGCATTTACTCATTTTGATGGAACTACATTCTTCGGTGTTCTCGTCGGTTAGCTTGGCACGACGAATGGTTTCAAATAAAGCCGCAGCTTTGGTAATTGTTTCTTGTTCTTCTGCTTGTGGGATCGAATCATAAAGGACAGTAGCACCAACTCGCACTTCGGCAATAGAATCTTGTAACCGAATTGTCCGCAGAATTAATCCGGTGTTTAAATTTCCATTGAAATTTAAATAACCAACTGCTCCACCATACCAACGTCTAGCACTACGTTCATGCTGTTCAATAAATTGAATTGCTGCTCTTTTGGGTGCGCCTGTGACTGTAACTGCCCAAGTGTGACTTAAAAAGGCATCTAACGCATCAAATTCTGTTCTGAGTATGCCTTCAACATGATCTACTGTATGAATTAAGTGGCTATATAATTCAATTTGGCGACGGCCAATGACTTGCACTGAACCAGGTTCACAAATCCGGGATTTGTCATTGCGGTCTACGTCTGTACACATTGTCAACTCAGCTTCATCTTTATGTGAGTTGAGTAACTGACGAATTTGATCTGCATCATCAAGGGCATCTTGTCCCCTAGTAATGGTGCCACTAATCGGACAAGTTTCTACCCGTCTACCTTCAACCCGGACAAACATTTCTGGAGATGCACCGATGAGATATTCTCCACCTAAATTAAACATGAACCCATAAGGACTGGGATTAATTTGTTTTAAAGTTGCAAATAGTTTACTGGGTGGCGCTTCACACGGTTCAAAAAAGTTTTGACCGGGAACTACTTCAAATAAGTCGCCCCGACGGAAATAATCTAATGCCAGTTCAACTTGTTTGGCATATTCACCTATTTTATGGTCAGCAGTTTGATTTGGGGTTAAGCGCTGGCCTCGATAATCAAGAGATTCACCTGTTCTAGGGAGATTTATAGTGTTGCCATGCGCTATTTCAAATTCATATTGCAGCCGAAATGCCTGTTGTAGATAGTAGTCAACCACTATCAATTCATCTGGTAAGTAAAGTACTAAATCTCGCTGGTTTGTGGGACGTTCTAGGCGTTGGGGAATTGGTTCAAATTGAAAAACTAAGTCATAACCAAATGCGCCATATAATCCTAAATGCTCGTCTTCCTGACTAGAGAAAGTATGGAGAATTTCTCGGATGACTGTAAATGCTGAAGGTTGCTTACTACGCTCTTCTTCAGCAAAGAATTGGCTAGCAGGTTGAATAAATCCTGTGATGTAATTCTGATTTTGGGTAACTTCTTGCAGTTGTGTGGAGAGGGAAAATCGCTGTAAAAGCAATGGTAAAAGTACTTGGCCGCGTTCATTCAATGCTGTTAAAGTGAAGGCATTTTCTCTCGTTGTTAATTCCAGTGGTGGATTAACAAAACCGATTGCCCATCTTTTATATCTTCCTGGATATTCGTAGCTGCTGGCCAGCAAGCCTCCACGCTGAGAATTTAGGTAGAAAAGAATTTCTTCGAGGGCGTTGTCCATCTTAACTTCTGTGACGGAGCGAGAAACAAGGACACCACCTTGGGTTGTGTAGGAATGGGAATCAAAAATCATGGGTAATTCTCAGGAATGGTTATTAGTTAAAAGCCATTCATCATTATAGTAATTTAACGAAGTCAGAGGGAAGAAGAAAGAAGGAATAAGTCTTTTTTCTTCTTGCCAAACGGGTTTAAATCCTCACTTCGACAGGTGGATACAGTGAGCGGCTCGAGTGACTTGTACTGAGCCTTGTCGAAGTAGCCTTCGCCGAACTCCTGTCGAACTATTCAGTGACCACCACCAATTTTCTTTCTTCACTTCGGCCACGCTCAGTACAAGCCTTTTGACTCCAAACTTCCTCCTTCTTTAAGTTCGTTAAAGGACAGAATTGGACGATTTTTTTATTGTGTTTATACTGTCCTAGTTTTCCCATTTGGGTTATTTTGTTGTTTATTTCTAGATTAATATTACTAAAAATCAATTCTTTGTTGCATGAATATTTTTTCGATGTAACTATCAATTTATTGGTTTCTTCTCGTGGTGCAAATAAAAATAATCTTATTAATTAGCAACACCAAAAAATTAATACCCAGTTCCTTCTCCATCCATGAGATGTTGGAGAATTAATTGGCAAACATCGATCGCTTGAATTGATGAGGAGTTAAGTAAGTGAGTTTGTTTGCTAATTAATAATGGACTTTCAGTCGGGGATGAGGGAAGACAACCATGAGATCCACGCACTAAGTCAGCATCTAAGGGAATGATATCCATTAGATAGCGAAATCCTAGTTGTTTTTTTAACAGTTTTAAACCGATTTTCATCTGCGGAAGTTTGATTTGCGGGTCGAGAAATAGTTCTACAGGGTCGTAACCTGGCTTACGATGGATATCTACAGTTCTGGCAAAATCAGGAGCGCGATGATTATCGTACCAGTAATAATAGGTAAACCAGGCATCTGGTTGAGCTACTGCAATTAACTCTCCTGATCTAGAATGATTCAGATGATAAGCTGGCTTATTATCATCATCTAAAACATAGGCAACTCCCTGTGTTTCTTCTAGAAGCGATCGCACCTTGGGAATATAGAATGGGTCGTTAACATAAACATGAGCAATTTGATGATCAGCAACGGCGAAGGCTTTACTCGCACCAGCATCTAAAATTTCTCGTCCTAGTTCTTCTCGCACACTCAGCAAACCTTTTTCCCGCAACATCCGATTGAGATGAATTGGTTGGGATACTGATGTAATCCCATATTCTGATAAAACGATGACTTGAGATCCCCGATTTTCATAGTATTGAATTAAATCGCTACACACCGCATCAATTTCTTGTAAGTCTGGAGCGATTTTGTGCAAGTCACAACCGTATTTTTGTAAGCAGTAGTCTAAATGTGGGAGATAAACGAGTGTAAGTGTGGGATTATGGTCTTTTTCTAGCCATTTGGCTGAATCTGCAATCCATTGGGTAGATTTAATGGATGTATTTGGCCCCCAAAAATTAAACAGAGGAAACTGACCTAAGTCGTTTTGCAGTGGCGATCGCAGTTTTTGTGGTTGTGTATATATATCAGGAATTTTTCTGCCGTCGGCGGGATACATCGGTCGGGGGGTGATGGCATAGTTGACTGATGAGTACATGTTGTACCACCAGAATAAGTTGGCGCAGGTAAAGTTGGGATCTATTTCTTTGGCTATTTCCCAGATTTTGGGAGCTTGAATCAGTTTGTTGGATTGTCGCCAAAATTTAATTTCACACTCGTCTCGAAAGTACCAACCGTTACCAACTATTCCATGCTCGTTAGGTAATTTTCCTGTGAAATAGGTTGCTTGTACTGAACAGGTAACTGCTGGTAAGACGGGGGTGATGGGTACTATTTGACCTTGTTTCGCCCAATGGGAAAGGAAGGGTGTATGTTCACCTATGAGGTTGGGTGTTAATCCTACTACGTTGAGAACAACAGTTTTTTGCATGATAACGAACCACAAAGGACACGAAGAAAGAGATTAGTTAGGTACTAATTGTTTTGTTAATAGTTTTGTTTGTACCCATTCGTACTCGCGTTGAATTGATGTGAGTAAGTCTAGTTTTATCTGTTCGGGAAGGACTTCCCATGTGTAAGTTTCTATTTCTAGGTGGGTGCAATTGTGATTATCTTGCAGTAATTCTAGTACGGTAATAATGTCGTCTTGAGTGGAATGCAATAGTTGGTAATCGCGGATGAAAATTGGCACGTGGAAGTGAATCCGCCACTCACAAGTATTGGTGTTTTCTAGGTGTGTTAGGGCAGTTTCTAGGTCTGGATAGTGAATTAGTGGGCTATTTTGACTGCGGGCAATTACTTGATGTAAATATGTGGATTCAGCGAAAGGTTTTAATCGTTCGCTTATGAGGCGACGCTGTGCGATATCTTCTGATAAGTTTACTTGCAAGGCGGCACTAATTTGAATTTTACCAATTTGAATTCCTGCATTTTGCAATCGCTGAAAAACTGAAATGGGATTTTCATATTCGACAGCAAAATGACAGGTGTCGTAACAAATTCGCACATGTTCTAGTAAGTAACTCTCGGCAATTGTTGGTGAAATTCCCAGATGCTTAACTAAATAAGCGCCACCAATAGGTAGTAAATGCTTTTGAAAATAATCAATCACTTCAGCTGCATTTTCAATTAATCCATCGGGTTCTGGTTCTAAATCTAGGTGCAGTAATTTTCCCTGCTGATTACGGATATGTACCATTTTTGCCACTACTTGTGCTATGTGCAGACTAGCACTATCCATGACTGATGCTTGGTGAAGTTGATTTCCGGCAAACCAAGGCTTATAGGATAAAGGCAGTGTGGAAATGCTACCCTCTGTATCGGTGGGTAATAATTCTGCCAGAATGTTTGTGAGTTGTAATGTGTAATCTAACCGTTTCTGTTTAGACCAATCCGGTGCATAAACTTGGTCTTTCACCACTTCCTGATGAAATTTGCCATAAGGAAATCCATTCAAGGTAAATACATATAAACCTTGTTCAGTTAACCAAGATTGGAACTGAATTAAGGTGTTTATTTGCAGCAATTCCTTCGCTGCTACTGCTGCTAAACGTAACCCAATACCAAAGGGTTTCTCTGGTGCTAATCTGGCTTTTAAAGATGGAATATAATGCTTTAAATTAGCAAAAATTTGCTCCCACTCTTCACCAGGGTGAATATTAGTACAATAGGTTAAGTGAAAGTTATTGTTAGTTCCTATTTTCATTTTTCATTTTTAATTGTTTATGTAACTGCAATATTGCTTGTTTATATAAAGACAAATCCACTTCGTGAACTTCAATTCCTTTACCAACACATTGCAGCAACGTTAAAGTTAATTCTCCACCCAAGTGTTCTTGAAATTCGGTCAAACCCCGGAATAGACAACGGGGATGTTGTTGGTTTGTTAATTGTTCAGCTAGTTCTGGTACATACAAAGTGAAACCTAATGCTGATAGTGTATTTAGTATTTTTTGCCACTCTGACCAACCAAGCATTCCTAAAAGATAAGAATAGGTGCTATCCAAAGCAATACCGATCGCTACTGCTTCTCCATGACGCAAGCTATAGTTGGTCAAATGCTCTAGTTTATGAGCCGCCCAATGACCAAAATCTAGGGGACGGGATGAACCCATTTCAAATGGATCACCGCTTCTGGCAATATGTTCTAGGTGTAACTGGGCGCAACGATAAATCAGCTGTTGCATACTCTCCATATCTCGACGGACGAGTGCAACACTGTGGCTGTGGATAAAATCAAAAAAATCAGCATCCTTAATTAGTGCCACTTTGAGCGCTTCTGCAATACCTGATCGCCAGTCGCGATCGCTCAAGGTTGTCAAGAAGGTAGAATCATTAATCACCGCATAAGGTGGAGCGAATGTACCGAGAAAGTTCTTTTTCCCAAAGGCGTTAATACCGTTTTTTACCCCGACACCAGAATCATTTTGTGCTAACACCGTCGTGGGTATCCGAATCAAACGAATTCCTCGATGAGCGGTTGCAGCTGCATAACCTACCAAATCCAATACTGCACCACCCCCAACAGCCAACAGGTAGGAGTGACGACATAAACCAGCTGCATCGATTAGCTGATGAATTTGCTCTACTAAAGTGCGATCATTTTTGGCAACTTCTCCACCGGGAAGAATTATCGGTTCCACCACAAGGTTTAATGTTTCTGCATAAAACTTGGTGTACGCTACTAACTGCTCTAATAATGTAGAATGATTATGTAATAATCCGGCATCCACAACTGCTACTATTTTCTTTGGCTTTGTTTCCCCATCAGCTATAATCACTTGCGCCAACGTGGGATTTTTCAAGTCAAATAAATTGTTAGTGAAGTAAACTTCATAGTTGAAGGTCACCGAGATACGTTGATAAATTGATTGCCGAGAAGATGCAGTTTTTTGAGTAGTCTTTTGGTTGAAATTTATTACCATTGTTTTGCTAAAACTTCCATAAATGCAGCACGATTTAAAGCCCGAAGGAACACGTTTACCGATTGAGAACCATCTACTTTAACTTTGTTATTGAAGATAAAAAATGGCACGCTAGTAATACCATTTAACCGAGCAAATGTTGATGCAGCAACAACTGCATTAATCGCATTATCATTATTTAGTTGCAGCCGTAACGTCTCTTCATCCATTTGATGAACGGTACCAATGGCAATAAGGATTTCAATATCTCCAATATTCAAACCCTCTTCAAAGTAAGCTTGATAAATTGCTTCTACAACATTATTTCTGATATTTACTGGTGCAGCTGCAATCAGTCTATGAGAAAGCTTAGTATTGACAGCTAAACGAATTTTATCAAGATTTAGTTTAACTCCAGCAGCCTCACCTGCTTGTCGCGTATAATTAAACATTTGCTGGAGTTCTGCTATGCTAATCCCTTTTCTCACTTGCATAAAACGACGAAACTCGTATCCTTCAGAAGGAACAGTATTATCAAGCAAGAAAGGATGCCAGCGAATATTTACCGCTTCATCTTCCCATTGTAGAAGTGCATCAAAAAGGTACTTTTTCCCAATCCTACACCAGGGACAGACAGTATCATGAAAGATATCAATCAGCATAATTTTTATTACTCAATTTTGCTAGTAATGAGGACTAAAGTCCTGACTACAAACTTTTAATTATTTACACTGTACTGACAGATTAAATTTATTTAAAGCATAGATAATTTATCTGTCTCCATCTCGGATGTAAAATTACTTTTGTGATTCTGGTTAGTTATTGTGTGTGAAAAACTTACCAAATAGTTACTTTCTTCATCCAAAAATTTTTGAGCATTTGCAAATTCTTGGATTAATGCAGTTCGGTCTTTCTTTGCTACCAGCATTGCCAAGCGACTATAAGTTTTAGCTAAAGAATTAATTGCCTCACATCGTTCTTCTGTAGCTAATATAATATCTACACATAAGTGAGGATTTTGTGCAAACAAACGCTTAAGAATATCAATTTCTTGACGATAGCTAGGTGTTGACATAGACAAACTACGCTCCATATCAATTTTGGCTTGTGCTAAAAAGACACCAAGACTAAATCGAGAAAAATGCTGCGTTGCTTGAACGATTACCATTATTTGGTCATGCTCTTCCGGAGTGCAAATGATTAGTTCTCCACCCTGACCTTGAATGAAGTTTAATAACCATTGAAAAGAATCATCATTTCGACCTGGACACACCACCACCTTTTGTCCCACGAATGATTTGATACTGGGACCAAACAGAGGATGTAATCCCATGACAGGGCCTGAATGATGTGCGAGCATTGCTTGAGTAGGCTGAGTCTTAATACTTGTGATATCGCACAATGCAGTATTTGGGGCGAGGTATGGGGCTGCACGCCTAATCACCTCAACTGTCCGTTGAATCGGGACACTGACTAAGACTAATTCAGCCTGACTTAATAATTTATCTGCATACGCCCAATCTTCCTGTTCAAGCACACTAACTTTGTGACCTATGGCCGAAAGTTGCTCTCTAAATAATCCTCCCATCCTGCCACATCCACCGATGATAGTAATGTTGCGGATTCTGGCATGATTTACAGATTCAGGATTTAGTTTTTGGTTGGTTTGTTGAAGCTGATTTGGAATCATAAGCTTAGTGTGAGGGAGTGGGTAAGGGAGCAAAGGGGAACAGGGGGGACAAGAATCTGATAGTCTTCTGGGATGCAGGATAGTGGTAATTTAATTTTTGGAGTTACCTAATATAAGTTTTTCTCCTCTGCCCCTCTGCTGCTTTTTCCCAGTGCCCAGTCCCCAAATTTCAAATATCAACAAGTGATTCTTTAGAATTCAATTTGGGCAAGATATTTAAATTTAATTCTCGCTTGGCAGCAATATCAGAAAATAATTCTTCATACCGATTCAGCGTTTGCTCAAAAGAATAATTTTCTACGGCAAACTTTCTGCCTTTATCACCTAGTTGGGTGGCTAGAGCCGGATTCACATACAATTTCTGCACTGCATCGGCCAAAGCATCAGGGGATTCTGGACTCACAACTATGCCACCGCCACTGAGTTGAATTGCTTGAGCCGCAGTGCCAGTATTAGGAACTGAACCGATGATTGGGCGACCACTAGCCAACAGCAGTGGTATTTTTGAAGGCATATTGAATGAAATTATGTTGTGCTTTTGCACAATTAACCCTACGTCAGCTGCTGCCAGCATTTGGGGTAGTTCTTCTCGCGGCTGCAACGGTAATAGCAATACGTTATCAGCACCACAACTCAGACAATATTCCTGCAATTTTTGCAATGCTTTTGACTCACCAACAATCACAAAAACTATTTTTTTGATATGACGTAAGCGCATGGCTGTTTCAACTACTGTTTCCAATCCTTGTGTTAGTGCAATATTGCCTGAATAAAGTACGACAAATTTTCCATCTAGTTGATGTACTGATTTCCAGTGGTTGTTCTTATTTGGTAAAGGGCGAATAAAATTTACGTTCACCCAATTAGGAATGCAAACTATTTTCTTAGTAAGTACTCCCTTGTTGACTAAATTCTCTCTAAACCCTTCACTGATAACGCTGATGGTATGTGCATTGCGATAGGCAAATTTTTCTAGGGCTGTCAATACTCGGATCACCCACTTGTTTTTGATCAGCCCAACACGTACCGCAGCTTCTGGGAGAATATCTTGTACATTTAGCACTACTGGGCAGTTATACAGCCAACCCAGTAAACTCGCAGGTAAGGAAACCAGCAAAGGCGGAACTGTTAAGAGAATTACATCCGGTCGCTTGCCTTTGATGGCTTGTGGCAAACTCGTGAAGACAAAACTCAACTCTAGGAGTAACCGATCAAGAAGATTAGGTTTAGACTTGATCCGTACATAACTGCGCTGAACAGTCACGCCATTTTTTTGTTCGGTTAAATACCATTTACCTTGATATTCATCATAAATTTGGCGTTGAGGATAGTTGGGCATTCCTGTAATCACCCGTATTTCATGACCTCGCTTCACTAATCCTTCTGCTAGTTCAGTCATTAAGGGCGCAATTCCAATTGGCTCTGGATGATAGTTGTAGGAATAAATCAGAATATGCATAAGGTGTTAATGTCTTTGGAGGCACCCTAATAACGTCGGCTTGGTTGAGATAACTAACTATAATATTCATCAAAATTGTCAGTTTTAGGCTTTAAGTCACTGCAAAAATTTGACCCAGTTTTATGGAAATCGGCAGTAGGCTTAAGACTAGTAATCCGTAGAGCAAACCTGCAAAACCTGCAACAACTGTAGTATCTAAAACAATTAGTGATAACACGCCAGCCTTAACTGCGATGCGGATTTGCTCTGGAGTAGGTTCGAGTACAGCTTTGATTAAAGGAAGCAACACTCGAATAGCAAATAATATGAGGAATGGTAAAGCTGTCAGCAGTTGATAGTTAGTTAATAGCCCCATCTCTAAAAGTCCTGAGATGACGATCGCCATTAGTAATAGCGCTACCACTCCAGTACTCAGCTTTGACCCATGTACCTCACCCCGACTCAACATAGTTATAGCCCCAATGTAAACTATGGGAATCAAAGCCAAAAACCAATACTCTTCTACCATGGCTGGCAAGACACTCACGCCTAGCAATAAATTGCCTCCACGACAAATACCCATGTTGATGGGGCCGAAGATGGGGTGATGCTTACCAACAGCGTTATATAATAAGGCGGCTACAGCGATACCAAGAGCTAGAGTAGCGCTCAACCACGAGACTTGAGAAGCTGCTACTATACCTATACTTAAAAGCAAACTTCCTAGTACAGTTGCCCCTCTCAGGGATGCTCTATGACTGGGGATAGGTCGTTCTGGTCGTTCCTGGGTATCTAATTCAGCATCAAATACATCATTAAATACAATGCCGCCGCCGTATAAGCCAGTGGTGGCTAGTAACAACCATGCTAGGGAGTCAAGATTAATCTCTGATCCAGTTGTTAGAACACCCGAAGCAGCAAAGCCAGCGAGGATATCTGCCCAAGCAGTGACAATGTTAGCCGGTCGTAGTAATTGTAGATATGCCCATAAGCGATGGGAACTTAGGGTTACAGTGTTCATAGTAAATGCTGATGATTTAAAATATGGATTTGTCTCACGCAAAGGCGCAGAGAGTAGGAGTTGAGAGGGCTGAATTTTTCCTATTTCTTCATCACTCGATTAGTGCGTATTCACGACTGGACTCGACTAGTGGTTCTTGTCCCCGTAGTACAGAATTATCATTGAACATCTGTCGCTGATCTATGGGTAGGGGATTGAGCCAGTCGGACTCTTGGATTTGACCACTTTGGCTGTAAGCTGTTAGCGCATTTTGATAACAGACTGCTTTCACATGCGCTGTGGAAATGCCCCGTTCTAGCATTAATTGAGCAGTTTTGGGTACAGCCAGGGGATCACTGACACCCCAATCAGCACTACTATCTACGATGATGCGATCGCTCCCATAATGACGGACAATTTCTACCATGCGAGCATTCCCCATTTTTGTTTGTGGGTAAATTGTGAATGCTGCCCAAAAGCCGCGCTCTAAAACTTCTGCAACGGTCTCTTCGTTGTTATGATCCACAATTACCCGCGATGGATCTAACCCATGCTCAATACAAACATCCATACTGCGACTTGTACCTGCTTTTTTGTCGCGATGGGGTGTATGAATCATTACTAACATATTTAATTCTTTGGCTAGTTCTAGCTGGAGACGAAAGTATTTATCTTCGGCTGGAGTCATATCGTCGTAGCCAATTTCACCGATCGCCACTACACCCTCTTTACAAGCATACAGAGGTAACAGTTCCATTACTTGTGCTGCTAAGGCTTCGTTATTGGCTTCTTTGGAATTTAATCCTATTGTGCAGTAGTGCTTGATACCAAATTGAGAGGCGCGGAATCTTTCCCAACCGACTAGGCTACTGAAATAATCTTGGAAGGAGCCAATGTTTGTGCGGGGTTGACCTAACCAGAAGGCTGGCTCAATTACTGCGACAATACCTGACTCGCGCATCATTTGATAATCATCGGTTGTGCGCGAACTCATATGAATGTGGGGATCTATAAATATCATAATTCTTAGTGTTAATACTTGGTAAAGCAAATGTGCAGTTATATTTGTTACTAAATTCTTAAGTTACAACAAAACACTTTGTGTTTCAGCCCTTGGCAAATCTGCGAAAGTGTCAGCATCGGCAAAATCCTCTACTAATGGCCAAAGTTCTTCTGGTACGGAGCGGTGAGCGCTATGGCGTTCGTGGGCATAGTCTATTAGCATCCTTCCTAGCTCACGGTTAGCACGAACATCAAGACCCTGAATTAAATGTAGAGGACTGCCGACAAACAAAGCTTTCAGTACCATTTGATTCCATGCCAGTGTGTTAAAATACTGGGCTGGGTAGGGATTTTGTAAGGCGATCGCATTGAATACAGCGATCATGTTACTGCGAACTCCCTCGGCAGCACGTTTTTGCAGTTGTTCTGGGTAAGGTAGCAAAGGTAAAGCTTGATACAGCGCTACTAATTCTCCTACGTCGGCATTTGTGAATACTTGCTCGAGTGTGTGTAAATATTTTTCTACATTGTCATGTGGCAGAGCTAGTACTAGTAGTGTACGTGCAGCTTGATCCACGCGCCAATGACCGGGAAACCAACCTATTCTCATAATTGAGGCGGCTTTTAAGTCTTTGAGGTTTAGCTCTAGCTGTTGTTTGCCTATATAACGCGGCACTGCACTGAAGGCAGTGAAAAACTCTCGATTGCTGGCATTGCTCTTAATTTGCTCCCTTTTTTCATCTAGCCAAGTCAGAGCTGCTTGATTCACTGCTTGTGAAATCCAGTGGTGTAATAAGCTAGTGATACTGGTTTGCTTCAAATAAATTACAGCAGACATAATTATGGTTGCAATATAAGGAAGAAGTTAGGAGGAAGAAGGAAGAAGGAATAACTAACAAAAACTTTAGTTGTGGTTTTAAAGCCCACTTTAAAAAAGATGTTTTTTGAGAGGCGCAGCGCAAAAAAACGGCGGCGGAGTTTCAATCCCACTTTTTAAAATGTGGGTCTCTTCTTCCCTCTTCCCTCTTCCTTCGTGAAACCCGCATTACCCCCTGGGAAAATCTTGTGTGTACACTGTAGCTTTCTCAGGGGAGGGTTTGGGTGGAGTAAAACTTACACAGAAGTAATTTCCAATTCCTTCTCTAAACTGATGAGTGTCTTTTTCTGCTTATGTTTCCGTAGTTTAGTAGCAGTAAATCCAAGTCCTAGTAATCCTAGACCTAGTATTGAAGTAGGCTCGGGTACTTTAGCTGCCCGTTCTACTGTTAAGACTTGAATCCGACCTTGGAAGAAATCACCTACATATACTTTGCCATCATTGTAATGTAGTCCAGCTGTCCAGTTAAACTTACCTGGTTCGAGGTCGATGGGGGTGCCATAGGGAGTAGTTCCACCTAGGGCTACAGGTGTAGGCGGTGGTACAATTTCACCAGATGAATTCCGGGTTGGTTCGCCAAAAGTAGTCAGGAAATTACCTTCTTTATCAAAGACTTGAACACGACTATTTTGCGAGTCTGCTACATAAATATTCTCGTATTCGTCCACATCAATGCCGATAGGTTCTTTAAACTGTCCAGGTTCAGAGCCAGTAGAGCCAAAGGCAAATAGAAAATCACCATTCGGGTCAAGAACTTGAACACGGCCGTTGTATTGGTCGTTAACATAAATTCTGCCAGTTGTATCGGAGATAATTAAGCCTCCTGGCCCCAAAAATTGACCGGGTTCACTGCCGGGACTGCCAATAGTTCTAATTTGTTCGCCTTCTGGGTTATATACTTTGATAATGTCGGCACTAAAGTCACTCACATATAAATTACCAGTCGCATCAAAATCCATTCCTCCAGGGCCAAAAAATAATCTATCCTCTACAGGCCCGCTAAAAGAGGCATACGATGTCTTATAGTTACCCTCGGCATCGAAGACATTAATCCGACTGTTGAAAACATCACCCACATGCAAGTCACCTGTTATGGGGTTGAATCTGAGGTCTGCTGGCTCATCGAACTCTCCAGGCCCAGAGCCAGTGCTGCCAATACCCTTAATATAGTTGCCTTGGCTATCGAACACATCAACGCGGTCAATACCCCGACCATTACTAACGAAAATATTCTTGGTTGAGTCTTGTACTCCTATACCTTGGGGAACAGTAATTACTCCAGGAACACCAGGAAAATCACCATCGGTAAAGGTAGCAGGTCTACCAATACTAGTTTCGTATTTTAAAGTTAAAGCTTCGGCTGTACTTGCTATTGCTAATGTCATCAATCCAGCACCAGCAATTGCAATTGATAGTTTTTTTACTAATGCCATCTGAGTTAAGCTCCTAGGTTTGTGGGGGACAAGGGGATAGGGGGATAGGGGGACAAGGGGATAGGGGGACAAGAGGACAAAAGGTGATTGCTAATATTAAGTTTTTTTCCCATCCCGATGCCCAATTCCCAATGACTAATGACTAACGTCGGCTAATTTGCGTTTGTGCTTGAACATAGATGTGGTGCCGAATGCAGCTGCTGCTATTAGACCCAAAGTAGTAGTAGGTTCGGGGACTTGTGTGGGAGTTATGGGTTTTGTGGGAGTTATGGGATTGTATTGGAGGACTTGTCCAACACCTGGGCGATCGCCTTTGTTGGTAATATAGATAGTGCCGTCAGAGCCGACTTCTAGAGAAGTTGCAGATTCTAGTCCTTCACCAGCACTAATTAAAGTTGTACGAGTCCCATCAGGGGCTACTTGGAATAAAGAAGCAGCGAAATCATTCTGCCATGCTGGTTGGTCGGCATATTGCAAAACTAACAAGTTGCCATTTTGATCAAATTCCAAGTCCCCGATTTGTGTAAAGCCATCAGCGAAGACTGTTGGTATCCCATCATCCCCTACTCGATAAACACGTGACCCACCTTCTGGATAAGGAAAACCGGAAAAGTCGCTGACATATCGAGCGCCATCAGGCCCAATTGCTACACCTGTAGGTACTGGTTGTAAGGGAATTTCGTTGAGCGGTGCATCAGGATCTACTCCTGGAGGTGGCTGCTGTCCTGGTGGAAGTTCTGGGAAAACAGCATTCTCAAATGGGCGACTAAAAAATGGTACTACATTAGTAATACCACTACCATCTAGTGCCACACTCAATAAAGTATTCGCACCTGCATCAGCCACATAAGCTGTATCACCTTGAATCGCTAAAGCATAAGGGTTGGTGATGACATCACCTTGGTCGGGATTATTCAGGAGTTCAAACTGTGCTAAATCGGCAATACTAGTGAGCGCACCTGTGTTTAAGTCGATATTATAAAGTTGTCCGAAGGTGGAATCATTAAAAACTGTGTCACGGTTGGTTGGGTTACCAGCGAAGCCATAAACCAGATAAGCATTACCTTGGGAATCAAACTTCAGGTCTTGCGGGCCAGCACCTTCAATCCCACTACCTTGCAATGCTAAAGATGGTAGGTCTGTGAATATCCGCTCTTGTTGACCATCTTTAATTCTCGTAATCGCAGCAGTGTTACCAGAGCATAAAGAGGCAAATTGTACACTAGGTGATTGTACACATCCTCCGTCCCCTCCTATACCTGTTTCTGTGACATAGATGCTACCGTCAGGGCCAACACTAACACCCCTAGCATTATCAAGACCGTCAGCAATTACAGAAAATGTGGCAGCTTCGGCTACTTTGGGTACAGAAACAGCAGCAATACAAAAGCTGACAAGTGTGATAGCAAATAACTTGAGTTTCATACTTTTGGAGATTAAGAGTTGATAATTTGGGGGAATTTTCCGGATTTCCAGACAAGAAATTACTTGTCCTAGAGGTAGTAGGGTAAACACTGAATATTGATCTGAGCGCTAGGACTTCATCTATGAAGGGGTTTGAGGCTGTTACTCTTGCGCCACCAAACAACGCCTAAAGCGCCGAAAGTCAATATACCTAATGCAGAATTAGGTTCAGGAACAGACTGGATATTTTCAATGCGGAGAATTTGTCCTTGTCCTGGGCGATCGCCTCGGTTAGCAATGTATACAGTACCATCAAGACCAATGGTTAAAGCAGTAGGTGATTCTAGTCCGTTACCACTGAGAATAGTTGTGCGAGTGCCATCGGGAGCTATTTTGATTAAAGAACCATCTTGATTACCTTTCCACCCTGACTCATTGGCATACTGCAAAACATACAAATTGCCTGCATAGTCAAATTCCAAGTCCATTAGTTGGGTAAAACCCTCTGCATAGATTGTTGGGATTCCTTCATCACCAACACGATAAATTTTGGCTCCTGCTTCTGGAAAAGGAAAACCTGTATATTCACTTATATAGTAGGCTCCATCTAGTCCTTGAGCTACACCTGTTGGTACTGACTGAATGGTCAACTGTGATGGAGGTTTTTCAGTTTGAGTTGGGACTTGTTCAGGTTCATTAGATGGGGTAAGGGAAGGCGGGAATACTGGATCAATCAATGTTTGCGTGGGAAGTACCGCGATCGCTTGCAAATCAGAGCCGTCAGTATTAACACGTAATAAGCTGTTAGCAGCTGAATCAACAGTAACTAGTTGATTACCATCTATTAAAATTTTTAAGGGGTTGCTATTGAGATCATCGCCATCAGGATTGTTAACAAGTTCATAGTTAGCGATATCTGCAATACTCGTCCACGAATTGGTAGCAAAGTCAGGAACGATAATTGTTCCTAGATCAGTTTCACCCAAGCGATCGCGATAGGTGGGATTAGTTCCATAGCCCAGCAGCACGTAAGCCTGACCTGTAGCATCAAATTTAATATCACGGGGGCCAGCAGCTCTTTTGCCATCTGGTAATGCTAAGGAGGGTAATTCTGTCAATATAGGCTTGATTTCACCGTTTTCAATGACACTCACTACACCATTAGTGCCATAGCATAAGGAATCGCCTTCACCGCTTGGTGGTGGAACGCAAGCGCCACTTCCTCCTGTCCCACCTTCTGTAATATAAAGGTTACCGTCGGGGCTAAAGCTGAGACCACCTGGATTATTTAGACCGTCGGCAATTACTGTAAAGGATGCGGCTTCTGCTGCTTTCATTCCCGAAAAGACAGTAACATAAACACTAAGAAAGGTAATAGTGAGTTGCTTGATTTTCATCTGTTAGGGTATTTATCTAGTTTTATTACTGCTTTGCGTTGTCATGTTTTAAACGCAGAGGGGTGTTGAGGTTTATTAGTTTTAATTCCCTAGGAATTAATAAGTTTAAAGAAGCTTTGTCTTGTAGAGTCGCGATTCATCGTGTGTGTAAATTAGGGAAGAATTAATTAACCACAGATAATTTTGTACCTGGAATCCAGATTTTTTAGTTACTGGTAACTAGTGAATTTTGGTTTTTTGGTACATAACTCATTCCCATGTCAAAGGATTTCATGTTTCCAACTTTGGCTTCTAACATCCGTTTAATGTTCATGCTTTCAGCCCCAAAGTCTTCAATTTGGAGTTTGCCGTGAGCAAGAAGTTGATGATTTTTCCAGAATGTAATTCGATGCAGGATGAACCCAGAAGCTTCTGGATCACCGAAAGCATAGGCAGTGGGGATGAGTAGGGCTACAGAGCGCTGATAAAATCCGTAGTCTGGATAAAAGTATTCTTGTTCGAGCAAGTTGTATTTACTCAAAGCATGTAGTCGCAGAGATATTTTGATTTTTTGGTCATATTCGTCTTTGAATTCACCTGATTGGTGAGTAATTTCACCATTCGGCCGCACCAAGTGTGACCACTCATCCATATTTTGCAGGTTTGACAAATACTTGACCCCAATTTCAATGGGAGCATCAACATAGATGGTATCGGTATCGATAAAGTAGCGCCCTTTGGCTGCCGAAGTACGACCAACTTTGCGTTCCAAAATGGCTTTGAGAGAACGAGTTTCGGAAGTATGTACAGTGTGAATTCCCTGCATAATCATCGGAGTTTGCCGCTTGGGATCGACAAAGCTCAACCAGTGGAAATACACACCTTCTTCATCAGTTTCTGGCTCAATGTAGCTCGGAGGAAAAAGCAGCACAGGATAAACTTGAAAGTATTGATTATACTCAAATCCACAATGCCATTCGATGCCATAGAAAAGTGGATTTTCTAGCTTTTTAACGTGATAGTAAAGATTTTTTTGATAACCAGAAGCAGTGCCCAGCCAGGTATCTGCGTCAATTTGCTTGATCATCCGACTAAAGAGCGTCCAATCATCCAAGTTTTTCAAACTGCAAAGATATTCAAAGGCGCTCCGTGGTGAAGTAGCAATATAAGTTGATGTCGCAAATGTATTTTTTTCCATGATTTATTCCTAGATTAATAGTTAGTAATTACGCAGCAACTTGCTGAGATGTATTTTGTTTAGCTTTCATAATGCGATTTTCTGCTAATTGTTTAGCTGCATCATTTGTAGTAATTTGCTGCTGTTTAGCAATGTAAAATATTGCTAGTAGCGTGTCATAAATGTTATGCACTTGCTGAAAAGCTTTTTCTTCGTCATAGCCAATCATTTCATTGTAAACATTGATTAATCCTCCGGCATTAATTACATAATCAGGGCAATAAATAATGCCTTTTTGGTCTAGCATTTGGCTATGTATTTGCTCATCTCCTAATTGATTATTAGCAGCACCAGCAATAATTTCAGCTTTTAAAAGTGGAATTGTCTCACTATTGAGCATTCCTCCTAAAGCACAAGGAGCAAAGATATCGACATCAAGAGCATAAATTTCATGTGGCTCCACAACAGTCGCGCCAAATAGCTGCTTTACCTCTGCCGTTTTTGCTGGATCTACATCGCTCACATACAGTTTGATATTATGCTCATGTAAGTGACGGCAAAGGTTTTTACCAACATTTCCTAGACCTTGGACTGCAACTTTTAATCCTGCAAGTCCTTTGGTTTGCCAACGAGATTCTACAGCAGCTTTAATGCCTAAAAATACTCCCAATGCTGTAATAGGAGCAGGCCCACCAGACTTTTCTGATACCCCTACTACATATTTAGTCTCTTGATTAATTGTGCGGACATCTTTTGGGGTAATATTAACATCTTGACCTGTAATAAAACGTCCATTGAGACTTTCAATAAAACGCCCATAAGCCCTTAAAAATTCATCAGTTTTGTTTTCCGGATTAGCAATAATAACTGCCTTGCCTCCACCAGCCGGAATATTAGCACAAGCAGCCTTATAAGTCATCCCCCGACTCAGACGCAATGCGTCTTTTAAAGCAGCTTCCTCACTGATATAAGGAAAAAGTCTTGTAGCCCCCATTGCTGGTCCCAAACTTGTATTATGGATAGCAATAATTGCCTGAATATCTGGGTTTTTGCCATGACAGAAAATCACCTGTTCATGACCCATTTCCCTAACAGTTTCAAATAACAACATTTTGGTTTCTCAAACTTAATTTTAGCGATGTAGAACCTAGCTTTCAGGGTAATATCCAAAACTAACGCAAAAACCCTTTTAAACCTCTTACCTTTGTGTCCTTTGCGGTTTCTTTTTTCATGCTCCTGAATAAGTCACAATCCTGATATAAATTCAACTCACACTTCAAACCGATGGGAAAGAAACCGTCTTAGTTGAAGCATTAACCTGATTTGATTTAACTCCTTGTGCTGCCAAACTCTTATTACGTCCACCAGAAGGTGCGGGTCGATCAGGGTCAATCACGACATCAATTAGAAAAGGATCATTTGCCGCGATCGCCTGTTCTAATGCTGCTTCTAAATCCGACTCGCGCACGACTCCCACCGCTTCTGCTCCCATACCACGAGCAATCATCGCAAAGTTAGTTTCGGGCATATCTGCATCTGCACCTTTTAATCCCAACATTTTCATCCCTTGATGACACATGTTGTAACGGGCATCATTAAGTACAATCCAGACAGCAGGTATCTTGTATTTCACGGCTGTGCTGATTTCGTTGTTCATCAGCATTGCTCCGTCGCCAACAATGGCTACAGCCTTGCCTTTGCGGGCTTGTGCTGCACCCAAGACTCCTGTAGCTGTGTGACCCATGGCTCCGACTCCGGTGCTGACTCGATAACGATTGGTTTGAGCAAATCGCAGTAAATGAGTTGACCAAGTAAACGAGTTACCGCACTCTGCCATGACTACAGCATCGCTACCCTCAACAATAATTTTTTGAATTGCAGCCATCAAAACTTCAGGTCGCACTGGATAGTCTACATTTGCAGGTGGTGCAATAACTGTGCGTTCTGGATGAGGTAGGGGCAAATCTGTGTTAGCAGCAGGAACGTCTGGCCAATGCTGCAATAGTTCTTGCATGTAGGCTTTAATATCAGACTGAATCGGGAAGGTTTCAACGTCTGGATAAGCGACACCTGGCACTTCTGGATCAATGTCTACATGGATAAAGCCTCCTGAAGGAACCATCGCTGAACTCCAGAAGGAAGTAGGTTCACCAAGGCGGGTTCCTAGTACGAGTGTACGCAGTGGAGTGTGTTGTTCCATATAAGTCAAAACGGAAGCATGACCACCCAAACCTGTGACACCGACAAACAGGGGATGATCTTCCGGGAAAATACCTTTACCACGGGGTGAACACATGACTGCGGCTCCCGTGTTCTCAGCGAATTGGCGAATCTCATCTGCGGCATCACGAGCGCCAAAACCAACCCAGATGGCAAAGTTTCCCGCAGATAATAACTCTATAGATTGGGCGATCGCTTCTTGTTGAGCAGTGACTAAAACACTAGGTACTTCTAGTTGAGGCAGGGATATACTATCAATTAAAGTTGTCTGTATACCTGTGGGAATGCTCAAATGAGCCACAAATCCGCCTGGTTGCGCTAAAGCCAGAGCTAGTTTGCGAAAAATTTGTGGAAGTTGCGCCCCAGATTCGATGGTAATTGCATAGTTGAACAGCGCGCCTTGGGTGAAGATTCCCCCGCTAGGTAAAGTGTAGGTGCTAGTTTCTTGAATTGCCCAGCGTCCGCGCTGTGGTGCTGAAGTACAAGCCGATAATAAAATTACCTTTGCACCTTCACCACGAGCCGCAAATAACCCAGTCAGAGCATTGGTAATACCTGGCCCAGCTGTGGTAAACACTACGGTAGGGCGATTATTAGCAAAATACGCTTCGGAAGCAGCAAAGGCAGCTCCGGCTTCATGGCGGAAGTTCAATACTTCTATGTTGCTATGGGAAAGCGCATTCCACAGACTAGCCATGGCACCACCAGCCACCCCAAAAGCATAGTTGACTCCCAAACTTGCTAACATTTGGGCGATCGCCTCCACAACTGATAGCTTGGAGGATTCGTTGAGTAAAAAAGGTTGAATTTCCGTTTTCTGCTCTAATTTGTCCAACTGATGGGAACCGTTTGATGTCGATTCTACACAGTTGTTTGGTGGCAATTCCTTGTATATCTCAGTGGTGATTTGAGGGGAGTTTGCATCAGTATAGTTTTGACTCATTGATTTTACGTAATTCCAGAAACTTGTATAAAGGCTCCTTGATGCACAATCACATTGCTGGGAATATCTAATACAAACGTCTCTGTTTTTTACAGTTATGACCGGATTTGATCAATAGTAAAGACGGTTGACTACTGCTAATTGATGCTTGTGAGCGCAGTCACAAAAATTTTTGTAAAGCGTACACAGTCAAGGACGTGCTTATGGAAATCATCATAGGGGGCAGGAAAACATATTTGCAATCAACATTCTTTTGATGTGTTGTCAAATTTTTCGTTTTTATATTGATGCCTATATTAGGTTATTGACTGCATTATAAAATTTGCTTTTTGTGACTCATAGAATAATAAAGACATATCTGCAATCAAAAATCTTTTGATAGCTTTGTCAATTTTTTCGCTCTTATATTAGTAGCTTAGAGAGATTCACTTTTTGTGATGGTTAAAGTAAAATCAATAATTTTATCTATTTAACTCGGGACTTAGACATTTTTGAGGCACAAATAAGCCTCAAACCCATACAGGGCAAGGAAAATACACCAAAGATTCAAACATGCTTGAAACCCAGATATATCAAGAAACTAGGCTAAACGATGTCAAAGTCTCTCTGTATATAGATTTGAGTGTTTTTTCTGGCTACTTTTTGTCTAAGTCCCACTAATACAACCATCCACATGAAAAACAATTTTTCTATTTTCACTAAATATTCTTTAAAGTCAATTTTCTGACGCTGCTCAAGACATATAATCGGAATTTTTTTATTTCTTACGATAGATGACTAAGTAGAAATTAGGCGTTTTTCTAGGAAAAATGTGTTGCCTGCAACAAAAAATCTAGCGATATGGTCATTTTTCTCTAATGAGGATGTATTTCTCAGGGCAGATGACTAAGCAACTTATCATATAGTTAAATCTTTAACAATACATAATAGGTTAAGAAATTTTACAAAGTTAAGATTATGAGCAAAAACTTAGTCTTGATGTTCTGTACAAATAAGGTGTTCTATAAATTAACGCAATTCTGATGTTTCCGATTTGTGGAAACATCCTTCGAGAAGCAATGTAAAGGCTATGCGACTGATATTAAACATTGCTCATCTTGTAAAAATTAACCGTTAATATTTAGGGATTTCCAAAAATTAAATCATTCATTTTATGGAGTAGGTGTTCCCTCATAAATGTTAAATTTAGGGGAAATCTCATCGTTAAATTAAGTGTATATACGTAAGATAAAACACAAATTCAAGTATTTGATTAACTTGCATGTGCTAAATCTTTACGTTGATTATTGAGGAATTACGTAAACACGTATCATCATAGTTCTCAAAAAGGCTTATTTTCTGTTTTATTTTCAGGTTGCTCTAAGCAATGTTACTTATTGGCGAACAAGATATGAGCTTATTTTGATACTAACAGTGTCTCTACTAGCCCTAAAAATTTGACAATAGCGTAGCATCGCACAGTGCAGACAACGATTTCACACGAAAATCTTGGATATTCTTTTTATTGGCAAGTCCCCTAAATAATTCCTTAACTAGGCATATTTCTGCATATTGTTGTATAGTAAAATATGAGAGTAAAGTTAAGAAAAATTACAAATTTACTCTTAGCTTTAGTGGTGTTTATGCACTGTACAAATGAAACATTACATAGATTCATGAAATTCTGACGTTTCAGACTTGTGGCTATTTTTCTCAGATGAGCGGCGTAAACGCGTAGCGGTAAGGCAGCACTAGCACTACAAAATGGCTAGTCTGACCCCGACTACATAAGTACAAAGCGTTTGCCGTAAGCTGACGTCGCAGATATATAGGAGGTATACCCGTTCGTTCGGCGGGGCTGTTCCCAAAGGTAGGGCTTGTTGTTAGACATTGCTCATATGGATAAAATCAAAGTCAAACCTAAAAACACCTAAACCACACCTGATTAGTTTGATTAGCACGTCAGTTGTTGAACTAGCAGGTCAAATATATTTCCACCAGCAGATTTACTCGATACCAGAGAAAAAATCTTTACATTAAAAATGATGTAGAATACTGAACTCATAAAAAATTTAAACTAATTTTGCAGTTTATTTATCTGAGTTTGCTTCATTTATCAGTAGCTATTTAAAAGTTAAATATATATAGGTTTTTAATTATTTTTAATATTTTGTTAACAGGAAATTCACAAATAACTGTAGGTGTTTCTGATGTTTAGTTTATTTATGGCTCTAGTGCTGACTTATGAAAAGGAGAGAGTAAAGTCATGAATTCTAGTGAACATACGTTAGTTTTCTCCAATTCTCAATGGAAACTACAGCCAGAAATAGATTTAAAGTTTGCTCATTTTCTGATAAATCAAGCTGTAGATGCTGCTTTTTGTTTAGGAGATAATGAGCAATTTCTTTATGTCAACGATGCTACTTGCCAGATGACTGAGTATTCCCATGAGGAATTACTTTCTCTGAGGCTGCATGATATAGATATAGACTTTTCTCTACATAATTGGTCAGATATCAAATCACAAGATTTCTCTACCTTTAAATCCCGCTATCGCGCCAAGGGAGGGCGCATATTTCTAGTAGAAATATCCATTATCTATGTAGAAAATAAAGGTAAAAATTTGGGCTGTGCTGTTGTTCGGGACAGAAGTAATGAAATAATAGAGTTGAGTGTACAAACATGGATGGATGAATTAAGAAATGCCAAAAACTATCTTCAACAAGAAGCTTCGCAACTAAGTACAAAAGAAGCAGAACTAGGAATATCCCTGTCCATATTTCATTCCACCCTCGAGTCTACTGCTGTTGGTATTGTTGCAGTTAACTTTGAGGGAGATATTCTGAGTTTAAATCAGAAATTTATCGATATGTGGCAGATTCCACAATCCCTAATATTATCCAAGAAATGTCCTCAATGTAAAGCCTTTTTTGAAAATCAACTTAAAGATCCAGAAGCTTTTTCTCGGCTTGTTTGGGAAGTTTCTAGCCAGTCTGATTTTGAAAGCTACTATATTTTGGAGTTGAAGGATGGAAGGACGTTTGCACACTACTCTAAACCTCACTACCTGGGGGATAAAATTGTTGGTAGAGTGTGGAGTATTTGGGACATTACTGAATCTAAACAAACAGAGGAAGCACTCAGGCTGAATGAAGCTAGATTCCGGACTTTAGCAGAAACAACAGAAGCGAACATTTTCCTGCTTCAAGGCACGCGACTTTGCTACATAAATCCGGCGGTGGAAAAACTTACTGGCTACAAAAAAGAAGAATTGCTCAACGACTTTGATATTCGCCAACTTGTTAAGAGTAAAGAACGTAGGCAGGTACGCAACCAAAATGCAGTAGCGAACTTTGAATATCAGGAAATGAATCTGCTCATAAAAGATGGCACAGAACGCTGGCTAGCTTGCGCGGTTGCCAAGCTTGATGGCACGCTGGATTTTGGGGGAAAACCAGTTGAATTGATTACAGGTATAGATATTACTGATTATAAAAATGTAGAATCAGACCTTAACCAGGCTTTAGAACAAGCAAAACAACTCAGTGAACTGAGAGCGCGATTTCTTTCTATGGTCTGTCATCAATTTCGTACTCCACTGAATATTGTTTCATTCTCCCATAGCTTACTTAAAGAACAAGTAGACAAACATACAGAAAAGAAAATTCAACCATTACTCGATCATATTGAAAAAGCCATTGAACAAATCAGCCAGATGTTGGATGATACTTTGTTCTTTGCTAAAGCCGAAACAGCAAAACTCAGCGTTGAGCCTCAACTGCTTGATTTAGTTCAGTTCTGCCATAATTTAGTGGCACAAATGCACATAAGCATGAGCCAAAGACCAATCAGTTTTGTCAGTCAATTTGACTTTTTATCAGCCTGTGTTGATCCAAAATTACTAGAGCCTATTTTGAAAAATTTACTTGATAATGCAATTAAATATTCTCCCTCCCACATGGTCATTGATTTCATACTTGCTTGCGAGAATGGAAAGTTAATTTTTCAGGTCAAAGACCAGGGGATTGGCATTCCACCAGGAGATCAACAAAGATTATTTGAACCATTTTATCGGGGGAGCAATGTTGAGAATATACCTGGTACTGGACTAGGATTATCAATTATTAAAACCCTTGTAGACTTGCATGGCGGTCAAGTTGCTGTGGAGAGTGAGGTAGGTGTAGGCACTATGTTTACTGTAATGTTGCCATTAATTAAAGAAGAATCTGTCCTTTTCCAGTTATAGATGTTGAAATCAAAATATTAACAGTTATAACTCTGGGAAAGAAACAATTAATCTCATCCGTTTCCTGCCACAATTTAGGGTGCTAGAAAATGAAGTACGAATCACCGAAAAAAATTTTGGTAATTGAAGATGATACTGTTACCCGCAATCTTTATGTAAAGGGTCTTCAAACTAAAGGTTTTGATACTATAAGTGCTGAAAATGGTATTACTGGTATTCAACAAGTACAAGAGCATGTACCTGATCTAGTAGTTTGCGATATTACAATGCCTGATATAGATGGTTATAGTGTTCTAACGATGCTACGCCAAGATCCTGTGACAGCAATTATTCCCTTTATTTTTATCACTGGCAGCTGCACTAGAGGAGCTGTTCGCAAAGGCATGGAATTAGGTGCAGATGACTATGTTACTAAACCCTCTACATTAGACGAACTGCTGAGAGCAATCACTACCCAGTTGCAAAGACAAGCTATACTCCAACGCTGGTGTGCCACTAAATTTCAAGAAGCTCAAAAATCAGCATCTGCAGATAAGACTTCAGCTTTGAACCATCCTCAATCAATCTTTCCGCCTATTCCTCAATTAAAAAAAGTTTTTGACTTTATTGAAGCCCATTATCACCAAGGAATCACTCTGTGTGATGTAGCCGAGGCAGTTGGTTACTCACCTGCTTACTTAACTAACCAAGTAGGTAGGCAGACAGGAGAGACGGTAAATAGCTGGATTGTTAAACGCCGCATGGAGGGAGCTCGTTTCTTGCTGCAAAATAATAACCAAACCGTCGAGCAAATTGCCAAAGAATTGGGTTATCAAGATGTGTCTCATTTCTCTCGTCAGTTCCGTCAACATCACGGTTTACCTCCCCATGCTTGGCGCAAGGAACATCAGGTTGGGCATTGCCGAATGGGAGTACGTGCTTGAGGATGAAGGAAGTAGCCGCTATATAGATGACTTGATGCGTAGCGTCTTTCCGTAGGCAAGGTAGCCTGCGCTGGTTTAAAACCCTGATTTTTACCATACTCAGTGCTGAGTAAGAAGAAGGAAGCACTTTCAACTCAGCACTCTTCATCCAGTGGGTATCTTGAATAGGCGATCGCTTGTACTGGCGTTGCTGAATCACGATATGAATTGTGCGATAGCTGGCGCTAACAACGCCGCAACTGCGTTAACAAAACCACAATTTCATCCATTGCTTGGCGCACAACTCTAGCTGGCTGTTCAGAGTGATTGACAATTAGACTGAAAGCCAAAGGCTCATAATTAGGGGCATTGACGTATCCTGAAAGAGAAACAGCACCCGTCATCGTGCCTGTTTTCGCTTGGACAATTCCTACAGCTGACGTATCACGCAAGCGATTCCTTAAAGTGCCACTAACACCCGCAACAGGTAGGGAAGCCCGAAAAACTTCTGCTTGTGGTGATTTGGCCATCGCCTGTAAAGTTTCTACCAAAGCTTCTGGACTAATTAAATTTTTACGAGATAACCCAGAACCATCTACTAATATGTAGCTTTTTGGGTCAACTCCCAATAGAGTTAAAGTATCCTTAACAACTTCCAACCCTGCATCAGCTGTTGTTTGATTATTTTCGACTGGTTGTTTGATAGCTAAAGCCCTGAGTAAAGCCTCCGCATACAAATTATTACTATTTAAATTTGTCTCCACTAACAACTCAGATAACGGCGGTGATTCTACTGCTGCTAGTTCTCGTTCGTTTTTACCACCTGTACCGTTAGACATTTGTCTCACAGAAATACCCGCAGCTACTAAACTCTGACGGAAGTGACGCAAAAAATTTTGCATCGGATCAAAAACAGCTATGGCTGTGATGTCAGGTTGGGAATTTACAGCCAATTGCCCTTGAATTCGCAATACTGGCCCTTTTAAGTCACGGCTGACTGAAACTAACCCTGGTTGATCTTTTTGAGTAGTTACAGAAGTATTTTCCACTCGCCACTGATAAGCTTCAACGGGTTCAGCCCATTTTAATTGCAATGGTTTTCCTATGGTTTGGGGCACAACTGTCAACACAGAAGCATTTTCATTGACAATTAAGCTATTGACTGGTGCACCATAATAAGCTGCTAAGTCTTCCCATTCCCAACTGGGATGAACAATTTCTCCTTGAAAATAACTATCGTCAGCAATCAATTGGTTAACTTGACTAATACCCTGTTCACGTAACTGCTTGGCTAATATTTGCAGTTGAGGAACCTTTAAGCTGGGATCTCCTCTGCCAACTACACGCAAAACACCATCGCCATCTTGATAAACAGAAGTACGAATGCGAAAATTTGCCCCCAACTGCTGTAATGCTGCGGCTGTTGTCAACAATTTGGTGTTAGAAGCTGGAGTAAAGTATTTTTCGGCATCATGATTGTAAAGAGTTTGGGCAGAAGCCAAATTTCTTACTAAAATTCCCCAACGTACCCGACTAAATTGAGGATGGTTTGTCACAGCATCCACTGCTGACTTGAGTTGAGCTGGGCAAATTGTTTTTGTGGTGGTTGTTGACGTGACTGGTGTTTGTATTTGTGCTTTAACTGTTTGCTGGGTGACAACGATTTGAGTACTAAGAAACAGCAACAGCAAGCTAACAGTAATTTTTTTAGACATCACTCAATTTAATTCGTAATAGAGCCTCCGGCACGCTACGCGAACGTAATTCGTAGTTCGTAATTTTTAATTAGCCAGATGAGTAAAGGGCTGGGGACTAGAGATTAGTATTTTACTCAGCACTCCCCTTCGACTTCGCTCAGGGCTAGCGCACTCAGCACTTTTTAAAGACAGTATAATTTTTTCCTAAGACAAAAACGCAGAGGATTTGTTCCTCTGCGTACAAGTGCAGTTGGGGTTAGTTCACCTCCAACATACCTTGAAGTTCATCAAGATTTACAACTTAGTGCCACACTCAGAGCAAAAGTTGTGTGTGGGAGGATTTGTCGCACCGCAATGGCTACAAGCAACTGGTTCTACTGCGGCTTTTGGTGGCTGCTTCGGCAAACCAATCATCTGAGCGTTGCTTTTACCTGGGGCTACCATTGGGTAGCAGTTTTCGTCTCTGGTGACTCGGACATCAACGACGACTGGGCCAGTATGTGCCAGCATTTCGGCGATCGCATCTTTTAATTGATCACGACTATCGATTACCATGCCCTTAATGCCATAAGCTTTTGCCAATAACTCTATATCTGGCATCCCTACTTCCATATTTGAGCAGGAGTAACGCTCCCCATAGAAGGCTTGTTGCCACTGGCGCACCATCCCCTGCCAGCCGTTGTTCATAATTACAGTCTTGACATTAATACCATATTGTGCAATCGTACCCAATTCTTGCAAGCACATCTGGAAACTGGCATCACCACTAATACAGATGACCTCTTCATCTGGAAAGGCCACCTTAGCACCCATAGCCGCAGGGACACCAAAACCCATTGTTCCCAAGCCAGCACTAGAAATCCAGCGTCTGGGGCCATTCTTCAAGAATTGTGCTGCCCACATTTGATGTTGACCCACGTCTGTAGTGTAAAAAGCGTGGGGTGCTTGGCTAGCAATTTCCACAATCACCTCTTGGGGTGAGATGCTGTCAGGATGCTGCGGCACTTCCAAGGGATAATCTTGCCGCCAACGGTTAATTAAATTTAACCACTCTTGGTTTTTGTTGGGGATGTTCTTGATGCCTGTTTCTTGACAGCGACGCAACAAATCTAGTAACACATTTCGCACATCGCCAACTATAGGGACTTCGGGAACTCTATTTTTGCCAACTTCTGCCGGGTCGATATCGATGTGAATTACTTTGGCGTGGGAAGCAAATTCATCTAATTTGCCAGTTACGCGGTCATCGAATCTAGCACCAACACAGATTAGCAAATCACAATCAGTCACGGCAAAGTTAGCGTAAGCAGTACCGTGCATTCCCAGCATTCCCAATGCTAGGGGATGATGTTCATTAAAAGCACCGATACCCATCAACGTTGTAGTGACAGGAATATTGAATAACTCTGCCAGTTCTTGAATTTCCGCGTGTGCCCCTGCGGCGATCGCCCCACCACCCACATACAATAATGGACGGCGACTGTGACGAATTAACTGGATTGCGGCATTAATTTGTCGTGGATTTCCCTTAACTGTGGGACGATACCCGCGCAATTTGACTGTTCCCGGTTCCACAGGTACATAATCACATTCTTCTAAAGCCACATCTTTGGGCACATCTATCAAAACTGGCCCTGGTCTTCCAGTGCTAGCGATGTGAAAGGCTTCAGCGACAATCCGCGCCATGTCTTTGGGGTCGCGCACCACATAGGAGTGCTTGACTATAGGTAGGGTAATCCCGTAAATATCGGTTTCTTGAAAGGCATCCGTACCAATAGACGCCCGTGGTACTTGTCCTGTGACCACAATCATAGGAATCGAGTCCATATATGCTGTGGCAATGCCTGTGACTAAATTAGTTGCCCCAGGCCCTGAAGTACCAAAACATACTCCTACTTTGCCAGTAGCGCGGGCGTAGCCATCGGCGGCGTGGGCTGCACCTTGTTCGTGCCGTACTAGGATGTGCTTAATTGCGCCAGTTGCTTCCACTTTGTACAGGTCATCATAAATCGGTAGGATTGCCCCACCGGGATAACCAAAAATGTACTCAACTTCATGACGTAGGAGGCTGTCAAGCAAGGCAAAACCACCAGTTGCCCGCTTGGGCGTGACGACTGGTGCTTTAGTAACAGCAGGATTCTGATTCTCAGTTTGTGGGATACTAGTAAAGGAAGGCAAGCGCACGGTCACGGTCAAACCTCAGGCGATAGCTAAGTTAACACGTAAATTCTGTAGTTAATATTTCATTTTAATTGAAAAGTTAAATCAAATCCTGAGAGAAAAATATAAAGATGGACATAAACAAGGAATTGCTCTAATTTAGCAATCCGCTTTCCACTTCACTTAAGCAAGGATTTGATTAGAAGAATATTTCGGGAGGGTATGATGCGCGAGTCAGTGATTTATCAAGAAATTCTCGAAGAAGGAGAACAGCGAGGGCGAGAAAAAGGAGAGCGCAATCTAGTTCTGCGTCTACTCACTCGCAAGGTGGGAGAGTTACCCCCAGGGATGCGTGAACAGATAGAAACTCTGCCGTTGGAGCAATTAGAAAATCTTAGTGAGGCTTTATTGGATTTTACCAGTTTGTTAGATTTGGAAACCTGGTTAGCCCACAAGTAGTTTGTATTGTGAGAAACTCCGCAGGAGTCGCTAGGCGATCGCAAAAATCGCACCTGCATTAACAGTATTCAATATATTCGCTAATCTGGCTTCACTTCTTTCGAGAAAAAACAATCCTTTTTTTACACCGTAGGTGCTAAATCACATCCTGTAGCACTCGGCGGGTGTTTTTCCACGCCCAAATTCCCACACCTGCCACGACAATACTCATTGCCACCAAAACTATTCGCAAGCCAAGAAAATCAGTTAATGGGCCAGTAATTGCCAATGGTGCTGATAGGGCAATATTGACGGCATGATTTTGAAAGCCAAATACTTTACCGTGCATATTGGGTGGTGTTTGCTGTTGAATTAAAGTTTGCATTGGTACGCCAATTAAAGCAGCACCTATACCCAAAAATGCACTTAGTCCTAGAGCTAGAACTAGATTATGGGTGAAAGTGAACACCCCTAAAACTAGAGCCATAATCAAAAATCCAATCAAAGGTAAGGGCTTGTGATGGAATTTATCACCCCAATGACCCAAAATGGCTGCACCTAACACCATACCCACCCCAGCAGCTGCCAAGAAAAAACCAAATTGTTTTTCCTTCAAACCAAAATCGGCGGCTAATCTAATTGTTAGCACCATTAATGCCGCAAACACACAATATAAAGTAGTTAATTGCAGCATGGCATTTAAGACCAAACGATTTTTGGTCAGATAGCGCAAACCCTCTTTAAAGTCAGCCCAAGGATGAATTCCGGTACGGCGATCGCTAGGAGATTTTTTTTCCCATCCAAAGTTAATGGGTACTATCACCAATCCCGAAAATAGATATAAGGTGGCAACTACCATCTCTTGACCATAGTCAACCCCTAACCAGGTTTTCGCCAAACTCAATATTGGTTCTCCAATGGCAAAACCGACAATTAAAGCTCCCATCATGGTGCTGCTGTACAGCGCATTGGCTGCCATAAAATTCTCTTTTTTTACCAAAACGGGGATAGCAGCTTGCTCAGCTGGAGCAAAAAACTGTGCCAAGGTAGAAATACCAAAAGTCATTACCAATAAAATAAAAAACTCCCGTGGCGAAAACGCTATGAGCAGCATCAATAATGTCTGCAATAAGTTAGAGCCAACTAAGACGAACTTTTTAGAAAAGCGGTCTACAAAGATACCACCCGCAGAACCGAACAAAATCGCCGGTAACGTAAAGGCCAGCATCAAAGTGGAGTACATAGAGTTTTGGGCTAAACCAGGAGGTGGTTGGTAGTTTTCCAGTAGGGCAATCATTAAGACGAAGAAGACTTTATCTCCCAACTGGGACAACAGCTGCCCAATCCACAGGAGCATAAAACCACGATTTTTGAGCAGTGCGCTAAACCCGTTATTGACAGCAGCTGGTTCAGTTGGAAACATTAGATACTTGGGGAATGGGGAATTGGGCATGGGGAATTGGGCATGGGGAATTGGGAATTGGGAAGATGGGACAGTAGAAATAATTTTTCTTGTCCCCTTGTCCTCAACTCCCTACTCCCTACTACCTACTGATTCGTTCTGTTTTCCGGACTAATTATCTTCATAGCGTTTTAGCAGCTGATGCAAAAATTCTGTTGCTGTCAGGCGCTCTGGCGGGGGAGAAACTTCAATAGATGGATCTGCCCACCACCCTTGTACTATTTGGGGCGATCGCCACATGGATAAATGGTCAATTGGTGGTTCTGCATAAAAATTATTATGCCCACTACCTAGCAACGAAGAACTCCAATGGGTGAAATAATCATGACTGATCCGATGTATGGGAAAGTTGCCACACAGTGGTACTCCCCAGCCATCTATAGCAATAAAGGCTTTGACATTACCTCCCAAGAGTTGCCAAGAATAAGCTGCACCTATTGCCCCAACCACACCAGCACTAAAGCTAATGAACACAACTGGCGATTTTAGCTCATGCTGTAAGCGATCGCCTAAAAACTGCAAAATGTGAAGTGATGATAAAGCTAATAAACTGTGGCCTGGAAAAACCAGCACTTTCACCTTATTTTGATATATTAAGCTATCAGATATGGGATACAACCATTCTGATATAAAGCTTTCAGTTAAGGCTGGCTCATGAATTCCAGGGCAAATGATTATACTCATTCGTCTTTGGTGCTAAGAGTGGTCAAGTTGTTTATAAAAACTTCTGTATCCAATAAGACTGAGTTTTAAGTGATTTAGAGTAAACACTGTGCCAACAAAAATTTGCTCAATTACCCAACCTTGCTTTTAGGATATATGAAAATTTCGCGCTGACACAAATCAGGTGTTGGATACAGAATACTAGAATAACTATTTTCTAATACTCAGTATTTAGTAATAACCCCAGTATGTCTTTTGATATATTGTTGTTAATTTTGTCCCTATCCTATCCAGGGGGATGGGATAATAATTTACGAGTCAGCGAAATAATCAAGCTATTCCTTAGCTCATTTTGTTCTGCACTCTGGTTTATATAGATTTATATTGAGGAACTCATTGTGGTTGCCACGCCGGAAAAACAGCAACACATCCACGAGCAATTATCAGGTCAAGACCAAGTAGCTGTATTGCTTATGGGCTACGGTGAAGTTGAAAGCTACGAAGACTTCGCGAACTATAACGAACAGGCTTTAAATCTACTGACAGCAAAATTCGCACCAGTACCAACCTGGATTTATCCCCCCCTAGCAAAACTGTTGGCGTTATTTGACCGCCATGAATGGGGACATACGCACCACGATTTTATCTCTCCACACAACGCCATCTTTGAACAGCAACGCGCTGGTATTGAAAAGAACTTACAAGCCAAGTGGGGCAACAATATCCAAGTTTTCAAAGCCTTCAACTTCTGCGCTCCCCACCTACCTCACCAAGTTCTGGCAGAAATTAAAAATCAAGGCTTCGATAAAATACTCATTTACCCGTTGTTGGTTGTTGATTCCATCTTTACCAGTGGGATTGCGGTTGAGCAAGTGAATAATGCTTTAGCCGAGATGGCAGATGGAGAGCAACATTGGGTCAAAGGACTGCGCTACATCCCTTCCTTTTTTAACGAACCAGCATACATCAATTTGATGGCTCAATTAGTTGAGGAAAAAATTACCGCCGACTTAAGTGCAACTTATCTACCTTCTCAAATCGGCATTGTCCTCATGAATCACGGTTGTCCCCACAAAGCCAAAGGCTTCACCTCTGGGATTACCGAAAGTCAAGCGCTATACGATGCAGTACGGGATAAATTAATTAACCGCTATCCTTTGATTTCTGTGGGTTGGCTCAACCACGACACACCTCTGATTGAATGGACTTTGCCAAATGCCGAGCAAGCTGCTAGTAACCTGATTCAATTGGGTGCCAAAGTGGTGATTTTTATGCCTATTGGCTTTGCTACCGAAAACCATGAAACTCTATTAGATGTACACCACATCATTCATACTTTAGAGAAAAAACATTCTGGTGTGAATTATGTACAGATGCCTTGCGTCAACGACCATCCAGAATTTTTGGACATGGCTGCTGAATGGGCAAATGCTCATATTAGTGAGTTAATCAATGAGCAAGCTATGGCAATTAATCCCCAGTTGGCGGGAAATCACCATCACCATCACCATCATTAGGTAACAGATTCCAGGGGGATAATATGAGAACAAATAAATTACTTTATTATCCCCCTCGCTTAAATTTAGTTGCTAACCTGAAGGTAAGTAGGTAGGCACAAATAAAATCAACTATGTAAAGAAAAATGAATCAGCTTAAAACCCTCTTCCCTTCTGCCTCCTGCCTTCTGCCTTCTGCCTTATCCTAGCGATAAATTTTCCCACCCACCTACTTAACTAGAAGATTTGGGTACAACCGTCTTCACAAGAATTAGTTTCAGGACGGACTGATGACACAAACTGATTTATCTCCAGCTATTGCCGTCAATATCCCCAACACGCTCACCCTGAAAGTTTCCCACGAGCAATTTGTGGATTTGGCACTCGCTAACCGAGACTTACAATTAGAACGAAGTGCTACGGGTGAGTTAATTATTATGCCACCTACCGGAAGCGTTACCGGAGGCTCTATTGCGAATTGGTTTCATGCCCCAAATTAGCCTTGACACGCCAGTAGCTTCTGCTATTTCACTAAAAAGAGAAGAAATGCTGTTTTAACACGTCTAACCGTGAACAGTGCCAATAATCAATGTGGGAAACAATCAAATTAGATGAATTAATTTTTAATTCACTCCAGCCAGAAATAAAAATCCGTGGTTTCCAAGGTAGGGGAGTATTCCAGCTAAGTGTCCATTCAGTTTTGATGCTGTCTCCTAAATGTTGAATATCATGTACATCCATTTGCGGATTTAAAAACCAAGTTTGGATGAAATTAATCATCTGCTTATAGCGTTCAACACCACGAAATTTATTTAATGGGTCTTGAAAATAAACATCTTCAGCGTAAATGCTATAAGTTTGATTGGTGGGAAATCTTTGGTAGTCTGCCTTGAGTATGTCAATAATATCCATTTCTGTAAGTTAGTTTGATATATGAAGAGTGCTGAAAGGTAACAAGGTGAGAATATTAATTTCTATTGGACGTTAATGTCTACCTCATTCCATAGGCGTTCTAACTGACGTTGCCAAGCAGCTAATACTTCTTCTCGCGCTTCTGAGGTTTGGTTGATTTCACCCATTAATCCTTCTGCATAAAACCGTTCTAGGCTTTGCATGGTAGCTGGGAGTGATTGTCCTTGCTGTTTTGCTGTTTGGATAATTTGCCGAATCCGACTTTCAATTAGTCGATTGAAGACATTATCTAAACCTGCTTCATGTAAAGATACAAGTCGAGCGATCGCACTGGCAAAATCTGCACTTACTAAAGTGCCACAATTGTGTTGATATACTGCCCAAACTACACCGTCATATAGAGCATAGCGGACTTCTTGTGTGTCATCAAAGTTAGCTTCTAAAAACTGTGCTAAAAAAGGTTGAGCTTCTTGCATTGGCACAATTGGCAATAGAACTCGTATCCAAGTATGATCCTCAGAAAGCAGTACTAATAACCGAAAAGTAGAGGTATCAACTTGCCATGATCCAGGAGCGATCGCCTTTACTTCTGTAGTTCCAAATAATTTTGTGAGCGTCCCCGCAATTTCTTCAGGTGTCATAGTCTTTTTTGAGCTTCTAGCTTTAGCGTAACGCTTTAAAGTTCACCAGGTGTATTGGCTGCTGCTTGAGATTGCTGTGCTACTTGCTGGACTACTTCCAAAGATAAATCTAACAATTGAGCGATCGCCTCCCAGATCAAACCAAACTGGATCATTCGCGGTATTGCTTCTAATTTGCCTTGCTGCTTACCTGCTTCTAGGCCTTCCTGATAAACTTTGCTTTGTTTCAACTCATTTAAACCTAACATTGCTTCAATCTCCTCGCGGCTCTTTTGCGGTAATTTGTTTCACAGTTATGGAGGAATTGCACTTTAGGCTGCTCAGTTTAGCTTACCGTGTCAATGGTGATTCATCTTTTGCCACTACCGATGAAGACTGGGGAAAATCTTGCGGTAAAATCTCTCAATGGCATCTTGTGCAAATAACGTATAAAACATGACTAAACTACTTGTGGTAGCCACAGGAAATCCAGGTAAGCTGAGGGAAATGCAAGCTTACTTAGCAAATTCTGGTTGGGAATTAACCCTCAAACCTGAAGAATTAGAAATTGAGGAGACAGGCGACACCTTTGCAGAAAATGCTTGTCTCAAAGCCTCTGAGGTTGCTCAAGCCACAGGACAATGGGCGATCGCTGATGACTCTGGCTTGCAAGTAGATGCTCTCAATGGCGCACCAGGAGTATATTCGGCGCGTTATGGCACAACCGACGCCGAACGCATTGCTAGGCTATTAAGGGAATTAGATCACGAAACTAATCGGCAAGCACAATTTGTTTGTGTAATCGCGATCGCTCGTCCCGATGGTACGATTGTTCTGCAATCGGAAGGTATTTGTCGCGGTGAAATTCTCCATGTACCCTGTGGCGCAGGCGGTTTCGGCTACGATCCAATTTTTTACGTTCCCGAACAGCAATTGACCTTTGCAGAGATGACAAAGGAGTTGAAAGGGTTAATAAGTCATCGAGGTCAGGCGTTGCAAGCTTTAATTCCTCAATTGAAAACTATTCTGCATCAAGAGTAAGTTTTGAGGGGGAAGATAATTTTTAATTGTTGATGTATGAGAGGAAAGGCTATTTCAGGTAACAAGCATAATTTGATAAATATGCTGTAACTAAATAGTATGAAATTTGTAAAAATCAAACTCTAACGCAAGATTTTGACTGATCTAACTTGAGTTGGAGCACTACCTTTTTGGGATTGATCACAATATGATGACAACTCCTGATAGCGCAGCGTGGCCTTAGCCATAGGTAATTATATGAAACATTTAGCAATCGCGACTTTAGCGGTAATTTTTGGCAGTTTTCCATTTACCGGACTAACTTCAATCTCCAAGGTTATAGCCCAAGAAACAGAGATGCAATCTCCTACAGAAGCTCCTCCTGACACTGGTGTTAATCAGAAGATTGACATTCAAGTAGACAATGAAAATGAAATTGAAATTGAAGTAGAATCTCAACAAAATCCCTTGCCTCAACCAGCTTCAGAGACTCAAAATAATTCTGATATGCCTGATATGTCTGATTAATTTTTTCTCAAAAAATGGTGGCTTGTAATATCTGGACTTTGCCTCCTGAGTCTTTGCAGTGTTGACATGAACTAGCCCTTTCAAAGTGTAATGTATTTTCTTTGTGTCTTAGTATCTTAGTGGTTAAAAAATCACTTTTGCAACACAAAGGCACAAAGAAACAAAGGCAGAGATCGCCATCTCAGGAAAATCCATAATAGAATAGATATCCAAGCCACCGAAATTAAGAGAAATCAAAGGACGCTGAAATGGATAGCTTCGATTATGTAATTTTGGTAGCTGGACTAGGTGGACTTTCAGCTGCTGCTTGCTTAACCAGACAAGGATACCGAGTCGCAGTTTTAGAAAAACATTACTTACCAGGCGGCTGTTGCCACACCTTTGATTATAGTGAATACAGTTTTTGTATGGATGTAGTGGAAATCATTACAGGGCAATCGGTACGGCAAAACCTAGAAATGCCTAAGCCTTTAGTTACAGTTGGATAAGCATTTACGTCCAAAAAATCCCCGCCAACAAGATCAATAATTACTGTTGACGGGAAGCATCACAGTTCTAAATCTTCTGTTTCTTCTGTTTCCAAGTTATATGTATCCATGATCTCTTCCACTTCTTCTTCCACATCCTCATCTTCGTAATAGCTTTGATCAATAGATACATAAGACACTAATCGGCCAGTACTTGCCAACCAATCGAGTAAGGATTCCTCCTGCTTGAGAGGAATTACAGGTGTTGGTTGGTGACGGGGTTCTTCTCGGAGAGCAGGAGATCGCTTAATCATGATTTTTTACCCCCGAAGACTCGTAATTAACAGTGTGAACTGTGTATTTTGAAAAGCTTCTTTCGTATGGGTGATATTTTTGTCTATCTGGAGAAGCAATTCTCATAGAAGATAAACAGAAGTCACTGCCGAGTATTGAAGTGATAGTATATTGTTGTCGGCGCTCTAATCCCCGCTCTAGATGAACAAAGCATTGGATGAAACGCTTTCAATTGAAATTGCCCAAAGCATCAGAAGTAAAGCTAATAAGCCATTTGATAATGCTTACAGAGCAGTATTAACAACTGAGAAAGCCAAGTATGTCCAGGGATTTTTAGCTGTTGCTGAGAAGCCATATCAACCGATTGAACATGGTTGGATGGAATTAAAGGATGGCTTAGATCAGTATTCTATTATACGCATTGTTGATCCTACCCTACCACACCTACACAAAAGCCCCCAAGAACTTTGGTACTTTGCGGCACAAAGCTTAAATGTTAAGCAACTGAAAGCGATAATCGAAGAATCACAAGAAGACTATCCAGAAGATGATCCACTTCCAGTATATGGTGATGCCCCTTATGAATATTACGGTGATGTGATGTTGGGTGGTAAAGAATACTTACAAGCTTATCAAGCAGCAGAGGCTAAGTGTAGAGAACTCCAAGCATCACAGGCAAAGAATCGCTAACAAAGTCCCCTGTAACCTGTCCCCTATACCCTTCATCATGAGCCAGACTGCGTTAAATTTAGTTGCAATCTCCATATTTCTCATGACTTTATCGGTGCTGCTGGGGCCCTTAATTCACTTGTCCCCAACAGTACCAGCAATTGCGACTTTCACTATTTTGGGAATAGCTACTTTCGATAATTTCAGCTTGCAAGGTAAGGGCGGTGCGATTGTTTTAGATTGGATTGCTGGTTTTTCTGCTGAACACCGCGATCGCATTATCCACCATGAAGCTGGACACTTTCTCGTTGCGCACTTGCTCGCTATTCCTGTGACTGGCTATACTCTCAGTGCTTGGGAAGCTTGGAAACAGGGGCAACCAGGACAAGGTGGTGTTACCTTTGATGATGCTGAATTAGCATCTCAACTAGAAAGAGGGACAATCAGCGCCCAAATTCTTGACCGCTATTGCACAATTTGGATGGCGGGTATTGTTGCGGAAACTTTAGTTTTTAATCGTGCTGAAGGTGGAGCTGATGATCAAAGCAAGCTTGCAGGAGTTTTAGCAAGTTTGGGGTTTTCTCAATCAGCTTGTCAGCAAAAACAACGGTTTCATATTCTCCAAGCAAAAACTTTACTGCAAGAAAATTGGTCTAGTTACGAAGCTTTAGTCAAATCTATGCAACAACGCGCCACTGTTACAGATTGTCAGCGCGTTATTGATCATGTAGCATCTGCAACCTAGATCCTGCCCTTGCTTTCATCCCCACACTCCATTTCGTTGTGTGTGGGGAATTCTAATTAATTCAGAGTATTATTTACTCTTTTGTGTACTAGTCATATTGATACGATCGCTCAGTTGACGGAGAGTTTGCGCTAAAGTGCGATCGCTTTCTTGGAGTTGGGCAATTTTGTCACAACTATAAATTACCGTTGTATGATCTTTACCACCAAACGCTTCACCAATTCTCGGCAAACTCAGATCAGTTCGTTGGCGCATTAGATACATACCTATTTGACGTGCCCAACTAATTTCCCGCCGCCGTGAGTTACTTTTCAGGTCTTCAATTGAGACATCAAAAGTATCAGCAACAACCGCTAAAATCGTTTCTGGGGTAGCTGCTACTTTCTCGCTTTGTGTCTCTAAAACTGGTGTGATATTCTCCACCGTCATTGGTAAACCCCAAATAGAAATATAAGCTAGTGCCCGAATTAAGGCTCCTTCCAACTCGCGAATATTAGAAGTGTAGTTAGAAGCAATATACTCAATTACATCTCTGGGGAGGCGAATATTTTCGTACTCAGCCTTTTTCTGAAGAATTGCCATCCTAGTTTCTAAATCTGGAGTTTGCACATCAGCAATTAAACCCATAGAAAACCGGGAACATAGACGTTCTTGTAGTCGAGGAATTTGGTTAGGGGGACGGTCGGAAGCTATCACAACTTGCTTACCAGCTTCATGTAATGTATTAAAAGTATGAAAAAATTCTTCTTGGGTATATTCTTTACCTTCAATAAACTGAATATCATCTACTAACAACACATCAGCCGCCCGGTAATGCTCCCGGAAACTTTGCATACTATCATTGCGGATGGCTGTAATTAAGTCGTTAGTAAATTGCTCTGTGGACACATAAAATATTTTGGAATCTGGGCAAATTTCCCGGCGATAATGACCAATAGCTTGCATCAGATGGGTTTTGCCCAAGCCGACACCACCGCATAAAAATAAAGGATTAAACTCCCTCCCTGGAGATTCCGCCACAGCCAAGGATGCGGCGTGAGCCATGCGATTGTTAGCACCAACCACAAATCGCGAAAATACATATTTAGAGTTTAAATCAGTGGTGGGTTGCTTTTTTTGGGGCACAGTTTCAGCGATGATACTTGGGTGAGGTAACTCCCAAGCAGCATCTCGTTCTCCCAAATGGGTAATTCCATCATCCTGAGCAACAGTAATATAGATTTCTACAGGATGACCCAAAATGTCTTGCACTACATGAGCGATCGTGTTGATGTAATATTTTTGTAACCAATTACGAGCAAAAGGGTTAGGAGTAATTATTATCAAGCAGTTATTTTCTAATCGTTCCGCATTAGCAGTTTTGATCCAAGTTTCAAAGGTGGGACGGGATAGTTCTAGCTGTAAGCGCTCTAACACCTGATTCCACAGACTGTCAATGGGAATTTCCATTATTTACCACCTTGGCTGCTAATCATCACAATAGAAGATATCAACACGTACTAATTTAATATTTAGAAGTTATGGACAGAAAATGAGCTTGAGAGTTGTAATCATTCTGGGACAAACCCGGTAGGCAAGATTCTACCACCCACTGACCAGCACGGAGAAGCAAAGACACATGAAGACAAAAGAGCATGACTTGAGAGTCCACAATGTTGATACCTGGGTTTGGCCCCAGATGATCAATTTGGTGCTAGTAAGTGGGGTAGCGGTGGTTTCCCTGGGGGGCTGCTCGCTTCTACCTGCCAAAACCAATGAGCCTCAGGTGGGAACCCAAAATACAAATAATAACAGCCCGGCAATTACTCCCCCAGCAATTATTTCTGCATCTGGAGATCCTAACTTTGTGGTCGCAGTTGTCCAAAAGGTAGGAGATGCCGTAGTGCGGATTGATGCATCTAGAACCGTAACTTCTCGTTTACCAGAAGATCGATTTTTCCGGCGGTTTTTTGCGGATATAGAGCCATCACAGCCTAGAGAGCGAATTGAGCAGGGTAGTGGTTCTGGATTTATTATTAACTCCTCAGGCCAAATCTTAACTAATTCCCATGTGGTCGATGGTGCTGACTCTGTAACTGTTACCTTGAAAGATGGTAGGACTTATGAGGGCAAAGTGCTGGGTGAAGATCCGGTGACTGATGTGGCTTTAATTCAAATTGATGCCAATAATCTGCCAATCTTGCCCGTAGGTAATTCTGATGTCTTGCAACCAGGAGAAGCAGTAATTGCCATTGGCAATCCTTTAGGACTGAATAATACAGTTACTTCGGGGATTATCAGCGCGACTGGTCGCTCTAGTAGTGACATTGGGGTGAGTGATAAGCGCGTTGACTATATTCAAACGGATGCGGCGATTAACCCTGGTAACTCTGGCGGGCCATTACTCAATGTCAGAGGTGAAGTAATTGGGATGAACACAGCAATTATCCGAGGCGCGCAAGGGTTAGGATTTGCCATTCCCATTAACACAGTACAAAGAATTTCCCAAGAATTAATTGCTAAAGGTAGGGTTGATCATCCTTACTTGGGCATTCAAATGGTGACGTTGACACCAGAACTGAAAGAAAGAATTAATACTAGAGCAGGCGATCGCGTTAATCTCACAGCAGATCAAGGTGTTTTATTGGTGAGTATTGTGCCTCGCTCTCCAGCATCGGTTGCTGGACTACGACCTGGTGATGTAATTCAAAGCATTGATAACCAACCTGTTACCAAAATTGAAGAAGTACAAAAGCTTGTAGAAAACAGCAAAATCGGTAACCCTTTACAAATACAAGTGGAACGTAATGGGCGAATTGCCCAAGTAGTAGTTAGTCCTGCACCTTTACCAATAGAACGAGAAGGCTGATTTATCAATAAAGTGCTTCCTTCCTGAGTAAGGAGTTTTACGCCAATTAGGAAATCTAGTTATGCTTCAGCGATCGCAAGCGCGGCGGAGCCGAACGCAAACAAGCCGAGATTGTCCTGCAACAACTGAATGCTGAACTTGAGCAATGGGTAGTAGAGCGAACCGCACAACTGAAGGAGACAAACGATCGCCTGCTCAAAACGGTGATAGAGCAGCAACAAACCCAACTCATACTTTTAGAACAAGCACAACTACTGGATTTAGCACACGATACCATCATCACTCGCGACTTAAATGGGGCGATCAACTTCTGGAACAAGGGAGCCGAGGATATGTATGGCTGGAAGAAAGCCGATGCCAAAACTAACAGGAGGCGAAGTTTATCAGCATCTGCAATTACATGAAATTAAACTAGAAGTTGTACTAATTTCGTCATACACTGAGCTAGGGAAATTAGCCTTAAGTTTAGGTATTGTCTATTATCTTAATAAACCATTTGAGATTCCCGATTTCTTAAAAACAATAAATTCGGCTTACGAAAGACTTCTATGCTAGGGTAAACAAATAATCTTGAATAGCCAAAAAAAATGAGGGAAATGGGCGACAATTCAATAAGGTTTCTAAACATTAATCATCCTTAAGCCATCAAAATTTGGTAGATGAAAGTTCGGTATAAGGAATAGTGTGCTAAATATTGTTATGTCTTAAATAACTTTGTACTGTCCGAGTGTCATTACCTCGATTACCAGAGTGACAAAACAGAGTTAAGTACAGCCCGCCGTAAAAAAGGGTCGAAAATAAGGGAAGATAATTCTTTGCAGGAAAGTTCAGAGAATTGAAGTATGCGGGGGCGCACCTCTAAAATATAGCAAATATGGTTTTTCAATACACAGAAGCACTTGTTACCATCGCATCTATTAATCTTGAGGATTTGGTAGATTTTTATGCCCAGTTACTGGGGCAAAAACCCATCAATTTCATCCCAAATATCTATGCAGAATTTCAACTTACTGGTGTGCGATTGGGTATTTTTCAACCGAAAAAAACACATGCATCTGAATTTACAACTTCAGCAAAAAGTAAGATAAGTTTGTGTCTAGAGGTGAGTAATTTAGAAGCAGCGATCGCTCACCTGAACATCCTAGGCTATCCACCCCCTGGAGATATCTCAATTGCTTCCCACGGTAAAGAAATTTATGCCTACGACCCCGACGGTAATCGTCTCATTCTGCATCAAGCCCTGAAAAGCCTATAGGTGGGAAAGTAATTAGTACTTTTATGGGGATAATTAATTAATGATTATTGGTAATTTAGTATGTCTATAACTCAAAATTATAAATTGAACCTCATCCAATGGTATCCAGGCCATATTGCCAAAGCGGAAAAGAATCTTAAAGAACAGCTAACACGGGTAGATGTAGTACTAGAAGTACGAGATGCACGGATTCCTTTAGCAACACATCATCCGCAAATAAATGAATGGGTAGGGAATAAAGCGCGGATATTGGTATTAAACCGATTAGATATGATTACTCCCCAGGTGCGATCGCTATGGGTAGATTGGTTTAAGAGTCAGGGCGAGGTAGCTTATTTTACTAACGCTAAGCAAGGTCAAGGCGTAGTGGCAATTTCTAAAGCAGCTCAGGCGACTGGAGTGGATCTCAACCAAAGAAGACGCGATCGCGGGATGTTACCTCGTCCAGTTCGGGCTGTGGTCATTGGTTTTCCCAATGTTGGCAAATCAGCCTTGATTAACCGTCTTCTAGGAAAGCGCGTGGTTGAAAGTGCAGCTCGTCCCGGGGTGACTCGCTCTTTGCGCTGGGTGCGGATTTCCGAACAGTTAGAATTATTAGATGCTCCTGGTGTCATTCCTTTAAAAATGGGAAATCAAGAAGCAGCTGTGAAGTTAGCAATTTGTGACGATATTGGTCAAGCATCTTACGATAATCAGCTAGTTGCATCAGCATTCGTAGATTTACTAAATGACCTCCAAGATCAAGCAAGTGAATTGTTACCCCGCTCACCCTTGTATTCCCGCTACGAACTAGACCCCATACCCCATACAGGAGCAGCATATTTACATGCCTTGGCGGAGCATCGTTACAAAGGAGATGTAGAGCGTGCTGCTAGGCATCTTTTAACAGATTTTCGTAAGGGTTTGTTAGGTACTATTCCTTTGGAATTACCACCCAACGTATAAACAGGCTTTTTCCGTGTTTTTTGAGTAGCATTTGAGCATCAAAAATCTGGGCATTCAGTTTTGGTGACATCAGGATGGCAATAGTACGCTAGTACCGACTGAATGTTGTCACCCGTCACCCAGCCAGTAAGCAACCTTCTCTGGGGATACCCCAGACGCGATCGCCCAAGTAGCGAATGTATGGCGAGTACTGTAAACCCTCAGGTATTCACATCTTGCACCAAGCGACTGAAGTCGCGCGCTGGTTCCAAATCCTTGATTTTACATTAGTCCGCGTAGGACGTTCGGCGAAGCTACTTCGACAAGGCTCAGTACAAGTCAGTCGAGCCGCGGACTTCGTTTGTATAGCCACGAATTTCATTCGTTGGGGCTAGGTGCAAAATATGTGTTGGGTGGCTCCGGGGTGATTGGTGAGCCGTTGGCAGGTGCTATTGGTGGCGTGGCCACGGCACTGCTTGGTTACTTCGTGCAGAGGCCAAGCGGTACAGAGACTAAATCTGGGGATTCTTTTTAGTAACGGAAGACTTGATCGCCGCTCGTGGGCGTGGGGGAGAACTGGCACTGTGGATTCGTGAAACTTGAATAAATGCAAAATTTTTTTGCTTACATAACTCCCATAAAGTACCCGGAGGCTATGGGGTGGCGCTTCGTGGTGGAATTAGCCAAAAAATAATGACTGCTTCAAGGATAATGCACTTTACTTCATTTTACTACTGATGCCTTGTATCTAAAGATATATATCTCTATTTACATTTTATATCTAAAGGTAGAGAATAACGGTTAACGCAAATTTGGGAATTTTTCGAGGGGTTGATTCCCAAAAAAACCTGCCTATTCACCGCAGAGTGCAACCGAGGCCAGATGACGCAAGCTTTCAATCGAGTCCAACAGTGGGAACAACGTCGTGATGAAGCCAACCGCTACTACAAGCAGGGGAAGTTTCAAGAATATCTCAATTTTGCCAGTGAAAATTTACAGTTAGCTAGAGACATTCGAGATCGAGCTAGAGAAGGTCATACATTGAATGATATCGGTTTAGCTTATCTCCATTGCTGCCAACCTCAAAAAGCATCAGAGTGTTTTCATCAAGCACTTGCGGTTGCTATTGAACTTGGTGATACGCGAGCAGAGGCGACAGCACTCAGCAATTTAGGTTCTACCTACAGCCGTCTAGGAAGATTTTCGCAAGCGCTGGAGTCTTTTGACAAAGGATTGCAAATCTTTAGGAAATTGCAGGATACCCAAGGTGAGGCTTCTACGCTCAATGATATGGCACTGATTTACGCCAGATTGGGTGAACCAAAACGCTCGCTGTTGTTACAGTACCAAATTTTATCGATGCGGCGATCGCTAGGAGATTTTTCTGGTGAAGCAAATACGCTCAATGGCATTGGCTTTGCTTACAGCACCTTAGGTCAGTTTGAACAAGCTTTAGAATTTCTGCAAGCAGCACTACCAATTCAACGAGCCACCAAGAATTTGGTGGGTGAAGCTACCACCTTGAATAATATTGCCTCCGTCTATGGTGATTCAGGGCAACCAAAAAAAGCATTATTACTTTACTACCAGGTTCTTTTGACACGTCGAGCAATAGGCGATCGCGCTGGTGAAGCAACTACTTTGCAAAACCTTGGTTTTACTTACAATATTGTGGGGAATAATCGCCAAGCTCTCAAGTATTACAAGCAAGCGATCGCAATTTATCAAGAACTTAGTGATTGTTTGGGAGAAATTTCCACTTTGCTGAATATGGGAAGTCTTTACGCCACGACGAAACGCAAAAAGTCAGCGCTATTGTGCTACCAAAATGCCCAAGAGTTAGCCCAAGGTATCGAATGTCAGCCTCTCCTGAAAAAGGTACAGCAGTTTAAGGATGCTCTTTAAAAGTGCTGAGTGCTGAGTGCTGAGTGCTGAGTGCTGAGTGCTGAGTGCTGAGTGCTGAGTGCTGAGTAGGGAAAAGTATCTAGTCTTGCTGCTCAGTACTACTGAACCAATATTTCTAAAAGCGATCGCTCTATGACTTGACTGACAAATTGATTGCCTTGCAAGTTGAGGTGTATGTGGTCTTGGTACAGGGCTTTCGCGTTTGGTGTGGAGTTGAGTAAAGGTAAAAAATCTATATATGTAATTTGCTGCGCTTTAGTAAAGTCAATCAGCCTTTGACGGGTTTTAATTTCGTAATCGCGGGGGCCTGGTTCACCAAGTTCTCGCAACAAAGGAGTCATAACAAGGAGAAATTGGCTGTTGTTTTGCAGAGTTAGCGCTTGAATTTTCGCGATCGCCTCTAAATTAATTCCCACGCGATCGCCTGTTTCTGTATGCACTGCTTTCATTTCCGGAATTGGCTTTGGTTTGATAATATACCGTTGCCACACTTCCGCTAATGCCAGGGGAGGTTTTTTGTCTGGGTAGTTGCGATCGCGTCCTACTGGTAAAGAAGTGGGAGCAGTAGCAAATAAATCATCGGTATTAATTAATAACACTACTATCTGAGCATTAAAATTCCCAAATCTTTGTAAATACGCTAATTCGTTTCTTGGCCCCCAGGAGTTGGCTGAAGCATTAAGAACTTCTACTTCCTGATATTTACTAGTATTTAATGATTTTAATGAATGAGTGATCAGGCTGGATATTGTATTAGTCTGGTCTGTCCACCAGCCACCATTAGCGATGGAATCGCCGATAATTAGCACTCTGAGGGTAGAATCTGCGGGAGTTTTTTTAATTGGCTCACTGCGCATGGAATATTCGTTAATGGCAATGCGATTACCAAAGCGACGAGTGCGCTGGTTGGGAGCTAATAAATAGCCAATTTCGGTATCACCAACGTAAATTAGCGGATTACCAAAGCCAAAGAGCAACCTTAATCCTAATTCCATTACCACAGATAAACCGACAAGCACCAAAATAATGATTAGTACTAATTTCACTTGTAAATGCCCCACAACAAAACTTTTTTAGTGATGGGATCAAACCTCTCACTAATAACAAATTTTTTAACATAGTTTAATCGCTGACCAGCGTAACTTGCCCTCGGTCAACATAATACTTTGCCAGTATATTATTTAAATCATCATAAAATCTGACTTCAATGCCAACAGCGTGAGAAAGCCACTGAGCATCATCAAAATATTGTTGAATAGAAAAGCCATGTGCTGGATAACTGCGATTCCAAGCTGGCCATGCAATTTTATTCCAGTTATGACCTTCTGCCTTCAGTAAACTTTTGATTGCACAAGTAGGTGTTGTACCTTTTCCTGCTTGATTACCCACTTTGACAATAATTTGTTGTATTTTCTTCACAAAAGGTGGATAATCTAACCAATCCAGCAAAGTAATTTGTGTCCTGCTTTTTAATTCATCGATAAAAGGTGAGACATTGTTTTTTTCAGTCAGAATAATTAGATGTTCAATAGCACGAGTTAAAGCAACATAAAACAGGCGGTGTTCTTCATCAACTACTCGCTCAATGTTATCACCAAAAACACGGGTAAACATCAAATCTGGGTGGATTAATGGATAGCAACGAGGAACAGCATCAAGTATTATAACTACATCTTTCTCAAGACCTTTATACTTGTGAGCAGTTGAGATAGTTAAAGCTTGCCTCAATTCTTCAGGAAGGAAAGAACGTAATAAATTCAATAATTTTTCGTGAGTGTTATGGTTTTTTCCTTGATGATTCACAAACCAAGGTAACTTATTTTTTCTGGTAAGTAAAACTATATTTTTACCATCTTTGATAGGTTTATCTATTAGCCGCAGTATAGCAGGTGTAATAATATCTCCATAATGTTCATTTTGCTCCTTATAACTAGGTGTAAACTGTCCCATATCAGCAATTTCTACTTTGCCAAATATATTTTTATGGGCGCGAGCCGGAGTACCTAATCCCTGCATTAATTTATTACCAATATCAACAATTGATTTAGCTGAACGGTAATTAGTAGATATATTCAGTGTTTGCGATGGTTGAAAAATTTGTGCGAAATTATGATAAAAACGCAAATCAGAACCTGCAAAACCATTAATTGCTTGCCAATCATCACCAACACAGAAAAATTGTGCTTGAGGATTTTGTTCTCTAATTGCTATTATCAATTTGTGAAATAATTCTGAAAAGTCTTGATATTCATCAATGAGTATGTATTTAAGATTCTTTATATCACCATCACCAGCTTTACGACAAAATACAGTTTTTCCTGACTGAATCATTGCCGCAGCTTTTTGTATCATTCCATCAAAATCATCTTCACCTGTTTGTTTAAGGCGTTCTAGATAGGACTGATAAAATTTTTGTGCAAGTTCTAAAAAATGCTGCTCACTGTCACAAATACAATGATGATTATCAATCATTGTGGCTAATTTCTCCGAAGTGAGAGATAGTTTGCGACAACGTTGGATAAATCCTTCAACTACCTTAGTAAAACGGTCGATAGCTCTAAGTTTTATTTTCTGCCAAATTTCATCTTCACTCAGGCGATCGCATCTAATACCATACTTTTCAATATTTTGCTTTAATGAAGCACAAAAATTTTCTATTTTTCCATCTCTGAGCATCTTTGGTGATAGCTCTACAAAATGCCAGTTAGCTTGATATTGCCAATAATCTCGCTTTGCATCTGACATCAAATCATAATCTGGATCGCCTTCGAGTCCGAAATATTCGATAACTATTCCTTGATGAACTCCAGTTTCAATTGTAAAATCAGGTCGATAATTAATGTTATTCCACCAAAAATTACGTTCGTATTTATATTTGATATTATGTTCTAATAAGAAATTAGCAATGACTTTTTCACCAAAAGATTTGTAGTGAGTTCCATCTAATCCTTCTCTTGGTAATGAGCGACGGTAATGTAACATTTCTTTTGGACTTTTATCATAGCCACCTGAAACTATACGTTCCCAGTCTTCACGAAAGTGTGACATCATCAAAACACGGATTTTCTCATAAACAACTGGGTTGCGGTGATATTCATAAATTACATTTTGTAAAGCTTTGGCTTTCTTCTGTTCACCATCTGGTTCATTAAGAAGAATGCTTTCTTCAGGATGAACTAATGCGTAAGCTAAGGCATGAAAAGTCATTACATGAGGAATAGAATTATTGGGTTGTAGGGTGAGGCGTTCTTTTATTTCTTCCGCAGCCTTTCGATTAAAGGCTAACAATAACATTTCATTAGGTGCAATACCGCAATGCTTTTGTAAAAATAAAGCTCAGTTTACCAAGGTGGAAGTTTTACCACTACCAGCCCTGGCTACTACTTGAATATGTCCTTCAACAGCACCAATTGCTGCTGCTTGCTCCATATCTGCTGGGGATTGCGAGTTAATATTAATCCAGTTTTGGATATATTTTAACTTTTCTAATTCATATTCATTCAAGGATATATATTTTGCACATTCATTTTTGTAAAAGTTATAAGCGTTAATAAAATTTTGCTTAAATTGATATTTTAGGCTTTTGAGTAAAACTGGTAGATATAATTTGAGTTTTTTTACTGATTGTTCATTTTCAATAAAATCAATAATTTCTTGATAGCAAATTAGGGGATGGAGTTTATTGAATTTTTTAATAAATTGATTTTTACTATATCTGAAAATAAAATTTTTTCCATAATCAACTCTAATTATCAACTCAGAGAAATTTGCAACATTTATTTCACAAATTCTACCTTGGCTATAATATTGCATTCCCTTTATTTCATGTATAGAATGCTCATATTTAATCTTTTCGTCAAAGCGACTAACTACTCTCCCACAGATAATATTCCAGAGCTTATTATTATCACCAATAATCTCTGCAAACTTTTGAACAGTGTCAATCTTTAAGTCACTATTAATATTCTGCATAAATCTTACTAAAAAGCTCATACTCATTTAATCGCCTACTTTCAGTTTTCCCGTAAACTGAGTATGAACTAACACTCAAGCAGAAAATTTAGAATCAAAGTCTATATTGTGTTGTACTGTTGACACTATACCCATCTATAAAACCTGTGTCTATCACAAATTCAATAGTAAAATCTGGTATGTTTGGCAGTCGAAAAATTACATTTACGGTGGCGTGTCCGTCTTTGACAGTACCAGAAATCACTGTGAATCTCGCTCCAGGAACCCAGAGAAGGAAACAGCAAATTTATAACCAATACGAATGCCGTATAGTCGAGCTAAGGGGTTTTTTTGCCGTAACAGGTGCGCTGATTCTCTGCCTGTTTTATCAATTGCGTATTCACCTGTTTCTATATCGATAATCACCATCTTACCGATGTTCTCTGCTTGCTCCACTTGTTGACGAATGCGATTTTCGTATAGTTGTCTAGCACGGTTAGCAACTTCTTCTCGGCTCAGGAGTATGGCTTGCATATTTCTTGAGTAACTTCTGCGATTACGTGTTGAAGTAATATTGATACTATTGATACTCTATCTGTCATCATATCAAGGGTTTGCCGTTGACGATTATGCGATCGCCTGCACTACACTGAGCAAAAATGTTACTTGTTGCAAAGCTTAAACAAAATATTATGCGGAATTTCGCTTGAACTGCAAATAGAAAGACTACAATCAAAACGGACAAATTAGCACTGTAACAAAGGAGGATTACAAAGCTATGTCCGATTTAAATCGAGGAATTATGAAATTTAAGGGTGCAGACTCCCCGAAAGTAGTCACCATCTCTACTGTACTGCTATTAGGATCGATCGCTGCCTTGATTATTTGGGCGCTGCAAGCAGCCTATGCGCTAAACTAGAAAACTAGCAGCTTAGGAATTAGGGGCTTAGGGGGACACTTGCAAAAAACGGTTTCCGCCGCGGCCAAGTGTCCATTAAGCAACTAAGTAAAAGCGCCCTAACCACCATCAAAAAATTTCAGAAAAACTTGAGAATTTGAGATTTGAGATTTTAGATGGAGTATAAGTCTCAAATCCAAAATCCACAATGATTGAACTTTGGGGTGCCCTAGTTATTTTAATTGCCTGCCCCGTCTTGGGCGCGTTACCAGTTATTGCTTGGATTACTTACGCCCTCAAAGGCAGGCAATTATCACAAATTGGCACTAAGAACGTCAGCGTTTCCGCAGCTTTTTATCACGGCGGTACATGGGTAGGACTTTTAGCAGTTTTGTCAGAAGCCCTTAAAGGTATTGCCGCAGTTTTACTGTCGCGTGTATTTTTTCCTGAGGGATCGCCTTGGGAATTAGTTGCTCTCATTGCCCTAATATTAGGTAGATATGGCATGGGCAGAGGAGCGGGTACCACAAATGTGGTCTGGGGGTTTTTCGTACACGATCCCCTAGTGGCAGTATTTACCAGTTTGTTGGCAATTATCAGTTTTACGGTTCTACGATCTAGACAACTAGTAAAATTTGGCGTTTTGTTTGTATTTCCCTTGTTTGTCATCCTCTTAAACTCTGACAATTTCCCCAAAATCATGGCGGCTATTGTCTTAGCTGGGGTATTGGGGTGGATTTATACAAAAATACCCGATGATCTGAATTTGCCAGCCCCAGAGGCTGATACAGATTCACAAGCAACATTTACATATTTACGCGGCGATCGCCCGATTCTTTCTTTAGATGATGAGTTGGATGCGGCCGTAGTCGGGCAAAAAGCAGCTACGTTATCTCAAATTAAGCGATGGGGTTACTCCGTGCCGAAGGGATGGGTGATTTCCCCAGTTGATGATCCCGAAGAGTTAATTGCTATTCTTCAGCCTTCTGATTTATCTCCTTTAGTAGTACGTTCTTCCGCTATTGGGGAAGACTCAGAACAAGCTTCCGCAGCTGGACAGTACGAAACAATTCTGAACGTTACCAGCAAACAAGAATTACAAACCGCGATCGCTCAAGTTCAAGCTTCCTATGATCATCCCTCTGCTGTGCAGTATCGCCGCGATCGCGGTTTACCAGATACCGCCATGGCAGTACTAGTACAACAACAAGTCCAGAGTGTGTATTCTGGGGTGGCTTTTAGCCGCGATCCCATCACCCAGCAAGGCGATGCTATTGTGATTGAGGCTTTACCAGGTAGCCCGACGCAAGTTGTATCTGGCAAAGTCACACCAGAACAATATCGCGCTTTTGTTGTGGAGACAGAAAATATTGCCTCTGTCCAATTAGAGGGAGAGGGACAAGTACCACCAGCATTAATCAAACAAGTAGCGTATTTAGTCCGGCGATTAGAAAAACAGTATCACGGTCTGCCCCAAGATATTGAGTGGAGTTATGACAGTCAAACTCTTTGGATTTTGCAATCTAGACCAATTACTACCCTATTACCCATCTGGACAAGGAAAATTGCCGCCGAGGTGATCCCCGGTGTAATTCACCCTTTAACTTGGTCGATTAATCGCCCTTTAACTTGCGGAGTTTGGGGAGATATTTTTACTTTAGTCCTAGGCGATCGCGCCCTGGGGTTAGATTTTACAGAAACTGCAACACTGCATTATTCTCAAGCCTATTTTAATGCTTCTCTCTTAGGGCAGATTTTCCTGCGGATGGGTTTACCACCGGAAAGTCTGGAATTTTTGACGAGAGGAGCTAAAATGAGCAAACCGCCTTTAAAGTCTACTTGGGAGAATCTACCAGGACTGTTAAGGCTATTGAGGCAGGAACTAAGTTTAGAAAAAGACTTTAAGCGGGACTACAGTAGCCTATTTATTCCCGGATTATCACAATTGGCTCATGAGTCCATAGATAACTTGCAACCACCCCAGCTATTAGAAAGAATAGACTTTATTCTGGAATTGCTACGCAGAGGAACTTACTACAGTATTTTAGCTCCCTTGAGTGCAGCCCTCAGACAGGCAGTTTTCCGGGTAAAAGATGGGCAAATTGATAACAGTTTTGCCCCAGAAGTAGCAGCATTGCGATCGCTAAGTGCTTTAGCCGCAGATGCCAAACAAGTATTACCTGAGTTTGAGCCGGATAAAATATTTGAGCAATTAGCACAAACTCCAGAAGGAGAGAAAATTCTCGACGAATTTGATGAATTGTTAGAAGATTACGGCTATTTAAGTGATGTAGGAACCAACATTGCCATTCCCACCTGGAAGGAAGATCCCCGTCCCATCAAGCAGTTGTTTGTGCAGTTGATGAGAAATGAAGCAGAGACGGGTGGCGTAGACTCCATAAATCGCGTCTTATCAATCAAACGCCAACGCGGGATAGTGCAGCGACGAGTAGATATTAAGGGAAGAGTCACCGAAATTTATTCTCGGCTATTAGCGGAATTACGGTGGAGATTTGTCGCTTTAGAGCAGATTTGGTTAAAATCCGGCTTACTTAGGGAAACTGGAGATATCTTTTTTCTGGAGTTGGATGAAATACGACGTTTAATTGCGGGTGATGATGTTGAATTGAGCGATCGCTTATGTGAAATCATCAAATCTAGGCGATCGCAATTCGTCCAAGATAGTCAATTCAACCAAGTCCCGGTTTTAGTCTACGGCAATACACCACCCCATCCCCTGGCGCCATCAGCCATCTACTCTGACCAAATACTACAAGGTATTGCTGCTAGTCACGGGCAAGCCGAAGGACGGGTAAAGGTAGTCAGAAATTTACAAGATTTGCCCGAAATAGATAAAGAGACAATATTGGTAGTACCTTACACTGATTCTGGCTGGTCGCCTCTGTTAGTCAGGGCTGGAGGCTTAATTGCCGAGGCTGGCGGCAGACTTTCTCACGGTGCGATCGTGGCTCGTGAGTACGGAATTCCCGCAATCATGGATGTTCGTGGCGCTACATGGATATTACAAGATGGTCAACGAGTACGGATTGATGGCTCTAGGGGGATTGTGGAATTATCAAATGATTTGAGACCAGAATAATTAGCACTCAGCACTTTGCTATACCTGCGAAATATTGGTGGGTTGTGTTCTTGTTTTTAGAGGTAAGCAAATCGTAAAAGTTGCCCCCTGATTGACTGTGCTGTTGGCTGTAATGCTACCATTGTGGGCTTCTAAAATCCGCTTGGCGATCGCTAACCCCAGACCATTGCTACTGCCTTTGCGGGAAGGACTTGTCGTATAAAATTGCTCAAAAATGCGGGGTAAATCATTCTCAGTAATACCCGGTCCCTGGTCTTGAATTTTCACAACTGCTAGTTTACCGTCGTTGTACCCAGAAATAAAAACTTGAGAACCGGGTACTGAGTATTTAATAGCATTGTCTAGCACATTTAAAATAGCTTGTAATAGCCGTTCTGGATCACCTTGTATCAGTAGATCAAGCACATTGATCCGCGTTGATACACCTTGAGTTTGCATTCGGGGTTCCACTGCATTAACAGCACGGTTAATTAGACCACGCAGTGAAATAGTTTGTTGTTCGAGTTGAGTGACTCCTGCTTCCAAGCGTCCTAGATCGAGCAGGTCATGAATCAGTCGTGATAAGCGTTTGATTTCGTTCTCGATAGTTTGGAAGAAGCGATCGCGCAACTGAGGTTCTTCATATGCTCCACTTTTGAGCGCATCTACCGTTACTTGAACATTGCTGATAGGTGTGCGTAGTTCGTGAGAGACATTTGCGAGAAACACCCGACGCTCTTGATCTAGCGAAGCCAATCGCTCACTCATGCGGTTTAGCTCCGCCGCCAACTGATCTAACTCATTGTTTTCACGGATATCAAGTTTATCGCCAAAATGACCACTGCCCAAACGAATCGCAAAGTTACGCATGGTTTCAATCGGTTTTGACAGCCGGCGAGCAAAATGAGTACTGATCAGCGCACATAGTAAGATTGTCAGCGATAGCGTCCCCAAAACACTCCAAATTACTCTAGTGAATTGATACTGGAGCTGATCTAGAGTGATAGACATTCGCAGTACACCCAGTAGTTGACCGTTCCTCACAATTGGTCTAGCGACATAAAGGCGATCTTCGGTTGATAAAACTCCTTTTGCCACACCTTGTTGCGGTCGATTTTGCAGAGCTTCCCGCATACCAGGAACGTTGTACCAGTCTGTAACTTCTTGATCTCGCTGTGGATCAGAAGTGGCTAGCAGACGACCTTGTTGATTAAAAATGCGTAGCGTCACATTTTGTGGCGCACCATAACGCTGCACCAGTACTTCTACCTGCTGAAGATTTTTTTGTGCTAAAGCATCTGCTGCACTCTGGCTCAACCCACTTGCCCAGTTTTTCAAATCCGTCTGTCGTGTTTCCATGAAGTAGGCATGGAATGACCACAAAATGTAGCCTGCCATTAAGGATGTCCCCAAGGTTGTCAGTAGCAGGTATGTGGCTAACAGTTTGGTATGAATGGAATTCAATTTTATACCAGGCAACCAGTCCATAATTTCAGACTAATCCCCAGAACGACGGCGCAACACTGCTTTTATGCGTGCCAGCAGTTCACGGGTGTTGAAAGGCTTGGTAACATAATCATCGGCTCCTGCTTCCAAGCCCCAAATTTTATCAATATCCTGATCTTTGGCTGTTAGCATGACGATGGGAATATCCGAAAATGCCCGGATTCGCCAACAGACTTCCATACCACTAACCTCCGGCAACATGAGGTCGAGCAAAATTACATTTGGGACTTCTTTGTGGAACTGTTTGATGGCACTATGCCCATCTGCTGCTGTTGTTACTGTATAACCTTCTTTTTGCAGCGTGTAGGTCAGGCTTTCTCGTAGGGGTGCTTCATCATCCACCAGTAAGATGTGCGGCATGTTACATCAGATTAACTTCTAGCTTTAGCCTGTCAAGGAGTTGCTTTTCTGGCATCCATCTCAGGTTATAAAGACAAAATGAGATGTGCTAATTGGTTGCTTGCTTGAGCTTGAAAGGAACGCGGATGAACGCTGATTAACGCAGATGGGTTTAAAAATTACGGACAACACGCTTTATTTCTACCTTGGGATTACCAAAATTAATTAATAGACATAGAGTAAGTCCAGTTGCTTTAAGATAGTTCATACATTGGGCAAAATGCCTATTATCTAGTGCTGTTACTGCTTTTAACTCCACAATAATAGCTTCCTCCACCAACAAATCAGCCCTGTAGTTGCCCACAACTATACCGTCATACCAAACTTCTAGCATTTTTTGTTGCTCAACCAACAAAGTAGATTTCCGTAACTCATACACTAGCGCATTTTCATAAACCGCCTCCAAAAAACCAACCCCCAAAGTATTACCCACCTTAAAAGCACACCCAATAACCTTCTCCGTAATCCTATTCAACTCCAATCTGCGTCCATCCGCGTTCATCTGCGTTCCCCCCAATAAAAACAAAAACAGCAAATGTACGCAACCAAACACCAAATTATCCGCGTACATCTGCGTACATCTGCGTTCTAAAAATCCTTAATGCACTAACTCAATAGCCCGCTTTGTCAACGCCTCCGCAGTCAACCCATTAAACGCCATCAACTCACCTGCACTCGCTGTAGTTTCCCCACGCTTCCAGGCGAAAGTATCACGCTTGCAATTACTGCGTAACATAATTGGTTCCAGCATCGCGGCTGCACCACCAGTCACACCAATTAAGGCATTACCATCAAACAATTCGGCAAATTTGGCATCATCCATAAACCCACCATCGGGTTCTGAACAAGTTTCCCAAGCAGTATCATCAGGACGATACAAACGGCGAGGATTAATAATAGAAATTATCTTCACACCAATACCTTCAGTTTCTAAGAAAGCCGCCGCTTCAAATACTGGCATTAATGTCATATCACCTATGACTGCAAACACAACTTGTTGGTCACCAGGAACTTCATGCAACAATACTGCACCATCTTTTAAGCCTTGATGTGTTTGTTTTAAAGTTGTGCGAATTGGTAACGGTGATTTACTCGCTGTAATTACAATTCCCTTATTCTTAGTTTTTAATGCCCAGTCATAACAAACTTGGATACTGTTAGCATCAGGGGGAAATAATGGGAATATATTTCCATTTCTCATCAATGAAGCAAAGTAAGCTTCAATTTCGGGGCGTTGGTGTGTCCAACCGTTGCGCCCTTGTTCTAACGCACCGGCTGTAAATAATGTGATTGTGGAGGGTGTTTGACGGCGTAATTCTGCCATTGCTTGGATGACTGTTTGCCAAATTGGTAAACCGTTGATAGCAAAAGATTCGTAAGAACACCATAAAGTTCTCGCACCCATTAAGGCTAAACCAGCTGCTAAGCCTGCACAAGCATCTTCACTTAAAGGTTCATAAACTTGTCCATTTGGTGCTTGGTTATATAAATCATCGACTGTGGGGTGAATAATTTTTAATGCTTGGTTGATGTTAGCAATTCCCGATGCTTCGTTACCGTCGGCGTTGGTGACTAAGAAGTTACTATCTTTTTTACCGACAATTCCCACTAATCTACCCATTGCGGTTGTTGCAACTTTGGGATCTCCACCGACTGTATATTCTTCTAATGGTAATTCGCCTAATTCTGGTAGTGGTAATTCAAATTCTGTAACTACTGTTTTGGCTGCTGGGCCTCCGCCTGCGCGTTCGGCGTTGGTGCGGACTAATTGCCAAGCTTCCACAGGTAAAGCACGTTCTTGTAATGCACTGATAATGTGGGGTGCATCCAATGTATCTTTGGGATACAAGTTGTGAGATTTAGAACCCCGTGCGTGAACTCCTGCACCTTTGAGTTGTTTAATAATGAATACGGTCAACTGTCCATTTAAGGCTGAATGGGCGGCTTTATCCATACCCAAAAGTACAGCTTTGGTAAAGGCTAGGCGTTGCTCGAAGGAAAAGGCGGTATTATCAACATAATCTCCTGGTTGGTTTTGATCGTCAAAGTCTTTGGCATCTACCAACACGACTTCTGCAAAACCGTTTCCTTGCCAGTATGCTTGCATCTCTGCATTGGTTTTCAGGGAAACCATACTGTGATGTTCTTGGCTGTAACCATTCCACACCAGCACGGGTAAGAAGTTGGTGACACTGGGATAAGCAGTGTTGAAGTGTGCCATGGAACTCATAATATATGGTTCACCCAATCCACCATCGCCCACAGTAAAGGGGAATAATTTGTCTTGGTGTAACAAGGCGGCGGCCATGGCAAAGTGTTGTCCTTGTCCTAAGGGGCCGGCTGGTGCCAGAATACCGGGGATGTAACCAGAAAGGTGTCCTAAAAGTCCATGCTTTTCTCGGAAGCGATCGCGCAATTGTTGGACTGTAAAAATTCCCATGTCTTCTAAGGAACGATCCAAAAACATGGCACTATAGAATCCAGGGGCATGGTGTCCCACTTCGGTAATGATATTCTTATGACCCAGCATGACCAATGCTGCATAAGCTTCTGCTTGACTGGCAAAACCGCCTGGGTGTCCAGAGGCTTTACTCCCAGTGACTTGCAACGTGAGGTAGCGGAGGGCATCGGCAGCAAGCAAGGTTTGATAGACTGCCACTGGATCTGTAGGATCTGCGATCGCTATTTTGCCAGACTCTATAGCAGGTGTTGCACCATAAGTTTCAAAGCCTTGTAGCGCTTCACTAAAATATTGAATTCCTTCACAAAAATTAGGAAGCGCTGAAGATGCTTTTGATGTCATTACTGTCATGCTGAGTACCTTATAAAAAGAGAGCAAACTGTAGATGCTTGATGAATTTAACAAAAATTTTACATCTTTAAGGTTGTCAAGGTTTATTGCTTTTTCACAAGGTTAGGATAAGTAGTTTAAATAGCTGATATCTTGTAGCCGCCCCATATATCACCCAGAAATTGATTATTAGCCTGATGTTTCTCACATCAGGCAGTTTTTGCTACTGGTGCCAGATATAACTAGTTACGTTCTGGGGAATGCCCATTTTACAGCTATTGAAAATGGTGTTGTTGTCTGTCCCTGCGCCATAGGGGTTTGTTTTTGCCAGATAGCTTTTTCGCTAAATCCTTCTGAGGATTCATGTAAAAGATGATGAATCTCAGAAAAATGAACATTAATTCTTAGCGATCAGCTATCAAATTAATCATGAAATTACCTAATGAACTATGCACCCCAGCATGGCTACAAACTCTGCAATTAATTGCTCAACCTACAAAATTTTTAGAAACTTGTGCTGCTAAATATGGTGATATATTTACAGTGCGAGTATTAGGTTTTAACTCACCACCGCTAGTATTTTTTAGTCATCCCCAGGCGATTAGTGATTGTTTTGCCATACCTGCCAAACAATTGGATTTTCAGCAGGCAACTCATGTATTTAAACCCTTATTTGGCGAAAATTCAATTGTATTTCAAGACGAGCGATCGCATAATCGTCAACGACAGTTATTAATGCCACATTTTCATGGCGATCGCCTGAAAAATTACGGAGAAGTGATTTGTGAAATTACTAAGAATACAACAAAAAATTGGCTAACTGGTACAAAAATTTCTATGCAGAAAATTATGCCCGATATTACTTTACAAATTATCTTACAGGTAGTATTTGGCATTAGTTCTGGTATTCGTTATCAGAGGCTCAAAAATTATCTCAGTTCTTTGTTAGAAGATATAACTAAACCGTGGTATTCCAGTTTGTTTTTTTTTACACCTCTGCAACAAGATTTGGGTGCATGGAGTCCTTGGGGAAATTTCCAAAGAAGGCGAGAACAAATTGATAATCTGATTTATGCAGAAATTTCCGAAAGACGTTGGCAAAATAATGCTGTACGTACAGATATTCTCAGTTTGCTGATGTCCGCACGTGACGAGAATGGACAGCAAATGACAGATAAAGAATTACGCGACCAATTAATTTCATTACTGCTTTTAGGTTACGAAACAACAGCATCCGTCTTAACCTGGGCATTTTATTTAATTCATTCCCACCCAGATGTTAAAAATCAGCTAATGCAGGAATTAAATGTTTTGGGCGATACAACAAACCCAGAAGCAATAGCACGATTACCATACCTAAATGCTGTTTGTCAAGAAACACTAAGAATTTACCCCATTGCTTTAATTTGCACACCACGAATGGTCAAGGAAACAGTAGAAATTATCGGCAATAAATTTACATCAGGAACAGTTTTAGTTCCCTGTATTTATTTAGCCCATCGTCGCTTTGAAACTTACCCAGAACCCAAAAAATATCAACCAACAAGATTTATCCAGCAGAAATTTTCACCTTATGAATATTTACCCTTTGGTGGTGGTTATCGTGGTTGTATCGGTGCAGCCTTTTCTATGTACGAAATGAAACTAGTGTTAGCTACATTATTAACGCAGTTTCAATTAATATTGGCAGACAAATGTCCAGTCTATCCTGTACGTCGAGGTATTACTATTGTTCCTAGTGGTGGTGTACCAATGATTGTTATCAAAAAAAATGCTGAGTAATGAAGGAAGTACAAAAGTATCTAAAATCATTTAATCACGTCAAAGGGCAGCTTTGACGTGATTAAATGATTCGACTTTATCAGCAATTCTACAAATTTGAAATAGCCAAGTAAAATTTCTCAGGCCAGCAAGGACTATGTATTTTGTTTTGATATACTCATATTTGCATATATCTTATTATAGATACGGTCTTGAGTGTCCAGAGTTTACATTAACCAGTAATAGGACTTATGAGAGTAAAATTTCATGCCAGATAACCAAAGCTTTGAAGAACAATTTCTATCACAGGAAGCTGAACGCAGGCTATCTAACAAACTAGATGAAGCTGAACAAATTGATATAGATGTAAAAACTGATATGTTGAAAATTGTTCAGGGACAGGCAAATGAGGTTTCGGTTACAGGTCAAGGATTAGTAATACAAAAAAACATCCGTGTGCAGCAAATAAGACTGCAAACAGATAGCATTGCGATCAATCCTTTAAGGGCTATTTTTGGTCAAATTGAACTGAATGAGCCAGTAAATGCGGTTGCTCGTATTGTACTCACAGAAGTAGATATTAACCGTGCCTTGACCTCAGACTTCACTCGCAGCTTAGTAGAAAAGTTTAACTTAAATATAGATGGCGAAGTTATCAGCTTTGTACCGCAACATATTCAAGTATTTTTACCTGGAGATGGCAAAATCCAAGTTGAGGCAAAAGTACTACTAAAAGCACAGGAAAATACTCACCTTTTAGGTGCCAGAGTCATCGTACATCCACGAACTAATTCCCAACCCATTATGTTAGAAAGTGTCACCTGTACTGAAGGCAAGGGAATTTCGATAGAATTAATCTTAGCATTCATGCATAAGGTAAAAGAGCTAGCAAGCCTCCCATATCTTGAATGGGAAGATATTGCATTTCGGATTATAGATATGGAAGTGCAAAAAGAGAGTATTATACTAATGATAGAAGCTAATGTGAAGCAAATATCTCCATCACAAATTGAATTCATTAATTAGCATAACTGGAACTAGTTAAGGCTACTAATTTTTGATAATTGTTAATTTAGTAATTTTATATAAAAATTTATAATATTAACAAGTTACTCTATTTCAAAATTACAAATATGCAAGAGTATGATGTTGTCATGATCGGTGCAGGACATAACGGGCTAGTTTGTGCTGCTTATTTGTTGAAGGCTGGATATAGTGTCCTATTATTAGAAAAGCGACCAGTTCCAGGGGGTGCAGCAACTACCGAAGAATGCTTACCCAAAACGGCACTAGGATTTAAATTTAACTTGTGTGCTATTGACCATGAATTTATTCACTTAGGGCCAGTTGTTGCCGAATTAGAATTGGAAAAATACGGCTTAGAATATTTGGATTGCGATCCAGTGGTTTTTTGTCCTCATCCTGATGGCAAGTATTTTTTAGCTCACAAGTCTGTAGAAAAAACTTGTGCAGAAATCGCCCGTTACAATGAACGCGACGCTAAAAAATATGCAGAATTCACAGACTATTGGCAACGGGCAATCAACGCCATGATTCCCATGTTTAACGCGCCACCAAAGTCAATTATAGATATTTTTGGCAACTACAATATTCAAAAGTTTAAAGATTTATTTTCAGTAGTTGGTTCTCCATCTAAAAGCCTGGATTTTGTTCGCACCATGCTTAACAGTGCTGAGGATATCCTTAACGAGTGGTTCGATGAGGAATTTTTGAAAGCACCACTTTCCCGACTAGCTTCAGAACTGGGTGCGCCGCCTTCGCAAAAAAACCTAGCCATTGGCGTGATGATGATGTCCATGCGTCACAACCCTGGTATGGCTAGACCTCGCGGCGGTACTGGGGCTTTGGTGCAAGCATTAGTTAAATTAGTTACTAGTAAAGGTGGCGTTATCTTAACAGAACAGCAGGTAGAAAAAGTATTAGTGGATGATAAAAAGGCTGTAGGTGTAAGAGTGGCAAATGGCCAAGAATATCGGGCTAAATACGGCGTGATTTCCAATATAGATGCCAAACGTCTATTTTTACAACTAATGGATACTAGCGAGGTGGATCATGCTGACCCTGAGTTGCGAGAAAGATTAGAACGTCGCATCATTAATAATAACGAAACCATCCTCAAAATAGATTTAGCTTTAGACGAACCCCTACGTTTTGCATTCCACGCTCACAAAGATGAATATCTTATTGGATCTATTTTAATTGCAGATTCAATGGCTCATGTAGAACAGGCTCATAGTCAATGTACTTTGGGAAACATTCCTGATGCTGACCCATCAATGTACGTAGTCATGCCTAGTGCTCTCGACCCCACATTAGCACCACCAGGTAAACATACTTTGTGGATTGAGTTTTTTGCTCCTTATCAAATAGCAGGTGCAGAAGGCACAGGTTTGCATGGTACAGGTTGGACGGATGAATTGAAAAATAAAGTTGCAGACAAAGTAATTAATAAGTTGGCAGACTATGCACCAAATGTGAAAAAAGCAATTATTGCCCGTCGTGTAGAAAGTCCAGCAGAACTAGGTGAAAGATTAGGTGCATATAAAGGGAATTATTACCACATTGATATGACCCTAGATCAGATGGTGTTTTTCCGTCCTTTGCCAGAACTAGCTAATTATAAAACACCAATTGATAATTTATTTTTGACTGGTGCGGGGACGCATCCGGGGGGTTCAATCTCTGGAATGCCAGGACGTAACTGCGCGCGTGTATTTTTGCAGGCAAAACATCCCATGGCGCAAACTTTGAGGGATGCCAGAGATTCGATTAAATCAACCGTATGGTCAGTATTTAGAATTGGTTAGTGTAACTAAAAAGCTGTCATGAACTAAGTGAACTAAATACAGTGTTACGTGTCCTGACCTCGCTACCTTGCGAATATCCGCAGTTTTTGCCACAAAATCACTCGTCAGTCCTCTCTAATTGTGTTGATTGATTAATTTTGAGGCACATTTAGGCACGAATTGCCTAAATGTGCGAATATAAAGAAAATCTTAAGAAGGACAAGACTCATGGTGACTGCCAAAATGATGCAACAAATCTGGGCTGTAATCGAGTCTACCCAAGTCAGCACTTTGCTTCAGTTTGATGATGCTGCCTTAGTACAATTACTTCTCCAGAAGTTAAAAGCCCAGCAAGTGCTGGACACACAGACAGATAGCACCCTCAATACTTACATCAAATCTAAACTGCCCTTAATTCGCGATACGGCTGAAGGTAGACTATCATTTGGGCAAGGTAATCGTTAAGTACAAGAAACGAAATAATTGCTCATGGCTAGTCATTTTCTCAGTATTTAACCAGTACAACATTATGAATCACTGGCTAGTAATTTCCCTGGTAGCTTATCTAATTGGAGCAGCAATTGAAGGGGTGAGTACAGCCAGTCAGCTATCTCATTCAGCTCCAGAGTTAACTCAAGGCACACAAGACCAATCCCCAGAATCAGGCACTCCGCCTAGCTCAAGTTGGCGAGTTGTTGCCACTATTGCCTCGGTGAGTATCTGTGGCGCTTTCTGTTGGCCCTGCCGCCTGCTACACCGTTCAATTAAAGGAAATATTTCATCTAAAGATTTGTAGTGCTTCACTTGCTCTGATATTAATAAATTTCTGGATTTATATATTTTTTGTATCTTTATATACGGTTATGTATTTTAAGTGCGTAATATAAAAGTTTAAATTTGTTAATTTTTTTTAGACTAGTGACTCTTTGATCAAAGAGTATGGTGTATTCTCAGAAGAAATTTCCCTAGTTTTGGTAAGTAGTTTGAAAATTATAGGCGATCGCTACCGTCAATAATTAAGACAAAATCGTAGCACAAATTATTACAGCAATTATTTCACAGGCAATATTGCATATCGTCAGCAGGCACGAAGAAAAGGTACTAAACTTTAGGCTTGAAAGCATAAACCCGGAGTTTAATAACCTATCTTCCTGCCTAAACTCCTAAAATACCTTAAAGGTTCCCTAGCCGAGAGATTAATAGGGTACTTTGGAGTGTCCTATCACCTAGAAGCCTAAGCTGGTGAATCTACTAGACTTCTCATCACCTGTTAATACAGCAAAAATGAGATATTTACGACAGTCACAGTCAACCAACCCATAATCCGGTTAAGTAGATGTCGTTAGGTCTAGAAAAGCCCGCAATGTTTTCAGGTGTGATGCAAAGCAGGCTGAAATAGGTTCATAGGTTAAGCACTAACCTGTGACTTATGTACTATATATTACTAAAGTAGTAAAAAGTATCGCTCTATAGAGTGTTGTTTGCTTGATAGTTGTATGTTATGTACAAATATCAACATTTACTATGGTTTGCATTAGTTTATTTAGTAGCTCACTGTTTCATCAGCTTTGTTATTGATGAATGTGAATTCAACACTCAAAATTGTTGTATGTGAGGTAACGTGTAAACCACTCACTCGCCAGTTGCGCCACTGTTTCCAAAGCGCCTGGTTCTTCAAATAAATGAGTTGCTCTGGGAACAATTTCCAATCGTTTTTGAGTTCGTAACTGTTTGAGTGCATCCTCATTCATCTCTATCACTTGTATGTCGTATCCGCCAACAATGAGCAACGTTGGTGCTTTGACGTGAGGTAATGCTGAACCCGCTAAGTCAGGGCGTCCACCGCGAGATACAACAGCTTTGACAGACTGCGGGCGTTTTGCTGCTGCGACCAAGGCTGCACCGCCTCCTGTACTAGCTCCAAAGTAACCAACTTTGAGGTGAAGGGTATGTGGGTTCTGTGCTAACCAATCTGTACTATCAACTAACCGTGATGCCAATAACTCAATATCAAAGCGTAAATGTCGTGTCCGTAAATCAATTGCTTCCTCATCAGGAGTAAGCAAATCAATTAGCAAATTTGCCAATCCTGCATTTTGTAAGACTTTGGCAACATATCGATTTCGAGGACTGTGGCGACTACTACCACTGCCATGAGCAAATATTACTATAGCTGTAGCATTATCTGGAATCACCAAATTGCCCTCTAGCTTCACATCACCTGCTGTCACTGACACCAGATGTTCGTGGTAGTTTTGTGTTGATGTCATGTCCACTGACTAAACCTCCGTGTACGAGTCTTTAGTTATCAGTAGCTTTTGTTCTATCCAGAGTTCACATATCTCTGCAACGCCTCAGAGTTTTTTATGTGTTATGTCCCAACTTGATGGTTATTCAGTAGCTTTTCTATTGGTAGCCCTTTCAAGGTGGATAAAAATTATAGTCAAAACATTCGTTTTTAAAATCTTTACTCTGTGTCCTCTGCGTCTCTGTGGTTAAATAAATTACTTTTTAAACCACAGAGGCACAGAGAACGCGGAGAGAAAGAAGGAATTTTATGAGTCACCTTGAAAGGGCTACTTTTCTATTGGTTACCAATTGAAAATATGGCGTTGCATATTTGCGGGATGATTTTGCTGGTTTTGTGGGATGGGCAGCGTTCGACTGAGCGCTCAGTCGAACGCTGCCCACCCTACAAGAATCATCCCTTGATTCAGCAACGCCGAAAATATCAGTCGTCGGGAGGATGAGGTGAAATCTTTATATCTTTTTATTTAATTATTCTTGCTAGTACCTTCTACATATTATGATAACGCCGAATCATCCAAAAATTGTTGCCAAAAGATGGAAATATAAATACCAATACTACGCCTACTGGAAGGGATGTAGAAAGTATCCTCTACTTAATTCAGGGGTTGGTAGTTCATAAAGATGTAAGCTAACAGAAAAGATATAAATCATCTCATGATCTTATGCAGCAGTCTACATCTAGAAACTACTGGGATTTTGTCCGGCAACTTGCTACACTATCCGCGATTATCGGTGCTTTTGTTGTCAATATAGTATCGAACATCTTTCCACTCAATGAACTAAGCATAGGAGAAATTGCTAACACATTGTTCAAAAATGTTTTGATTATCCCTGCTAACTATGCCTTTGCCATTTGGGGATTGATTTACCTAGGGTTATTCGCATTGGCAATTTACCAGTTTCTTCCCAATGAAAAACACGATTTGGACTTACGCAAAACAGGATATTTCTTAGTAATTGCTTCTATTGCTCAAATTATCTGGGTTTATCTTTTTCTCTCCAGGCTGTTTGTTCTTTCTGTAATTGCAATGCTTTTGATTTTGCTACCACTGATAGGAATTTATTTGCAGCTAGGGATTGGTAAAAAGCGTATAACTTGGAGCAAGAAGTGGTTTGTGCATTTTCCTATCAGCATTTATCTAGGCTGGATTAGCGTAGCAACTATTGTCAATGTAGCCAGTGCCTTGGATTTCCAGGGGTGGGACGGGTGGGGCATCTCTGCTGAATTATGGGCTGTGATGATGTTGTTGGCTGCTTTCGCAATTGCAGCAGTTATTGCCATTCAGCGTCAAGACATTGCTTACACAGGAGTCACCGTGTGGGCATTAGTTGCGATCGCACTCAAGAACTGGAACAATTTTTTACTCAGGAATGTGTCCTTAATTTTGGCAATTATCCTTGTTCTCATCATGACAATTAAAAGGTTACGAAAATGAACACTGATAGCGATCACATCTCCCGCGACCATCCTTTGATTCAGACAATACATACTGCTGTCAAAGGAAGAGCTAGATATAAAGTATATGGACTTCAACATTCGCAAACTTGCAAAAGATACCTGGAATTTAAATTGTCACAAGACAAGAAAATTTCACACGCTTTTGCTAATTCTTTGACAGGAAATGTTCTTGTTAATTTCTCTTCAGATTTCAGTTCTCATGATATCGCTTTGCTCCTCCAGATGATTATTTTAGATTACATAAAGGAGGTCAAAAAACTACCTGGAGAAAATGTTTATATCGATACAGCACCAAAAATAGACCAAGTAGGCAGTGAATTCGTTTTGGTATCAGGTATAGTCTCTACTCTGGTGTTTAGCACCGGAATTATATACAAATATGGTGTGGATAAAGTCATATTGCTGACAATTCAAAAACTGCATACACCACTATTTGATTATATTATGTTGGGGATAACTTTGCTTGGTGAACCACTCATTTTCCTGTTGATTTGTTTGGGATGGGAACTTAATTGGCTTTATTATAATCGTCAATGGCAAGCAACTAGTTTGGGCCTAGTTACATCTGGTGCAATAAGCTTAAATTATTTACTGAAATTGCTGTTTGGCAGGGCACGTCCAGTATTATGGAACCGTTTGGTTAATGTGAGTCACCACAGTTTTCCTAGCGGTCATGCCATGGGGGCAATGATGATTTATGGTTTCATTGGCTATGTTCTGGCAGAACAATTTCCTCAATGGCAGAAACAAATTTTCGCCTTAACTGTGATCTTAATTGTTGCCATAGGTTTTAGTCGCCTGTATCTGGGAGTACACTGGCCTACTGATGTACTAGCTGGTTATGCCGTAGGTTTAGGATGTTTAATTGCTTGTATTTTCATTTGGGAGTTGGAGCAAAAGTATCGTTTTTCCGGGAGATATTAGGAAGCATCTTCAAAGCAACTTAATCTGTGATGAAAAGTTAATGATATTTATGAAGTCTTAAGAGTTATCATCGTTACCAAGGGTTAAGTTCAAAAGCTTGCAAAAAGTGAACTATTCCAAAGTTTACACTTCAAAGCAAGGCTGTCCTATTAATTTGGTTGGCAAAACGGGACAAGCGGTGCAAATTTCCATTCATTTACCCAGTCAATATATCTGTGCCAATCGCGAACGGATATTACCAGATTGGAAACAACGACCTGGTTTATGGGTTGTGATTGTCTTACAGCAATCACGATTTCAACTAGTAAAAAGTACAGTAGAGATAGAGATAGAGAAAGAACATTTGCGGGAAAAGTTTATGAGATTTGGCTGTGACTTGGCATTTAAGTTGCGCGATCGCGGTTATCTTACAGACCTCATCGACCCCCGTACTGGCTATCCCCTACTATCTCATCCAGGAGCAATTCCTCACAACGATACAGCAGTGGTGAAAGCTTTGCTCAACTATCCCGTAATTAAAAATGAATGTTGTGTCCTAGTGCATCCAATTTGGGGTGCGGCAGTTTATCCCAGTGTCATAATATCAGAAGCCCCACCAATTATTATGGAATATTTCGTCAAAGAGATTGCTCCTGTGCATGGATGGAATCAACAGTCTTAAAAATGGGGAGTAGGGGGGTTTGTAGTCAACAGTAGAAACTATGATATTGCAACCCTCCAATCATGCAGCTTGCTACTTCCCCCTGATGAGTGGACGCTATGAAGTTAAGCCGGGGATGATGCCTTTTGGTTGCTGTTTGGGTAATGGTCAGGCTGACCAGCAGGTGTTTCAAATCGATGATAATTTTACTGATTACCGCCAGAGTAAACTTTTAGCTCGTGCAGAACGGTTGAGCAAATACTACCAGACCTCTAATTATTCTCAGGCTGTAGCAGGTGCGATCGCTCGTTTAATAATTACTCGCCTCACCCAAGAACACCCACAGTATTTTGATTGCCAAAAAATAGCCAATACCCTCATCTTCCATAACCAACTTACCCAAGAAACCCTCTGCTTAAATACAGATTGGCAGTTACAGCAGGTACAAGGTAGTCAAGTTGTTCCCGCTTACGCCTCTATCCTTGATGCTTTAGCCGCGCAGGTAAGGAAGATTTCACCGTTGTCTGTCGTGCTGAAGATGGTAGCAATTGGCTGAGTGCAGTACATCTTTGCTATCCCAATCATTGGTCAGCCGAGGAAAAAATTGGCAAAAACTTTGCTGCTATCCATGCACCCGTAGCCGGTATGGAAAAAATCAATCGCCGAGCGGATGCGATCGTCAATACAATGATTACTCAGAAACCAATGGTACGGTTCGCCTGGGGTTTAAGTACAGACACTCGCCTCAACCATCATCCCGAACCACCGCCTGATGTGTCAGTCAATGATTGGCAAGGTAGAAGCTTTGACCAGCAGCAACCGCAACTTTACTTACGAATTGAACGACAGGTGATTTGGGGATTACCAGAATATGAAGCGGCGTTGTTTACTATTCGTACCTACTTTAGAGATTGCAGTGTGGTTAAACAAGACCCAGTATTACGGTCTAAACTTTACGCTGCAATTGAGTCTATGACGTTAGCATCGCTGGTGTATAAAAGATTGACAGAGAGTAAAGATAGTATTTTGCAATGGCTAGATGAGATTTGATTATTAAACTTCTGTTGAAAATGCTCCCTTAATTTTTGGCTAGATTGTCAACTAATCTCCAAATTTTTGGCTTCATCCTTGACTTTCTCAATTTTACTGTAACCTGTTTCTTTAACAAATTTCTTTGCCGCCTCAATCAGATACTCATAATAGGTACGAGCGACGATAGATAACTGTTTCCCAGAGGGATGCACCATATACCAAGTTCGTTGAATGGGAAAGTGTTCTACATCCAAAATGCTGAATTCTGTAGAGTCTGGCATCAAAGTATGACGAGATAAAACAGAAATTCCTAAACCCCCCGCGATCGCTTGTTTAATTGCTTCATTACTCCCTAATTCCAGTTTAACTTTTACTTTCACCCCATGTTCTTCAAACAGCTGTTGTACAGCCTGGCGAGTTCCTGAACCCGGTTCTCGCATAATAAAAGGTTCATTTGTTAAACGTTGGATGGAGATATTTTTCTCTTTGGCTAAGGGATGATTAACGGGAGCAAACACTACTAAGGGATTATCTAAAAATGGCTGATAGCTGACATCTAGATGATCTGGGACTTGACTCATAATGTACAAGTCATCCATATTATTGCTCATCCGTTCCAAGATGCGTTCGTGGTTCGTTACTTGCAGCGAAATCTCAATTCCTGGATAAAGTTGACAAAATGGGCCTAATAAACGGGGGATAAAATACTTTGCCGTTGTAATCACTGCTAAGCGCAATTGGCCTTGTTTGAGACCTTTTAAATTAGCCACAGTCATTTCAAACTGGGCTATGGTTTCAAAAATTTGCCGACAAGTAGCAAATAATTCTCGTCCTGCTTCTGTTAAGAATAAACGTTTTCCTACCTGCTCAAATAGTGGCAACCCTACCGATTTTGTGAGTTGTTTAATTTGCATGGATACGGTGGGTTGGGTAAGAAATAATTCTTCCGCCGCACGAGTAAAGCTACTGTGCCGTGCTGCTGCCTCAAACACTTTCAACTGGTGTAGCGTCGCCTGATTCAAGGGTAATTCTCCTCTAATAGCGATGAGATAGATATAAATCTAGTATCACTGAACACTTGCAGTTGATGTGGAATTGCTCATACGAAGTTTTGAATTAAAACATAGATAAAAATCTATTATCCCTATTAGAAACAAATGGTTTTACTTATGATAATGAGAAGTTATCATTAAAACAACAAGCCAAGCATAAAATGCCTTTCAGTTAACAATTAGTATTAAAGACTGAAAGTTTATTCTTCCTCCTCCCATATTTCTTCTGTAATTTTTAGAGGGATATTAGCTAAATCTGGCAATTGTAGTACCTCTATTTCGGCAACCTGTTCTTTGATATTTACAGGCAAATTTAAAGGTTGGCGTTGTTCAATCCAGCAACTTGCTAAAGGCAAGGTTTGCTCCATTTCATCTAGTGGTCGAGGAATCACCATGACGGCGTTCAATTCCCCAATACGTTCTGCCTCAAACATACCAGCTTCCACCGCCACGGCAACGTTAGCCACGGTGCCGCGAATAATAGCTGTACATAAACCTGCACCAATTTTCTCATATGCTGCTAAATGAACATCAGCAGCTTTGAGCATGGCATCACAAGCTCCTACCATCGCCGGAAATCCCCTGGTTTCCACCAAGCCAATGGCTAAGTTGCTCAGGCGGCTAGAATTACCTTCCTCCATCAATTTGCTGAGGCGGCTGGTGATAGGCAGCACTATGTCAAGATTAGGATAAGGACGGGGTATCACCAAGCTAGAAACCAACTGACCAAACTGTTCAGCCGTTTGGGCACCAGCTTCTACAGCCAGACGCACATCAGCAATCCCACCTCTAATAATTGCCGTACATTGACCACTGCCAATTTTTTCGTAACCAACTAGGTGAACACCAGCTGATTTCAACATCATATCTGCTGTCCCCACGATCGCGGGAAAGCTGCTGGTGGATACTAAACCCAAGGCGGTATCCTTGAGGCTGTCTCGCCGGGATGCCTGAATTGTGCTAATAGAGCGTTGATTATATGTTTCCATGTGAATTCTCCAGGATCTCACGAAACTAACAACTTACAATTAACACTTACTCAGACTGATCGTCAGAAATAGGTTCGCCCAAGGGTTGCCGATGTGGAAACAAAGTGACTAACAACCTATTGACACTTCCTTGCCCATAGATTTGATTTCCGAAACCGTGGGGAGATTCAGTGGTAGGCTGACTAGGTTCTGATTCTTGGGGGGTGGAACTAACAGAATTGGTGTTTTCTTCTACTGGTGCAGGCTGGGTTTGTGATGTAGGTGGAGGGTGAGAAGAGGATTTAGACTGGTGTTTGAATTGCCAGAAAGCTGATGCTGAGATTGTAGTTGAGGACATTACCTTCTCTTCATCTACCTTTATGTTATTTTCCTCTTCTTTGCTAGTGGCAGCAGCATGATTTATGGATGGTTCCAGTTGTTTTGTTTCCTCAAGGCGCCGACTTGTGTCTCCCAAAACTGAGCCTGGTGGAATTACCTCTCCAGCAGCAACAGAACAGTTAAAAACTGTCGTTGCTGCACCAACACAAGCATTTGCACCAATTTTGCCGTGGCCAACCATCAAAAAACCGGCTCCTAAGTTGGCTCCTGCTTCTACCTCTAGGGTGCCTTCGCTAACTTGGAGAATTGACCCCATACCAATACAAACCCCAGGGCCGATGATGATCTTGCTGTTTACAGCCGCTTGGAGTATCACTCCAGGTGCAAGTACTGCACTAGGATGAATGGTCACCTCGCCACTAATGTAAGAATCAAAATTATTGCTGAGGCGCAGTGGCGGCACAGACATGGAAATTTTAACCTCGGAAGCCGGAAATAGAGTAATGCTGAGTGCCTTCTTGCCCTGAGCGAAGTCGAAGGGCAGGGTGGAGCCAGTGCGTTGGGTGGCTTTGCCGACTTGTAGCATCTGGCGTTGCTGAGTAAAAAATACTAGTCCCCAGTCCCCAGTCCCCACTCCCTGATTAAGGACGTTGGATAATTGTTTCTAACACCCGACGTTTGGCTTTGGTATCAATACCAATTAAGCGCACATATTCTCCTGCATATTCAGCGAGATATCCTTCCAATGCGGCGATCGCTTCTCTTTCAGAGTTGGTGTCAATTTGACCACAGCTAGCCCAAGAACCAGTGCGGAAACGTCTTTGGTCTACGTGTTCGGCACTGATTTTGTACCCACCAGCTAATAGTTGCCGGATTTGGTCTACGGTTTCCGAACTCAAGCTTGTACTGGTAGCTGTTGCAGTTCTAGATGACGCGCTACTGGTAAAGGATTTCTTCGTTCCAGATGACGTAACTTGACCGTTGGGTCGTTGGATAATACTTTCCAAGACTCGCCGTTTAGCTTTGGCATCGATACCAATTAAACGGACATACTCACCTTGATGATTTGTGATGCAGTCTTCCAAGGCGGCAATTACTTCATTCGGAGAACTAGAGTTAATCGGCTCACAACTTTGCCAGGAACCAGTGCGGAAACGCCGCTCATCTACGTGTTCTGTACCAATTTTGTAACCACTTGCCAATAACTGGCGAATTTGGTCTACTGTTTCGGCAGTTAATGAACCACTAGAAACATGACCGTTGCCGTTGCTGTTGCCATTGCCATTACTGCTGTAGCTACGACTACCATTATTAGCAGGAGCTTTAAAGCTGCCAGATGTATTGACTACACCATCTGGGCGTTGAATAATAGTTTCTAATACGCGCCGTCTACCACTGTCAATGCCAAACAGCCGGACATACTCTCCACTGTGGTCTCTCAGACAGCTTTCCAAAGCAGCGATCGCTTCACCCATCGATTTAGTTTCAATTGGCTGGCAACTCGTCCATGAACCTGTACGGAACCGTCTTTGATCTACGTGTTCTGTGCCAATTTTATATCCTTGCTCTAACAGATAGCGCACCTGCTCTCTGGTCTCTGCACCCAAGCTATTGCTCGACACTTCACTACTCCTTTCCAACTCTAAAACAGTAATACTATTACTACTTGTATAAGATTTAGCAATCTCATCCCGAATGGGTGCAATACATTTGCTGTCCGCAGCACACCGATAACCAGCTCGCAGTGCCTGGTTAATCCCTACCACATGATGAGCAAATTGCTGATCTTGAGCTTGTACATCTGGCAAGCGGTCAGCTTGCTGCTGGCTAGTAATTATTGCTCCCGAAGGCACATACTTACCTGGGGGGATTTCTACATCTTGAATTAAAGCGTGCATCATGACGATGCAACCTGCACCCACTCTGGCATTAAATACCGTTGAGCGAAAACCAATGAAGGAATCATCCCCTACATAAGCCGGACCGTGAATCAGCGCCATATGGGTAATCGAAGCATTTTTGCCAATCCATACCGAGTATTGATTTTGGTCATCGCCAATTACTCGACCTTGCTCTAATCCATGAATTACTACACCATCTTGAATATTGGTATTTTCGCCAATATAAAAAGGTGTGCCTTCATCCGCTCTAATCGAGGTCCCCGGAGCAACGATTACATTTGCACCTATCCGCACATCGCCAATAATATTGGCAACCGGATGTACAAATGTGCTTTCATGGATTTTTGGCTCGGCTAAATTCCTCGACCACGGGGTTGGGGGTGCCGCCGTGCTGCGGACTACCATTGCGAGATTCCTCCTGAATTAAGCTTTTTGTCATTTATCCTTGATCATTTGCCTGTTGTCATTTTGCTCAAACTAATGACCAATGACTAATGACTATCGATATTGGTCTTTTTTGCTGTACATGAGGCGATCTTCCAAATGAATGGTGTCAATTATCGCCACTACTGCTGCATCTAAAGGACGCTGTTCATTGCCCAGTATTTGGCGAGCGGCACTACCACGACTGACAAGTACCCACTCATCTACTCCTGCACCCACAGTATCTGCTGCTACCTCGTAGTTTTGCAGGAGGTTGCCTTCTTCATCTACTAATTGCAACAACAGTAGTTTGACACCTCGAAGACTTGGATCTTTTTGCGTGCCCACTACTGTGCCACGAACTTTGGCAATTTGCATTACAGATTATGGTCTTCTGCCGAAAGGACGAATTGCGTTAACGTTTTCCCGGAATTGTTCTACATCTTCGGTATAACGAATTGGCAGGACATATTCCAAGTTCTCATGGGGACGAGCAATAATGTGAGTAGACAATACTTGTCCACCATTGACTCGTTTGACTGATTCTACGCCTGCGCCTACTGAAGCTTGTACTTCGGAAACGTCACCCCGAACGATGACTGTCACCCGACCACTACCGATTTTTTCATAGCCCACCAAAGTGACACGAGCAGCTTTCACCATCGCATCAGCAGCTTCTACCACTGCTGGAAAGCCTAGCGTTTCTACCATTCCCACTGCGATTGACATTAGTTCTAATCCTGAATAAAGTTTTTAGACTGGGACAAAAGTGGCGCTCAAGACAGCAACCTTGTTAATTACTTTAGTTTGTTTAATCAGCTTTTAAGTGCGGAACTGTTCTACGGCTTCCGTATAACGGATCGGCAAAACATATTCTAGGTTTTCATGGGGACGGGCAATGATGTGAGTAGATAACACTTCACCACCATTTACTCTTCTCGCTGCTTCAACCCCGGCTGAAACTGAAGCTTGTACCTCAGATACATCTCCCCGAACGATCACGGTTACCCGAGCGCTACCAATTTTTTCATATCCTACCAAAGTTACACGCGCGGCTTTCACCATCGCATCAGCAGCTTCTACTACTGCCGGAAAGCCCTTAGTCTCAATCATTCCAACTGCAATTGGCATCGCAGAACTCCTAAAAAATTAATCCAATCAGTACTGTGTTTTGAAATGTTTGACGGGGAAGCCCATCTTGATCTGTGAAAACACTTCCAAATTAAGCATAGGAAAGCTTGGCGTTCCTGGCAATATAAATTAGTATAATAGTTTATGATAAAATAGTTTAAAAAAACTTAACAAAAATTTATACCCTGCTTTGCTCAATCGAAGTTCATCAATTTCTAGAGCAGCCACTTATGCTTTATAATTTCTTTATCACATTTACAAAATGACATTCATAACCGAGGCTAATCATGTCTGGTAGGGGAGCATTGATAACTGTATATTATGCTGTATCTATACTTTTGGCGATTTTGTGGGTTGAACAACGACTACGTGAAAAATACATAATTATTTTAAATATAACGTATAAACTTCTTTGCGGAAAATAGAAATAGAAATTTCTCCACATAGGTGATGTAATAGAAGTAAATGCTTTTAAGTATGTAAACTTATATTTAACTCTGCCTTAATAGGGTAAGCTAAATTTAAAATACTAGGCAAAATTGAGTCAAAAAATAGTTATAAAAACATCAGATTTAAGAAAACTTATTTTTTAAATAAGTGATTGTTTCAAGATTGTTCTAAGCAAAAAAGCAAGGCTGAGTCGTCAAGGAAAATTTAAATGAATCAGTTTCTATTTTCAACAAGTTGGTGGGTGCCATTTTATAGCTTAATCGGCGCACTTGTAACCTTACCGTGGGGAATGGGAATAATTCAGCGTACAGGGCCCAGACCAGCCGCCTATTTCAACTTGTTGACGACTTGTGTGGGTTTCGCCCATAGCCTGTTGGTATTTAAACATATTTGGGATCAAGAACCAGAAATTTTGGTGATTAATTGGTTCCAAGCTGCGGATTTTGACATATCGTTTGCCTTGGAACTTTCGCCAGTCAGCATCGGGGCGACAGTCTTAATTACAGGATTAAGTCTATTAGCACAAGTCTATGCCCTAGGTTACATGGAAAAGGACTGGTCGTTGGCACGTTTCTTTGGGCTGATCGGATTTTTTGAAACAGCGCTGACTGGTTTAGCAATCAGTGATTCCTTATTTCTTAGCTATGCCCTGTTGGAAGTCCTGACCCTATCTACTTACTTGTTAGTGGGATTCTGGTATGCGCAACCGCTAGTAGTAACGGCGGCGCGGGATGCCTTCTTAACTAAGCGGGTAGGAGATTTGTTGCTATTAATGGGCGTAGTCACACTTTCGACCTTAGCAGGCAGTTTGAACTTTTCTGATTTATATGTGTGGGCCCAAACGGCTAATTTAAATCCCATCACATCAACTTTGCTGGGGTTGGCATTGATTGCCGGCCCATCTGGTAAATGTGCCCAATTTCCCCTACACCTGTGGTTAGATGAAGCGATGGAAGGCCCTAACCCCGCCTCAGTGATGCGGAATTCGCTAGTTGTAGGCGGTGGTGCTTACATACTATATAAACTTCAGCCAATATTAACCCTATCCCCAGTGGCCTTAGAGACCTTGGTTGTGTTAGGCACATTGACGGCTGTAGGTGCAACTTTAGTCTCCCTAGCACAAATTGATATTAAGCGCGCCCTATCTCATTCCACTAGTGCATACATGGGCTTAGTGTTTTTGGCCGTAGGGTTAGAACAAGGTGGTGTCGCCCTCATGCTGTTGTTAACTCATGCGATCGCTAAAGCTCTATTATTCATGAGTTCTGGTTCAGTCATTTACACCACTAGTACCCAAGACTTAACAGAAATGGGTGGTCTATGGTCGCGGATGCCAGCTACTACCACAGCCTTTATTGTTGGTTCTGCCGGCATGGTAACACTGCTACCCCTGGGAAGCTTCTGGGCAATGTTAGCATGGGCTGACGGCTTAGTTCATGTTAGCCCTTGGGTGATTGCCGTCTTGGTATTAGTCAATGGCTTGACAGCCTTAAACTTGACGCGGGTGTTTAGATTAATATTTTGGGGTAAACCGCAACAAAAGACCCGTCGGGCCCCAGAAGTTGGCTGGCAAATGGCCTTACCAATGGTTTCACTTACCGTAGTTACTTTACTATTACCCCTGATGTTACAGCAATGGTATTTGCTACCTAATTGGGAAAGTATTGATTTTTACATATTATTACTGCTACTGGCTTCTACTGTAGTAGGTGTAGCCATAGGGTCTACATTATATCTGCATAAAGCCTGGTCAAGATCCAGAATCCTCGCCTGGAGATTTATGCAGGACTTGTTGGGATATGATTTTTACATTGACCGCATTTATAAACTAACGGTAGTCAATACAGTGGCACTGCTATCGAGAATTTCCGCTTGGAGCGATCGCTATCTAGTTGATGGTCTAGTGAACTTGATTGGGTTTGCGACAATCCTCGGTGGACAAAGTTTAAAATACAGCATTTCTGGTCAATCCCAGGCGTACATGTTGACTATTCTCGTAGGAATCAGCGTCCTGGGTTTCTTTATTAGCTGGTCATTAGGTCTGCTAGATAAATTACCCTTTTAAAAGTGTTGAGTTAGTCACTGCGCTCCCATTAAAAATTAAAAATGAAGAATATAATTTTTAATTTTTAATTTTTAATTCCTCCCCTTACCTAGTTCTGCCTATGCTGAGTGCATTAATTTTACTGCCGTTTTTCGGTGCGGCGTTAATCGGTTTCTGGCCTGCTGGCATCAGTGGAAAACTTTCTCGTAGGATAGCTTTACTCTTCGCCAGTCTTACTTTTTTGTGGACAGTTTTACTCACAATCAAGTTTAATCCAGGAGAAGTCACTCAACAATTTGCGGAATTTCTCCCCTGGATAGATTCCTTGGGCCTAAATTACAATTTAGGAATAGATGGATTATCTTTACCGTTACTGGTTTTGAATGGCATATTAACTTGTATAGCCATCTACAGCAGTGATGAATCCCTGCAACGTCCTAGATTCTATTACTCCTTAATACTATTATTAAGTGCTGGGGTAAGTGGAGCTTTTCTAGCACAGGACTTACTCTTATTTTTCCTGTTTTATGAGCTAGAACTGATACCTCTGTATTTATTGATTGCCATTTGGGGAGGTGCAAGACGAGGTTATGCAGCTACAAAATTCCTCATTTATACTGCTGTTTCCGGCATCTTGATTTTAGCCAGTTTCCTCGGGATGGTTTGGCTAAGTGGTTCCTCTAACTTTGCACTAGCAACCTTGAATACTACAACTTTACCTTTAGCAACACAACTTTTACTGCTTGGGGGAATTTTAGTAGGTTTTGGCATTAAAATTCCCTTAGTGCCCTTTCATACCTGGTTGCCAGATGCTCACGTTGAAGCTTCCACACCCATTTCCGTGCTGTTGGCTGGGGTACTGTTGAAGTTGGGAACTTATGGGACACTGCGGTTTGGCATGAACTTGTTGCCAGAAGCTTGGAGTTATTTAGCCCCTTGGTTGGCGACTTGGGCCGTGGTGAGTGTGTTATTTGGCTCATCCTGCGCGATCGCCCAAACTGATATGAAAAAAATGGTGGCGTATAGTTCCATTGGACATATGGGCTACGTACTGTTGGCGGCGGCGGCGGCGACACCTTTAAGCACCTTGGGTGCAGTCATGCAAATGATTAGCCACGGCTTGATTTCTGCACTGCTATTTTTGCTAGTGGGAGTTGTTTATCAAAAAGCTGGTAGTCGCGATTTAGATGTAATTAAAGGACTGCTAAACCCAGAACGAGGTTTACCCGTAATTGGTAGCTTGATGGTTTTAGGAGTCATGGCCAGCGCTGGTATCCCAGGAATGGTCGGGTTTATTGCTGAATTCGTCGTTTTTCGGGGCAGTTTTCCAGTTTTTCCCGTACAGACCTTATTATCTATGCTGGGTACAGGCTTAACTGCGGTTTACTTCTTAATTTTGATGAATCGCGCCTTTTTTGGCCGGTTGTCGCCACAAGTCATCAACCTACCGCGCGTATTTTGGAGCGATCGCATTCCTGCCATAATCTTAGCAGTACTAATTGTCATTTTCGGTATCCAACCCTCTTGGTTAGTGCGCTGGACTGAACCAACAATTACAGCAATGGTTAATACCCAAAATTTAGTGGACGCAGTGTCTTTAGACAAAGTAAAAAGCCAAACTTAATGATGGAAATAGGGGTTAGGGAAGGAGATAAAAAACTTAATCTCCCTATCTCCCCATTCCCTAATCCCTACATTTTTTGGAGATATTTTCATGATAAAAATGAAGAAAAAGCCCACTAATCATCCCTTAGCTGAGTATATTGAAAGACTGCTCAAAGGAGGCGCATTACTCCCCGACAATCCAGACAATGTACTGGAAGTAGTTGGTATTCTTAAAAGCTATGGTGTAGTTTTAGATGCCTATTCCCAAAATCTTATTTATATTGCGGAACATCAATTTTTAGTATTTTTCCCCTTCTTTAAATATTTTAATGGAGAGATTACTTTCCCAAAATTAATCCGTCACTTGTGGCATGATCGCATTAATTTTGAATATGCCGAATATTGTATGAAAGCCATGATGTGGCATGGTGGCGGAGGACTAGATCAATATTTAGATACACCAGAATTCCAAGAAAGAGCACAAGCAGTTATTCAAGCAAAATTTAAAAATAATCCCATCGTAATGGGAATGAATCAACTATTTCCCGACTTTTTAACTGAAATGTTGCGTGTCTCTGCCTATTACACTGGGTTGGGACAATTTTGGCGGGTGATGGCTGATATGTTCCTCGACCTATCAGACCGCTATGATCGAGGAGAAATTAAAACTATTCCTCAAGTTGTAGACCATATTAAAGCAGCTTTGGTGGCAGATGCTTTAAAGCCTATTACCTACACCGTTAAAATTCACAATAAAGCCTATGATATCATCCCCAAATCAGTTGGGTTGACATTTTTAGCCGATACAGCAGTGCCTTATGTAGAGGCAGTATTCTTTCGGGGAACCCCTTTTCATGGCACAGTTTCATATAATGCTCAAGCATATCAAATTCCCCTAGATCAATCTCGATTTCAGTATGGCGCACTATACGCAGATCCTTTACCTATAGGTGGTGCGGGTATTCCTCCTACCTTGCTGATGCAAGATATGCGTCATTATCTGCCAGATTATTTACACCAAATTTATCGTCGTAGTCTTCGGGGTGAAGATGATTTGCGAGTCCAAATTTGCATAAGTTTCCAAAAATCGATGTTTTGTGTGACCACGGCAGCGATTTTAGGACTAATGCCTTATCCTCAAGATACTCAAGATCCATCTGAGCAAACTGCTAATCGAGTCTATTTACAAAAGTGGATGGATCGATTACAGACTTCACGATTGCCGGATGTGAATAAATAGATGCATTTTAATTTATGAATTTATCTCGCGCAAAGGCGAGGCAGCGCGGTCTTGGGGGTTTCCCCCATGAGCGACTGCCGTAGCAAAGGCGCAAAGGTACAAAGAAAAATCAGGGTAATTTTGGCATTTCATATTCTGATTCAGCAACGCCAAAATCTGTTATGGGTTATGCGATCGCCTACTCATACTTGCAATTCAAATCCATGTGTGATTCATTTCTCAGCCAGTAAAACAGTTAATTTACGGAAATAGTGTGACTTATTGGCTTTAGCGATTTAAAATCTGAGTCAAATCATTGGTATATTTTGCTATTCGTGTCCACTTCTGCAAAAACCTTTCCTGTCTGGGGATTTTTCCTGCTGGGAACTAACGGCATACTAATGTTGGCGGTCATCTTGCTCATTTGGCAACAACAGCAATTGACTTCAGTTTTTAGCGCTACACCATCCCTAGATCAAGTTCATCAATCCCCAGCCGTCAAACCAGAGTCAGTCCCACGTCATCAACTCAATTACCAGCAGTGGGTAGACATTCTCAAACAAGAAGCCAAAGTAGCAGCTGATCAGCGTCCTCAGCGTTTAAGCATATTGGTAGGAGATTCTCTGACTCTGTGGTTTCCCGTTGAGTTATTACCCGAAGATAGAAACTGGCTCAATCAGGCAATTTCTGGCGAAAGCAGCGAAGGACTATTAAAAAGATTAGCCTTATTTGACAGTACCCAGCCTGAGGTAATTTTTGTGATGATTGGCATCAATGATCTGATTCGAGGGGTAAGCGATCAGGTCATCTTAGATAATCAGCAGCGAATTATGATTGACCTCCGTAAGGCGCATCCCAAGGCGCAAATCGTTGTACAGTCAATTTTGCCTCATGGGGGAGAAAATGCCACTTGGGAAGGACGAGAGAAACTGCTGGTGATTGCTAACAGTCGGATTCGTCAGTTGAATCAACAACTGCAAAGCATCGCTACCAAAGTAGGTGTTAAATATCTTGATTTGTATCCCTTGTTTACTGATCAACAAGGTAACCTGCGCCATGAATTCACCACTGATGGCTTACACCTGAGTCCCACAGGCTATGTAGTTTGGCGTACCGCATTACAAATGTATAGCAATATGGAATTAGCATCTCTGTAATAATACCAGGGGACAGGCTGGAAAGTTCTTTGGTGTGCGGGTTTTATGATTAGTTTATGTTCTAACTTATTTCGTTAAATCAATTGCAGCGAATCAACCAGTTTGTAGCGACAATTGATTTACCGGATATTCTGGTGGGTATAAGCAATTGCCACCAGAATATTTGACTCGCTATGCAAACAAAGGAAACAGATGGAAACTAAGCCAATGGAACCATCACTAGCACTCACAGAAATTCCCCCTGGCTATCTGAACATCATGGGTTATGTTGACGAGTCAGAAGTTAATGGACCTGGTTGTCGTGCTGTTATCTGGGTACAAGGTTGTCCGCGTGAGTGTCCTGGCTGCTTTAATCCTGACTCCTGGTCATTTGAGATTAACCAACTGATTTCTGTTGATACTCTGGCTGAAAAAATTCTCAACAAACCTCGCAATACAGGCGTAACATTCTCTGGTGGAGAACCTTTTTGGCAAGCAGCTGCACTAGCATCTCTAGCTCGCAAGCTAAAAGCTGCTGGGTTAAATGTGATGTCTTTCTCAGGGTTCACTCTGAAGCAACTACAATCTGAATCTGCTCCGCCAAATTCCCAAGAATTGTTAGAAGAACTAGATATTTTGATTGATGGGCCTTTTGTGGAGTCTCTAGCAATTAATTCTCCCAACTCCCCTGTTTCTTCTAAGAATCAACGGGTTAATGTCTTCAACCTGGATTTATCCGACCAAATTACTTGGGCTAGCGACCAGATAGAAGTCCACATCCTCAAGGATGGTAGCCGCATTGTCACTGGCTACCAAGGTGGATTGACGTTGAGTGATTAATATTTTTTGAGTAGTAAATTTACCGTGTTCTTAACGTTTTAACGCTGGCTGCCACAGTTCACATCTGATTAGCTGCTTCCATTATTGATTGAGTGGGGGTTAATTTCTTCCTTTATTTTCGCTGATTTTCACCCCCACCTGCTAGTTCATCTGTTCTAACAAATCTGAGATGCTCCCAACTGATCCCTTAGTTATTACCATTTGTCATTAATTTACAGATCAGTGGTCAATAGAAAACAACTGATCAATCAACAAAGCTTGTCACAATGAAACTAACTACCAGAGGACATTACAGTGTGAAGGCGTTACTAGATTTGAGCTTACAGCCAAGTTATGGGCCTGTACCTGTGAGAGCGATCGCTAAACGCCAAGATATCCCAGCACCTTACCTAGAGAAATTGCTAATAGAAATGCGTCGTGCGGGATTAGTGAAATCAATTCGGGGTAGCATTGGCGGTTACCAACTAGCACGAAAACCTGCACAAATTTCTATAGGACAAATTTTGGAGGCTGTCGGCGAAACTATCACTCATTTACCTCATCACACTCCCACGCCAGCGCAAACTGAAGATTGGGTAACCTTTACTCTTTGGCAGAGACTCAACCAAAAACTGAAAGAAGCTTTGTACAGTATTACTCTCGCAGATCTCTATTATGATGCTCGTAGTTGGCAAGCTTCTCTTGGGGAAGAAGCTAGCTTTGTTGTTTAGTTATTGGTCATTGGTCATTAGTCATCGGTCATTGGTTATTAGGGGTCACACATCAGACAAATGACATTAGCAGTCGTTTTTATCGTTGCTGCACTTTTAGATTACTTCATCGGTGATCCTTGGGGTTGGCCTCATCCAGTGCAAGTTATGGGTGGGGTAATTTCTCGCCTGATAAAATTTTTTGGGCAAGTTTGTCAGAGTTCTTTAACACAACGGATGGCTGGAATTACGTTAGGCATGATCCTAATAATTGGTAGCGGCTGTGTCGGCTGGTTAATAATTCAAACTGCCAAAAGGCTGCATCCATTATTGGGAATTATCTTAGAAAGCATTCTTTTAGCTAGTTGTTTTGCTTTGAGAAGTCTGCGCGCAGCAGCCGAAGCTGTTTTACAACCTTTAACAGCAGGAGATATAGGGGAAGCGCGTCATATTTTAAGTAATTATGTTGGTCGAGATACACAAAACCTCTCAGAACCAGAAATTTTGCGAGCCGTATTAGAAACAGTCACAGAAAATGCTACTGATGGAGTTATGGCTCCACTTTTTTATGCAATTGTTGGTGCTTGTTTACCAGGTGTAGGCCCAACTCCTTTGGCTTTGGCATATAAAGCCAGTAGTACCCTTGATTCAATGGTGGGCTATCGAGAAGCACCCTATACTTATTTGGGGTGGTTTAGTGCCAGGTTAGAAGATTGCTTAACTTGGTTACCTTGTCGCTTAACAGTAATCACCTTGGCAATTGTATCGGGTAAACCCGTGCATGTTTGGCGAATTTGTCGGCGAGATGCAGTTACTGATCCTAGTCCCAACTCTGGCTGGAGTGAGTGTGCTTATGCTGCTATTTTGGGCGTGCAAATGGGAGGTCAAAATTGGTATCGCGGAGTAGCCAAACCAAAACCCCTGCTAGGAGATGCAATTTATCCCATCACGCCAAATTCTATTCAAAGTGCCCTGCAACTGACGCGATATTGCTTTTTATTGTGGTTAGCGATCGCTATACTCTCAATAAGCCTAAACAGGTAGTAGAGGTGCAGAGGTGCAGAGGAGAAAAAACTAATATATATCTAGGTTCAGTCTAAAAATTAAATTACCACTACTCTGCATCCAAAAAGACTATCAGATTCTTTTCTTCTCCTGTCCCCTATCCCCTCTCTAAATTATGTCTGCCAAAGTAGTCGAAATTCTCTCATCTGAAGACCTCCGCCGCACCTTAACGCGCCTGGCCTCTCAGATTGTGGAAAGGACGCGTGATTTATCCCAACTAGTACTCCTAGGTATTTATACTAGAGGAGCGGTATTAGCCGAATTGTTGGCACGTCAGATTGAAACTCTTGAAGGTGTCACCGTGGCGGTAGGAGCATTAGACATTACATTTTATCGAGATGATCTTGACCAAATTGGCTTAAGAACTCCAGCGAAAACCAACATTCCTTTTGATCTCACAGGAAAAACAGTTGTGCTGGTAGATGATGTGATTTTCAAAGGTCGGACAATTCGCGCTGCATTAAATGCTGTCACTGAGTATGGTAGACCAGAAGTAATTCGTTTAGCTGTTTTAGTAGACAGGGGTCATCGAGAATTACCAATTCACCCAGATTTCATTGGCAAGCAGTTACCTACAGCCAAAGAAGAAGTGGTTAAAGTTTACTTACAAGATGGGGATGGCAGAGATGCCGTGGAATTGATGGGATGATGAAAGTGCTTCCTTCCTGAGTGCGCTTGCCCTGAGCGAAGTCGAAGGGGAGTGCTGAGTAAAAATACTACTCCCTACTCCTTACTTTTAACAGTGCTAATAGTTTGTAATAACTGATTAGCTGTGTAGGGTTTGGATAAAAAGGCTTTGATGCCAATATCATAAGCTGCATTGACTTTATCACTTGTTACCAGTCCACTGACGGCAATAATTTTGACACTCGGATTGATTTTTTGCAATGTCCTGATAGTTGTCATGCCATCCATAGATGGCATGACCATATCTGTTAAAACAAGAGATATTTCATCTCGATGTTCCACATATAAAGCTATAGCTTCAATGCCATCGCTAGCTGTGATTGCTTTGTAGTTATGACTTTCTAGAGATGTTTTGGTAATATCACGAATGGCAACTTCGTCATCTACAACCAAAATCAATTCACCGTTACCTTGAGGTAAGTACTGTTCGACTTCTTCTATGGTTTCTGCGGCCTCTTGTGCTGGTAAATAAACTTGAAAGTGGCTACCTTTTCCCTGCTCGCTGTATACATTGACAAAACCACCGTGGCTTTTGATAATACCAAGTACTGTAGAAAGCCCTAATCCAGTGCCTTTACCAAGTTCTTTAGTGGTAAAAAATGGCTCAAATATCCGATCTAATATTTCTGGTGGAATACCTATTCCCGTATCGATAACGGTAATTACTACATAAGAGCCAACTTTAGCCTCAATGTTCATTTTGGTGTAATTTTCATCAACTAAAAGATTTTCAGCTGATATTTTTAAAGTGCCACCATTAGGCATAGCATCACGAGCATTAACACATAGATTCATCAGTACTTGATGTAGTTGGGTAGCATCACCAGATACTGTCCACAAGTTTTGTGGCATCCGAGTAGTAATTTCTATTGACTTGGGAAAGGTTTCTTTAATAATTTGCTGAACTTCTATAATTAAGTGTTTTAGTTGTAAAAGGGTGCGTTCCCCCTCCAGACCGCGAGTAAAAGATAGTACTTGCTTGACCAAATTAGCTCCACGTTTAGCATTGGAAATCAATATTGGCAGTAATTGCCGAGAGCGCTCATCATTGATTTTTGACTCTAAAAGTTGCGCTGTCATCAAAATTGGAGCCAGAACATTGTTGAGGTCGTGGGCGATACCGCTTGCTAAAGTGCCAATACTTTCTAATCGTTGGGTGCGGAGAAATTGGGCTTCTAATTGTTTTTTTTGCGTAATATTAGTATTAACAACTAGGATGGATTTTGCTTTGTTACCAAAGTCGCGGACTAATGTCCAACGGCTTTCGACAATAATGTCTTTACCTGATTTGGTTCTTTGATGTAACTCTCCCTCCCAGGAACCATTTTTCATCAAATAGTTGAATGCTGCTTGTAATAGAGGTTCATTTTTTTCATGCCACAAATCTTGTGTTTTTTTACCAATGGCTTCTTCTTTTTTCCAACCGTATAAACTCTCTGCCGCTTTATTCCAAAATAAAACTGGATCGTCTAAATCATGTACAAAAATGGCATCGGTGGCGATGTCAAGTAAAGCAGCTTGCTCGCGGATTTTTTGTTCTGTTTGTTTGCGCTCCATCGCGTAACGGATGGAACGCTCAAGTAAAGGCGCATTTAACTGGCTTTTTTCGAGATAATCTGCTGCGCCTGCTTTCATGGCTTCTAGGTCGATTTCCCAATCTCCCTGACCAGTTAATAAAATCATGGGGGAGGAGCAGCCGTTGGCGATGGCTTCGCGCAAGAGTTCTAAACCATTGTGTATTCCTAATCGGTAGTCTACAAGATAGATATCATGATTATTATGAGCGATCGCCTCTTTTGCGGCTGCATAAGTATCTACCCATGCCAACTCGCAGCCAGCAAACTGAAATTCCCCGAACCAATCACGAGTTAAAATGTAATCATCTTCGTCATCATCAATTAATAGAACTCTGATTGGGTTTTTGTTCATTTATACCTCCCAAAGCTTCTAGTGGTAATTCCACTATTTCAAACCAGTATTTTCCTACGCTTTTCATAACTTCAACTAAGGAGGCAAACGTCACAGGCTTGATGATGAAAGAATTTGCACCTAAATCATAGGTATGATAAATATCTTCTTCTGCCCCTGAGGTTGTCAGTACTACAACGGGAATGTGCCGTAGGGATGGATCTGTTTTAATGTCTCTTAGCACTTCCAAGCCGTCTTTTTTAGGCATATTTAAATCTAACAAAATTAATCTCGGTCGTGGGGCTATAGTTTTGTCAGTATATTGACCACGGTTATACAGATAATCTAGCAACTCCTCACCATTGCTGACAATATGTAAATCGATGGGAAATTGACTTTCTGCTAATGCCTCACGAACTAACATTCTGTCATCTTCATCATCATCAGCCATTAAGATTGTGATGGTTGTTTGCCCATCTTTCACTCTGTATTGTCTCCTTTACATTAGTTATTGATACAAATTCAGGATGAAATTGCCACGAATTCTGGGAATATCTTTGTAAAATGAACATCTCATTTTACCGTCTTAATATAATCCCTCCGCAGGAAGAAAAATCAAGAATGGTAATTAATCGGCAATTTGACAATAAATTTTGTGCCTTGTCCTGGTTTACTTTGTGCTGAAATACTCCCGTGATGTCGTTCCACAATTTTCCGGCAGATAGCTAAACCCATCCCTGTACCTTTGTATTCCCTATGACCATGTAAACGTTGAAAAATGTTAAAAATGCGATCAACAAACTTTTCTGCAAAACCAATACCATTATCTTCTACAATGACTTGGCAAGTTTCCGCAGCAACAGAAACTTTATCTGATTGATTGTGAAAAATTTGACTGTAGACTTTGACAACAGGCGGTACATGGGGGCGGTGGAACTTGAGAGCATTGCCAATGAGATTTTGCAACAGTTGGCGCATCTGTAAGGGATCAGCTTTAATAGTAGGTAAATCACCTATTTCTACCTGTCCATTTGTTTGCTGAATACTTACTTCTAAATCAGACAATACCTCTTGTGCTATCTGTGCCAAATTCACGGAAACAAAAGGCTGTGCTCTAGTGGTAACTCGTGAAAGTGTCAATAAATCCTTAATTAAAGTCTGCATCCGGAAGGCGGCATTTTGCATCCGTTCTAGATAATCTAGTCCTTGTTCACTTAAGTTGTTTCCACAGGTAGTTTTCAGCCGCTCACTGAAAGTTGTAATTTTCCGTAATGGCTCTTGTAAATCATGAGAGGCGATAAAGGCAAATTGCTGCAATTCTTGATTAGAACGAGCGAGTTCTTGCCGTTGACGAGTTTCTTTATCTAGAATCGAGCTCTGATCTAGGGCCACGCCTATTTGATCTGCCAGTTGTCGCAATAGTTCAATTTCCCAGTTTGTCCACTGACGGGGATGGGCGCACTGATGAGCAATTAGCAACCCCCAAAGTTGATTTTCGCGGAAAACTGGGACGATCAGGTTGGCTTTGACATCAAATTGTTGTAGCCATTTGACATAAGCAGGGTGGAGTGCAGCCTGTTCTATATCAGTAATAGCGCTAATTCGCCCCTGACGATATTGCTCAATGTAACCTTCTCGCAAAGAAGCGTCGGGAATATCCTGTCCCAGCACCACGGGTAATCCAGGGACTACTGCTTCTTTCAGGACAACATAAGCACCATTGGCTCGCAGTCGCAAGATTAATACACGGTCTGCATGTAGGAGCTTTTGTACCTCTGTAACGCTGGTTTCGAGAATTTCATCGATTTGTAAAGACTTGCGAATTTTTAAAGTGATATCAGCGAATAATTGCGATCGCAAGTTTTGGCGTTCTAATTCTGCTTGTACTTGTTTGAGTTCGTGCAGTGCAGCTCGCCGTTCGCTAATGTCCATCATCCCACCAATCATTCGCACTACCTTACCATTTTCATCCCATACAGCCTGACCGCGATTTAAAATCCACTTGTAAGAGCCATCCTTACACTGAACTTGATGCTCGCTAGTATAAAATAAAGTTTTCTTCGTACAGTGGTCAGTAATTGCTTGTCTGACCGCATCAAGATGGTCTGGATGTATCCTGTTTGTCCATTCATACAAATTATTGGAAATTTCGTAGTCTTCGTAACCCAGCATTTCCTTCCAGCGCTTAGAGAAAAATACTTCATTTGTTTTCAGGTTCCAGTCCCAAATGCCATCGTTGTTACCCCGCACAGCCAATTGCCAACGTTCTTCACTTGTTTTGAGTGCATCTTCGACTCGTTGACGCTCAATAGCTGTTGCTAAGACATTGGCAATAGCTTGCAGAAAATAAATATCATCTTTAGTAAAGGTACGCTGTCTAGTTGTATGTGCCCCTAAAACGCCAAAAGGACTCTCTTTACCATGAATTACCACACTTATGCCACCGATCACTTGATGCTCATGCAGCAGTGGTGGGCCACTAAATCGCCTTTCTTGACGAAGATTACCGACAATGACTGGTTCTTGAGCAAGTAAGGTGTAGCCGGCTTGCGAATTTACGTCGGTGCTGACACTTGCTTGTCCCACTAGCCCAGAGTGCCAGCCTACTCCCGCCCGCAGTAGTAAGGCCTCGCCATCGGGCAGCAGTTCCAAAATTTTGCAATATTCAACCCTCAAACACTGAGCAACAAGGGTCACACACGAATTCATCAGTATAGTCAAATCTGTGCCAGCTAGTGCCTTTTGGCTGAGTTGAGCGACCACAGCCTGTTGATTAGCTTGAATCTCTAGTGCTTCTTCTGCTTGCTTGCGTTTGGTAATATCAATATCTACCCCACACATCCGTGTAGCCACTCCAGCAGCATCGCGAAAGACTACTCCTTTGCTGGCTAACCAACGAATACTGCCATCGGGAAGAACAACACGAAATTCAATGTCATAGTCTATCCCTGCTTGAATTGCTTGTTGATCCGCATACCTGACGAAATTCTGATCTTGAGGATGAACGCAATTAATGAAAGCTTCGTAAGTACCATCAAAAGAGCCTTTTGACTGACCATAAAGCGCTTCTAGGGTATCCGACCAAGTAATTTGTTTGGTTAAGAGGTTCCAGTTCCAAACACCCATGTGGGCTGCCTCTAATGCCATCCTCAGTTGTGCTTCTCGCAACTGTGCGGCTTCAGTTTGTTGTCGTAATTCCCGGATTGCCCGATTAGCTTCTAGAAGACGGCGTAGTCTTTGAGACAATACTGGCCACTGAATGGGCTTGGTGATAAAATCAGTTGCCCCTACAGCGAAAGCCTGCTCTATGGATGCTTGATCGTAAAGAGCAGTAATCATTAATATCAGTGTATTTTCTGCATCGGGGAGTGTTTGCAACTTAGCGCAACAGGTAAAGCCATCCATCACTGGCATGACAGCATCCAGCAGTACTATATCTGGGTGTAGGTGAGTATAGATAGCAAGTGCTTCAAAACCATTCCGCGCTTCTGCCACCTGATATCCGGCTTGTTTTATCAGATAACACAGCTGCATTCGGGTAAAATCGTTATCATCTACAACCAGAATCAGGGCAGAATCTTGATTGGTCATTAGTTAATAAGTGTTAAATTATCAGATTTTCAATAATTCTTGTGTTGTCTAGGTTCCAGGCAAAAAAGCTAGCCGCAAAGATGACTGACCTATCAGTACGTGCTCGTTTGTTACCAATTCACTGATGGCGATCGCAGGTAGTTGCAAACTCATAATTTTATGGTGCACGAATGGTATTTTTTCCATCCATATTTGGCATCATCATCTTGATAATGGCTACCCTATTTTATCTTGATACTGTGAGTAAAATGCTAATGCCTTCATGCCATTACTCATGTTTTTTATCTGGTAGGGTGCGTTAGGACATTAGGACATTAGATTTAACGCACCGCAAAACATTGATGGTGCGGCGCTTGGCGACAACACAACGCCAGTTGCGACAACTTTGGGAACCAAAGCAACGCACTGGCTCCCAAAAAGTTGTGAAGGATTTGGGGTGATTAGATCATTTGTGTGTACACCGTAGCTTAGAGAACAGAAAAAGAGGACTTTAGTCCCGACTACAAACCTTTAATTTTTTATTTGTCAGTCCCTCAAGACTGGGTTGCAACCTAATTAATGGCTGGTAAATACACCTGAAATTGTGTACCTTTGCCTACACAACTCGATACTGTGATCAAACCACCATGTCCTTTGACAATTCCCATGACTGTAGAAAGTCCTAGTCCCGTACCTTTACCAAATTCTTTGGTTGTGAAAAAGGGTTCAAAAATTTTATCTATTATTTCATCTTTGATGCCTAAACCAGTATCAGTAACTGTTAGATAAATGTAAGAACCAACTTTAGCATCAAGGTTCGTTTTCGGATGATTTTCATCAATAAAAATATTTTCAGCAGATATTGTTAAATTACCACCGTCGGGCATAGCATCACGAGCATTGAGACACAAATTAATCAGTACTTGATAGAGTTGTGTACTGTCACCATAAATTGGTAATAGATTTGGCTGAATTTCTGTAGAGAGGACAATTGATTGGGGAAATGTTTGTTGGACAATTTGTTGTATTTCTAAAATCAAATGCTTAACTTGAATCACATTGCGGATATGCAAAGCGGTTTTTCCGGGGAAATCGCTTTCCATACCTTGCACAAATGACAGCACTTGTTTTACTAAATTAGTACCACGTTTTGTATTATTTTCGATTATTGATAAAATCTGTTGAGTGTTGCGATCGCGGCATTTGCTTTGCAGCAGTTGTACTGACATCAAAATTGGTGATAACACATTATTTAAGTCATGGGCAATACTACTGGACAGAGTACCAATACTTTCCATGCGTTGAGCGCGCAAGAATTGCTTTTCTAGTTCTTTTTTTTGGGTAATATCAGTGTCAACTACTAAAAAGGTAGATTCACTGTGACACAATATTTCTTGTGTCTGTTCATACTCTGTCTTGATACTCGTTAGTTCTATCAAGCTACGCCGCATCTCTAGTTGTTTGATGATGAGGCGGCTAATCGATTGCAACGCTTTTACTTGTTTTGGTGTGATTTGGCGTGGTATGCGATCTACTACGCACAAAGTGGCGATCGCCTGCCCTCCTGCTACTATCAAAGGTACGCCAACATAAAATCTCACATAAGGTTCTGAAGTAACTACGACATTTGTGGCATACTGCTCATCTGCTAAAGTGTCAGGAATAATTAAAATATCTTTTTGCTGGATGCAAAGCCTACAAAAACCAATATCTATAGGCATTTCCTGTATATCCAACCCTACTTTTGCTTTGAACCACTGACGATTGGTGTCAAGCAAATTAATTAAAGCTATGGGTGCATCACAAATCTGCGCGGCTAAGAACACCAAATCATCGAATGCTTGTTCTGGCGCAGAGTCGAGAATCTGATACTGATAGAGAGCCTCAAGCCTTGCTACTTCATGATTACACACTGAAGATTTCATGAAATTTTTCCTAATATAACTGAATTACAACTTGCCCTCGTGTTAATTGCGGTTCTCTCAATTTATGAAGTTGGGAAAGTATAGGGGTGATATAGCTAAAGTGATGCCTGTTATGAGTCTGTTTTCAAGTACCATACAATTTACAATGCATCTGAATAATTGGTAGCCCAAACAAAAAAGTTGCTTTCTGGTTAGTTAAGTCTTGACTGCACTTGATCTGCAAAAGTAACTATCGTAATTATTTAAAAAGTGTCAGCACATAACTTTAATTACAATTATAGTAATATGTCTTAAGGAGGATGACAGAAAGATTTACTTATATATGTAAATTTACTTAATTTATCTTAAATTTATGTCATTATTGATATTTAATTTTGATATTTTAAATTAGTAATAGTAAAAAAATTCCTTGTATGCTTGAATTACATATTTTCTTGAATTTGTATAAATTAAAATATGTAAAATCAAAAACTTGAGATCCTCCTCAAGGGGGAAGAGCGAAGGGGCTTTTTGGAGAATGGCATCATGGTTAAGACAAACCATGATTTTTGAAAAAATACGAAAGTCTAAGAGTAGTTGCTGCTCACATTACTTTGATTCTTAAAATTTCTTAATACAGGATAGTAGGGCTTTGTTAAAGGACAATATATTTAAATCCCATAAATACTGAAGCCAGATAATATAACCTCAATGATCACAAATACACTTGCTACTGCGATTAAACCAAAAGCCGAAGATAGTTTTGCTATTACATTTGCGCCATTGTCTCTTGAAGAAATCTATGCTAAAGCCAATGACTCAGCCAATGGTGCAGTGGTGGTGATGAGTGGAATGGTTCGCAATCAGACTGATGGGCAACCTGTAGTCTCTTTAGAATATCAAGCGTATGAAACAATGGCATTACGAGTTTTCTATCAAATTGCTGCTGATATTCGTTCCTCTTGGTCTGATGTGAATCGAGTGGTGATATATCATCGTATTGGACGTTTGTCTGTTGGAGAAATTAGCGTATTAGTCGCGGTAGGTTGTCCTCATCGTAGTGAAGCATTTGCAGCTTGCCGCTATGCGATTGACACCCTCAAACACAATGCCCCCATTTGGAAAAAGGAACATCGGGCTGATGGTTCTAGTAGCTGGGTGAGTATTGGTGCTTGTGAACAGTCAGAAGAAGGCTGCTAAATTTTCACAGGTGATTTCTCAAGAAATTATCGCTTGAAAATATTTAATTCTATTAACTTGGTAACAAAAATTGTCCCAAAATTCATCTAAACTCTCAAAACATTCCCAACTCAAATTCTTTTTAATTTCTTGCCATAATCGCTCAATTCGATTAACTTGTGGCGTATGTATGCAAGCAAAAGAAATTGGCGATCGCGCCCGTCAATTTATCCTAGAAAATTATACATGGGATAGTGTAGCTGCCAAAATGCTTGCAGTTTATCAAGACATTATTACTCTGGGTAAATGAGTTTAATTCGTAATTTTTCAGTAGTCAACGGTTGGCTATATGGAAGGATATGCAACAGGCTCAAGAATCGATTGAGTTGCGCTGCCTCTTAACCCCACCTACAATTATCATTAACTGAACTGTATGGGAATATTGGGCTTTAGCCCCATGTTTTACATAATTGGAAATTGGGGTAAGCATTCAGCCTTCAACCGTCAACCGTATTGAATGTTTATGGAAGAAATACTCACCTTAAAATCTTTACTGTTACAAGGTAACATCACGGAAGCCTTGGCTATTGTCGAAGAACTAGAAGAAATGAGCCGTGAAGATAAAATTAATAATATCCGCAACTATGCTAAAGTCTTGCTACTACATCTTATCAAGCAACAAGCCGAGCATCGAACAACCCGGTCTTGGGATGTATCAATTCGCAATTGTGTTCGGGAAATTCAGATAAAAAATAAACGCCGTAAGTCAGGAGGCTATTACTTAACATCAGAAGAATTGCGATTAGTTTTTGAAGAAGCTTATCCATCAGCTTTAGATAATGCATCTTTAGAGGTAGAAGAAGGAAGATATGAAGTAGAAGAGTTGGAATCAAAAATTGACCAAAACGTTATTATTGATCATGCACTCAATTTAATTTGACGTGAATTCGATGAACCTCACCCCAACCCCTCTCCGACACGGAAAGGGGCAAAAACATCCCCGGTTTTGAACTAAAAATCAAGGTTTCAAAGCCTCTACGCCACTTGCTACAACGCGGGGAACCCGCGCAACGCAGTGGCTCCTCCTGGCAGGGGAGAGGTTGGGAGAGGGGTTTTTGATATTTGTCGAACTCAATTTAATTTGATATATGACATAATTCTATCCATTAGTTTATTGATGAGGCTCATACCCAACTATTACAAATTGCTGGTAAGTCGGCTATGTTATCTGCCTATATCCTTCATGACGATCGCAAGCCTCTCATCTGCTGGTTTTAAGGAATGTACACGCATAGCAGCTTCTGTCTTCGACACGCTACGCGTTAGCGGAGCTTATGCCTCCGGTACACTTCGTGGTAAGCGTAGCCATGCCCGTCAGGGCTTTACGCTTTAGCGATACGCAGAGTAATTCCCAATATAGACTGTGTCTTATACGATGACTTGGCAGATGCCATCTCATACAAAATCGGTGCAGTTTGACTGCACCGATCGCACAATTTTTAACTTTAATTGCACCTGACATTTCCCTCACGCCAATGCTGAAGCTTGGGGTTTGGCAAAAATCATCCGTCCGGCGGAGGTTTGCAAAGCACTGGTAACTACTACGCGCACTTCACCACCTACGTAACTACTACCTTCCTCAACAACAACCATTGTGCCATCGTCTAAATAGCCAACTCCTTGACTGGGTTCTTTGCCTTCCTTGAGAATCTTTAGGTCAAGATTATCACCAGGTAAGTAAGTAGAACGCACAGCGTTGACTAAATCATTGACATTCAACACAGGTACTTTTTGTACACTAGCAACTTTAGATAAGTTGTAATCGTTGGTGAGCAATGTACCATTGATTTCTTGGGCAAATCGCACCAATTTTGCATCTACTGTGGCAATATCTTCATAATCCACAGGATTAATCAAGATACGCTCAGGGTAATCTTTCTTAATTCGGTTGAGAATCTCTAATCCGCGCCGTCCCCGTACCCGCTTTTGGTCTTTGCTGGCATCAGCTACTTGTTGCAATTCCTGCAAGACAAATTGTGGCACAATAATTTGTCCTTCCAAAAACCCTGTTTCTAGTAGGGCTTCAATGCGTCCATCAATAATACAACTGGTATCTAAAACTTTGGTATGCGCAGGTTTTAGTGTCCCTTCCACTATCATTGTCTCTACGGTGTTGGGATTAATGAACCGTAATAAACCTCGTCCGTGGGTATCCGCCAAATTCATCCCAGTCACAGCAAGTAAAATACTACCGACGACTGCCACTAATGGTTTAATAAAGCCAAAATCCGCCGGGATGGGTAGCAAAAATAATGGAGCCAGCATTAGGTTCGCTAACAATAGCCCGATAACTAAGCCAATGGCGCGAGTTAAAATCATTTCCAGAGGCATTTCTCGGACTTGTGTTTCTAGACGACGATATGAAGTCTGAAAACTCAGTCCTACTGCACCGCCAATAATAGCGGCAAAGACGGCAACAACTAAGCGTAAAGCGTCTAAGTTTGTCACCCCATCTAGCGAGCCATCGGGTAGTAGTTCAATGCTGTAGAACCCTATTCCCGCCGCAGCTAGGATAAATGAGAGAATGATAATAGCATCCAGCATAGTTGTGTTGTTTTCCTGCGATTGTGTGACCCAATAAAGTCAAGTATTTTTTATGTCCTCGGTAAGAAAGATTAATCAATATTGACTTACACTAGGGGTTTAAGCAGGGAATATCTGCAAATATTATAACTAAAGTGTTTTCTCTTAATATTTTTCACGATTTTGTTGTAAAACGATAAAAACTTGTAAAAAAACTATTTATTTTCACTGTTTGTAATTCTCAATTGGATTAATTAATTCTTTCTAAAATCATGAGTCAAAGCGTTAATGTTTCTGGCATTGCCAGTTCTGCTTATGTACATATTCCCTTTTGCAGACGGCGGTGTTTTTATTGTGATTTTCCTGTGTCTGTGATTGGCGATCGCCTGCGGGGAGAAACATCTGGTACTATCAGCCAATATGTTGAAACCTTGTGCGCAGAAATTGCCATCACACCAGCTTTAGGTCAACCTTTGCAGACAATTTTCTTTGGTGGTGGGACTCCTTCGTTACTTTCAATAGAGCAGTTAAAACGGATATTGGCAACGCTAGAGAGACATTTTGGCATTGCTTCTGGAGTAGAAATTTCTCTGGAAGTAGACCCAGGTACGTTTGATTTAGCACATATATCAGGCTACCGTAGCGCTGGCGTGAACCGGGTAAGTTTGGGTGTACAAGCCTTTCAAGCAGAATTATTGCAAGTTGCCGGGCGATCGCACTCAGTTGCAGATATTTTGTCATCTGTGGAATTAATCCACCAAGTCGAAATTGCCGAATTTAGCTTAGACTTGATTTCTGGTTTACCGCATCAATCGTTAGATCAATGGCAGGATTCTTTAAATCAAGCCGTGGCGCTGATGCCAACTCACATCTCCATTTATGACCTGACTATTGAACCGGGAACTGCTTTTGGTCGTTACTACAAACCTGGTGATCATCCTTTGCCAACGGATGAAATCACGGTGAAAATGTACCAAATGGGACAGCAAGTTTTAACTAATGCAGGTTATGACCATTATGAAATTTCCAACTATGCTCTTCCTGGACATCAATGTCAGCATAATCGAGTTTATTGGGAAAACCGCCCTTATTATGGCTTTGGCATGGGTGCGGCAAGTTATATCCAGGGAAAACGCTTCACTCGTCCGCGTAAGACTCAAGAGTATTACCAGTGGGTGCAAGCTGGTGCTGTGATTGATTGCCAAGCCACGCCCCCAGAAGAAGTTTTGTTAGAAACCTTAATGTTGGGGTTACGTTTGGCAGCAGGTGTGAGTTTGGTGATGTTGGCAGAGAAGTTTGGGGAAGCGAAAGTACAGGAAATTCGCCAGTGTTTACGAGTGTATTTTGAGAAAGGTTGGGTAGAAGTTGTCGGGGAAAGGTGGCGTTTGAGTGATCCCCAAGGATTTTTATTTTCTAATGTAGTGTTGGCGGATTTGTTTAATCGGTTCACTATGAAAGATGGAATACGGGCGCAGCAGGATTCGAACCTGCGACCATCCGCTTAGAAGGCGGATGCTCTATCCACTGAGCTATGCGCCCAACCTAAATTTGTGGCTCCCAAAAGAGTCACTTGCAAAATTATATCGTTTTTCCCTACCAAGAAGCAATTGAAAATTGCAGATTTCTGGTCAGCAAGGCTATGATTCAAGTCGCTAGTTATGCGATTTACACTAAAAATGCAGCAAATAAGCTATTGATTAGCTATATTGTGGGTCAATTCCTTTATTTGCGTGTTGGTGTAGGTGGCGATCGCACTGCTTACCCAAATAGCATCCTAGGTAATCGCACTCTTGGCGATGCTACAAATCGGAATTATAGATTGCATATCCACAAAGCCCCTGTGAGGAGTTATTTGCTAGTGCCATGTTTATTCTCAAACGGCAGGATGTTGAAATATCGAGTATTCAGCACCCAAAACGGGATCAGCAAGTGCCGATCCTCAATTATCAGGGGCAAACCTTTCGCTTGATTAGCGTCTTCAAAGCTAGCCAAGAAGAAGAAGCTAGAGCCTTGTGGAGAGAATTAACCGATCACCGAGGTAAAGCCTGTGTCTTGCTGGAAGAACCTGATCGCTTTAGTGTTTGGGGAAAAGTCCGCTTAGACCAGCTAGGTAGTGACACGGGTAGCCATAGCCAGCGAGGAATTTATATTCAAGCCAGTTTATTGCTGCTGCAAGCAGTTTATCTGGACATTGAAGAGTTTTTAGGCACTCGGCAAGCGGTACTCTTTGAGAAAGATATTGCCCAAGTTTTGCGACAGCCACAATTTCCTGAAGCATCTTCCCCAGAGGTAGTCAAACACTTGATGACGACTAACCCCCTAGAAGCGGCTAAACTTCCTCCTTGGCAAGAAAATCATGTAATTAGCTTCCTGCAAGAACTACATAAACTCGGAAAAACCTATTTTGGCAATGCTAACTTTGCCCATCAAGTTACTGATAGGTTACAAGATATGCCAGAAGCCGAGCGATCGCTGTTTATCAGTTGGCTAAATCAATCTTCACTGAGTAAACTGTGGCAATAGCATGAAAAGTGGGAAAAAACTGCGGCTACTGGTATTTGCTCTTGGCGTTCACTGGTGCATCCGCTACCCACATATTCTTGTACACCAACATCCTGCCGAGTGCATTTACAATAGTCAATTCCTATGAGTACCTCTGACAACAATTCCTCCCGTTCGCAATCCCTGCTCACCAATCAAAACATTATCTTGGCTAGCATCGGCTGGGGTGTGCTGGCACTGTTATACTTTTTGTTATTTAGTGCCAAAGTTCCAGGCACAGATGGTGTCGAAAGCCGTGCTGACTGGTATGTGATGGGGACAAATATTTTTGAAGCCTTGGCTTACTTGGGCGCAGGTGTTTTATGCTTGAGGAATTGGCAAAGTCCGCAAATTGTCAGCAGCCGGAATGTTTGGCTGGCGATCGCTATAGGTATGCTTTCTTATTTCCTGGGAGGGATATTTTTCGGTTACACAGAACTAATTTTAGATGAAGAACCGGATGTGTCTATTGGCGATGTATTTTTTGTCCTGTCTTATATTTCCCTTGGCGTAGGCATGATTTTAGCTGTGGCTTCCAGGCGAATTAATTTAGAAAAATGGCAATGGTTGATTGTGTCGGCAATAGCAGTCTTTGGTAGCCTATTGGCATGGTGGATTTCTATGCAACATGCCGCACCCTCAGAGCCATTAGCCACCATCTTGAATTGGTTTTACGTAGTGAGCGATGTAATTTTGTTAATTATTGCTACCACTTTATTACTAGCCTTTTGGGGAGGACGAGTCGCCCAGTCCTGGAGAATGATTGCAGCGGCCGCGTTTTCGCTCTACATTGCAGATATGTGGTTTAAATATGCTCAAGGGCCAAACTATCAAAGTGGGGAGATACTAGAAGTGTTTTGGGTATTTAGTGGAGTTTTATTTGGTATGGGCGCTGTCTTAGAACATGACGCATCGTTGAGCAGAACTCGGCGGGAGCGTGGGCGCAAACGAGCTTAGAAAATTTGGTGTCTACCGTGAGAAAATTAACAGATTCTGACAAGCAAGAAATTCTGAAGTTATATCGAGAAACTGCCGAAACAACCTCAACTTTGGCGGAACACTATGGTGTGAGCAACTCGACAATTAGTCGGCTGCTCAAAAGCACCTTACCAGAAGACGAGTACGAATATCTCGTTTCTCTCAAACGGGCTGCTCGAACTCCTGAAGGCAGAGCACAGGTAAATTATGAACAGTTACCTTTGTTAACTCAGCCAGAACCAGAGAAAGAGCAGCCAAGCCAAGAAAAAGCCATTCCTCGCCTAAAGTTACCAGAGGTTGAGCCACAACAGGCAGTTACAGAAGCAGAAAGCTACCCAGAGGATGAGGAAGAATTTGCACCTTCAGCGCGACGAGTGCGCCGACGTTCCTCAGCAGAGGAAAAACCAAAGCTAAGAGCCGCAAAGCGCTTAGAAATCGTCGAACCGAAGCCGCCGGAGATAGCAAGTATTCCCAGCCCAATCTTAAAGGATGAACATCCTGAAGCAACCGTCATCGCCCAAATGCTGGGAGAAGATTTGCTAGATGAATCAGAGGATTTATCAGATTTAGAGGATGATTTAGACGACGAAGATTACGATGAAGATTATGACGAAGATGAAGAAGACTTAGAGGAGCCAAGACCTTTAGTTACAAGACGCAGAGTCAGTGACGCATCTGTGCAAGTTTTACCCTTGTCAGCAGCACATTTGCCAAAAACTTGCTATTTGGTCATCGACCGAGCCTCAGAGTTAATTACTCGACCACTCAAGGATTTTGGTGACTTGGGGCAAATTCCTAGCCTAGAAACCCTGCAAAAAACTTTGCCAGTGTTTGATAACCATCGAGTGGCTAAACGCTTTTCTACCAAGCGCGATCGCGTGATTAAAGTTCCTGATAGTAAAATGTTGCATAAGGCAAGTACTCATCTACAAGCCAAGGGCATCACGCGACTGTTAATTGATGGTCAGGTCTACTCTTTGTCTATGGTGTGACATACTCCCACACTGATGCAAACCTGAGTTCGACAAATATCAAAAACCCCGCTTCCATTCCTCTCCCCTGCGAGGAGGAGCCACTGCGTTGCTTTGGTTCCCAAAGTTGTAGCAAGTGGCGTTAGAGGCTTTGAAACCTTGATTTTTAGTTCAAAACCAGGGATATTTTCGCCCCTCTCCGTGTCGGAAAGGGGTTGGGGTGAGGTTCATCGAATTCACGTTAATTTTGGTGAATTGATATTACTCTCATCTGGCAATTTGTTGCCACCTGAATATGACTAGCTATAGCCCAGCTCTGCTATGTCAAAATGAAGATAACTTACTACCAAAAGGTGAGCTAACGCTCTGAAAGCTAGACAAAGGATTGACCTGAGCAATGGCAGAAGAAAAAAATCACAATCAAGCGGGAGAAGTGGCTCCCAGCACTGTTGACAAACAGGCTCCCACTGTTGCCCAAGAAAATGCTCCCAGTACTGACGAACCAGTAGCAACAGATATCCCTACTGCCAACACGCCAGATCCCAAAGCAGCAAACCCAGAAGTTAACCCCAACGCCGCCACGCCAAAAACTGCACCACCTCAGCGAGAAAAACCCCCAGCTGCAGCTAAAGCCGCGAAAAAGGAAAAACCTCCAGCTGTGGAAGATCAGCCATTTATAGAGTTTATGCAGCAGCACTACTTGCCAACTTTGCAAAAGGCGATCACAGAACAAGGTGTACAAGATTTGCAACTGTCTTTTGCTAAACAAAAGCTGCCTATCGCTGGCTTTCAATCAGCAGAAGAATGCTGGCAAGTGATCGGTAGTTGGCAAAATGGTCAGCGCCAGTTTAACTTGTATTTCCCCGACGAAGATATCCAAGGGAAAAAGGGATTTTCTTGTAACGCAGGTAAAAAACCTAGCACTCTTGAGTCGTTCTTAATCGATGAGCGCAAAATTACACTTGACCTGTTAGTATTTGGCTTAGTGCAGCGTTTGAACGGTCAAAAGTGGCTAGGTAGAAATTAGTTAAGTTCATCAAAGTAGTAGGTGACGGCTCCAGTTATGGGGTCGTTGTCTATTCTCACATAACCTGATTTGAACATCTCCTTCAACACAGCTTCCACTTCCACAAAGCTGGCTCCTGTGGCTTTCACACCTTGAGTTACAGTGAGCTTACCACCCTTGGTTTCTGCAACTTCGATGAGTTGCATCATCAATTGGTTACCAGTTGGCCGATGGACTTGGGTAGCCACCACTGTTTGATTAAGTGGCACACCCAAGGGAGATACACCTGCTTTCGCTCTCAGGTTGCGTTCGTAATCGTCAACCATACCTGGGATGAGAAATAGGTCAACTAATTGCCCCATACCAAATAAACCACCAGTCAACAGCCATACCACACCTGTGACAATTTTGCCATTATAAAAACGGTGCAATCCGCCTATGCCGAAAAACCCGACGGCACACAATAAGTAGGAAGTAACTAAAGGATTATCATATCTTTGATCTATTTCTTGTCTCACCGTTTCCAATACTCTGGATACCTCAACTGCGCTGCGATTTGCCGAGTTTGCCGCATTACCATGTGGTAAAGAGGGAGTTGCCATTAGTTGCTGCACAAGCCGTCCATAAGCTTCAACATCAGCGCGTGTGCCTAAAAAGCGATTACCGTGAGCAACCTCCTGACGCAGCCTGTTAGCTTTGAGGATACTACGACGCGCCTCATCGCTCAGACCACCATACTCTTGCATCAAGTCAATCAACTCTTGCCAATGCACTTGTTGCCTGTCTTGCACTCTGTCACGTTCTTCCGGATCAAGAGCATGATTTGCCGCCAGCCAGTCCCGAAAATAGTCTTCTAGAGCGCCGTGAAAGCTAACCAGTGCATAACCCAGTAATTCCGGGTCTTTTCCCGCTTTTTGTAGTCGCTCCCAGCCTAGTTGCAGCTTATCCGAATGATTACTCATTGATAGCCCTGTTGCCATTGTAGTTTTACTAAAAATGTTAACGAATGACTAGTTGCCAAAAAGACTAATAGATTTATTCTCTGGTGTTTTTCAAGTAGGGCATACTTGTGCTAGTGTATTCAAGCATCAGTAAATTTAAGTATATTAGACGTTATTAGCTCGAGTAGATGCATAAATAATGACTAACAATATCCAATTATAGATTCCGCCAACTTGAAGTATTGTTGCAACTCTTAACGTTTAACTTAACTGTTTCCCACCTTCACCTTGGTAGACTGAATTTTATACAAATAAATTATTGTGGTCTGCTGCGCCTTGTGAGAGCATTACCCTTGGCTTTCTGGTGTACTCAAGATAATAAAGACAAAAGAGCAATCGAGACATGGTAGATTCCCTCCAAAAACCAGGCTTTGAAGAAATCCGTCCAGGAATTAAAGTCCCGGCAAAAGAAACCCTGTTAACACCCAGGTTTTACACCACCGATTTTGATGAAATGGCGCGGATGGACATCTCCGTCAATGAAGACGAGTTACGCGCCATCCTCGAAGAGTTCCGTGCCGACTACAACCGCCATCACTTCGTTCGAGATGCCGAATTTGAGCAATCCTGGGATCATATTGACGGGGAAACTCGCCGATTGTTCGTGGAATTTCTAGAACGGTCTTGCACAGCAGAATTTTCAGGATTTTTGCTGTACAAAGAACTCGGCCGCCGTTTGAAGGGCAAAAGCCCTGTCTTGGCCGAGTGCTTCAACCTGATGTCACGAGATGAAGCTCGTCACGCTGGCTTTTTGAATAAAGCGATGTCGGACTTCAATCTGTCGCTTGATTTAGGATTTTTGACGAAGAGCCGCGCTTATACCTTCTTTAAGCCAAAATTTATCTTCTACGCCACTTATCTTTCCGAAAAGATTGGCTATTGGCGTTATATAACCATTTATCGTCACCTAGAAGCACATCCAGAAGACAGAATTTATCCGATTTTCCGGTTCTTTGAGAACTGGTGTCAGGATGAAAACCGTCATGGGGATTTCTTTGATGCGATTATGAAATCCCAGCCGCAAATGTTGAATGATTGGCAGGCAAAGCTGTGGAGTCGCTTCTTCCTGTTGTCAGTGTTTGCCACTATGTATCTGAATGACATCCAGCGTAAAGATTTCTATGCCTCCATTGGCTTAGATGCGCGAGAGTACGACATCTATGTCATTAAAAAGACCAATGAAAATGCAGGTAGAGTCTTCCCATTAATGCTGGATGTAGAAAATCCAGAATTTTATCAGCGATTGGATGTGTGTATCCAGAATAACGAAAAGTTATCAGCGATCGCTAATTCCAATACTCCCAAATTCTTACAATTCTTCCAGAAGCTGCCAATTTACATCTCTCATGGCTGGCAGTTCCTACGACTGTACTTGATGAAACCGATTGATACTGTTTCTGCTCAAGGGGCAGTTCGTTAGGTTACACAAGTTTTATTTCGCGAGCAATCAAAATCCCGGTATCTTGGAGATACCGGGATTTTGTCATCAAAAATGAAATAGCATGAAGTATTTAAGCTGTTCTACTTACAAACTTAAAAAATTGTTAATTTTTAATTTTGAATTCTGACGTGATTCAGACTCAATTTCAGGTGAAATTCCGGGCGCAGGATAGATTTGGTGGCTTCTCCAATTATAGAACCGAATACGCAGGAGAAATTCCCGACGAACTTGTAACCCGCGACCATAACCGTTTTATTTTAGCTTTGGGTAAACTAAAAACTCCTGACAACGCTCTACGCCCTGGTGTTAATGTTGACATTGAAGTTGTAGCAACTCGCTCCTTAGGAGAACGTTCTGCAAAACAAACCATTAACTGGCAGGATGCTATCCGTAGTACTAGATAATCTTTACCAAAAGTTTAAGAGGGTTTTTTCCCATCTGAGACAATTTGTGCCAGCAGATTGCCAGCGAAATCTAGCAGCTGATCCAGCAAAAAGCCTATGATACCAATGTATAATACCGCGTCAATCATGTAATTGGTGTTACCAGCTTTATAAGCATTCCAGGCGAGAAATCCCAGTCCTTTTGGGCCTATCAACATCTCTGTGGCAATAACTGTAAACCATGCTACCCAAATACCAACTTTCAAAGCATGAAATGTATGAAAGATAGCTACGCGAAAGTTATTATTTTGTCTGAGAAAATGTTGCAGACCTATTGCCGTATTGATGATCATAGACCAGAGAGTCCCAAGAAAAACGATGACTACGGTTGCCGGTTCACTGTTATCTCCAAATACTACGAGTGCAATGGGTAACAAGGCTATAGGAGGGATACTATGAGGTATCTGAAATATCCGCTTTAATACCTGATAAATTGCGGTGTTTATACCTATCAAATAACCGACGAAACTACCCAAAACGGCTGCTGGAATATAACCTACAAATAACTTTTGCAGGCTAGCTAAAACATCTAAAAATATACTAGGTTCCATGCCTCAGTTCTTATTTTGAACGGTTGGTAATTACTGCGGCAATCACAAAAATGGCGAATAGACAAACAGCAAGAAGGTATTTAAATTTGCTTAAATCAAATTTATCAGAGAATTAAAGTTCCATTAAGAAATTAAATAAAATCTCAATAATTCACCAAAAAGTGAAGTTTGCTCAAAGGCAAATCAACACCACCTGTCGCAGCTTTTAAGCCAAAATGTGGAAAAATAATATTAAAAATAGTTTAAATATAATTCAATACTATTGTGTAGAAAATAATCAGCAAACAGTAATCTTCACTGATTAAGTAGAAAAACTTAATAAAATAAAAGTCCGTAGTAAAAGCTGTAACCCTTTAAAACCTTGCAAGAAAGCGATAAATCGCTCACTACGAACAAAAGTTTATCTGACATTTAATTATTTCTACCTGACTTGAACAAACTTGGTATCTTTGTGCCTTGGTGGTAAAAAAATCTTGAACCACTAAGACACCAAAACACAAAGATTTTTTATATGTTCTGGTGTACGCAGTTCATGACAGCTACTGACTGATAATTGAAAACTGATCATTTCCCCAAATTACGCTTCATTTGTTCTAACTCATCTTGAGTTTCCCAACGACGAAACTTTTCTTCTAAATCATCCAATCCACTAGAATAACTGCTAGTTGGATTCCACCAACCATTAGTTTCTAAGTGCTGCTGGGTTTGAGCTTGAGCGCTTACTGTTTGGGCTTCAGCTGCTTTCGCTTGCACCTCTTGTCGCCGCATCTGAATTTTCCGCAGTAGTTCTTTAGATTGCTCAATGCGTTCTTTTAATCCTTGCATGTGTCCCCATCTCTGGTTCCCTTCACGCAGTAGGGCTGCTTCTCTCTCTTGGGCGGCGGCGGCTAAATCCTGTTTACCAGCATTTTTTGCCTTTTGCACACGAATATGCCATCGCTGAATTTCTTGGGCGGTGGAGAGAATTTCGTCCTGCGATCGCTTCTCCTGCAATTGTAAATCTGCAATTAACTTTAAAGTATCTTCCTCTTGCTGCCGCAGCTGTTCTAACAGCGCCTCTAACTCCAAATGTGGATTATTACGCAAGAATTCTTCTAAACGGTTTTCCAGAAATCGACTCAAATCATCAAATAAGCCCACAAACAGTACTCCAGAGGTTGGGTGTGTGATGATTTTATTGTAGTAATTATTATCGTAGTGCCGAAAGGAAATTGTCACTGTGTTTCCTTACAGGGTAATGTAGATGGCAGGGGTCAAAAGGCAGAAGAATGAATTTGGATGAGGATTCCCACCCTTGCTTCCTTTGGTTGTGATTCGTCAGAGGATCATCCGTCTTCCGTCTGACTTCGTTAAAAGACCGCCCGCAAGGTACGAAGTTTCAACCTACGCTGTAATACAATAAATTGGCAAAAGGAGGGTTCTATGTCGAGTATTTCTCAACTACTTACCCCGCATATCCAAGATTTAGGAGGGTTTGCAGCTCGTCGCAGTTTACCCCATGACGAGCGTATGATGGTCGGCCCGTTTATTTTCTTCGACCATTTGGGTCCTGTTATATTTCCTCCAGGTAAAGGGGTAGATGTGCGGCCTCATCCTCATATCAATCTGGCTACAGTAACTTATTTGTTTGAGGGGGTGTTGTTACATCGGGATAGTTTAGGTAATGTGCAAGAAATTCATCCCGGTGCAGTTAATTGGATGAGTGCGGGACGGGGTATCGTTCATTCTGAAAGAAGTCCCCAAAGCGATCGCCTCAAACAAAGCACTCTCCACGCCATTCAAACTTGGGTAGCTCTTCCCGAAGCACACGAAGACACTGAACCTTGGTTTTGCCATCATCCTGCTGAAGATATCCCGACTTGGACAGAAAACGGTGTCGCGATCGCTCTCATTGCGGGAGCAGCTTGGGGAAGGACTTCTCCAGTAAAAACCCTCTCTCCTACAATCTACCTCGATTTGTCTTTTGCTCCTGGAACTAAATTAAATCTCCCGGCTGACTATAGCGAAAGGGCAATTTATAGCGTTACGAAAGGTCTGTTTGTTGATGGTGAGGAGCTAAAAGAACATCAGTTAGCTATCTTATCTACAAATAGTATGGTAGAAATATCTGCTAATACTCAAGCTCGCTGTGTGGTTGTCGGTGGCGAACCTGTGGGAGATCGTCATAAGTGGTGGAATTTTGTTTCTAGTCGCCCCGAAAGGATAGAACAAGCTAAACATGATTGGCAAGAAAATAGATTTGCTCAAGTACCAGAAGAATCAGAATTTATCCCCTTACCAAAGGATGCTTTTATAGCAAATGACAATGAATCGGATGCAGTACAGCCTTTAAGCTAAATCAACAATCAACATTACTCGCGGTTAATCACAAGAAAAGGCGATCGCTCTGCTCCAAAACTATGCAAAGATATTATCTTTACCTGAATTAATCTAATTGTGCCATGGAAATGCTTTGTACTTGATAATAGTTTTAATAAATAATACCTATGATTTAAGTATTATTTGGTATGTCGCTTATCCATAGACGCAGATTTACTGATCGTCAGACATCGCTGCACACAAACTTAAATTGAGTCACTACCATTTATAAAAAAAACTGAATTGGGCACTACTCGCTGAGTAGCTACGTCACTTATCTTACTGTGCTAAGGCGGCTTCGGTTTCTCGAATGCAAACATTTTCTGTGCATGGAATAAACAACTAACTACCAATTAACAAACCCTTTAGTAAGCATAGATGTTCCTAGATGATATGGCTAGTAAATTTCATCACACAAGGATATGGTGGGCGTGGGGAGCTAACACATTATTTAAGGCTATGAAATTACGTTACATTGTGCGATCGCTCAAGAATTTTTTGCCAATTCTAGGCTTAATATCATTTGTTACAGTAGTACTACTGAATAGTCTAAATCCGGCGATCGCCCAATTACCGCGTCAAGAGATTCGTGGGGTTTGGATCACCAACAATGATTTTGACACCCTCAAGGAGCGCGCCAAAGTCCAAGAAGCCATGACTCAATTGCGGCGGCTCAACTTCAACACCATCTATCCTGTAGTGTGGAATTCTGGCTATGTGATGTATCCCAGTGCCGTAGCCCAACGTGCAGGTATCCAACCCTTTGTCTTTCGAGGCTCGGATGGACATGATATCCTCGCAGACTTAATTAACCAAGCTCATCGCCGGGGACTACTGGCAATTCCCTGGTTTGAGTTTGGTTTCATGGCTCCCCCAACATCAGAACTGGCCTTAAATTATCCAGAGTGGCTGACGCAAAAACAAGATGGTAGCCAAACCTCGATTAGTGCTGCTGGTGAGGTTGTATGGCTCAATCCCTTCCATCCGCAAGTACAGCAATTTATCACCAATCTTGTTGTAGAAACTGTGACTCAATATGACATCGATGGGATTCAGTTTGACGATCATATGAGTTTGCCTCATGAATTTGGTTACGATCCATATACAGTCGCCTTGTACACCCAAGAAACCAATAATCGTCCCCCCAGTAATCCCCAAGATCAGGCATGGATACGCTGGCGGGCAGATAAAATCACGGCGTTCATGGTACAACTCAATCAAGCTGTCAAGGCCAGAAAACCTAACGCAATTTTCTCTGTTTCTCCTAATTACTACGACTTTGCTTATAAGTTCCAACTCCAAGACTGGCTAGCTTGGATGCGGCAAAATATTGTAGATGAGCTAATTGTGCAGATATATCGTCCCGACCTGCAAAGCTTCGTGAATAATATTTCCCGCGCAGAAATTCAAGAATCCCAACAATTAATTCCCACAGGCATCGGTATTATGACAGGTCTACGAAATAGACCTGTTCCCATGGCACAAATTCAGTCCCAGGTAAGAGCTGCCCAAGTACGCGGCTTAGGTGTAACCTTCTTCTACTACGAAACCCTTTGGAACTCTGCCCCAGAACCTCCCAATCAGAGACTGGCCGGATTTCAAAGTCTCTTCCCTGCTCCCGCATTCCGCTCGGCGATGGAGTAAGGGGACAAGGGGAGATTACTAATATTAAGTTCTTTCTCCCCATCCCCCCATCTCTCTACTCCCTACTCCCCACTCCCATCACCTCCCTCGCCTGAAAACTTGTCTTCAGCATGGGGGTAATTGTCTCTGCGGGTGCAGGGCGACTGAAGTAGAAACCTTGACCTTCGTCACAACCGCGCTTTTGCAGATAGTTCAGCTGTTCTTGAGTTTCTACTCCTTCAGCAGTGATAGTTAAACGCAGGCTTTTGGCTAGGGCAATAATGGCATCTGTCACTGCTGCGCTATCAGGATTGGACATTACATCCTGCACAAATGATCGGTCAATTTTAAGCATGTTAACAGGAAAGCGCTTCAAGTAGTTTAGGGAAGAATAGCCAGTACCGAAGTCGTCTAGAGCCAACGATATACCCAGTTCTCGTAATTCTTTTAAGGTTGTAATAGACCGATGAATATCAGTCATCAGGAAACTTTCAGTAACTTCTAGTTCTAGATAAGACGCTTCCATTCCAGTATCTTCCAGGATTTGGCTGACTACCTGCACCAAATTCGGTTGTTCAAATTGTCGAGCTGATAGGTTCACTGATATCCGAATTGGGGGGAGTCCAGCAATTTGCCAAGCACGGTTTTGGGTACATGCAGTTCGTAAGACCCATTCACCAATTGGCACAATTAAACCATTAGCTTCGGCAATGGGAATAAACTGGACTGGAGAAACCAAACCCCTGATGGGATGATGCCAGCGAACCAGCGCTTCTACAGCCTTTACTTGTCTGCTGTGTAAATCAATTAGAGGTTGGTAATAAACCAGCATTTCTTGGCGCTCCAGGGCCCCATGTAATTCATTTTCTAATGCCAGTCGCTCTTGTAATTGAGCATTAATCTCAGGTGAATAGAATTGGTATTGACTACGCCCTTGCTGCTTTGCTTGGTACAAAGCTATCCGAGCCTGTTGCAAGAGTTGATCTACTTCGTTACGGTCATTTAAGTCATTAATTGCAATACCAATACTGGCTGTGAGATGAATTTGGTTGCCCTCTAGAGAGAAGGATTTTGCTAAGGTACTCAGTAACAACTGGGACAGCTTAATTAAATTTTCAAAAGAAGGAATGCTTATCTGGGCGATCGCAAATTCATCTTCGCTTAAACGAGCCAAAACATCTGTTTGAGATATGCAGGTTGTTAAACGCTGGGCAACTGATCTTAATAGTAAATTTGATATTTCCGGCTCTAACGCATTATTCATACCAGTAAAATCATCTATATTCACCAAAAACACAGCTACTAGCTTTTGGCTATTCTGAGGTTGAGATAGAGTTTGCAACAGGCGATCGCGAAACATGCACTTATTGGGTAATCCAGTCAAGTCATCATAGTTACTGATATAGTGAATTAATTCATTTAGTTTGTGGAGAGTCTGTGAAGTATCGGCCATCAGCGTGCCTGCTTCATCGGCAAATTGTGTGGGTAGTTCAGGTAATGTTTTCGTGTTCAGGTAGTTTTGCAATGCGCCAGATGTCAAAATGACCGGGGCCAGTAGGAGGCGTAGTGCATAGAGGGTGGCTGCTGTGCCCAATAACGTCGCCAACAACGCAATTCCCAAGACTTGTATCGCCATCTCTAAAGAATAGGAGTTGGAAATAACAAAACTACAAAGTAAGGTCAGAAGTGGTACATGAGTGCCGACAAATGCCACCAACATGATTTTGGCGGTGTAACTTTCCTTGAGTAATCGAATACTGGCTAGGAATGAATACAAGTCAAGGTTGTGATTGATCTGCATAGATTTTGTGTGAGGATTGAGAGTTGACAAATTGGTGATCAGGTATCCTGGCAAAAGGGTATTTTTGATTCACAATCGAGCGACATTAATTTCCGTAATTATAAAATAATTTCTAGTTATATATTATGCCTATTAACAATAGTTTTTACGTACACAGATAACGATATAGTTTCGATAAAGCTTGCTCTATAAATGATTTAACTATTTAAGTTCTTATTAGTATAAACACTTATTTATGTATAAAGAGTGTATGATTATTTTTTTAAGGGATGCGAGTAAATGCAAATAGCTCAAAAATGGTTAGTTCAAAAAACTAATCAGTCAATGCTTTGTTTGCTGGTTGGGGGACTGCTGTTTCGAGGCTTTTTAGCTTTCTGGCTTTACCCTACCTTTGATGAAGCTTATTACTATCTCTACAGCCTGCATTTAGATTGGAGCTATTTCGATCATCCAGTGATGGTAGCTCTGACAACTGGTTTTGGCCCCTGGTTAACTGGAGTTGTTTCCCAGTTCACAATTCGCCTGGGAGCGCTGATTTGTTACACAGGCAGTTTGGTGCTATTGTATTTGGCTAGCCAGAAATTATTCTCTGTCAAAGCTGCCAACTTTACTCTAGCGATCGCAACTATCAGTCCCATTTTTCTCGTTGGCTTTGGTGTGCTCAGTCTCCCCGACAGTCCACTGATATTATTTTGGTCAGCCAGTTTATATTGTGCAGCCGATGAATTTTTTCGCCAGCCGAGAACTCCAAAACACAGTCTGTTACAGAATGAATTGTACTTACCCAGTTACCGTTTAGCCATTCTGGGGATATTGGTAGGATTAGCCTGTTTAAGCAAATATCATGGTTTTGTTTTAGGCTTCGGGCTAGTTGGTTTTTGTTTAACAAGTCCACGTCATCGTTGTGTTCTGCTTTCCCCTTGGGCTTGGCTAAGTTTAGGCTTATTTATGCTCACCATCTGCCCCATTGTGTTTTGGAATCTACAGCATGATTGGGTATCCCTACGTTTTCAGTCAGAGCGTGCAGTTCCCAAGAGTGGCTACAGCCTGCTGAGTGTAGGCGCTGTCTGTTTAGCTGAGGTAGCTTTTTTGTGCCCAACCATAGGATTGCCGCTTTGGTGGGTAAATTTGCGAGTAGCTCACGTTAAAATAATTCAAGTTTTTTCTCAGAAATCACGAACCTATGGCAGAGATTTAGCAGACGCTGAACTATTGATTGCATGGCTATCTTTACCCCTAACTTTAGGGTTCACTCTCATGGGAGGATATCGGCAAATTTTACCAGCTTGGGCGATGCCAGGATTTTGGGGGGCAACTTTGCTGTTAGGACAACAAGCAATTATCTGGGAACAGCAATCTCGACGTTGGGTGCGGCGGTGGCTCTTAGGTTCGGGGCTGATGGTTGGTAGCATTTTACTGATTGCCTTACTCCAAGTGACCACAGGAATCTTCCAAAAACCCAGCCAATACGCCCTCATGGGAGGATTTTTATCCCCCAAAGATGACCCCTCCACAGAATTAATTGATATTCAGCAATTACGGCGTGGCTTTGTTGAATCTCCTGTGTTGCGGGCGGCGCTACAGAACTCCAGCTTTATATTTACCAATCGCTATTACCTGGGCGGCCCGATTGCCATGTCCCTTAAACCCATAGCTGACACACCAATTACTTGCTTTGATATTGGTCAGGATTTACGTGGCTTTGCTTTCTGGTCAAAAGCCGACCAATGGCTGGGAGAAGACGCACTCTACATTACTACTGCCGCTTTTGAGAAAAGAGAGGACTTAATGGCTAGCTATCGAACTCACTTTAGCAGCTTGACTGAGATGGCAACGATACCAATTAGCCGGGGTGGGGTAGAGGTTAATGTCATTCATGTTTACCAAGCTAAGACACTTCTTCAGCCTTATCCTCGGTCTTACGGAATTTAACAAAGGAAGAAGGAAGAAGTCTTCTTTCTTCTTGCCAAATTGGTTTAAATCCCCACTTCGACAGGTGATACAGTGAGCCTGTAGAACTGCTCAGTGACCACCACCAATTTTCCTTCTTTAACCCAAAAACAGCTTGTATGCGGGATTCTGGCTTTCATCCCAATAACGGTAGCCGAGAGTATCAAGAAATGCCTGCCATTCCTGCATCTCGTGGGGAGGTACTTGCATCCCCACGACAATCCGCCCATAATCTGCGCCGTTGTTGCGGTAGTGGAACATACTGATATTCCAGTTGGGACTCATGGAACCAACAAATTTCATTAATGCCCCAGGACGTTCAGGAAACTCAAAACGATAAAGCAACTCGTTATGAGCCAGGGGGGAATGTCCACCAACCATGTGTCGCAGGTGTAATTTGGTGAGTTCATCATCTGTTAAATCAATGGTTTTGAAACCACAATTTTCAAAAGTTTCCACCATCTTGACTGCATCGGCACGGTTTTCAATTTGCACACCTACGAAAATATGAGCTTCTTTTTCATCGGCAATGCGATAGTTAAACTCTGTGAGATTGCGTTTGCCAATACATTCACAAAACTTACGCAGACTACCCTGTTTTTCTGGAATTGCCACAGCAAAGATGGCTTCGCGGCGTTCGCCGAACTCTGCTCGTTCTGCGACAAAGCGGAGACGATCAAAATTCATGTTGGCACCACAGGCCACGGCGATTAATGTTTGTCCCTGGATTTGTTCTCGTTCGACATAGGCTTTAGCAGCTGCGATCGCTAAAGCACCGGCTGGTTCTAAAATTGATCGTGTATCTTCAAATACATCTTTAATGGCAGCACAGGTATCATCTGTATCAACCAAAATTATTTCATCCACATAGTTCTGGCATAGACGAAAAGTTTCTTCACCTACTTCCCGCACCGCCACGCCGTCAGCAAATAAGCCCACCTGGGACAATCTCACGCGCTGTCCGGCTTTCAGCGATTGATACATAGCATCGGCATCTACTGGCTCAACACCGATAATTTTGATTTCCGGACGCAACCGTTTGACATAAGCCGCAATCCCAGAAATCAAACCACCACCCCCAATGGCTACAAAAATTGCATGGATGGGTTGCTGATACTGCCGTAAAATTTCCATGCCAATTGTCCCCTGTCCAGCAATCACATCTGGATCATCAAAGGGGTGAATAAAAGTTAATCCCTTTTCTGCCTCCAGTTGACGAGCATAAGTATAAGCATCATCGTAGGTATTCCCAGATAAAACCACCTCTCCCCCCCTAGCTTTGACGGCATCTACCTTTACTTGAGGTGTCGTTACTGGCATGACGATAATTGCTCGTGTTCCTAATCGACTAGCCGCAAGGGCCACACCTTGGGCATGGTTTCCCGCAGATGCTGCAATCACACCCTGCGCTAGTAAATCAGGTGACAGGTTCACCATCTTGTTATAAGCACCGCGCAGTTTAAAAGAAAATACTGACTGCATATCTTCTCGCTTCAGCAGCAGTTGATTATTCAGTCGTGTAGAAAGGTTGGGAGCGTACTCCAATGGTGTTTCCTGGGCAACATCATACACACGGGCAGTTAGGATTTGTACCAGGTAGTCGCAATACATGGGGTTAACAGGTGGGCCAATTTGGGATGGATGTTAATTTTACCGCTAGTTGTTTACTTGTTTTGCAGACATTTTTTGCTGCCGAGGAAGAATTATCCTTTTTCCATTCTTCTGGATTTGTGTAGACCCACAGTATGGACATTGCACAGTAGATGACCTCAATTCATCTCTCTGATTATGCAACGCCGTAATTTTTAGTTAAATGAAAATCCCACGCCTTCAAGGCGTGGGAAATCAATCAACTAATTAGGCGATATCGTCGCGTTCGATGTATAGCAACAAAAACGCCATTGTCACTGCTGGAAAAACTAGCCCAGTCAGAGGCACAAAAATGGAAGGCAAAAATGAAGCTGCCATAGTTAACTTTCCTAATAATTTAGACAATCCTCGAAAACGAGCTTACTGCAAATTGCAGCTGATTTTTTAAATTCTCAAGATTTTTAACACAGCTCCTATATGATGGGTGTTCACATCCCCAATAATTCATCTAGCAAATTCGGCAAGTCTGGAGGAATCACAGTCCGCACCACTGTGACTTTGTGACTTTCCTGTTGGGTAACCTGATGAAAAGCGATCGCCTCCAAGCGAATTTCCAAACAGCCAAAGGGAATGTTTAATTGAGTCATCACCTCTAAATTGCCCAAGGGGTTAGGTAATAAATCTGTCAGCAAATGAGGGCCATCTAGCAACCAACGAGTATGGCAATCTTCAACCCATAACTTGACAACTACTTGTGGGTATCCTGCAGGTAGCTCTGCCCGCACTCTGACAGATGTACCAGCAATTAGTTCACCTTCTGGCACATGCAATTGCGGAATGGGCAAAGGCTCAACGATTCCCCCATCTATTGGTGGAGAATTTGATGTATCTATGATTGCTTGGTTTTTTTGTTCACACAAGCCGCTTGCTTTCACATCCACTGACACGTCAGTATATGTATCATCTACAACAATTTCTTGTGCCAACCAAGTAGATGGAGTTTGGAGATCATCAGTAGGCGGTAGTTGTGATTCTGGAGAAGGTGATACAGAACTTTCTTCTAATCGATTTTCTGCCCCTGTGTCTTCCAATGTTTCCATTTCCTTTACCACCGCCATAGCTGCACTCACCGTTCGCGTAATGTCCCCCAGTCCAGGTATTGCCTCTGCTGCAATCTCCGTTGCAACATCTAGGTTTAATGGTGAGTCAATATCAACAGTTGGCGTTGAAAGGGGAGGCTGTTTATCAGGTATATTCTGCTGATCTAGAATATCAATAATAGATTCAGGTAGGGAATAACCTTGACTCTGCATCCATTTTCTAATTAGGGGAGATGAGTAGAGATGACTCTCTGTGTTTAATTCTAAACTTGGTGGAACAGATTCTTCTTGTGCTTCCGCAGCATTAATTAATTCTAAATTTGATAAGACAGTTACCTCTGCCTCCAAGTCATCCTGGGATTGAGAATCACCAGTTAATAATTCAAGTGTATTTTCATCGTCAGCGACAGTTGTATCCATTTGCCGGGAATCCTCAACATCTGGAAACTCCGACGCCTGACTTTCTAATGCCATTGTTTCCTCAGGCAAGGCTTTGAGACGTTTTAAGTAGGGAAAAATGCTGCCAAGCATTGGCACTCGATGATGCCTGATCACAAGCTGCGCTAAGTTAATGGGGGCGATGGCAGCTACAGTTTCATCCTTCTCTACGGGCGGCTCTTGTTCCGGAGTGGACTTTGTCACCACATCAGCAGTGGCTATTGCTGGATTTTGGTTTTCAGGTAGCTTCGGCAGTTGTGGCAAACGAGAATCAGCTGATTTATTTAGCTTCGACACTCGTAGTGCGGTTTCTTCTATATCTCGCGAATTAATTGACAGTGTTAAGGATTTGTTGAGGGAAGTATGGACAAGCTGAGAATGGTCTCTTTGTGCAGTTTTCGCCAGGTTGAAAAGCCCTAAATCGATACTAATAGTTTTTGCTGGTTCTGGAGAATCATCAGCCGCATTTGGTGGTGAGCTAGGGTGATCTAATAAATTTGGTTGACTAGATTTGGCTGCGGCTGTAACTGCTAGTAATTCGGTCACATCTGCTGTAATTGTGAAAGACTTGCTAGCTAACAGAATTACTTCACCAAAATGAGTGAATGCGCCATACAAACTGATATCTGCCAAAATCAGTTTGGATTCCCAGTCAAGAGGAATATTAATTGCTGAACTGATGCTCAAGGGCAACGAGCTATCTGGTAAAGGCTGTCGAACCTGGGTGAAAATTTTTGACCCTAAGGGCGATCGCAATTCAATTAATAATTCTAGGTCATGGAGGCTTTCTGGGTACGGTGGCTTACCTGCCAGAATCTTGTTTTGTAGCTCCACATGCCCATTAATAGTGAGTACTTGTCCCCAACGAGCAATGTAGGTTTCCTGATCTAGAGTCAGCAGTAGTAGAGGTTCTGGTCGTATAGCTGAAAACTCCTCGACTTTGTCATTCTCTAGCAGGGTTTCAGAAGTGGGTAGAGCTACCTCCATTAAATTTTGTAAAATCTGCTCTGCCGTTTCACCTTTAAGCCAGACTGGGTTAACAGGCTGATCGATAACTGTCTCTTCCACTACTGTTGGCGTTGGTAAATCGGTAGTAGCTGGGTTGCTTTGTACAGTAGGTGTAGGTTCTATTGCAATTGGGGATATCAAGTTGCCATCAGCAACAGCATTCGGGTGTTCTGGCAAAACAACATTCTCCCCCGACCCCAATTGACTCCATGATCCATTGATTTCCTGGGGCAAGACTTGTATGTGGATACTGTATTGCCATGAATTACCAAAAAGATCCGACATCAAATCCCCAGAGCATTGCAATTCCCAAATTCCCGGCTTGAGGTGGGTAAAGGGAATTACCGCCATTAAACCTTCCGAGTTAGTGCGCCGCGATCGCTTCTGAATTCGCCGCTTCGGGGGAATTTCTTGAATTGAGGAGTGAGTTACCCGTATTTCCACATCCGTATTCCGTAGGTGAGAACGAGCCAAAACTCTGTACCGACCTTCCGAAATTTCTAAATTTGGCGATTCCAGGTTATGCCAAGAGCGATCGCCCTGTTTCTGTATTAGAAATTGCCAGTGTTCCATTGTGAGTGATGCCCAGACCGAGGAGCAGCTGAGTAAGATTGTGCATTACTTTGCTTGCAAGTTTACCTTAGCAACTCGTAATTGCATCAGCCACATTGGCAGGACTTAGATAAATTTACCCAATAAACATAATATAGGGACGAGCAAATTAACCTCATCCCCATCAATTGCCAGTATGAAATTCAGACACCGTAGCGGTTTTGATAGTAAGCCAAAATTTGCTGTACGCGTTGCTGACTTTCTGAACCAGAGTTCGGTATCCAAGAGATCCATAAGCCACTGATTTGACTTTGATCGTAATTAAATTGTTGTGATGACTGGGGAATTAAACTAACTTTTACGCCTGCAACTTGACGCAAATGAGCGGCTATCTCTTGATAGACGGCCAAAGGTAAACCAGTAAATTCAATTTTTTTCTTGGTCTCCATCTTTATGAAGCTCCAACAGTAAAAGGATTTTGAGGTGGTGTTGTCACCGACACAGGATTGCCAGCATTGGTTGTCGCTGACGAGGCTGAGTTGACAGGCTCTTCGCCCACCATTCTGGCGACTTCAATACCATATTGTTCCAGAATTACAATGGGATTGGAACCTGCATTCATTTCAATACGTTTAATTAGCACACCACCTGCTAATCGCTGTCCCGCCTGTACATAGCGACTTGTCGCCTCATTCGGTACCTTAATAATTGCTTGGGGTTCTTTGCCAATCAGCACTACACCACTGACAATTACTCCCTTGGCTAAGTCAGGTTGTGCTGGTGGTGGCAGCACAGATACTAAAGTGGGATTAGGGATAACTTGAGGCATGACCTTGGGCAAAACTGAAGTTGGGCTAGAATTTGGCTTTGGTGTCTGTGCCACTTGATTTGGCGACGCAGAAGTTTTAGTTCCGGTGGAGAGCGCCGCGCTGCTTGTTGGCAGTCTTCGGGCTGTAGCAGTAGGCAAAGGAGGCAATATCGGAACTGCTCTGGTGGCTGTATTAGTAGATTTAGGTACTTCCAGCACCGGTTGTCCAATAATTTGGGCAAACGGGTCATTCCGCCCTTTTGACACTATTGCTTCTCGCTCTTTGGCATTAGTTGATTGAATTAAATTAGGAGTTGCAGAGGTATTTGTGACCACATTCTTGGTAGACACCACAGGATTATTGAAAGATTGAGTTGCTGGTGGTAACTTTGCTGTCGGTGTCACAGTAGGCGTAGGATTAATAGCCTCTTGTGTACCTTCCGAGCTACATCCAGCGATCGCCAAAGTTAAAAGAGCGACAAATGCAATTTTGGAATTTCTGCCCATTAGCTGTTCTCAAAAGCTATAGCAAACTTTGCTTGTGGAAATTAACTATGCCTATTTGTATTCAAGGCAAAGCATGTTCCCTTTATAACCTAATTTTCTGAATTTTAAAGGTTATTTTTAGCACCACCAGTCTGGGGGAAATGCGGCTTAACCTTGCTGGCAATTAATCTTCTGTCACACCCATGAGGTGCTTTAACAAGCCCAGCCCTTTTTTCACCCTACGGGAAACTGTAACTACACTAATCCCTAAGTGTTCAGCTACTTGTTTTTGGGTCAAGTCTTGCAAAAATACACATTCCAACACTTCACGAGTACATTTCTCTAGCTGAAACAATGCTTGTTGTAGGCGCATTTGGTCTTCTTGTGCCAGTTGAAAGCTGCGGTAATGAGGATCTGGAACCAATTCCCCTAGGCTGGTAGCTCCTTCTTCTCCGTCCAGAATTGGGACATCCAAGCTCAGAGGGGCGCGATTGACCCATGCTAATTTAATTTCTTGCCATTCGTTTGGCGAAATCGCCAATGCTGTGGCTAATTCAGAGTCAGTAGGTTGACGGTTATATTTTTCGCGCAAAGAACGTGACACTCCTATTGCCTGCTGTTGCAGTGCCAAATAGCGCCGAGGAATTCGCACTGTGACACCTTTATCTCGGAGGTAATGTTGAATTTCACCACGAATATAGGGAATAGCAAAAGAACTGAAAGCGTGCCCTTTGGAAATTTCAAATTTTTCAATAGCCCTTATTAAACCCAAACAACCTACTTGGAGCAAGTCATCATAGCTTTCACGGCATTGATTTATCCAATAGTGAGCTTCTTTTCTGACCAGTCCAAAGTTAAGTTTTACCAGTTTATTACGAACAGTTTCTGAACGAGATTGTTGATATTCCCGCAATAACTGCCAAATTTCATGCTTCAGTTCGTTAGTGGCTGTAGTAGGCATAGCACCGCGTTTATTTAGTAAATAAACAGTGAATACCCGCTTAAAAAAAAGCTACAATTGTCCGATATTCCAGCAAAAAATTGGCTATCTTTTTTATCAAAATATATGATAAATAACAATTTGTGCTGCGCATCACCTTATATGTTTGACAATCGAGCAAAATTCAAATAAGCGAAATTGGTATTTTGTTTGGTCTTTAAAATTGTTGTCTATATGTAGTTTTGAAAGCTACATATAGACAACATATAAAATTATTTATTTAATTTCAAACCGAAATTTTACTTAATTTGATTACTTAAATATGCCATCTAATAGCTAAAATTTTGCTAAATACTCAAAATTTTGTTCTCCGTAAAACTACTATAGTTATTCAATAAAATTTAATTTTATTCAGTAACTGAGTGTCAAGAAATATCTTCATTAAGGTATTGAGTACAGGAGTACAGCTGAGTTAATCAACACCGTCCTAACCTGTGTGACTTTGGCTATAAATTTGTGTTCATTTGGTCGTAAATTAGTAAAAAACCCATTTGCTCTCAAAACAAGGAGCAAATGGGTGAAATCAGGCGATGAAGTTGATGATTACAAAACCATATTCTTGAGTATTAACCAGTTGTCATACTCAAAAGGATTTAGCCACGATTTGGTTCAACCCGTGCATAAAACAGGCCTCGAATCTTGACTTCCTTGGGTTCGCCAGCACCCAAATCAGTATCAGATGGTTGTTCGCTCTCGAAAGTACCAGCAATTTCACCACTAGAGCTATCTACTTTGGCTACTTGCAGAGAAATCGTGCCATCAAGAGTGTCAACACGTTTGACGTTAGCGCGTGTGAGTTCTTCGTCATCGGCTTGGGCAGGGAGAGCCACAGCATTATCATAGCCAGTGACGACACCACGACCTTTGGGATCTAGGAAGGCAGCACCACGATAGGAAGGAACCTTAAAAGTACCTTCAAAGTCCGTGGAAGTGTTGATGCTGGTCAAACCAGGTTGTGTTTGAGCAACTAAATCTTTGATGGTGAAGAGAAAAGGTACTGATTCACCACCAGGGAGTTTGACAGTGATGGCTTGGAAGTCAAGACCATCAGCTTCTACAAAGGTCAGGCTATTATCTGGGTTGATTTTCAGGTCGCCTTGTACCTGATCAATGGTAGAAGTGTATCTGGTCAATAATTTTCCAGGCACAAATTCTGCTGTTTGTCGTTTATTAGCAGGTTCTTCTTTCACAAAGAAAGTCGTTGGTTCCAAGCAGAGTTCTTTAATGGTGTAGGACTGGCTGGAATCAATGGGAATAGAACCACGGCTGGTTTCTGCTAGTTGGGGGCATGAGTTAGCCAAACCAGTGCCTCGAATTTGTTCGTAAGTAAGTAAATCTTTGCCAGTAGAAGCTGGAGCTTCACTGCAAGCAGTTAATAGCCCCAGACACATAGCCAAGAATGCAACAATTAAAGCGCGATACCTCATGGTCAACCTCAATGTCAAAAATTAATATCTAAGTTGTAAAACTGCACCGCAGCTTTGATGGGATGGACACTTGGCTTAACTCAAGCCACTGCTTTTGGCAAGCGGCGTGGGAACCTTTCCCACGCAGGTGTCCTCCAGAAGCCACCGCTCAAACTTCTCACTGCTAAACGCACTTAACGCGTCGCTTTCTTAAGCCTTTAGTTTAAATCAAAGGCTGACCCGCACACCGGATCTATTTTTTTTGATGTGTGGTTCAAGAGCAGCAAAACCAGCAGTTTTACTGGTGGCGGTATTTGCTAGGGTTTGGGTGCATGAGTGAATACGCCCCAGTACAGAGCAGCATCAGGGCTGACTTCGAGAAACGCAAAGCAAAACCTAGCTTTGCGCTTGCTTTGCAAATGCTGATGGCATTTGCAGTGTTGCCCAAATCGTTCTGTATTATGTATGTGTTGTCACTACATACAGCCCATTGCCTTATAGGGAAATCAGCCAGATCATACGATTTTTTTTAACTCAAGATCAAAGCACTCTGGTCTTAACCAAAAAAACCTGATGCTACATAGTTCACTGAGAGACGGTGCTAAGGGACTGACAAATAAATAAATAGTGCTTCCTGCCTGAATATGGGTATTTAATATCACTTCTTCCCTCTGACTTCTAACTTCGTTCAAAACCAGGGAGATTTTTGCCCCTTTGGGCGTTGGAGAGGGGTTGGGGCAGGGCTGATTCGTTCTCTAAAAGGGTTAAAATTGCAAGGGCAAATCCACAATTAAGACCGAAAATTTTGGCATCTTCAGTCCGAAATACCTGATTTTTCTTTGCGTCTTTGCGCCTTTGCGTGAGATTATCCTCTTGACAAATCTCCAACACAAGCGAATGAAACAGCCCTGGGGGTTGGGGTGAGCTCCATCGAATTCACGTTAATTTAATTTTTGGAGTTCACATAGTAGTTGCCAAGTAGCTTAGGACAGAAACTAATTATCAAACTCAGACACGAAGGGACTTTGAAGCCTGCTCCTGTCTCTTATACCCTGGTGCACTTATGCACTTGACGTTTAAGATAGCGAGTGAAAGCTAACAATCTCCGGTAAATTTGAGTAGACTTCATTTACACGGAGATAGTGGTATGAGCAACAACAAAAGTTTTGAATCAGAGAAGTTGGCTGATCAACTGCAAACGATCGCCATAGCAGTGCATGATGTGGCTAAGGTTTGTCAAGGAGATGCTATAGCTATTTTGGGCTTGCTACGGCATTTGGAGCAGTTACACCGAGATATCCGAGATAGTATCTTTCAAGAGAGTTTGCCTGATAATCGCCAGAAACTCTACTCACTACTGAAAGATATTGAGTCTGAGGGAGGCTGGCCTTACATTGAGCGCATGAGACTGCAAGCATTTTTAGCCACTTTGCCACCAGAAGCCATGGAAGATATGGAGAATAATTACGAGCAGAAAAACAGCGATGATTTGTTAGACAGCGATCGCTCCTTGAGTTGGTAAGCTAAAAACTAGTTTTGAGTTTTGTATTAAAAATTCATCACTCTTCATAACTCTTAACTCACAACCCCAAAATATTTTAGTGGCTGCGGCTGATGTCATCACCAAGAAAGCGATCGCTTTCTTCCACATTACGGTTGTGTTTAAGGTAATCATTTACCCAGTTGCAACCACGAAGAAGCAGGTGATCAAGATGCAAATTCCACAAAATAATCGTTGTATCATCACTTGCCAAATCAGCTTTTGTTTTTTTTAGTGAACGTGTACCTTTTTCATCAGTTAACTTAAACAATAATTTCCAACTTAACTCTTCATTTTGTTGACCACAATCTTTAGCAACTTCCTCTAAACTAGGTTCTACTAATTTTTCTGAGCCACCACAAAGTGTATATTGTTTATAATCAGCACGAATAATTATTTAGCCGCCATATCCGGGTCTTGATTGGACTCAAAATAAGCCACGTGAAGTCCTGCAATTTCCAACTCTGCTTTCTGCTTTTAGACGCTGTAATTCCGTTGATTTACCACAGCCAACATAACCTGTAAATAACTGACAGGTTGGCTCATCCGGAAAAATATGTGTGATGGTACGTTGCAATACTACATAGATTTTGCTGATGTACGTGGTTAAAAAGTGTGTATAAAAAAATACTAATTATTAGGTGCGGTCGTACAGAGGTAGACACCATTTAGACGGCTTCTCGCACGGCGAATCATGGCTTTGCGCGTAAGTTTAACCAAATTTATTGGCAGTCATCTAGCAAAATACAAATTGTGTTATGGTTGTCAATACTTTTTTGTAGCATTTTCAACGGTAACAGCTATTACCTACCAAAAAGGTTATGTTCGGTTTAAACTAAACACTGCAAACTTGAGGAAAAAGATTACTACTACCTAAATACTGGTGTAGTTGCCACAAAGTGTTACTAAAAGTAAAAAAAGTCTTGAGGAGAGAGGCTAATAGATACTGGCAGGGTTTACTGTAATTAATCAATGAGCTGAGCCTAGCAAAGAATTAGATTGAAACCAAAAAGGGGTTTGAATGGCTGGCATAGTATCAGTTTCCCACAGACATTTGGTCCAGCGCCGTAAGAAATTACGTCGCCAGAGGCAAATGAAAATTATCCAGGCTATATGGCGAACCGTTGCCATTAGTGGTCTGGCAGGTGGTTTGCTGTGGGTGGCAATCCAACCAATATGGGTGTTGAATGCTCCCAATCAAATTGTCATGAAATCAGGCGATCAATTACTATCGGAAGCGGTGATTCAGTCATTACTGGTGATATCCTATCCTCAGTCTTTATGGCGAATTCAACCTTCGGCGATCGCTCACTCTTTGCAGCAACAACCGACTATTGCACAAGCAAGTGTTAGTCGTCGGCTTTTTCCTCCTGGATTAAACATTGAAATACAGGAGAGAGTGCCTGTAGCAATAGGTCAGAAGCCCAAAGCACAAAATACAGCTACGGGCAAAAAACAAGTATCTGTGGGTTTACTAGATGCTAGTGGGGTTTGGATACCCTTAGAAAAATACACATTAGTCAATCCCAGCGTCAAATTGCCGAGTCTCAAGGTTGTTGGTTCACCAGAACAGTATCGCTCTTACTGGAGTCAACTTTATCCATCATTAAGTCAAAGTACCGTGAAAGTTACGGAAATTGATTGCCAAGATCCCACAAATATCATCTTGAAAACAGAATTAGGAAATGTGCATCTTGGTGTCCCAGGACCTCAGTTAACTGAGCAAATCAAGGTACTCTCCCAAATGCGATATTTAAATGGAAAAATCAATAATAGTCAAATAGAGTACATTAATTTGAAGAATCCTAAATATCCGTTAGTACACGTGAACCAAAAAAACCAAAAACTTGACTCCTAAACTCCTGAGAAACATCATGCTAATCTAAACCATTAACAAGAAATAGTAGGAGGGCATTGGGTATGCTGAAGTTATAATGTGCCAAATTAGTGAAAATATTAATTTCTCATAGAAGTTATACAGATCAATATTTAGGTAAATGTTAGGTATACTTCTCTAGAATTAGCTGTGCGATCAGCTGCGTTTAAGCTTATCCCATAGCCAACTTTCACCATGACAATCCTGTTAAGGTTGAAAGTCGTGATCACAATAAAGAACAGTGCCATACATTTTGGCAGCGTCAAACTATAGTTGACTCTTAGGTGAATACACCTGAAAAAGTCGTTTATCTACCTTTCTGAATCCAATGACACTTGATAACAACCAAGGGCTTACCTATAAAAATTCCCAATCTGTGGGACAGCCGGGGTTTCCACTGGCAGTTAACTCAACTAATCCCTTTAATAACTCTGGTCTGAACTTTGGACAAAACCATGACAGTAAAAAGATATCCACGGAAAATAGCCGGATTGGCGAAATTGTTCCTGGTCGGGTTGCCAACATTAAAGTGATTGGTGTGGGTGGTGGTGGAGGAAATGCGGTTAACCGCATGATTGAGTCCGATGTTTCAGGAGTGGAGTTTTGGTCAATTAACACTGATGCGCAAGCTTTGACACTGGCAGGCGCTCCTAGTCGGTTACAAATTGGACAAAAGCTAACGCGCGGTTTAGGAGCAGGTGGTAATCCTGCTATTGGTCAAAAGGCAGCTGAGGAATCACGGGACGAAATTGCTACGGCTTTAGAAGGTGCTGACCTAGTGTTTATCACTGCCGGCATGGGAGGCGGTACTGGGACAGGTGCAGCCCCAATTGTTGCGGAAGTAGCAAAAGAAATGGGTGCTCTCACTGTGGGTGTGGTAACACGTCCATTTGTCTTTGAGGGACGCCGCCGCACTAGCCAAGCGGAGCAAGGTATTGAAGGGTTAAAAAGTAGGGTAGATACGTTGATTATTATCCCTAATAACAAGTTGCTGGAAGTGATTCCTGAGCAAACCCCTGTACAAGAAGCTTTTCGCTATGCAGATGATGTGCTGCGTCAAGGGGTACAAGGAATTTCTGATATCATCACGATCCCAGGCTTGGTAAACGTTGACTTTGCCGATGTCAGAGCTGTGATGGCAGATGCGGGATCGGCACTGATGGGGATTGGTGTCAGTTCAGGAAAATCAAGAGCGAGAGAAGCGGCGATCGCGGCTATTTCTTCACCATTATTAGAATGTTCTATTGAAGGAGCTAGAGGAGTTGTCTTTAATATTACTGGTGGTAGCGACCTCACTCTGCATGAAGTGAATGCTGCCGCAGAAGCCATATATGAAGTAGTTGATCCCAACGCTAATATTATTTTCGGCGCAGTAATTGATGACAGACTCCAAGGTGAGGTGAGAATTACTGTAATTGCCACTGGGTTTACAGGTGAAATACAAGCAGCACCACCACAAAATGTGGCTAATACCAGGGGAGCACCTCCCCCAAAACGGCCAACAGGACAGCAACCAACAGTTAATCCTCCCACACCAGTTGCTGAACCCAAAGAAAAATCGGGATTAGATATCCCTGACTTTCTGCGAAATCGGCGGACACCACGGAATTAATTGATTTTGGATTTGAGTTTTTAGATGAAATTTGCAGTGTCAGGTTTAGCTGAGCACTGTATAAAATCTACTAGTGCTAGAGTTTCACCAGGAACATGGGTAAGTAATACCGTTGCTATACCCAAAGTGGCAAATTGGTGCTGGAACTTGTCAATGCTATTCACATATAGAATGACTGGGGCAAGAGTCCACAGGCTCAGATGTCCTAATTTGTATTGGAAAAATTACAAATAGAGGGTTGGGAGCAAGCTCATTGCTGATGTTTATGGCAATCTAGTAACTAAAGCTGACTATAAAAAACTTAGGGGTTAACTAACCAAGATAAATTATTGTAATTTTTTAGTTAGTAAAGTCTGCTCAACCCACTCAATCACCTGATCACCAAGATGAGTGCTATCTAGCCGATCAATTTCACGAATTCCAGTAGGACTGGTGACGTTGACTTCAGTCAGATAGCCACCAATCACGTCAATACCGACAAATATTAAGCCGTCTTTACGTAAGGTTTCGGCTATTTGGGTACAGATTTCATACTCTCTTGGGGTAATTTCTGTTTTAGCAACTGTACCACCAGCCGCCATATTATTGCGAAAGTCAGTGCCACTAGAAAGGCGATTGAGGGCACCAATGGGTTCTCCATTGAGCAGAATAATCCGCTTATCTCCCTCTTTAGCCTTTGGTAAATAGGTTTGCACCATCACTGGTATTCGACCATGAAGTGTACTGAGTTCAACAATAGAGTTGAAATTGCGATCGCCTGGTTGTAAGAATAAAATCCCTTCCCCAGCTTTGTTACCCAGTGGTTTGATAATTGCTGCGCCCTTGGCTTCAAGAAATTGCCGGATAAACTGCTTGTCTGCACTGACAATGGTTTCGGGAATCGCGTTGGTAAACTGGAGGGCATACATTTTTTCGTTTGCCCCTCGGATACCATTGGGATTGTTAATCACCAGAGTTTTGTGTTGGTCAATGTAATCTAGAACGTAGGTAGTATAGAGGTAAGAATCATTAACTGGTGGATCTGTCCGCATAAACACGGCATCCATTGTTTCTAAGGATGTAAAGTAGGCGTCACTCAACTTATACCAAGGATTCGTCGCTACCCAGCGTTCCTCCACCAACTGCACCGGGACAAGTTCTACCTGCTGTAGGATAGCCCAAGCTTTGCTATCTACCACGCTCAACAGATTAGCTTGAGTCACCCAAATTTCATGTCCCAAGGTTTGTGCTGCTTCCATCAGAGCAACGCTGGTATCATGACACGGATCAAGCTGATGGATGGGATCAATAATAAAAGCCAGTTTCACACTATTTGCCTCAATCACCGGGACATTCTGAAATTACCCAATTTAGATTATCCCCTGATGATTAGACTAATTCACAATCGCTTTTGTGGGAAAAAGTCCAATCTTGAATATTGTCTCAACTTACACACTATTACTAGAAGCTAGTAATTCATCCAATTGGCCTTGACTTTCTAAAGCGTGGATATCATCACAACCCCCAACATGGCGATCATTAATAAAAATTTGCGGTAGAGAGCGTCTTCCGTTGGCTCTTTCAGCCATTTTAGAGCGTTCTGCTTCGTTGCCATCAATGCAGTATTCAATAAAATCAACTTTTTTCTTGTTCAGTAAACTTTTAGCACGGATGCAAAATGGGCAAGTACTCCAAGTGTAAATTTCAACTTTAGCAGCCATAACGTCCTCATCTTGATTTAATACTTCTTAATTTTAGAACGTTGTTCTTGGCTGTAGCCGCTCTCTGACTAATAAAAAAGCGGAGCTTGTCCGTCAGATATCACTCAACGAAATTAGCACCGCTACCTAACTGACTGGAAAAAAATTGGTGTTTTTTTACCTTGGTGGTAAAAAAATCTTCAACCACAAAGACACCAGGACACAAAGAGTTTTTATATGTTCTGGTGTATGCAGTTTATGTCGGCTACTTAGTTAACTCCTACAAAATTTGCGGATATTATAATTAAGCCTAAAGCGGAGACTGAAAATTGCCGAATGGTAGATTTTTTTATTGACCTTGCTGTTTTTTATACCGGAAATTTGACGAACCTTGATATCAACATCTACGGTAGTTTAATTTAAGCTTGTACTAAAGGCTTTTTCTTTAGTACTCTCACCGCACCCACAACACAGAACCCGAGAGCAGCTATTGTAGCAGGCTCTGGTGTACGTTGAGGAGTTTCAGGAATAGTTACGTAACTAGCTTTAAATAACGAAGCATGAGACAAATCTTTCCCTGATTTGCCATTTCCAGCTAGAGAAACGCCGATGGTATTGAAAATTCCTTCTAAACCTGTTTGAGAGAAATCAATGTTTTGGAATAGATAAGCGCTGTAAGAAGTACCACTCTTGAGACTAATTACAAACGTACTCAGACCACTGTCCAGAGCTTGATCCAAACTCCATGTACCAGTGCTAGAGTCATTTTGTGCTTGAAAACCAAACTCATTGTTCTGACTAGAGTCTGATTTTCCCACTAACTCCCAAGTGGCGTTAGTACCAACGTTAAACAGACCATTATTCAAATCAGTCAGTAAAGGGTTTCCTGCTCCTGTATCATTACCAGTAAAAGGTCCCTGACAAGCACTAGCACTAACAGAGCCGATGAATACATCAGTAAGACTACATTTCGCACTAGAAGAAGTTGTAGTGGTATTGGAAGTGGTGCTAGTAGGAGTTGAATTTTTATGAGGATTCTTTGCTAAAGCCGAGGGAGCTAAGGCGAAACAATAGAGTCCAATTGCAGATGTAATTGATAGACCAAAAACTAATTTGGAAAAAATTTTTGGCATCTTGATTTTTACCTCTCTTTTAGTTGTTGAAGAGCCAAATCAATAATTTGATAGTCTCTGTTTATACATAACTATTAAAGTATGTTCTAAAAAATTAGATTCGGCTATGGATATGAATAAAATTAGTCATATCTTTATTTATTTTTAGTAACTAGTAAAGATTTTAAAAATTGCTATTTTTATTTTTCGTTTAAGTTTATTTAAAATAAATTTTCAGTCTAAATACTGGAGTTAAATCGTCAAGATTAAGAGTAGTATTTGCGTATACTTAGCAGATAACATGGAGGTAATTAAGTCAAAATATCCCTAAATCACAAGCCTTTTGAAGCATACATTTGTCTATTCGATAAAATATTTAGCCATTGATATCCTAGAGATATCAAATATATATTAGGAATAATACGTAATTATTTTCACTTAAACTAGATAAAAATTCTTTGAAATATATAGTTAAAATCAGTATTTCTATGAAAAATCGCAGGGAATAGGCTGGAAATTTTGATCGCATCCGGGCTTTATGGTCAGTTTATATCCTCAGCTACGCAGCAACTGCCATACCTCAAAATAAACTTGTTTTTTTTCGTTACCTAATTGATTTTCTAAAGTATACACGTAATAAATTTTTTATATATTCAGAAGAAATTGAAAGGATAGAATGAACGACCACCCGCCGCTTTAGTCATTGGTCATTGGTACTAATGACCAATGACTCGCGCATCTACAGCTTTTGATGAAAAAAGATGGCAGGATTTAACGAGTATCAACAGCGTATTGAATCAACTGGGTAACCCGTTGGCGTAGAGTTTCTAATCCCAAGCGCTGACTTGCCGAAATAAACACTGCTAGGGGAAACTCTTCCTGCGCTATGGCTAGTGTTGCACTATCAGCTTGGTCAATCTTGTTAAACACAACTAACGCCGGGCCGGGAGTTACTGGCATTTGTGCCAGAATTTCTCTGACCGAGCGAATATGGCTCAACCAAGCCGGATGGGATAAATCCACCAAATGCAGTAGGGCATCAGCTTCTGTTACTTCTTCTAAGGTGGCACGGAAGGCATCCATTAAGGAAGCAGGCAGTTCATGTATAAATCCTACCGTATCTGTCAGTAGAATCTCTTGAGGTTCACCAGCCTCGCCGTGAGAAATTGCCAGGCGGCGCGTAGTCGGGTCAAGAGTCGCAAACAATTGGTCGGCTGTATATACTTCAGCGTTGGTTAGAGCATTTAGCAAGGTAGACTTACCAGCATTGGTATAGCCCACCAAGGCCACCGAAGGTACTTCCCGATGTTGGCGACGTTGACGTAACCGTGAACGATGAGCCTGCAACTGATTCACTTCTTGTTGTAGTCGGGAAATCCGTCTTTGAATAGCCCGGCGTTCTGTTTCTAGTTTAGTTTCACCAGGGCCACGAGTCCCAATACCACCACCTAACCGTGACATGTCCAGACCTCTGCCACTGAGTCGCGGCATCATATATCCTAATTGTGCTAGTTCTACTTGCAATTTACCAGCACGGGATTGGGCACGTTGGGCGAAGATATCCAAAATCACTTCAGTGCGGTCAACTACCCGGACACCAATTTTTCTTTCTAGGTTACGGACTTGAGCGGGCGAGAGATCGCGGTCAAAGACGACGAGATTAGCTCCCATAGTTTGGGCAGTTAGGGCAATTTCCTGCACCTTACCTTCACCAACTACTGTCTGGGGATGAATGCGCGATCGCTTTTGTTGAAGTGTTTGTAATACATCGCCGCCAGCAGTATCTACCAACCGTGCTAATTCTGCCAGAGTATCCTGGAATCGTTGGGGAGATAGATTATCTGTAACTACTCCCACAATTAGCACGCGATCGTGGTCAGCATCTACTTCCTGGGCGACAAATTCTCGCTGGAATTCTGCTTCCAGATTTTCCACCAAGTCAATAAAGTCTTGTTGTGCCAGCATATCTAAGCTCATAGGCGGCGATACACTAGAGTAAAGTGCCAAGTCTTGATTACTAATTGCTGATTGTTGAGTTAAGACTAGCTGTTTAGTATTTGATACTAGGTGAGCCAAATAAGCTTCTTTGACATACCCAGTAGAGCCGCCACCGCGCCTAGTAAATCCCGTTCCAGTTATATTTAGCACTACTAAGGCATCTAAGCGTTGCAGAGCCATCGCTGTCAATGCCGCTTCATTTGGCGGTTCTGACTTGAGATGAGTGGCAATACAACGAATACCGCTAAGACGTTCTGCACCATAACGGGGCAATTCTAGCGGTGGGATTTGCGTCTGACGCGGTGTCCCTACCCCTACACGAAACACTTGTCCTCGACGGTTGAGATAGGCACACACAGGCTGATTGATTTCTGTGCTGATTGCTGCCAGACGCTGGGAAAATTCAGGCGTAGTGATGCGATCGCCTGGTATGCGCTGGTGGTACAGTCGCTGTAGTTGCTTCAGCTGACTGGATTTTAAACCTTGGAGATTTCCAAAGATAGTTTCTATAGGCGTTTCTGACCAGTAAATGGCCCCCCGAATCCTTAATTATGTCTATTTTATAACAGAGTTTTGTCTGCAAACTCTATCTTTTGAGGGTTGTAATCTGTCTGCTTGAGGAAATAGTCTCTGGTGATTGACACACTACAGAAAAATATCGAGAGAATCATCTATCAAACTTAACTCAGTAGTCGTCCTCCGGTAAACTTTTGATTTTTTTCGTGAATCTACCCTCTGTTTTCGAGACAAAGGGCTTATTTTTCCTAAATTTCAGGTAGTCTAGTTAACTTAGTTTTAATGAGTAACTGGCACAACTAGATTAGTTTGTACTTATCAAACAAGATTGTACGACTGACTAAATAATATCTAGGTTTAATTATGTAATCTATATGACATTTTATTTTATACTCAATGCCTTAGAATAGATTATCCCTAAGCGATGAACTTCCGAAAGTCTAGTACTCACCAAAGAAACAGGGCATTTTTGCTTGCACAAGTACATTTCAATATACTGTGCGGTTTCCGAACCTGAAATTTAAATTCAGTGTATGGGATCACTATGTTCAATCTCAGCAATTAATAAGTTAATAGAATACCATTTTTATATTTTCTTTGTTATTTTGTATTTAACGGGACAGTTATTCATCATCTGGTGAGTTTAAATATCAAGTAAGTGAACAGTTTACCAGCAAATTCTATGCAAATTACTCACTATGTGCTTGACCTATTTCGATTCATAAGCACAATCCAAACTTCCCACATAGATTGCGTGGTAATACTCCCAATTAGCACATAATTGATCAATACAAGGAAATCCTTGCTTAGAACTATGCTCAAGACAAAGAATCAGCATATTATTCTACCTGCTTTTATTAATACTGTAGAAGTAGGAACAAATCATCCAGTAGGTAGTAGAAATAAATTTACTAAGCTTAAATTTGATTTACTCCAACCATTACGTAAAAGGCTCGATGAACTCGAAATTCAGAACCGTAATTTTGCTCACTTTATTGCCAAATTAATTCCTTCTCAATGTCCTTTTGAACGAGATTTGATGCTGTTCGGTCATAAAATCGCCCACATTCCTCCTATGTGTAAGCTCAATCCACTTTATGATGAGTTTGTAGGCTTGCGCTTTCGGGCTTTGTGTTATTTAGTAGACCAGTGTGGAGAGGATATTCAATCCTACTGCTGAATCTAAATAGAGAAAATACAGCATGGAAATTAAAATTGAGCATCAACCCAGTGAAAAACGCCTTAGTGAGTTGGGTGTGTCTAAATGGGCAATTTGGCAGAAGGAAGTTTCCCAATTTCCCTGGACTTATGATACTCAAGAAACTTGTTACTTTTTGTTAGGCGATGTCATTGTTACACCTGACGGTGGACAACCAGTGCAAGTGGGTAAAGGAGATTTAGTAACTTTTCCTGCTGGTATGTCCTGTACATGGGAAATTACAAGCGACGTGAAAAAACATTATTGCTTTGATTAGTCAAGGATCAAGAATCAAGAATTAATTTTTTTGTCTTTTGGTTTCTTTGATGCTCCAGAATGCAAACATCTCTACAGTGGAAGGGACACGGTATTTCCGTGTCCTTTTGATATTATAGAATTAGGATTCTCTTATCGGCTTCTTCTTTGAAGCGCCCGTTCTACTGTTCCACCTCTACGAAACCGAGAAAGAACGATCACGGCTTCAGATCGAGTCACAGGTTCTTTGGGTGCAAAAATGCGAGTTTTACCATAGACACGGGCAAAGTTAAAGTTACTAGCACCATTTCCTAAATCAAACGCAATGTGTAGGAGATACTTTTCACTGATTTGATCAGCATCAGAGAATCCTTTCGTTCGACCAATAAAAGTGCGAAGTGAATCAGGCGATCGCGCACTTGGTGCAACATTGGCATCTAAGCTTGTTTTGAGGACAATCATCTGTTCCCGCGTCAAGGTTTCATCAGGTCTAAAATTGCCATCCTCAAACCCGGCTAAATACCCTGCATTATGAGCTGCTTGGATAAAAGTAAAGTAGCGATGAGAATCAGGTACATCAGGAAAAGCTAATTTTGCACCTCGTGCTAGACGAATACGAATGGGATCTCGATGCAGTTCATTGTATGTCTTTATTAACCAAGCGACGAACTCACCACGAGTAATAGGTGCTAATGGTTGAAACTCGCTAGAAGTGGTTTCGAGTACCCCTAATTCTGCTAATTGCTGGATCTCTTTTTCGCCATGAACGCCACTAATATCCGTGAAAGTGGTCAAAGACTTTAACTGGCTAATTTTAAGTTGTTTGCAGCTGGCTAAAGTTTTCACAGAAGAACTTTGGAGATCAGTTGGGTTGTAGATGCAACTTGCTAGTTTTGGAGATTGTGCAAAAGCAGAATGACCAATTCCCAGTAATCCTAGGGTAACAATAGTAGCGCTGACTAAATTTGCCACAGACTGAATATTGAGATACATCATCATTTTCCCTTTAGTCCTCCGTGTTAATGGAGTATGAAAAACAGTTTATTTTGTCCGCCCAAAGGTCTATATGTGTACATGAGAAGGAATATGCAAAAAATCGGCACAATACCCTTGATTTGGATCTAGCCTTATGCATTCTGGCGATCGCAGGTAAAATTTACCAAGCAAGACTGGGTTTCATCGTGATTCACTCCATCTCCAAGTCAGAGAGTTCATAATCGTGTTAGTGAGAAGTTAACTATAGAAGACGCTATCCAGCAGAATCAGTTGCTTGTTACCGCAATTATAATGAGGATATGCATAAAAAATGTTACTACATTTAAGTACCTGGCAGGAAGTTGAAACTTATCTACAGCAGTCTCAAGGAATTATCTTTCCTATTGGTTCTACAGAGCAACATGGCCCCACAGGATTAATTGGTACTGATGCTATTTGTGCAGAAGCGATCGCTCGTGGTGTGGGTGAAGCAACTCAGGCGATGGTTAGCCCGACAATCAACGTGGGGATGGCGTTGCACCATACCGCTTTTCCTGGCACAATCAGTCTTCGCCCCAGCACCTTGATTCAGGTAATACGGGACTATGTAACTTGTTTAGCTAAAGCTGGTTTTACTAAGTTCTACTTGATTAACGGACACGGCGGTAACATTGCCACTCTCAAAGCCGCTTTCTCGGAGACTTACGCCCACTTAGAAGATTTGCAGATTGCCAATGCGGCAAAGGTACAATGTCAAGTTGCTAACTGGTTTATGTGCAGTTCTGTATACAAGTTGGCTAAAGAATTATACGGAGACCAAGAAGGCTCTCATGCTACTCCAAGTGAAGTAGCTGTTACTCAATATGTTTATCCAGAGTCAATTAAACAAGCACCTCTTGCACCAGAAGTTGCCAGTGGACACAAAATTTATAGTGCAACCAACTTTCGAGTCCGTTACCCAGATGGACGCATGGGTTCAAATCCAGCTTTAGCAACACCAGAACACGGTAGGCAGTTTTATGATTTGGCGGTGAAAGAACTTAGCAATGGCTATTTAGAATTTTTGAGTGCAGAATGAATTTGAGGAGTTAAGAAACAAACCACAGAGACACAAAGGTCACAGAGTTAGAGAAAAAGAGGATATTTTTAAGATATGTCTCGTCGCCTAGCAAGGTTAATTTGTCATAGTAATAGGAACTTAGGCACATTTTGAATGCCAAGGTTAGTATAGCCGTAGTCACATAGATTAGGACATTATTGATTGCTCAAAGCACTGAAGCCACTGGGTTTATACTCAGCACTTTGCTATAGCTAAAATCCAGTTTCATGCAAGCTGATTAATTAGGGTGAACATTAAAATATGGCTCCAAAAAGTAAGAATCGAGAAATACTGATATTGCTACTAACTCTGTTGATTACTGGTGGACTTCTAGGGTTAGTTTTGTGGTATTTCAATTTATTACCTGGACTCATGCAAAGTCCTGGATCTTCTCATCAGAATGCATCGCCATCTTTAAATAATGATCAATCTTCTGGCTCTCAACCTAACCCAGTTCAAAGTTTTGATTTAGGAAGTTTAGATACGAGTTTGCCTAATCCCAATATTTTAACGATTGATGGCAGTGTAACTATAGTTACTCTAGTTAAGCAGTTTCAAATTGCCTATAACTTTTTGAACCCTAACTTACCCACAACTTACGGCATACCAGATGGCAGACCCAATGGCACTAATGCCGGACTGAAAAACCTGATCGATGGCAAAGTTTTGATGGCAGCTAGTTCGCGTCCCCTGAATTCTCATGAATTGCAAGCGGGAATTGTTGGCATACCCATCGCTCGTGATGCTTTAGCTTTAGCTGTAGGTATCAACAACCCTTACAAAGGGGGATTAACCATAGAACAATTGAGAGGAATTTTCCTAGGACAAATTACTAATTGGTCAGAGGTGGGTGGGTCGAATCTGCCGATCAAAGTTATTAACCGTTCTCGCGACAGTGGTACTCATTCATTCTTTCAGGAGGCGGTACTTTCTGGTAAACCTTTTGCACCTGATGGGAAAAATTTTACCACTGTAGCGCAAGATGAAACAACACCAATCTTACGGGCTTTAGGTAATGATGGTATTAGCTACAGTACAGTTACCCAAATTGAAAATCAACAAACTGTCCGCATCATTCCCATTAATGGCATATCGCCCACAGATAAAGCTTTAGTGAAAAACGGTACTTACCCTATTAGTCGAGTTGTTTATTTAGCAGTACCGCGTAAAACCAGCCCAGCCGTCAAGCAATTTGTTGATTTAGCTCAATCTCCTCCAGGACAACAAGCTGTCCAACGAGCTGGTTTTATTCCCTTGCAGTAGGAGTAGGGAAATGAATGGTGGGCGTTGCATATTTGCGGGACGAATTGAGCTTTTTGAGCAAGGCTAAAGGTAGATTCTTAGCCCCTTAGCGCGAAACAAAAATCATCCCGTTAACAGCAATACCAGATTAATTAACTGCGAGCTATACCTTCTTGACGGGCTGCTTGTTGGACAGCAGCAGCAACGGCGGTGACAACTCGGGGATCAAATACCGAAGGAATAATATGTTCCCGATGCAAGTCCGAAGGTTTGACCAAAGACGCGATCGCACTGGCTGCTTCTAGATACATGGTGGTAGTAATTGTCTTTGCGCGACAATCTAAAGCACCACGAAATACTCCCGGAAAAGCCAGGACATTATTAATTTGATTTGGGTAGTCACTACGACCTGTAGCCATGACAGCTACAATTTTACTGACTAATTCTGGTTGAATTTCGGGAATGGGATTGGCCATGGCAAAGATAATCGGGTCTTTGGCCATTGCTTGCACCATTTCTGGTGTTAAAACTCCTGGTGCGCTTACGCCAATAAATACATCCGCCCCTTGCATTGCACCTCCCAAAGTACCCTGGGCTTTCACGGCAAATTCTCGCTTTTCTTCGGTCAAATCAGTGCGGCTGGTAGAAATAATTCCTTTGGAGTCGCACATCCAGATTTTTGTTGCTCCAGCTTTGCTCAGTAGCCGAGCGATCGCTACACCCGCAGCCCCAGCACCGTTAATCACAATTCTGATTTCGGCGATTGACTTATGTACTAGTTTTAAGGCGTTAAACAAAGCTGCTAAGGTGACGATTGCTGTACCATGTTGGTCATCGTGAAACACCGGAATATCTAATTCCTGCCGTAATCTCTTTTCAATTTCAAAGCATCGCGGGGCGGCGATATCTTCTAAATTCACGCCACCAAACACCGGAGCCAAATTTTTGACTGTCCGGACAATCTCATCTGTATCTTGGGTGTCAAGGCAGATGGGAAAAGCATCTAGCCCGGCAAATTCCTTGAATAGCATGGCTTTCCCTTCCATGACTGGTAAGGCCGCAGATGGGCCGAGATTGCCTAAACCCAAAACAGCACTACCATCTGTCACAATAGCTACAGTATTTTGTTTGATGGTTAAATTGTAAACTTCCTCTGGGTCTTGCGCGATCGCCGTACAAATCCGACCAACTCCCGGCGTATAAGCCATTGCTAAATCAGAAACACTCTTGAGGGGAATTCTGCTAGCAATGCTAATTTTGCCACCGCGATGCAAATTAAAGGTGCGATCATAAACACTTAACACTTTAATATCTGGCAATGCTTTGACTGTTTGCACAATCGTTTCTGCGTGTTCGGTGCTAGACGCATCCACAGTCAGATCACGAGTGGACTCATTACGGGTTTGCTCAATTAAATCGATTTGTCCCAGATTACCACCACTGGTCGCGATCGCCTGTGTGACTGATGCTAACATTCCCACACGATTGGGAATTTGCAAGCGCAGGGTCAAACTAAAACTAGAGTTAGGAGTTAGGTCTGCCATTGTGATTTTTGATTTTAAGTTTTAGATTTTATATCGAATTTTTCTCAAATCGTGGCAATACTTTGTTAAAAGTTTCCTAAATATGAATCCAACAATGACCAAAATCTCTAGCTGTGCTTCTTGTAATGAGATCATTGTTAGTGTTACAAAACAAAGTCTGATGCCTTCAAGCATGTTTTCGTAGCCATCCAAAAGCTTACACCTGCTAGGTGATGCCAGAGACACTCAGGCTATAGATTAGAGGCTGGGATTCTTACTCAGCACTCGGCGCTTTTTCTAGCTAAGTATTTTGGGAAATGGTTTAAACTTTTGCTACAAAAAGTTTAGCGTCTGGTACCAACACCACTTAATATACCTGCACCAATTGAAAACAGAATGATTGCCCAGACTACGTATGTGGAAATTGCCTTAATGACACCAATTCCTAGCAGGAAATAAACCAACGCCGTCATTAAAAAAGCCAGACCAACAGCAACACCAACAATGTATAAAAATCTTCTAGTCTCTGGATTAGGGGGCTGGTTCACAAATATCATTCCTCCATCATGCTTGATTGTGATTCCAGAATCACGCCACCCATTTTTACATAATTGAGATGTGTTGAGAGTTGGAATCTGGGATTCCTGTGTGATTTTTATCTGTTTGAACTACAACGTCTCCAAATAGCTCAAAAGGTCTGCCATTTCTTGAGTACTAGGCTGAAATTTTGGCATTGGTGGTGTTTCGCCACTGATAACTTGGCGAATCAACCTATATCGAGACTTGCGCTGGGAAACAGCTTGCAAACTAGGACCAACTAGCCCATCTGCTTCCAGTCCATGACAACCAGCACAGTTGATTTGAAAGATAGCATGTCCTTGAACTGGGTCTCCTGTCAGGGAAAGAACACTCTTGACATATGGATCGGAGGCTCTAACCATCTGAACACCAAAAATGCCCAAAGGGACTGCTAGCAGTATCACCAAAGCCAACAAGGCGAACCACTGAATCAGAGTTTCAGGTTTACTAATCTGGTTATCCAAAAGGTTTACTAAAAGTTTTTCATTTCCTACACATAGCTTAAAAGTTCTTGATTGTGTCTGCAAGCACAATACATTATTTTTTCATGATCATCAGTCGCCCAAAAACACTGTAGGGCGAGGGATTCATCCCTAATTTGGTAAGATCAAAGGTAGTAACGAATGTTGAACAATTGCAAACAGGAGATTTAAAGTGGTTGAACCCCTGCTCTCAGGTATTGTCCTTGGTCTAATTGTAGTCACCCTCGCGGGGCTGTTTTACGCTGCCTATAAGCAATACAAGCGCCCCAATGAATTGGGCGGTTAAATAGTGCTTCTTTCCTGAGGAGCCAGTGACGGGTACGTAGGGGTCTCCCCCGCCCCAGGATGCGCGCAGCGCTGTAGTGGAGCATCTGGCGTTGCTGATTAGGGGAGATGAGAAGTTTCTTAAAAATTACTTACTTTTCCTCATCTCCCTCATTCTTCTGGTAAGTTGCAGGCTGTTTGCAAAATGAACGCACTATGACGATAAATAGCTTTTAGGGTTTGATGCATCAAGAAACTTGTAGTCGCATTTCCCACCATAACTAACCGTACAGACAACCTGAAAGTACTGTATCCCATGTCCTAGTGCCCAATTACGTGTTGCTACTGAGGAAAGTAAGCAATAATCATTGCCACTTGGGGGTGGCTACGAGCGATCGCCTCTGGTGCATGGCCGAGAAGTGAAAATAGTTGATTTTTCTGCTCAACTGTGCCATTTAACAATAGCAAATCATTGGGTTTAAGTAATCGAGAAACTTGCCGGACAAAGTTACCGCGCACCCTTTGAATTGGTGTATCTGGTGGTAATCCAGTATCAGTCAGTTCTACAGTTGCTCCTCGTACTGATATTACTTGTAACAATTGTAAAGATGCTTTGAGTTCCGTCGCCAAACTTTTGGCTAATTCAATACTCTGACCAAAAGAACTAGCATAAGTCTGTTGGGTAGTAAACGCCAGAAATACTCGTGCTGTATGCTCAATTGGTAATGGGAATCGAGTTACTAAAACAGGAACTGAACTACGTTGCACAATTTTATCAATGACACCACCAAATAAATTTTCTTGATAAGTGGAGTAACCCTTCCAACCGCAGACAATCACACTCGCCTGCTTCTCTTCTGCTACGCGGGCAATACCCTTATCAATTGATTCATCAATCCGACCAATAGGGATGACATTGGCAACCGCAGCATGAGCAATCATTTCTGCTGTTGATAATAATTGGCTTTGTCTGGCTTTGTCTTCTGGAGAGATAGGGGCATTTTGTTCAAGTAAAATGTGGAGGGGTAACAAAGTGCCCGTAGATGATTTTGCTAGGAGGATGGCTAACTGAAGCAAATTATCTTCAGTGCTGGGGTTAGCAACTGGAACTAAAACGCGATCGCCTATACTGCCTGAATTTGGGGTTTGAGTAATAGATTCTCCTGGCTTGAGTTTTTGCCCCCACTGGGCTGTTACCCAAGGAGAAGCAACACAAGTAACTAAGATCATGGCGATCGTGCCATTTACTGTTAATTGATCAACCAACTCGATATTATAAGCAACGGTAATTGCTGCTAGAGTCGAGGCTGCCTGAGCTACCGATAGCCCAAACATCACCATAATATTGTCAAAGTTGAATCCAAATAACTTGCCTGCGCCCCAAGCAGGAATATATTTAGAAATAATAGCGGCAGCCACCATCACACCTGATACTACCAGCGATCGCGGTTCTTGAATCAAAATACCGGGATTGACCAACATCCCTACAGAAATTAGGAAAAATGGCACAAATAGCGTATTGCCGATAAATTGAATCCGATTCATCAGGGGGCTAAGTTGCGGGATCAGTTGGGTAATGGCAACTCCAGCTAAAAAAGCACCGATTATTGGCTCAATCTGGACTAATTCTGCCCCATAGGAAACGACAAATAAGGTAGCCAAAACAAAGGTAAACTCTGCCCCTTCATCGTGTCCAAAGCGCTGAAAAAACCAACGTCCGAGGCGAGGTAGTCCCCACAGGATCAAGAAGGTGTAGATAATCAATGAGGGAATCAGGAATAGCCAAAACTCTAAAGTTAAACTACCTTCATGCGCTCTCACTACTACTGCTAACACTAACAGTGCCAGAATATTGGTGATTAACGTTCCTCCCAGAGTAGTCGTCATGACCTGCGATCGCATAATTCCCAGTTTGCTGGCTACAGGTAATGCCAGTAAAGTATGGGAAGCGAAACAAGATGCGACTAGAATAGCTGGCAACAAATCGTAGCCGATAGCCATCATCGCTCCAGTACCTAAGGCCATTGGCACCAAAAAAGTCGCCAGTCCAAAAATAACTGCCTTATCAGCGTTAAATTTCATGTCATCCAGGCTAGTTTCCAGTCCTGCCATAAACATGAGAAATAACAAACCTACCGTACCCAGCAGCACAATTGTGTTATCTCGTGCCAATAATCCCAGCCCATTTGGCCCGACTACGACTCCTGCCAAAATTAATCCCACAATCCCAGGTAGCCGGATTTTTTCAAACAGCAGGGGGGCAATGAGCATAATCCCCAAAATCATCAGAAAAACTGGTACCGGGTCTTTAATCGGTGTAGAAATTAGGGTAGTCATTAAAAAATCAGTCATACTCTGCCCTCAGGTTACGATATCTACGCTAAGCTACGCTAACGCATCTGGTTTCATAGCTGTTTTCAGGCACTATAGTTAGTTGCACTGACTCAAATATTAGTACCTCCTCAAAACTTCAATCACATTAACAGTGTTTTAGATACGTATTTTTTTACTGGCGATTGGGGATTTGCGACTACTGATTGGGTACTAGGCTACTCTTTAAAAGTGCATCAAAGTTAATATTAATATTAATTTTTACTAGATAAACAGTTAAATATTTTTAAAGTCATACAAATTATTTTTCAGTAAATTACTCCTGATATCTGCCATATCAAAATTAATAGAATAAATACACTAACTAAAGTCGTATTTTTCTATCAAGCCTTGGCATTTTTAACTTATTTTTGGAGACTATTAACAATTAGTTAGGGTATATGTTTCAGTTTTAAATAATGGTATTATATCCATTAATTGTAGTTTTGAGTAATTGCATAAAAGCTATAGCAATCATATTTGATTTGCAAACAGCGAAAGGCTCAGATCCCAGACTTCTCCAAGAAGTCTGGGATCTTTTTGTCTAATTCGATTTGCTCAAAAACTGTTAACTAGATAACAGTAGATAGTTGCAGATGAAAGAAAGCGTCCATAACTCTTTCAGCTATTTGACGGCTAGTTAGACCTAATTCTGCCTTAGATTCATCCGGTGTAGCATGGTCTACCAACACATCCGGTACACCAATACGCTTGACTGGAACCACAACATCGGCATCTAATAAAGCTTCTGCCACCGCAGAACCAAAGCCACCCATGACACAGCCTTCTTCTAAGGTAACGACACGGCCAATTTGCTTCGCTAAAGGCAAAATTAATTCAGTATCCAAGGGCTTGACAAACCGGGCATTAATCACAGTTGCTTCGATGCCGTGTTCGCTGAGAATTTCCGCCGCTTGCATACTGGGATAAACCATTGTGCCGTAGCCGATAATTAACACATCATCCCCATGACGCAGAATTTCTCCTTTGCCGATGTCCAGGGGTTCCCAGCCTTCTTCCATCAAGGGGACACCATAGCCGTTGCCACGAGGGAAGCGCATGGCTATTGGCCCACTGGTGTGGTTAATGCCAGTCACTACCATGCGTTGCAGTTCGGCTTCGTCTTTGGGTGCCATCATTACCATGTTGGGAATGCAACGCAGATAGGCAATGTCATACATACCTTGGTGAGTAGGTCCATCAGCACCAACGATTCCTGCCCTGTCTAGGCAGAAGAACACAGGTAGGTTTTGGATACAGACATCATGAATAATCTGGTCGTAAGCCCGTTGTAAGAAGGTGGAGTAGATAGCGGCAACAGGGCGCATTCCTTCTGTTGCCAGTCCCGCAGCTAGGGTGACAGCATGTTGTTCGGCAATGCCGACATCAATATATTGATTAGGTAGTTTGGCTTGGAGTTTATCTAAACCTGTTCCTGTGGCCATTGCTGCCGTAATCCCAATAATTTTGGGGTTTTGTTCCGCCAGTTTGACTAGGGTGTGGGAAAAGACTTTGGCATAAGCGGGGGGTTTGGGTTTGCTAGAAGGAACAGCTTTACCAGTTGTTAGGTTAAATGGACTTTGGGCGTGGTAGCCTACTTGGTCTTGTTCAGCAATTTCGTATCCCTTACCCTTGACTGTAGCTACATGCACCAAAACTGGCCCTGTGATTTCATGCGCCTGTTGGAAGGTGGCAATTAATTCCTCTAAGTTATGCCCATCCACTGGCCCGATATAGGTAAAGCCTAATTCTTCAAAAACAGCGCCTACCTTGGGAACAGCTAAACGCTTCATTCCTTCTTTGATGCGTCCGAGTTCGGGAGATAAGGATTCACCGACAAAAGGAATTTGTTTAAGCTGTTCCTCAAAGTTATCTTTAATAAACTGCACCGGTGGACTAAGACGCATTTTATTGAGATAACGGGGAATCGCGCCTACATTGGGAGATATGGACATTTCATTGTCATTGAGAACAACTAGCAAGTTCGTTTTAGGCAAGTGTCCTGCATGGTTAATAGCTTCTAAAGCCATACCTCCAGTTAAGGCACCATCACCAATGACTGCTACTGCTTTAAATTTTTCCCCCTTCATCTCTCCAGCTAAAGCCATGCCTAATGCTGCGGAAATACTGGTAGAAGCATGTCCTGCGCCAAAGTGATCGAACTTGCTTTCACAGCGCTTGAGATAACCAGCAATTCCTGATTTTTGCCTGAGGGTATGAAAGTTGCTGTAGCGTCCTGTAAGTAGTTTGTGGGGATAAGCTTGGTGTCCGACATCCCAAATGACTTTATCCCGATCCAAGTCCAGCGTCTGGTAAAGCCCTAGTGTTAACTCTACAACTCCTAAACCTGGCCCCAGATGCCCCCCAGTTGCTGCTACGGTTTGTAGGTGCTTGTCTCGAATCTGACGAGCAATTTGTTGCAATTGCCGGATTGACAAACCATGCAACTGGTTAGGATGGGTGATTTCACTCAGATGCATATTATAAAGTGTTCCTCTCTAAAGTCTACTTCTAGCATTATTTGATTTTCCCACGGTGGGGATGTCTCCAGATACTGTATTTGGGGGAGTGGGAAGAAAAGGAGATGGGGGGATGGGGAGAAGAACTTAATATTAGTAATCTCTCCTTGTCCCCTTGTCCTCTTGTCCCCTTGTCCTCAACTTTCTGGACGTGGGGGAACACCAGGAACTACTGGTGTTTCTGGTAATGGTTGCTGTCTTTGTAAATACTGATTCAGTAAATATGCCATGTCTCCACGGGTCATTGGTCGTAACGGAGCAATATTATTTTGGTCATCTGTGTTGATAAATCCTTCTGCTACAACTGTGGCGATCGCTCTTCTAGCCCATGTGGGAATAGAGGCAGCATCTGGATGTGGGGCAAGAATTTCATTTACACTATCATCGGAAAACTGAAATACACCATAAGCTTGGGCGAAAATAGCTATACCTTCTGCCCTTGTTACTCTTTGGTTAGGAAAAAACAAATTTCCTCTATAGCCTTTCATGATATCGGTTTTAAGAACTGTTTGAATATCATTAAATGCCCAATGAGAACGAGGAACATCAGGTACAGATATTGCTTCTTGTTGTTTAACAGATTCGCGTTTATCTAGGTAAAATGCTTTCACTAAAATTGCTGCTAGTTCTGCACGATTAATCAACCTTTCTGGATAAAATTTTCCATCAGGTGAATTCGTCATTAATTTGGCTGTAATTACTTTTTGAATTGCGGCTTCATCTATTCCAGTTGAAGGTTCTATAGCTCTAACTCTAACAATTGGTGTCAGGTTTTGGAGTAGTAAGACTAAGGAAAGAGTCCCTAACAATTTTCGCATATTTATCACGGTTTTCATTTTGCTACTCTGCATCTAAAAACAACTGAGCTACTAACTTTTGTTGGTGATACTCAGAATCTTGACTTGAGCTATGGTGACGCATTTTAGCTTGATAAAGTTGCCCTTTTTCGATATGAAATTAAGTAAATAAATTATAACTTATGACTCATTATATATCTCTAAGTCCTATTTTTGTTCAAGTTTTTGGCAAATTACAATTGTAATTAGGTTATTTTTTTGAGTTAGGACGAATAGTTTATTTTAACTAATTTTACTTGAATATTTCAGACTTTTATTGTGCATATTCAGCCAAAAAAATTCACTAATTTAAAATGCCAAATCACAATAGGCATAGTATGGTCAACTCCAGTGTAGGGCAGTTAAAATTACATACTAAAAATTCGGAATTAATCTCAAGTAATCATGATAACAATACTAAAATTTATTTTACGTAGGATTAACTTTTAGATTCAAGCTAGATAGACATTATAACTTAACAGGCATCAAGCTGTTGTGTAACTAATAAATCACGTAATGTGCGGAAATGATGGAAAATTCTGCGTAAGTGAATTTTGAATTGCCTAGGATGTAGTATAGTCGGCCGTGATAGAACCATCTATTCAGTCCATTTAGTCAATATTTCAGGAGTTTTGGGAATGAGCGCAACAGTAGACCCCGTAAAGTTGATGAAGCAAGAAGTTGGCAAAGCCGCCGCCGCCCTGGTAAAATCAGGCTCGATTGTCGGGTTGGGTACGGGGTCAACCACAGCCTATACAATTCAATTTTTAGGCGATCGCCTCAAGTCTGGTGAACTTAAAGATATTGTAGGAATCCCTACGTCTTTTCAATCAGAAGTTTTGGCAAAAGAATACGGCGTTCCTCTCACCACCTTAGATGCAGTTGACCACATTGATATTGCCATTGATGGAGCTGATGAAGTTGACCCCAAGAAGAATTTAATCAAAGGTGGCGGTGCTGCACACACCCGCGAAAAAGTAGTTGATTACTTGGCAGAGCAATTTATCGTCGTGGTAGATAGTGGTAAGTTAGTAGAGCGTTTGGGTTCTACTTTTGCCGTACCTGTAGAAGTAATACCAATGGCCATTACCCCTGTTACTAATGCCATTAAAAAACTCGGTGGAAAGCCTGAACTCCGCATGGGTATAAAAAAAGCTGGGCCAGTCATCACTGACCAAGGTAACATGGTATTAGATGTCAGATTTGACTCAATTGATGACCCAGTTAACCTAGAGAAAACCCTGAATAATATTCCCGGCGTTTTGGAAAATGGGATTTTTGTCAATTGTGCAGATTTAGTTTTAGTTGGTGAAGTTAAAGACGGTCAGCCTTTAGTGCGGCAATTGTAAGAGAGGAGTGGGGAGCGGGAGCAAGAAGGAGATTACTCACTAATCTTTCCCCTAATCCCTACTCTCTACTCACTTATTCCCATGACTCGGACAGGGAGGTGCAGAAATAGAGCGATCTAACCAGCCAACGGCTTGTTCTAATCTAGCGATCGCTTCTTGTGGCTGCTCCTTCAGAAGATATAAAACAGCAGCAGCAGCTTGTTCACTAGCGCGGGAATTGCGGTTAGACTTGAGGCGATGCCAATCATTAGGGGAAATGCTGAGTCTTTCCATGAGGGCTTGGGCTAGTTCTAAAGTGCTAAATTCACTTAATTGACTGGTTTTAGGAAGCTGGGTAGGTTGAGACATGATTTTAAGTGCTCAGTGCTGAGTCAGGAGTTAGAATCTTGACCATTGGTTAGCATTTAATCATAGTTTACTACCTGAAAATGAAGCCGCCTAAACAATCACAGTCGCCAGGGGAAAATCAGGAACCTGATTTTGAGCAAGAACTAGAGGATGTAGAGCGATCGCTTATATCTTTGAAAGAAAGATACACTCAAGTGCAACGAGATCGTCAGCAACAGGCACAATGGCAACAGCGTCGCCACGAATTGCAACAAAATAAACACCAGACACCAGAAATTAAAGCCGAGTTGCAGCACATTCAACAGCAGTTGGAAGTGCTAGAAATAAACTTAGAAAGCCAGCTATTTTCTTGGCGTAGTCTGAAAAAACCTTTCTGGCAAGCCGTCCGCTTTGGTGGAATGGGCGTTATTATAGGCTGGATATTAAAGTCCTGTGTTGGGTAAATATGGTAAATCGTCGAATTGCAGAAATATTGCCAAGTGGTCAACCTGATGAGTCTTTCGTGGTTCAAGGCTGGGTAAGAACGAAACGCGAGTTAAAAGGGTTTGCTTTTATAGAAGTCAATGACGGCTCATCACTAGCTAATTTGCAAGTCGTCATCAATCAGGATTTGCCAGGTTACGCAGAAATCATCAAACAGCTGAATACAGGCGCTGCTGTTGAGGTGAGTGGGGTACTAGTGGCTTCTCAAGGTAAAGGACAGCGCATTGAGTTAAAAGCCGAAGCTGTGAAAGTCTACGGGGAAGCTGATCCCGAAACATATCCACTGCAAAAGAAACGCCACTCATTTGAATTTTTACGCACCATTGGACACTTGCGATCGCGGACTAATTCCTTTGGTGCAGTTTTCCGCGTCAGAAATGCCTGTTCTACAGCAATTCACCAATTCTTCCAAGAAAGAGGCTTTTTGTGGGTACATACACCCGTAATTACTGCTAACGACTGCGAAGGTGCGGGTGAACTTTTTAGCGTTACTAGCTTGGATCTTCAGAATATTCCCCGCACAGAAAACCAAGCCATAGATTACACCCAAGACTTTTTTGGTAAACCCACGTATTTAACAGTTAGTGGTCAGTTGGAAGCGGAAGTTATGGCTATGGCGTTTAGCAACGTCTACACCTTCGGCCCGACATTCCGTGCAGAAAATTCCAATACGTCCCGCCACCTAGCAGAATTTTGGATGGTCGAGCCAGAAATGGCTTTTTGTGACCTAGATGGCAATATGGATTTAGCTGAAGCATTTCTCAAACACGTTTTCCAATATGTGTTGGAAAAATGCCCAGAAGACATGGAATTTTTCAATCAACGTATTGATAATACTGTATTAGCAACAGCCGATAATATTATTAATAATCAATTTGAGCGCTTAACTTATACAGAAGCAGTCAAACTTTTAGAAAAAGCCGATATTAAGTTTGAATATCCAGTAAGTTGGGGTTTAGATTTACAATCAGAACACGAACGCTACCTAGCAGAACAACTGTTTAAAAAACCTGTAATTGTCACAGATTATCCAGCGCAAATCAAAGCCTTTTATATGCGGTTGAATGATGATGAGAATACCGTGCGCGCCATGGATATTCTTGCACCTAAAATTGGCGAAATTATTGGTGGTTCCCAACGGGAAGAACGCCTAGATGTACTAGAACGCCGGATATTAGCGCAAGGAATGCAGCCAGAAGATTTGTGGTGGTATTTGGATTTACGCCGTTATGGTACTGTTCCTCACGCTGGTTTTGGTTTAGGGTTTGAAAGACTTGTGCAATTTATGACGGGTATGGGAAATATCCGCGATGTCATCCCGTTCCCCCGGACACCACAAAGCGCGGAGTTTTAGCAGCAGTTTTATATAATTCACGTAACTACACAAACATCTGCCAGCGCGGGTTTTTGTGTTTAGTACAAGCAGTAGAGATTATCCTAGATAAAGAGAGATAAAGCCAAACATAAATCAAATGGGATGATTGTATGAGTAAAATATTAACAATTCAGTTGTCAGATGAGCTAGAACATCAATTAACAATTCAAGCTGAAAAATTAAATATATCTTTAGAGGAATTAATTCTACAATCATTGGCTAAATCACTACAGTTCAAGAATCCTCATGAAGAAGATCCGATTTTGCCGCTATTGGGTACATTAAGATTTGAGAATTCTGCTCTTGGAGAGAATCACGATCATTATCTCCAAGAGAGTTTACATCAGGAGTTGAGAATTGCCGAATAAAGTTTTTATAGATACATCAGGGTGGGCTAATTTATTTGTTGCTACTGAATCTTACCATGAACAAGCAAAACAGTGGTTTCAGCAAGCACGACGGCAAAATTTAGAGATGATCACAACCAATTATGTTGTGATTGAATTGGTTGCTTTGCTAAATAGCCCATTGCGTGTACCTCGTTTAAAGTTATTTCAATATGTGGATGCTGTGAGAACTGCTCACTATCTCAGCTTAATTTATATTGATGCAGCCATAGACACAGCAGCTTGGAATCTCCTGAAAACAAGAGAAGATAAAACAAACTAAAAACCCAGGTCAGCTTTGGCTAATTCAGCCGCAGCGAATACCTCTGCATCTGGCTTTTCTTCCCAGGCGGGATCACCGATTTCTGCATAGAAAGTTGCGTCGTAGGGACGAGTCCGCACCACCACCGGCATGGGAACGGCATGACCTAAAATTAAGGCTTGTTGCTTAGAGTCTAACTTGGCTAATACTGACCGCAAACCACCAGCACCAGATACGCCAGTGAAAATTGCTTCAATATCTTTATCATCATTGAGCAAAGCGGTGATGCGAGTACCAATCTGGGACATGACTTCATTATCGATTCCCGATGGACGTTGGTCTACTACTAGTAGGGTGACGAAATATTTTCGTAGTTCCCGCGCAATAGTGCCAAAGATAGTACTTTGTACCACGGCTGGGTCAAGGAAACGATGCGCCTCTTCAATGGTAATCATTAATGGTGTGGGGCGATCGCTAGGATTTTTGCTTTGTAAGAATTTATCTGCTTTTTTAACGTAATGTTCATGAATACGTCTGGTGATCATATTAGTCACCAACATATAAGAAAGCATATTTGACTGGGAACCAAACTCTACAACAACATTCTTCCCAGCTTCTAAGGACTGCAAAATTTTACTAATGTAATTCTGGGGGCAAACTGCTCGCATATACTTTAAACTATCCATGCGTAGGAGTTTGCGCTGTAATGCCATAATTGAACCTTTATGTCCCCGCTTTTCTTCGCAGAACATTTCGATTTCTTCATTAGTCATGTTCAGCAGCTGCACAATCCAAGATTTACCGAACTCGCTATACAAAATATTCGCGTTATCCAAAGCTGCATCCGATAACCCTAAGTCTCGACTACATAACTTGATATCTTCAACTTCAATTTGTTCATAACTCAGATATAGTTCTTGAGAATCGCGCACACCCCGACGTTTTGTTGATTCGGGATCGAGGGTATAAACTTCGACTTTACCAGGAAATAATTGTTTTAAGCCTTTAACAGTATTAACATTCTTACCTTCGGCTACCGCTTCCCAGCCATACTCAGAATGCATATCAAAAATTAAGTTTACCGCCGCACTTTTGCGAATTACCCCAGCTAAAAGTAAACGTGTGAGAAAGGATTTACCAGTACCTGATTTACCAAAAACCCCGTTACTGCGTTCAACAAAGCGATTTAAATCAATACAAATAGGCACATCCATATCTAAAGGTTTACCAATAGAAAAATTGCGCCTTTGGGGATCATCTTCCCAGCCAAATACTTTACGAAAATCCTCAACACTTGCTTCGTAAACTTGGCTAAAGTGGCTGGGAATTGTTTTAACCGGCAGCAATTCCATTGTGGTGCTGGTTTGGGGCTGAAACGAGGCTAAATTAGTTGCTGATGCTGCGAAGGAATTGGCAGCTTTGCCATTGCTTGACGACAAAGATTCATCAGATTCGGGAGTGAACATCAACATCGGTGAGAGATTGACAGTACCGTATGTTCCACTACCGGCTAAAACTTCTCGTAAAAAAGTATCTTCCCAACTGGGGGGATTGGCAATAATGCGCGCATTTGCAGTGCCCAAAGCTACATCTGTAAGCATACAGAAAAAACGCGATCGCAATCCTTGCACAACTAAAAATTTACCCACCCGCATATCTTCAACGGAAATATCAGGGTGTAATCGTACTTCTAATCCCCCAGTCAGAGAACCTTGTATTACCGAACCTAATGGTTGTGCCGAATTCATTATGTTAAGTGCTTCCTTTCTGTGTGCTGAGTGGAAGTAGAGAGACTGTCATCCTGTTGAGTGTTTATCTTATGTTGAATTGTAGTTTATTCTCCCTTATCCTCCTCATCTTCGGCACACCCTATCACTTATTCAATTTGAATAGAAGTAGGCGCACTTCCAGTTGGCGGTAAACCGATTAATGGTTTGCGAAATTGGGCATAGAGGCGATCGCGCCAAGCAAAGAATGGTTCATAATCGGGATTATCTGCTAAACCCGGCACACCTTTGCCTCTAAGACCTGCTGGTAAATCCAAATAGGGGCCTTCGGGGAACTTCAGCAACATCGACAAACCTGCCACTGCTAAATCAGCTAAAGTAGGTTCATCTCCTGTTAAATAAGGACTATCCACTAACAATAGTGTCAGCGCTTCTAAGTCTTGTTTTAAGTCCGCGATCGCTGATTTAATCACATCTGGACTATAACCCACCCCAAAGCCCAAAATAGTCAATAAGTCTCTAGGTACTCCTTCAACCAAATTTTTTAGTATATCTGGTGTGGAGGTAGGTAATAAAGACTTACGGAAATTTTGGTCTTGACTAATGGTAGAAAAAAGAGAAGTTCTGCTTTTGACACCTATTGATTCATCTGCCCATTCCTCGATCAATAAGCATAAACCCCGTTTCTGAGAATCTTGGGGTATCAGTGGGCGCTCAGGATATTCTAAGTCTAAATACTTAGCTATTTCCGTGGAATCCACAATATATCTATTACCGTCCTTCAAAACGGGCACTTGTCTTTGACCAGTCAGCCGGAACAAATCTACTTGGCCAATTCCAGGTGTAACCTCTATTTTTCGGTAATCCAGCCCTTTATAATCTAGAATTAACCGTACTTTTTCTGAGTAATGAGATAGTTCCCATTGGTATAATTCCAGCATAATCTATACCTTTTAGCTGATTAATCGAACAACGCTTTTATTGTATCTTTACTTTATGTAACTTTCCGGGAAAATCCAGCAATTTATCTCCAAATTAATCGATAAAAAAGTTAAATGCTTGGCTAATTTTCTGTGAATTCTTGTGTAAGTTCATCTATTTTTTGATATTTCATAAATACAACAAAACCCTTAAAATACTTCTTTCGCGCTTGAGATAGTCGAAATTTATATTGCAGCGCAGATGGTAAATCCTTGAATTTAACAGGTATAAATCCTTGTTTTATATAAAAATTTACTAGGCGATGTTCTACACATTTTAGATAAAGAGGTTGAGTAGCTTGATTAATTAAATGTTGCGTCATAAAAGTTCCTAAACCTTGCTTTCGCCAAGCTGGCAGAACAAATAAACTACCTAATTCTTGTGCAAGATAAAAGTTTCTTAATTGTCCAATGGCTATCACACGGTTATCAATTTTAATTATCCAAAAGTTCTGCCATTTTAGTTGAGTAGGATCGAGCCAAGCTCGAAATACCAAAAATATTATTAACCATTTATCCTTAGGTTTGGCTCTACAAATAACACATGATTTCGGTAGTATGAAATTATTGTGTTTCATTTATTTAATGTTCTTTGGTTAATTTACTTTTGTATAAGTAACGTGAATTCGATAGACCTCACCCCAACCCCTCTCCGACGCCCAGAGGGGCTTAAATATCCTTAATTACCAACGAAAAATCAAGGTTTCAAAGCCTCTCTCCTTGCAGGGGAGAGGTTTGGAGAGGGGTTTTTGATATTTGTCGAACTCATGTTAAATTAATAGAAATTGTCAATTTTAGCAACTTTAAGTATTGATAGATAATTTTTATAAAAAATTCCCTAACCAGACTTACTGGTAGGGAAAAATGATTAAAAATATTCATTGTATCCTCAACAACTTGATTCTGTCTAAATGAAAAAAGCTATACCTTAGCTAGCGCTTTTTGCTATAAAGTTTGAAACGATCGCATAAATCTCTGGAGTTGCCGACTTTCCATCTCCAAAACACGCCGAGCAAAATCGTGATCGAGATCCAGAAAATCATCAAAGGCATCAACAGAAACTGCTAAAATGCGCGTGATTTTATTGTCAGCAATAATGGTGTTTTTTGAGTCACTATGCGCCAAGACTTCTAACTCATCTAGGGTTTGCCCTGGGTGAAGTTTCTCTACTCGCACCTCCTCGTTGTGTAAATAGAAGTGAATTTTGGCATCTCCTTCAATTAATAACAGCAATTCTCGGCAAGTATCGCCTGCTTCTGTAATCACCTCGTTGGTGGAGTAGGTTCTGACTTCGGAGCGCTCGGCGAGAGCAATTAAGGTTTCGCTGTGCATTCGGTGAAAGAAATCACTATTGAATAGATGCACTACTTTCTCCAACATGGGAAATGTTGTTAGAGGTAGATCCGGCTCAGATAGGGATAGAAGAATTTTGGCAGTTTCTTGAAATAAAGGTGAGTTGTGGACATTAGAAAAATCACGGGCGATCGCTTTACTTTGCTCAAGGTCAAGTTGGGCAATGATGTAAAGGCAGGCTGTGGGAATCAGGGGATTTTGATCGTGTAGCAGAGGTGCCAAAGACCTCAAGATTGCTTCAGGAGAATCATCTAGTGAGCAAGTACTGGATTGTCCTGGTAGTGGAGTTAAATTCTGCAAGACATCTGGATGAAGCCGAACGCGCCAGTTCTCAAGTTCTAACAGCTCTGCCAAAACTGCTGGTGCTAACTGTCCTAACGATTCGGCAAGAGCGATCGCCCCTGAGTCAGTTTGCAGTGTTTCCAGCGTTTCGAGAATGGTTCGCACAATCAATTGCTTCTTGTGATGAATACTGTCTCGCAATAGCATCAAAACTGCTCTGTACTTGTGTAGCATCGGTTGATGAAGTGCGCGATAGCAGGAAATTAAAGTGGGCAATTGGGCAAGCAGAAATTCAGCTCTCCGAAGGTTCCCAGCTTCAGGAGAAATGCCGCTCAAAATCCAGGCTTCTTCCTTAGCGGTGATTGAATATTGGCGACGCAAGGCACGAATTTCGGCTGCGTTTTCTCCCATCAACGTATTCAAAGCACTGCTGCTGAAACTGCCAATTTGTTTTTTCTGCAATAACATCAGTCGCTCCAGCGATTTGCGGTAGCCACTCAAGCGAATTTGATTCTCTAAACTTCGTTGACGAGAGGGATTGAGTAGTTCTGGATCTTCAATGCCCAGTTCTTCCAACACCTCCCGGTGTTCATCATCAGTAATGCTTAATTCCTGCCGCAATTGCTGCAAAACTTCTAAGCTACTGGAGTAGTTGATGTATCCTTCTTCCAATGCTTCTCGAACAACGCCCTTATACGCTTCATGCCGCTTCTCTCTGGTAAAACCTGGCAGAACTCGTGCCAAAATGTAGACTTCATGTGTGTTCAAATCACTCAAGGAACGTCCTTCTAAGAACTGGGAAATATTCAGCTGCAATTTCTCTAACTGCTTGCGGAAACGACTAGCTAAATTTTCTCTCGAATACAGTTCAGGGTTGCGCTGCCAGGTTTTATAGAGCCAAAGCGTACTCAGCAACACAAGACCCAAATCATAAATGTATTGACCCCAAAGCGGCAGCAGTTGAACTAAAGGACGACCACCAAAAATAAAGAAGAAATTAAAAATTCCAAAGGTACAAAGCGTAAAAATTCGATGTCGAATGATTTCTGAACTCAATTTCAGATCGTGATTCCGGCTATAAGCTTTTGCCCGTTGTTCCATCCAACGACCTAACTGATAGCCGACCACGGTAGTAGCACCTAATGTGAGAGGAACAGCAATCAGCTTAGGAATATTAATCGCTTGGCCAAATAGATAGAATCCGGGACTCAATAATGATGCTAGTTGGTCGGTTTGCCGTACCCATGCACCAGAAAAGTAATAGTTCCAATTGCCTGCATACAGATAGTAGTAGACAAAATAGCCAATGACTAACCCTACATAGCCGTATCGCAGCCATGATTCTTCCGGTTTATTCAAACCATCCCAGTAGGCTCGCTCAGAGTCGATATCAATACAGGGATTTTGACAGGCCACACAGGCGCTCTGCTCTTTGCCATCCGGTAAAACTGTACGGCACATGGATTGAGTAATCATCTGTTCGCTGGTATGAGCTTTACTGCCGAATAACCCTCCTGGCTCGCTATAAATGCGTTGCACTGGAGCCATGGGGCAGAAGTAATTACACCAGGATTTACCACTGTAAAGATAGCCAACGGTAATAGCAGATGCGATCGTCAATAGTAGCCACAATGCCAGAACTAGGCGATCGGCATTAAAAAACAAAATCCGTCCGCATAATCCGACAAAGAACCAGCCAAACTGGACGTAGGGATAATTTTTCCCCAACCAGGAATCTGACTTTACTTTTGCTAGTTCATAGCGGACTTTACCTGTCTTGGCATTTTCCCGTTTGAATTGCCGTTGCCAACCCAATGCTCGAGGAATTTGAGACAAAAAGGATAAGGGGCAAATGCGTCGCCATAATTCATGTCCAAACACCAATAAAATGAAAATCGCCGCAGGCACGATCGCTCCCCAAAACAAAGTAGTACCCAAAGGATAGGGCTGTTCAACTAAGCATTGTCCTTGTACTGCAATACACTCATCTGGCAACCGTAAAGGACTCCAAGGATGATTGGGCGTTGTTAGTGCCACAGTCCAAGGATCGGAGAATAACGATGCAATGATTAACAGCCATGCGATCGTCAGTATCCAACGAATCCAGTGCATTCGCCGCTCAGAGAGTTGTGCAAACGCAAAAATAGATAAACTTTTGTTGAAGAAAGATTCCTTGTTCATATGACAGTTCTGGGTGCGGAATGTGGGATTTAACGAAATCGCATTGCTTCCGTGTCGAAATCCCGTTTGCGGAGCGCCAGCCCCGCACATCAGGGAGCAACCAGGAAAGCCAAGAAGTGATTCTTGGATATCTGATACTGAATCATTCAGAGTGAGAGGTATCAGCCCACATCATCATGGGCAAACCTGTTAAAGAGAAAATCTAGGGCATAATTACGTAGTTTATAGTATTGTGGATCTTCCATGATCAGGGCGCGATCGCGTGGGCGAGAAAAGGGAATTTCCAATACTTCACCGATTTTGGCGTGGGGGCCGTTAGTCATCATTACCAATTTGTCAGCTAAAAATAGCGCCTCATCAATATCGTGAGTAATCATTAATACTGTGCAGCGATTTTCATTCCAAATCTTCAACAGTTCTTCTTGTAATTCCTCTTTGGTAATGGCATCCAATGCACCGAAAGGTTCATCTAAAATCAGGACTTTGGGACGAATTGCCAAAGCACGGGCAATGGAAACCCGTTGTCTCATACCGCCGGACATTTGCAGAGGTTTTTTTTCCATAGCGTCAGCTAGTCCCACCATTGCCAAATGTTCCCGCACAATCGCCCTTTTCTCTGGTTCTGGCTTGTGGGGATAAACGGCGTTCACAGCTAAGTAGATATTTTCAAATGCAGTTCGCCAAGGAAGCAGGGCATAGTTTTGAAACACCACCATTCTATCTGGCCCTGGTTTGGTGATTGGTTGACCTTCCAGTAATACTTGCCCGGAGGTAGGAAAGTTAAAACCCGACACCATATTTAGCAGTGTCGATTTACCACAGCCAGAGTGACCGATGACGCAGATAAATTCACCCTTTTCTACATTTAAGTTAACGCCATCAAGGACGGTGAAGGGGCCTTTCTTGGTGGGATAGACTTTGGTAACGTCTTTAATTTCGAGGAAAGGTCTGCTATTGGTTGCAATTGCTGATAGTTGTTCTTGTCTGTTTTTGGTGGTTTCGGTAACACTAAATCTGCGGTTTTGCATGGTTGGGGAGTGGGGGAAAAATTATTTTTGGTGTTGCATATTTGTAGGGTGATTTTGTTGGTTTTGGGGGATGGGCATCTTGCCTGTTCCTTTGATTTCTGGATGCCTACCCCACAAAAATCATCCCTATTCACACATGATATTTACGCAACTCTTCTTGTCGGCGAGTCGAGGATAACTTCCGCAATGGAGAAATCACGCTTAATTTGCAAGCTGTTGAGATAGGCTATGGGGTCATCGGCGTTAAAGGGAGTCCCATCAAAAAGCTGAATGGGTTGGCGAGTATAGTTGATATCTAGTCCTAATTCTCTGGCGGCGGTACTGAAGACGCGCACACGGCAAACCCGTTCTACAACTTCTACCCAGTTTCTGGGGAAAGGTGTGTCACCCCAACGCGCTAACTGACTCATAATCCAGATTTGTTCGGTACGACTGGGGCGGTTGATGGCTGACTGGGCAAAAAACTGGTGGTGGGCGTAGTCTTGCAATGGATGGTCTAAGTCACAGGTAAGGTTATTGGGGTCTTCCAGTTGGATGTAATCTAAATCAGTGCTGACGTAATCTCTACCTGCCACAATTGTTCTGACTTCTTCGGCATTTTCTGGTCTAGAACAGTATTCACAGGCTTCCAGCAAAGCTTTAGTCAAGGCAATATGGGTGTTAGGATACCTTTCTGCCCATTCTTCCCGCACACCGAGGACTTTACCCGGATGTCCCAACCACACTTCCAAGTCGGTAGCAATAGTAAAGCCTACACCTTCCACGGCGGCGCGGTAGTTCCAAGGTTCACCCACGCAATAACCATCAATACTTTTGTTTTGCAAGTCGGCTACCATCTGGGCGGGGGGAATGGTCTTCATGTCCACATCTAAATCGGGGTCAATACCACCAGCCGCTAACCAGTAACGCAGTAGTAAGTTGTGCATAGATGCGGGATGGACTACCCCCATTGTGTGGCGTTGGTCGCGGGTACGCAGCAGGTAATTTTTGAAGTCCGATAAGGTGCGGACACCTTGATCATAAAAGCGTTTTGCCAAGGTGATGGCATTACCGTTGCGGGTCATGGTAAGGGCGGTGGCAACAGGGAGAGGTCGGTTATCATGTCCTCCCAGTGTTAACCACATGGGCATTCCTGAAGGCATTTGAGCTGCATCGAGATAACCGCCACTTATGCCATCGACGATACCCCGCCAGCTAGTTTCCCGCACGAGGTTGACTTCATCTAAACCATACTTGATGAAGAAACCTTTTTCTTTGGCAATGGCTAAGGGGGCGCAAGCAGTCAAGGGTAAGAAGCCAATTTCTAAGTTAACTTTTTCTAACCCATGACGAGAGACATCTGCGGTTTTGCGGGCGCGAATTTTCTTTACTCGTTTTTGCTGGTTGAGGAAGTAAATCATCTCACTCCGCAAACTGTAGTAGCTGGGATGTTCTACTACTTCCATGCGTTTGCGGGGTCTGGGAATATCTACTTCGAGGATGTCACCAATTTTGGATTCGGGGCCGTTGGTGAGCATGACAATTTTGTCAGACAACAACACTGCTTCATCTACGTCGTGAGTCACCATGACTGCCGTGACTTCATTTTCTTCGCAGATTTGCATTAACTGTTCTTGCAAGTTACCCCTAGTGAGGGCATCCAACGCGCCAAAGGGTTCATCTAATAGTAGTAGTTTAGGACGAATGGCTAAGGCACGGGCGATCGCAACTCGTTGTTTTTGTCCACCTGATAACATACCCGGCTGTTTATCTGCATGGGGACGCAAACCCACCATATCTAGATGTTTTTCTACAATCGTTTTGCGTTCAGCTTCTGGTATTCCCTTCATAACTGAGTTTACAGCCAAGGAAATATTTTCTCTCACCGTCCGCCAAGGCAACAAAGAATAATTTTGGAAGACCACCATCCGGTCTGGTCCTGGTTTAGTTATTCTCTGTCCTTCCAGTGTCACTATACCTTCAGTTGGTAAATCCAACCCAGCAATCATATTTAATAAAGTGGATTTACCACAACCGGAGTGACCAATCAAAGAAACAAATTCACCTTTTTTAATCTGGAGGTTAATTCCTTTGATGGCAATATATTTACCACCGCCGGTTAACTCAAAAACTTTTTCAATTTGGTCAACAGCAACGAATACTGACATAGGGGATTGGGGATTAGGGATTGCTCTGTAACCTATAACCTGTAACCTGTAACCTACTTTTGTTCTGCTGGTAAAATTAGGTTTTGAATCCAAGCCATGAGTTTGTCTAGTAACAAACCCACTGCACCGATGTAGACTAGTGCCAAGATAATTTCGCTGATGTAGTTGTTCTGGTAGGCATCCCAGATGAAGAAACCGATACCTACGATACCTGACATGACGATTTCGGCAGCGATAATTGCCAACCAAGCTAAACCAATCGCAATTCTTAAACCTGTAAAAATGTAAGGTAAAGCAGCAGGAATCAGAATGTTCAAGAAATAATCTTTTCGGGAAAGTTGCAGCACTTTGGCAACGTTGTTATAGTCTTGAGGAATTTCTTTGACACCTACAGCCGTGTTAATGAGAATTGGCCAAATTGCGGTGATAAATATGACAAACAGCGCGGCGGGTTCATTTTGGCGTAAGGCTGCTAAGGAAATAGGCACCCAAGCTAACGGCGGGACAGTTCGCAATAACTGAAACAGAGGATCTAAAGCTTTAGACATGGTTTTATTAACACCAATGACAATGCCTAAAGCAATACCAAATACGGCAGCCAAAGAGTAACCAATAGCTACTCGTTGCAGACTAGCCCAAATCTGCCAAAATAATCCTTTATCAATGCCGCCTTTGTCATAAAAGGGATATAAAATCAAAATCCAAGTATCTTGTACAACCTTAATTGGCCCTGGTAATGTCGCGCCAGGAGTCCATGAAAATAGTTGCCAGATAACTAGAAAAATTGCGATCGCGATAAATGGTGGGACAAGCTCAGGAAATTGTTTTTGCAATCGAGATATGAAACTGTTATCTAATTTAGAGGTGCCTGGTCTTCGTTGAGCGAGTGTCATGAATTTTGTTCTCCGATTCTCTTATGCGATATATTGTGTCTCGATTGACTGACTAACTTTTTTAATTTGCAGACTCTTGAGATATGCTTCTGGGTTTTCTGGGTCAAATTTTGCCCCATCAAAAAATTCTTCTACACCACGGGATGTGTTTGTGGGAATATCAGCCGCCGCAATTCCTGCTTCTTTTGCAGCTTCTTTCCAAATGTCCTCACGGTTAACTTTATCGATTAATGCTCTAGCCTTGGCGGCGTTATTATCAATGTAATCTTTGGGCAAAAATCCCCAACGCACACTTTCGGTAATAAACCATAAATCATGGCTCTTGTAAGGATAAGAAACGCTGCCTTTTTCATCTTTCCAATACAAAGCTGCCATTGATTTATCATCAATTTGACGACCTTCACCCATATCGTATTTACCCATAAATGGGTCAATTAAAACATCAACTGGCACGTTAAAGTAAGCCCGTTCTGCCAAAATGTTCGCCATTTCTTGGCGGTTATCAAAGTTATCGCACCATTGTTGAGCTTCCATGATGCCTTTTAATAGTGCTTTTGTCGCTTTGGGATGTTGATCAACCCAGTCAGCCCTCATAGCGAGATATTCTTCGGGGTGATTCTTCCAAATTTCTGCTGTTAATGCAGCCATGAAGCCAACTTTGTCTTTGACGATGCGGAAAGGCCAGGGATCGCCAGTGCTGAAGGCATCCATTGTCCCTGTCTTCATATTGGCGACGGTTTGCGCTGATGGGACTGTGAGCAATTTCACGTCTGCATCGGGGTCAATACCACCGGCTGCTAACCAGTAGCGAATCCAGAAATCTTGGTTAACGGCGGGGAAGGTTTGGGCGGCTGTAAAAGGCGTGGGTGAGGCTTTGAGTTTGGAGAATAAAGACTTAGCACTAGCTAGGTTTAAGCCTATACCGCTACCTTGGTGTTTGTTGGCGATCGCAATTCCATTCCCATGTGTAATTAATTGACATAATACATACATGGGAATCTTCTGATTGCCTTTAGTAATTAAACCTTCAGTAATTAAATGTGGCATGGGCATTTGCCATTGACCACCATCAATTCCACCACCAGCCGAACCAATTTCTACGTTATCTCTAGCAGCACCCCAAGAAGCTTGTTTAGAAAGCTCTACATCGGTCAGTCCATACTTAGCAAAAAAGCCTTTTTCTTTGGCAATAATTAAAGGTGCAGCTTCCACAATGGGAATATATCCCAACTTAACTGTGGTGACTTCTGGTGCTTGTTCTGCGCTGATATTAGCCGCAGGTTGAGCAGTTGGCAAAGATTGCGTACCTCCTGTATTTTCCGGTGGATTTCCTAAACAACCTTTGAGGAACACAGCACTTGCCGATACTCCTGCTGTTGTTATAAATTTACGGCGAGAAATTTGATTAAAAAACTCTGTCATAATAGCCTCTTGAGTCGAATTTAAATTTTTTTGAACAAGATAATAAATGCCAGTAAAACAGATGTTTCTTGCACAACATACAAACTTTCTTCACTAGACTTAGTAAGTCAATTCCAACTATTTCATGACAGAAATAGCTGGAATGACTACTGAGTAAATAAAAACAGTTAAATTTCTTGGCTTTTCTCGAAGTTTCCTTGAGTTCATTCGCTGTATTAAAATTTAGTTTACAAGCTTTTTTGTCAAAGTGGTGAACTTTGAACAAGCAATTATAAACAAATATTAGATTGGTTATATAAGTAAAAATTTATCTTTAAAACTAAAAGCAGGTATGTTGATTTGATATATCAATTCTGGTTAATGATAAGCATTTGTTTAGAAAATACTTCACCTAATTTATCCATATATAGGATTTTATCTGACTTTTGAAATACACATAGGCGAGCCACTTTCGTGGGGGGGTGGTACCAATTGCCGAAAATAATGTGACAGTCGCTATGTGTGTCGCCAACATTTTTTGAATTTTCAAGGTGAGTTCGATTTTGACACAAGAATTCGCTATTCTCTGTATTCTCTACGCCTCTGTAGTTAAATTAGTTACTTTTCAACCGCAGAGATACAGAAAATGATCTCTTCTCCTATTCCCTGTCACTTGTAAACTATTTCCTACTTTCAAGCTAGTACATTATTTTTTTGACCAAAAATATTGGTGCCTCTGTTAGATATTATGCGTAGCGAAGTGTTATAAATCTTTATGTAACTGTTTAAAAGCAAGACAAACAAAATTTATGAAGGTAAATTACAGCAAATTGCTCACCAATTTGGTAGGTGTAGTAGGAATAGCAGGTGTTAGTCTCCTAGTCACTTTACCATCTGGAGCAAATGAGACAAGTAATAATTTAGTAGCACAGGGCGGTGGGGCATTAAATCCCAGACCAAGTATTTTTAACGAACCTCCTTATAACCGTGGTAGCCGCACTTCACCCACTGAAGTTACACCTACTCCAAGTACTCCCCCAGCTACAACACCCCCCACAACTACCCCAGAGACAGGTACAACTGATACTCAAGACAAAACCTTGTTAGCATTGGCAGAATCAAGCCCTTCTTTCACAACCTTAACCAAGGCTTTAAAAGCAGCAGGATTGACAGAAGCTTTGCAAGGTCAAGATGACTTAACAGTTTTTGCGCCCACTGATGCTGCATTTGCCAAATTACCGCAAGATGCTGTCAGAGATTTATTGAAGCCAGAAAATAAAGAAATCTTGCTAAAGCTATTAACTTACCATGTTGTCAGTGGTACAGTCTTATCTACTGATTTGAAATCTGGAGAAGTCAAAAGTGTTGAAGGTGGCGCAATTAGCGTCAAAGTTGATTCTGCTGGTGTGATGGTAAATGATGCCAAGGTAGTTCAGGCAGATATCAAAGGTAGTAATGGTGTGATCCATGCGATTGACCAAGTGATTTTGCCTCCTGACTTGTAGGTTTTAAACATTTAACCCTGCCTTTCCCCACCCTTTGCCAGGGGTGGGGTGATAAAATCTGCATAATATAAATTTTTATTACAGTTTTTCTCGCTTTTGCCCTGTTAGTTAAAATATGTGTCACAATCTCTGTTGAGAGTTAATTCGGCGACAGCGTTTGTTTTTAGTATTGACAGGCTTTTTCCTTGTGGTATTTACAGACTTCTCTCCGAAATCTAAATCTCTACACTCTTGTGATTTTGGAGACATTCTATGTCAATTTATGTAGGCAACCTTTCTTACGAAGTTACCCAAGATGCTCTAACTGCTGTGTTTACAGAGTATGGTTCTGTAAGACGGGTACAAATACCTACTGACCGTGAAACAGGTCGTGTGCGTGGCTTCGCTTTTGTAGAAATGGGTACAGAAGCTGAAGAAACAGCAGCTATTGATGCCCTTGATGGAGCTGAATGGATGGGACGTGACCTAAAAGTCAATAAGGCTAAACCCAAGGAAGATAGAGGTTCCTTTGGGGGTAACCGAGGCGGTGGCGGTGGCAACTTCCGTAACCGTTACTAAACGAAATAAAGTCAATTAGGTAGATAAACAGCTCTCAGACCATTATTCTGATACTTTAATTCTGCCTCAGTTTCACAAAACAAGTGCTATTTCTGAGCACATTTAGTTTGAGGAACTTAATTGAATTTAGTAGAGGCTCAGGCATTATTGTCTGAGCCTTTTGTGTACAAAAATTTTATTCAGTTCAGTAAATAATTAGGTAAAGATGAATTGAGTAAAGAGTCTAGTTCTTTAACTAGCCAATTTTGAAACATATTATTGAGAACTTCTAAATATTTTTCAGGTGTTAATTCAGCAGGAAGGAACTCTTCCACCATTAAAAGATGATAACCTTGCTCAGTTTTTAAAGGGCCTATCAACTGTTTAGGTGGTGTTCTAAATACGATCGCGGCTATATCTAGCTGGAGAGAAAAACGATAGATTCTTCCTTCATAACCGCACTTTTGCCTGCGTTGAGCATCAATATTATAGAGGTGAGCGGCATCATAAAAACTGATTTCTTGATCTTCTATTTGATAGTAAATTTCTTGAGCCAGTTTTTCAGAGTCAACAATGATTTGATAGAGAATTACCTGCTCAAACTCTAGGCGCTTGTGGATAAAAAACTGTTCTACTTCTTGAGCAAATAATGCTTGAGCTAATTTTTGTGACAACAGGCGATCGCGAATTTTCATTTCCCAGTCACTGGGAGTAACTAATTGATCCGTTAACCATGCTAGTGTGTCTGTAGCTTTCTCTAATCGCTGTTCGCGGCGCTGGCGATTCGCTTCAGCCTCAATCTCGGCTGTCGTCACAGTTATTCCTCTTTCCTCAGCTACATGCCATATCACCTTATCAAATAGAATTTTTTGATATACTTCCTTTAAACTCATTTCTTTTTTGAGGAAGTTGATAATTTCTTCGGCTTCAATAACTATTTTAGAAAGGTCACTCATTGGTATTTAGGTTGTTAAATAACCAGTTAAACAAGGTTTTAGTTCATCGCTTTGAAAAATATAAAAAACTGGAAGCTAAAAAAGTTAAGTAGCTTCCAGAAATTACTATATAAATTGTAAACTTATAAAGCGGAAAGAATCCTATTTGGGAGAAAAAGGATTAAGATATTTGCAAGAAAAGCGTAAGTTCTATCAGCCATAACAATGATGGAATCGTCACTTTTTCCTTTTTCGCTGCTGGTGAAGGTGTTAATCGTCAGCTTTTAAACTCAAATAACACCAACTTCAGCCAAGAAGCTCTATCCAGTTTCCCCACGTTTAGAGACTCGATAGAAAACATTCAAAGTTAGGATGGCGGGGAGACGCTAATCTAACTTTTATTTGCTTTAACTTCTGCCGAAAAAAGAACCACCATTCGCAACGGTCACATCGTTATTTTTGGTTGAGGAGTTGTTTACTCCCTGATATACTGACTGCTTCAGCAACTGCAATCAGTTATATGTGTTTCATAGTCAGATAATCATTGATTTTATCGTTGTAAATTAATTTTTTTCATCACCTCTTGTTGAGTAGTTATTTATAATCTATAGGATCTTGTTAGAAAATATTTGCCATTTTGGCAATAGTTTTCGTATTTAGGATGAAATACTTAAAATATAAATTTTTGAAAAACAAATTTTTTTAGCAGTTTATGCAACTGTAAAATTATATAAAAAACCTACCATACTCATGAGAAATACATAGTATGGCAGGCGTTAACACTCCCAATAATCTGTGAAGCATGATCTATTAATGCAATAGATTGTTTAATTAAATTCACAGATTTTCAATGATTCATCTTCAGCTTTTTCAGGGTTTAATGCCAATGATATGGGTTGAGATTCGTGCATTTGCTTTGCCGATGAATTATTTAAACTACCACCACGAATTTCTCTGGTTTGATTTCCCACTACTTCAAGATAAGCCAGGTCTTTAATTTTACTTAAGCAACCTGGTGAACTCTTCATATCAGACCTTTTACTAGCCGACGGTTGAGCAGTTTTCATACTTTCGTTATGCTGTTGGTGCGTTCTGCTAACTTGGGTGTTTTCTTTCAGCAATCGGTTATAAGTGCGGTAAGGAATGTAATGTAAAGGATTATAACCAACTATGCGTAGCATTAAAACACATGCCCAGGAATACTTTCCGGCAAGAATCGCTTCCACTATTTGATCGAATTGTTGAGGATTCATTGCTTTATTGAAATTGCTACTAATGCCAGGAATATCTTGATTCATAGTGTTAGTTATCTTTGATGAAGCTAGATCAATTTCGTCAGTTTTTGGTGTTGCAGTTGACTTGCAGTTACTGAGTTATTCTCGGAAATATATTGGCTGTGTGGCGAATGAGGCGATCGCACTAGTAAAGCTTGATGCCTGCTGAGGAATTAGATAGTAGTAAAAATAAAAATCATTGAGCTTCATTTCTAAACTTTCCCCTTGATTTGAGGTTTCTACTGCATTTGACTTGATAATTTCCATGAGTGGAAACAAGTCTGTATGTAGCTCGTGGTAGATGCAGTTTTGACTTCTTGTGAATGTCTGGTCTATTAATCTAAATTTACTGACCCTGATCATTTATTGTATATTTTCTGCTCGGCAATTAAGAGCAATTTTGGATAAATTTATTTGTTTTTACTTAAGTATGAAAACTTATTTATCCAATAATACTAAGAATAGCTTTCGTATTTATACTATTCTATCTCATTAATCTTATTCGTCATTATAGCATTGCTACCAGTCAAATTTACTGAACTTTTTTTCATGTTATTTCTTTGTTGTGCAACTTTGTTTTTTGTCACTTATTTACTAAGAGATGAGGGGTTTAACCCCCTATTGGTAATATCTTTGAGGTTTTGAATTTAATTAATCTACTAGAAAAATTTACCATCAAATAAGTTAATAAACAACTGTTTGATAAAACAAAAGAAATATCATTAAAAACTCACCCAGGATTCTTTGGTTAGAGTTATTGAGAATTGTTTTCCCTGATATTGATGATATTTATACCGCCAAAAGCTGAATATACAAGCCTAATAGCTATTAGGGCTGGCGACTTCGCTGAATCTTGAAGCAGTCACAGTTAAAAAATTAGGGTAATTAATGTTTTATGTTATGATCTATTGACTTATTGAAGATTTATAAATTATCTATAACCAAACATCCATTGAGGATATTTGAAAAAAATATGTAGCAGTCTTAGTCTGCATATCATTGATGGAATGCAGCGAATCAGAGAGTTTTATTCAGTGTGTCTGGAAGCAAATTTATAGGTAGATTGAGCTTTAACCACCTGAGCCAGGTGAATTATAGTTGTAATTGCAGTTGAGCTAAGTTGTAATAAAGACCAGCAATTTCCATTAATTCTTGATGAGTACCTTGTTCAACAAGAAAACCTCTGTCTAGGACGAGTATGTAGTCAGCTTGACGCACACTAGAGAAACGATGGGAGATGATAAAAGTGGTACGATCGCTACTCATCCTGGTTAAGTTCTGTTGCAAGCAGAGTTCCGATTCTGCATCTAGTCCGCTAGTCGCTTCATCCAAAATCAAAATACCTGGATTTCTAATCAATGCGCGGGCGATCGCAATTTTTTGTTTTTGTCCACCAGAAAGCGTTACACCCCTCTCCCCTACCTCGGTGTTGTAACCGAAGGGTAATGCTTGAATAAAGGCATGTGCTTCAGCTAACTTTGCAGCTGCGATCGCCTGCTCTAAGCTAAACTCCGAACTGTATAAGGTGATGTTTTCTAAAATGGTTCCAGAAAACAAAAAACAATCTTGCGGTACAAAACCCAACTGACTCCGCAACGACTGGAGAGAAACCAGCGAAATATCTTGCCCATCAATGAAAATCCTTCCAGCGTGGGGACGATATAAACCAGCCAGCAAATTCGCTAAAGTACTTTTACCTGAACCACTCTGACCGATAATGCCAATAGTCTGCTGGGGTTGCACTTGAAAAGAGATATTTTGTAAAGTGTTGCCGTTTTCGGGGTTATATCGGCAGCAAACATTTTCAAAATGCACTTCACCGCGAATCGGAGGCATTACCAGTAGCGGTGTTGGGGAATTTTCTTCTGGCTGGGAAGCAAAGACATCCTCCAGCCTCTCCAGAGAAATCTGGATCTCTGGGAACTCATCCCACAACCCCACCAATGCCAAAATGGCGATCGCAATATTACTAATAAGCAGATTAAAAGCGACAAACCTACCGAGTGTCATCTGCCCACTAATTACCAGATTTGCCCCAAACCACAAAATAACTGTGCTACCAACGTGATTAAGCAAACTTCTGGTGAGTTGCAAGTTACTCACCAACTTTCGTCCCCGCAACCGCACCTTCAACATATTCTGAAAACGCTCTTGCCAATGCATCTGCACTGGGTATTCAGCTGCTGCGGTTTTGACTATAGCAATACCAGTAATCATTTCGCGCATCGAGGTGTTATGTCCTGCCGATTCCTGTAAAATTTCCTGCGACGCTTTTTTGAGGAATGGACTTGTGCCGATAGTCAAGATTACAACTAGTAGCATCCAAACCAGTACCAGGAGAGTCAATTGCCAGTTGTAATCAGCCATTAACCCTAGGTATATCACCACCATGAAGGTGTCTATCGTGCCATTGATAGCTTGACGAGTCAGAAATAATTGGATTTTGCGGTTTTCTTGGACGCGGCTAATAATGTCTTCTACTTGACGCGAGGCAAAAAATTGCCACGGCAACTGCAACGTATAGTTAATGAAACGACCAATCAAGTTAATATCGATTCGATTGGCAACATACTCCAATAAGTATTGACGCTGTGCTGTTAAAACAGCACGCCAGATACCTAAACCCAGGAAGCTGACAGCAAAAATATTCAGCGTATCAAAGTCTTTCAGGGGCATTACTTGGTCGATTACCACCTGAGTAAATAAGGGAGTCGCTAGCCCAAACACTTGCACCAACATGGAAGCGAGAATAATTTGACCGAGTAATTTACGGTAATGCCCCAATGTGTGCCAATAACGACCCAGAGAAATTTTTTCGTTCTTGAGATTATAAAAATCTGCGGTGGGGTTTAAAAGTAGGGCGTATCCTGTCCAACTAGCGACAAACTCCGGACGTGAAAGCCAGCGCTTACCGATGGCTGGATCGGAAATCAATAAGCGATCGCTTTTGACTCGCCAGACAACAACATAGTGAATTCCTTGCCAATGAGCAATCCAAGGATTTGGATCAGCATCTAACTTATCTAAACTTGCCCGTACTGGTAGCACATCATATCCCAAGGTGGCAGCTGCGGCGGCTAAATTTTGCAGAGATGCACCCATGCGGTCTACCTGTGCTAAATTTCGCAGGGTGTAAAGGTTCAAGCGTTTACCCCAGTACTGACAAACCATCGCCAAACACGCCGCACCACAATCCGATGAACTTTGCTGTTGAATGCAGGGATAAGAACGCCATAACTTATTTCTTAACCGAGGCTGGTTTTCCGCTTGAGGAAAGTTAATTTCTTCCACATTTGGCAGAAGTTCCGCTTCTGTTGTTGATTCTGCTTGTTCCTGATCCCCAATCTCCAGTGCCCAATCTCTATTGTGATGTGGAACAGGAAGTGGTATTTGGGTTATTGGTGCGCTTTCTGCTGCTGCTACTGGTGCAGATTTTTCCGGAAATAACTGCGGTGCGATCGCTCTGACTAATTCCCAATTATTTGTTGACAAATGGTAAACTAACAAATCGGTTTCGGCAATCCCATCAGTCGGTGTGATATCAGGATATCCCCAGCTATCGCCTATCTGTAGTGAGTTGTCAATTTTGCCCCCCGCCAGCCAAAAGCGTCCCTTAACTGAAGAAGTTGTTTCTACTAGAGATGAACCAGCCGTGATCTTAGTAGCTACGAGGTAGGGTAGTAATTCTCGCAGAGTGGAACTAGTAAGCGATCGCAACTCGGTATAACTTTTAAAAAAAATCAGTGCTTGCTGTTTACAAGTTAACTGCTGTAAATAACTTTTTAATTTAGGTAGGCGCTGCAACCACTGTTTTAAATCAGAAATAGCTATTTGCGCTATACAACCTGCACTAGCTGCGATCGCTCGGTATGGTAAAGGTTGATGACAAAATAAATGATCTGCCCCAAAAGTTTGTTCTGTTAATAGCAACTGTGTAGAAACTTCTCGTTTCAAAGTTGCATCAAAACCCAATAAACGCACGCGACCATGACAAACTAAGTAAAGAAAATCTTCAGTGTCGCCATTGAGAGCATAGCTACTTAGTTCATCACCTAGTTGAAACTCACGTATCACCCAAAATTGGCTAAAGTCTGATATGATACTTGTATCCCCTACAACTATCTTCAAAAATTTGAGGATAGCCGCTTCTGGAGTAGGAGATTGTTGGTTATTGGTATCTTTTTGCATATCTCCCTGAACTCTGAACGACAAAGAGGGGTTCATAGTTTGACTTCTGGTTATTTGTATGATGTTTAACTTGTAATATGTGAGCAGTTGTAGTCTCAGAAAATAGAGATATAAATGCTTGGATTAATTGGGTTTTGCATTATTCAAATGTTATTAATCAACAAATATTTAAGCTCATTTTTCCTACATACAGTTTTAATCACAAGATTTTACTAGGAGAATGCAGCTTGAATTGACACCAGAAACTTAAGCATCTGCTTCAGGATTACATTCTATAACTTGTAAAAAATTGATACTTGTTGAATAATTCCAGATAACTTAGCTAATGAACTGTGCCCCCAACTGAACATTAGTGTTACCAGAAAATCTAGAATATCAATTTCTAAGAATAAACATAAGCATAAGAAAATCAGTAACTTTTATGACTAAAATTAGCAATACTTGTATTTTTGAAAAATGCCGTCTTAATGCGTAAGTATTTAAATTGTTTTTTAACCCTACTTATACTTTCCTGGGGTTCATGAAATACCCGGAAAATAAAACTAAAAATTGGAGATTTTTAGTTTTTGAGTTGTATACACAATACCGTTCAAAATACAAATAATAAAATATCTGTGGTAGTTGTTGTGTATCTTTGGTTACAGATTTAACGTGAGTCTCCAAGGAAGGCGCACCTGCGGGAAGGGCGAAAGAAACAGAATCCTCCGTACTTTTTACTCGTAACTCAGCACTATTTCTTAGGAGTTCTACAAGTTGAAAAAACCCCTCTCCAAACCTCTCCCCTACAAAGAGGAGCCACTACGTTGTGCGGGTTCACCGCGTTGTAGCAAGTGGCGTAGAGGCTTCAAAACCTTAATTTATCGTTGGCCCCTTTCCGTGTCGGAGAGGGGTTGGGGTGAGGTTAATCGAATTCACGTTCTTACTTTGGGGCTAGTTTCTTCATCTCTGTTCCCTATTCCCTGTTCCCGCCCCAAAGGGGCTGATGAAAGCTACTCACAAATAAATAGGTAAATTGCCCAAATAGCCATCGCCCGGAGATAAGTGCTAGCACGGAAAGTCCCAGATGCTGTAATCGCTTCAGGTGTGCGGAATTGCAATCCATTTTCGTAAATTTGCGCCACTACCGCTTGCGTTAACCTTAAAGCTTCATCCTTCATTCCCATCTGCACGAGAAAAGCTGCTAATCCAAAATTAATTCCTGTCCAAACTTCCAGAGGATGGGTAGCTTTGGGGTTTTCTGGCGAACCATCGGGACGAACGCCATTCGCCGCACCAAATTGACCATGACAGAATTGGAGGAAGCAGGCATCATAAACAGTTTGCAACGCCGAGAGGGCGCGATCACTGGGTACAATATCTGGTAATCCCAACAGACGCGCATAAAATTGTCCGCACAATTGATCCGCCATGACTACATTAGAACCACTCTCACTATCCAAGCGGTAATACTGCCCATTCCAGAGTTTTTCTTCGTATACAAGGCGTGATTGTGCCAACCAATTTTTATAGGTAGATGCTAACTCCTCAGTGTTCTCTGCGCCTCTGTGGTTCGTCAACAAAACCTCACTAATGGTGATCGCCGCTTCTAACGCTGCTAACCACAACCCGCCACAATAGGCGCTGACACCCTGTAACCGCCAATCATCAAAGGTTTGGTCTGGTGCGCCGGAATTTTCGGGAATCCCATCTCCATCTTGATCGAAAGTTTTTAGGTAGTTAAGAGTTTGGACAATACTATCCCAGCAATCTGCTAAAAATTCCACATCATCGGCACCAGTAAGTAGGAAATCTCGGTATACTTGCAACACAAAATCACTACCTAAATCCTTCCACAAATTGCAGTCTTGATAGCAGGTGTAGTTGGTTTTTTCCCAAACGTGTTCATTAGGTGCGCCCAAGTCGTGGGGTGTTGCACCTGCAATTTTGCGTGGGGCTGTTGTAGTGTCTGCGCCAATTGTGTAGTAATAGCCAATTACACGCTGATGATCATCACTTTGGGGAATTGCCCTGGCAAATGCCCGCATCACTGATTTTTCTAGTTCAGGAAACAGGATTAACAATCCAAAAGAACCATATAACCGTACATCTAAACTTTCGTACCAGCGATAATCTAAGCACTCTAGGACGGCAAACTGACCAATAGGATCAATTGCTGAAGCTGCACTCCAAAGAGTACCACCACAAGTTAGGTCGTATAGCTCATTAAACAGCGCCATTTTGAACCAGTTGGGTAAATCTTCCCGGTTTAGAATGGGTTGTTGCCAAGCTTGAATTTGTGCTCGCCAACTTTGGTATTGTGCTAAAGCACTAGCCGCGATCGCCCAAGCATGATTACCACCACGACCAAAAAAATCTGTATATCTGCGGTAATAATTAATTCCGGCTGCAAATTCTGTTACCGGAAAATCCCAAGTCAATACTAAAGGGATTTCCAGATTTTCGCCTGGTTGCAGCGTGAAACGCACTGCGATCGCTGCTCCTATTTGTATATTTTCTAACGCAGCAGTTGCATCTGAAAAATTGGGTAAAGAACCATCTGCGGCAAAGCTGCGCCACACATCTTCCCCCGTACCCGCAGGATTCCAGCGCGTATGGTGAAATACTTCCACCTGGGGATGTTTAATTGTGGTTATACACCAGCTACCGTCCCCTTCTTGTACTGATTCATCACTACCAACTCGACCTAAAAAGCAACCAACATATTCTGTATTTTCAATTAGCTTATTGTAATTTCCTTGACTTTCCCCTATGCGTGGCTGATATTCATAAACCGGACTACCATCATCCCGTATTCGCACCTGTGGAGATTTCAAAGCATTAGTAAACCAGCCCACCATATTTTGCCAAGTCAGCATAATACTCAGAGTAATAGGTGCGTCTGTGGGGTTGTGAGCATTCCAGAGGAATATTGCCACAGGATAGCTAGTTTCTTGGTAGTTGTTTGCCCAAATCGGAGAAAACTGCTCACAAGTTAACTGTGCTTGAAACACATTTTCATAAACAAACCAGCTACGCGGATATAGGGCATGATACGTGCCTGTTTCCTGCATTGCTGTAGATGCTGGATACCATCTCCACGCTGCGAGACTACCATCTTGAGGCGGTTCTGTCGATAAAGCGTAGGCTTGGGAAGATGTACCATTTGATTCAAATACACTGAATTGACAAGCGGGGATATTTTTGAAGGTATGCTCACCGCCATCAATGTGCCACAGATTAAAGTCTCCCCGTGAAGAACGACCAATACAACCTGCACCAAAACCCCCTAAAGGCATACCATGCCAGGGGCCATCATCAATATTACTAGCGTAGCGAACAGTGTAGGGTTTGTCCCAGCCTAAACCGATGGGACGACTCCAAGAGCAAGAGGGAATTACGGACGAGAGCGGATTTGTCATCGCCTGATTTTACAGCGTGCGGTTACGCTAAGGAAGCTTAACGCGATGTGTAATTTTTCTCAAGTAACCGGTTTTACCAAGGTTTGAGCGCAATCGGACTCCAGTTTCTCTAGATAATACTGCTCAAGCTCGATTGCGCGGTGACTATGCTGTAAATTAGTAAATAAACATAACAAAGAGCTATATATTGTTGAGGGAAGAGATGGACAAGCGATTGATCCTTCTGGCAATCCTCTTCTACTTGATTAATATTGATAAGCTTGAAGAAATAACTGGATATGATTTCCTATCTAATCTTCCCTCTGAAATTCAAGAGGCAATTGAAGGGCGAAAATACCCTGATATTCTAGAAGAAATTTATAATAAACGGCTTATGTGAGTTGGAGTCTGGAAAGTCGTAAATACGGCAATATGGTTAAACACCTTGGCCAAACCACAGCCTGAAACCCTTGCCATAGCTTGGGCGTTTTTAATTCACATAAGGCGTAATAAGGAAATTAAGATTAGACCCAGGTCTGCTTCTTTAATGGCTTCAACGACCGGGGATTGCAGGAAGAGAAGGAGTAACTTTTAAAACTATAAGTTCAAAAGTTAGCGTTCCTGAAAGTATTTGGAAGGTTGTACTATTTCTAGATCGTCCTGGTCAAGGAATTTCCGACGTAACTAAAGATACCCTCGCTTTTGGTATTTATTTATCCAACACCCTTGATGTAAATGGTAAAGGGCAAGATCCTAATGACGATTGGAAACAAAACTTTACACTTGATGGAAAGACATTTGGACTATTTAATGTTGAAGAACTTGAAAAGCTAACTGGGTATAATTTCCTGTCTAATATTCCCACAGAAATTCAGGAAGCAATTGAGAATCGAGATGTTAATGATATTTTGACAAAACTCAATGTCATTAAACCTCCGTCACTTATGGCTGCAACTGAAGATGAACTAAAAATCTCCGAAAAAGGGACCGCTTTTGATAGTGCCATCGGGCATAGTAGTCTGGTAAACAAAATTCCCATAACTCCAAATAATGTTTGGAGCGATGTAAGCATCTCTGAAGTTAGTTTTAATCAGAATAGCGAACTCAAAACTACTGATGTTAGCTCCACAGAAGGTAGCACGACTAGCGTTCATATGATTCAGGTCGGTTCCTCCCAAATCGGCTTCAGTCAAATCACACCAACTCAAGTTGGCGGAATACAAATTAGCATCCCTGACAATAGCGCGTTTCAACCAAGCGCTTTCCAAGGAAACACCAAACAAATCGGCTCCAGTCAAATCGGCTCGACACAGATCGGCTTGTCTCAAATAGGCTCCGCGCAAGTTGATATCTCTCAAAATAGCGCCTTCGAGGTCAATCGAACTGTCGAGGGGAACACCCTCAGATTGAATCAACTCAATCCCTCGAAAATCGCGCTCTCCATCAGCATACCGAGCCAACAACTCCTCAGCAGTTATTTCCCAAGCCATGAATTAACCTCCAATTTCTTTTCCAATCTTAAATATAGTGTTAATAATATTTGGGGAGATTTACTCACATCGGAAACGCCCACCTTAAACATCTCCTTCCAAATCACCAACCTCCCCACCGGACAACTAGCCGAAGCCCAACTAACCCAATTCGACCCCCAAGGTCGCCCCAACGGAGGCACAATCCTCATCGACCACGACGCTAACGGCTACTCGTGGTTTATCGACCCCACCCCGCTTGACAACAGCGAATTCACCACCTCCCTCACCGACACAACCTACCGCGCCACCACAGGCGACGCATTCGGCAAATACGACCTGCTCACCACCATCCTCCACGAAACCGGACACCTACTAGGTATAATCTCCGGTAACCCAGGCTTCGACCGCTACATCCAAACCATCAACAGCACCAAAACCTTCATCGGCGATAACTTCACTGCCACCCTCACCCCAGACGGTAGCCACCTTGACTCCCAGGTACACCCCTACGACCTGATGAATAACACCCTGTCCCCAGGCCTGCGTAAGCTACCATCATGGCTCAACCTGCAAATGATTAACGCCATCCGTAACACTACGGTAGCGCCAAGCAGTACAACACAACTAACAGCACCACTAACAGCAATCCTGCTTGCAGACATCACCAACGGCAACTTCAACTTTAGCGACACAACCAAACCCGAATACGGCTGGACAACCCGTGGTGCAGCCACCATCCTCAACCCCACAACCCTGTCCATTCAAACCAACCCCACCAACAGTACAATCCAACTAACCCCAGATGGCACAGTCACATACACCCCTAACCCCACCTTTGTCGGCATAGACACCTACACCTACACCATCACCGACACAGAAGGCTTAACATCTAATACTGCCACCGTCAACAATATAGCCCCAGTGATCACAGTAATTACAGGCGACACCACCACCACCGAAGGCACAACAGCCAACTTTAGTGCCACAGCAGTTGACCCTGGTGACGAACTTACCTACCTCTGGAACTTTGGCGACGGTTCACAACTGGTCGAAGGTGAAAACGTCACCCACACCTACACCGACAACGGCACATACATCGCCACCCTGACTGTTATCGATAGTCTTGGCGTCAATAGCTTCCAAACCCTAGAAATCACCGTCAATCATGTCGCGCCTCGAGAAATTACCAAACTCAAATTCGAGCAAAAACTACTCCATCTCAGAGTTTACGAAAATTCCCAACTAGTAGAACATGTTAAAGGCAGACAAAATCAACCAGTATCACCCCTAGCCTTTGACAGAATCCAAATACTCGCCCTCAACAACAATGGCCAATCCCAGATATTTGATGACATTACCTTCCATGATAGTGGAGAAGGTATTGGCACTATAGAGATTCCAGTAACGCCACTGGGGTGAGTTCCCATAGCACGTTCAATATCTTCTGGACGATTGCGTCCACCTCGAACAACTAATGCTTCATCGGGTATTTTCTTTAAGGTCACTGGAGGGATGCATATATTTGTTGTAATTAACTGTAATTTATCTAGTAAATATTAAAAAACTTTTGAAAAACTAAAATTATGAAAATGAAGTACTTATTTCTAGTTTGGGTGCTTGTACTCTCATTAGTCATTCCCAGCGAGGCACTTGCCCAAACCAAACAGCCTGATAATTTAATACCTGGACTCGGCACACATCACCATGCTGTTGCTACCCGTAATCCAGAAGCACAGAAGTTTTTCGATCAAGGACTAAATTTAATTTACGCTTTCAACCATGATGAAGCAGTACGTTCTTTTCAACATGCTGCCGAACTTGATCCCCAAATGGCAATGGCATATTGGGGGATGGCTCTGGGTATAGGCGCAAATATCAACTTAGATATAGACCCTGAACGAGAACAAGTCGCCTATCAAGCCATACAAAAAGCTTTGGCACTTTCCCCCCAAGCACCAGTCCCAGAACAAGACTACATCGCTGCCTTAGCAAAACGTTACTCTAACGAACCAGATGCAGATTTGCATCAATTAGCGGTGGACTACGCCAAAGCAATGGGGAACTTAGTCAAGCGCTATCCAGATGATTTAGATGCGGCTACATTGTATGCCGAAAGCTTGATGGATTTGCATCCTTGGCAACTCTGGAGTAAAGATGGCAAACCCCTGGGAGATACTGAAGAGATTGTTACTGTTTTAGAATCAGTTCTCCGACGTGATCCCCACCATCCGGGAGCGAATCATTATTATATTCATGCAGTGGAAGCATCGCCGCACCCAGAACGTGCCCTTGAGAGTGCTAAACGACTAGAAACCTTAGTTCCCGCAGCCGGACATCTAGTACATATGCCTTCCCATATTTATTTTCGTTTGGGAGATTATGAAGGGGCGATGCGGTCAAATCAGCAAGCGATCGCTCAAGATAATATCTATTTGCGTAATCATCAAGTCCAGGGCATTTATCCCCAGATGTACTATAACCACAACGTGCATTTCTTGATGGTTGCCAGCAGTATGGCAGGTAGATATCAAGATGCCCTACAAGCTGCCGACAAGTTGGTAACAAATGCTGCTGCTATTGACCCATATTTACCAATGCTTGAGGGATTCCTCGGTAACAAAATGCTGATTCAGGTAAGGTTTGGTGATTGGGATGCTATCTTAAAAACTCCTGCACCTGACGCTAAACTACCCACTACTACTGCACTTTGGCATTTTGCTCGCGGTATGGCTCATGCAGCTAAGGGTAACTTAGAAGATGCAGCAAACGAAAGCCGTGCCTTACTAACAGCAACACAGACAATTCCTGACGATGCCACCATTGGTTTTACTCCTGCTAGTCGCATTTTAGACATTGCCATAAAATACCTGGATGCCAAAATTGCCAAATCCCAACATAATTACGATTCGGCAATTAAATTACTACAACAAGCAGTAGTAGCAGAAGATGCCCTTGATTATGTAGAACCACCAGATTGGTATTTTCCCACACGGGAAGCATTGGGTGGTGTATTGCTAGCTCAAGGCGATTACGCAGCAGCCGAGAAAGTTTTTCGTGCCGATTTAGAAAAATATCCCCATAACGGACGTTCTTTATTTGGCTTACAGGCCAGTTTGCAAGCACAGCGCAAAGATAACGCGGCAAAACTTGTACAAACTGAATTTGCTACAGCATGGAAACATTCGGATACTCAGCTACGAGTTGAAAATCTCAGAGATTAGGGAAAAGGGGACAGTGGAATTTTGAAATAGTCATGACCCAATCAAGCGGACTAACAACAGTGGCGGTGTTTTTAGCAGAATTGCTGGGTAAAAGGAAAATACAGTACATCAGCAATTACGGGAATGGTTAACGGCATTGCTGAATCAAGGGATGACTCTTGTGAGGTAGGCAGCGTTCGACTGAGCGCTCACGCCGAAGTCTTGCCTGCCCCGAAATATATACAAGGGACGGCAAGATTGCCCATCCCACAAAACCAATAAAATCATCCCGCAAATATGCAACGCCTGGTTAAGAGACGCAACAGATAAAACAAAAACAAAAGATGGGCGTGCTCCGTTGGAGGTAATATCTTGTTTCAGTCCGTTGTTAAGCTGGATTCTGAGCTTATGGCCAGAGTCAGTAAAACGTCTAGCATTGGTAGCAGACGCTGCGACATTAAGCCTCTCTGAACCCCTACCGTTGAAAGCCATTCCCCAGTCCCCTCTTCATCGGCGCAAAGATAGACGGGGGCGATTTTCCAGTTGCTTACATAGCCTTAATTCTGTACCTTTGCGATTCCACTCTACTTGATCAAAAATTTGGTGCAGAAGGCACAGACCACGACCACTTTCTGATTCATCGGGTGGTAAATAATCTATGGGATCTTCATCAGAATCAGCACCAGACGCAGGAACAAAGCCTTGACCTTGGTCTGATATTACCCACCAATATTGATTATCTATTAAGGAAAAACGGACTACGACTGTTTTACTGGGATCAAGATTATTGCCGTGTTTTGCTGCATTTACTAAGGCCTCTTGGAGTCCTAACCGCAGTTCTGCTTGTAATTTTTCTGGAATTTCTGCCAGCAATAAATCTAAGATTGGGCAAAGGTAGAGGGTTGAGGCGAAACTAATTGTGCCCCAATATCGTCCAACCGGACGGAGGGAAATGGTAATCACAAGAGAAACCCCGTAGCTTTCAGTTAGCTAGACATCAGTTTGCTTTTACAGGCACCCTGATAATAATTGAGGTGGTCATGCTGCCTTCAAACTTGCGTCTTTAGATACTAAATTTTGAAAATGCTAGGGAGCATTGACTCTGTTTATGAGGTTAGATTGCTGATACATAAAACGGCTCTAAGAAAACTGCTAGTGCAGTTAACAACTAAAATTTTGAGAAATTTGCCAGGGTATTAGGATACCTTGGGGATTGCCGATTCGTACTTTAGACAATCTTATTCATGTTGTTTAGAGTTGATGCAACTTTAATGTTTGTAACAAAATCATTTTTATTTTTTGGTTAATTCGATTTTAGCATTTTTAGTATGCACTAGACTACGAATTTGAAATTTGAGTTTTTGTCAAAGACTCAGTAGCCCTATCCAAATGTCATAGCACAAGAAAGGCGGCAACTTCCACATGAGCTGTTTGAGGAAAAAAATCAGCCGGTTGTATCCGTGTGATTTTATATTGCGAATCTTGGCACAACAATTTCAGATCACGGGCGAGAGTAGCTACTTTACAACTGACGTAAACTATGCGTGGAGGTTTCGATTGCAATAAAGAATCGATAACGGCGCGATCGCATCCTTTACGTGGCGGATCAAGTAACACCACATCTGGTAGTATGCCCATCTTTGGCAGCAAATTCTCTACTGCTCCTACTTGAAATGTGACGTTATTAATTTCATTGTGTTGGGCATTGAGAATAGCTTGTTGTACAGCTTCTGGTTGTAATTCTAATCCTGTAGCTTGGCGTACTTGTTTAGCTAAAGGCAAAGTTAAAGTTCCTATACCACAATAGGCATCGACTAGCAACTCATGTCCTTGAAGATTCAATTCTGACTGAATTACTTGTAATAGAGCCTCTGCGGTTTCTGTGTGCACCTGGAAAAATGTATCTGGACGGACTTGAAATTCCAGTCCAGCAAATTTTTCTCGGAGGTAAGGAGTTCCCGCAATGCAACGAGTTTGAGAGCCAAAGATGGCATTTGTGCGATCGCTATTGCGATTTAAAGACACTCCCACCAACCGAGGATAACGCTGCAACCATTCCTGCGCTTGGTCTTCAATCCCTGGTAAATGCCAATCCTTGACCACCAAAGTCAACAACATTTCTCCAGTGCGTCGTCCAATGCGTAAACCGAGATGGCGGATTTGCCCTTGGTGACGCTGTTCATTGTAAATCTGCCACCCGTGCTGTTGAATATCTTGTTTAACTTCAGCCAGCAAAGGATTTAATCGTGGGTCTTGAACTGGACATTGATTCAAGTTCACTAATTGATGGCTACCTTTTTGGTAATAACCAGCCTTTACCTGACCTGTGGCGGAAACACTCACAGGATAAGTGGCTTTATTGCGATAACCCAAAGGTGAAGCAGTGGTCAGCACCGGATCTACTGGTGGATTAACAAAACCGCCAATCCGTTGTAGAGCTTGAATAACTTGATTTTGCTTAGCTAGCAGCTGATAATTATCATCAATATGCTGCCACTGACAACCACCGCACTTATCAGCCACAATGCAACTCGGTCGGATACGGTGAGGAGATGGTTGTAATAGCTGCTGAAGTTTGCCGTGAGCGTATTTAGGTTTGACATGTACCAAGCGCACGATCGCGCGATCGCCTGGGACAGTATCCGGGACAAAAACCACCAGTTCCTCAAAACGTCCCACACCATCACCCGTATCACTCAGGTCGGCGATCTTTACTTCAACTAACTCACCTTGTTGTTTAGTCATTACCCTTGTCCCCTTGTCCCCTTGTCCCCTTGTCCCCTTGTCCCCTTCCCACTCTTCAAACGTATAAATTCAATACAGTCAGGTGAGGACAGAGTATTGATGGCTCAAAACCCTGAAGCAACTAACTGGCTTGATACTCAGCACTCAGCACTCCCCTTCGACTTCGCTCAGGGCCAGCGCACTCAGCACTTTGCCATACATCACAGCTTATATCTCTTTCTTTGTGTACCTCAGACTCGTTAAACTAGCAAATAATATTTCGCGTGATTGCCATAATCATGACTGTAATTAGCCAAGTTATTCTCCAAGCCGACGACCAACTGCGCTACCCCAGCAGTGGTGAACTCAAAAGTATCAAAGAATTTTTGCAAACCGGTGTCCAACGCACAAGGATTGCAGCAACTCTAGCTGAGAACGAAAAAAAGATTGTTCAGGAAGCAACCAAACAACTTTGGCAAAAGCGGCCTGACTTTATCGCACCCGGTGGTAACGCTTACGGTGAACGTCAACGTTCTCTATGTATCCGTGATTTTGGCTGGTACTTACGCCTGATTACCTATGGCGTACTTGCTGGTGACAAAGAGCCAATTGAAAAAATTGGTTTAATCGGTGTGCGAGAAATGTACAATTCTTTGGGCGTTCCCGTGCCTGGAATGGTAGAAGCTATCAATTCCTTGAAAAAAGCCTCCCTTGACTTACTAAGTGCGGAAGATGCTGCGGAAGCTGCACCCTACTTTGATTACATCATTCAAGCAATGTCTTAATGCAAAGTGGTGCTGGTTCTCAAAGTGTAATTCCGATCTATTAGAGTGAGTGTAAGGTATTAGCACTTAACATCCATAAGATTTCTCATTTGATCATACCTTCCCCACAGTTGGTAATGGCTTTGGCAAATACTCTGTCAAGTTATTAACCAGTTGTGGGGAAATTTTATTAGCCTGTAAATCCACGCAACAAAAAACCGACAGGCTTTATTTTATAAAGACTGTCGGCAATTTAGTGTGTTCCCTATTAATGACTCGGCTAGAGTTCAGTAATAAGCTATTCTGGCAAATTGGTAGTTGAAAAGAAAGGATCTTAATCATCGCTCTAAGTGATTTTCATCACTACGATTGCTACCAAAAAGCTGTAATTGCTCAAGTAATATATCTGTTTGGTTATAGTACACATCCTTAAAGCATAACGCGACGAAGTGTGTGACACCCAGTATGTGGTTCACTCAGGAACACAGATATAAACTTATAGGCAGTGGACAAACAACTAGGTGTGGAGTGTGGTTACTATGGAACAGAGAATTTATCGTCATTGTTTTCACTTCGTGGCTGGGATCATTCTCTTGGGAGTATCCTATGGTTGTACGATGCCACAACCAAATCAAGTTACTCAAAGCAACAGCGTCACAACTACGCCTACTTCCATCCAGACTAACAACTCTCAAAGCAACAAACCAGATACCAAAATTGCCACGATTAGTATAGAAGGGGAAGACACGCCCATCACTTTAAGGCTTTACAAGCAATACAGCAGCGTATTTACCACTTACTATCCCGACGCAGAATTTCTTAGCCAAGGTGTGAGTTCCGGTGAAGGAACAGGCGTGAAATTTATTGCCAATTTCGATGGAAGCAAAAATGAAGATGCTTATGTTAACCTTTCCTTCCTCAACAGTTTTAACTCTCTAGAACAGCTAAGAAGCTTTGTCAATGGCGAATCTGGGCTAATTGTGTCTAATGGATGGCAGGTTGTCAGTCGCACTCAAAAGACCCCTTATCCCTGGGCCCAAGAACAGATTGTTTTCCGCAAAGGGCAAGACATAACAGGTGTTGTATATCTTGGTCAACAAAATGGCAAAGTTTTCTATACAGTTACCCATTACCCAGTTGAATATGGAGATGGATTTTCACCAAGAGCCGACTTAATTTTACAAAACCTGCAAGTTGGCGGGTAATGGAGATTAAGCGCAGATAAGCACCTCATAATGATTGTCTACTCAAAATCGCTGAACCAATGGGATAAACTGGACTCAGCAGCAACAAACCTAGCAGCATAAATATGGAACCAAAGCAAGCAGAAGACTTATCAAAACTCGATGAACCCGAAGCATCGAAGGCAGATGATGCACTTGGCATGAGATATCGCATCCAGCAAATCAAAAATAAAATGGCAGACCAAGGCATCACTCTAACTGCCGAAGATTTGGACGGTTTGCAATCTTACTTAGTTTCTGAGCAAAAATGGGAAGAGGTCTATTGCCGCCTTGCAGACTCGTAGATTTATTTCTCACTTCCTAACCATAACCATCCACCAGCAGCAGATTGAGAAGTTTGGTGGCACATTTGGTATTAGAGACAAAGGCTTGCTAGATTCAGCCTTAGCTCAACCTCAAGCAACATTTGGCGGGGAACTTCTCCATCGGACAATTCACGAACAAGCAGCAGCTTACTTATACCACTTAGCAATGAACCATCCTTTTGTAGATGGCAATGAACGTACAGCTTTCGCTGTTATGGATACCTTCATTACCTTGAACAGCTACAGTTTGAACTTGTCAGATGCAGAAGCTTACAAATTGGTAATTCAAGTAGTTCAGAAGGAAATATCCAAAGAAGAATTATCTACATTTCTAGAACTGCACCTACAGCGCAAGTAAATCGATACAATAATGCTCTGTACTCTTGGTGCATTATTTCCATGACCGCCACATCCTCTACTCCCTTTTCTCCCCAAGAAATTGCCGCCGAAGGTTTAAAGCCAGAAGAATACGCAGAAATTGTTAGCAGGTTAGGGCGTCATCCCAACAAAGCTGAACTGGGAATGTTTGGCGTGATGTGGTCTGAGCATTGCTGTTACAAAAATTCACGCCCGTTACTCAAACAGTTTCCCACGACAGGCCCCCGTATCCTCGTTGGCCCCGGCGAAAATGCTGGGGTTGTCGATTTAGGCGACGGACTACAACTGGCATTTAAAATCGAATCTCATAACCACCCTTCAGCCGTTGAACCTTTCCAAGGAGCTGCTACAGGTGTGGGAGGGATTCTCAGAGATATCTTTACAATGGGTGCGCGTCCCATTGCCTTATTAAACTCATTACGTTTCGGTCCCCTAGAAGATCCAAAAACTCAACGTTTATTTAGCGGTGTTGTCGCTGGGATTAGTCACTATGGTAACTGTGTGGGTGTGCCCACCATCGGCGGTGAAGTTTACTTTGACCAGGCTTACTCTGGAAATCCCTTGGTGAACGTGATGGCACTAGGATTGATGGAAACATCAGAAATTGTTAAATCTGGGGCGTCTGGCTTAGGTAACCCGGTGCTGTATGTTGGTTCTACCACTGGACGTGATGGTATGGGTGGAGCAAGTTTTGCTAGTGCTGAATTAAGTGATAAATCAGTTGATGACCGTCCGGCTGTGCAAGTAGGCGACCCTTTTTTAGAAAAGTCATTGATTGAAGCTTGTTTAGAAGCCTTTAAGACTGGTGCAGTTGTCGCCGCCCAGGATATGGGCGCAGCTGGTATCACCTGTTCTACTTCAGAGATGGCAGCTAAAGGCGGCGTAGGTATTGAATTGGATTTAGATAAAATTCCCGTGCGAGAAACGGAGATGGTTCCCTATGAATACCTGCTTTCGGAATCTCAAGAAAGAATGCTGTTTGTTGCCCACAAGGGACGTGAACAAGAGCTAATTGATATTTTCCAGCGTTGGGGACTTCATGCTGTGGTTGCGGGCACAGTAATTGCTGACCCCATTGTGCGAATTCTCTTTCAGGGTAAAGTAGCGGCAGAAATTCCGGCTGAGGCTTTGGCGGAAAACACGCCACTTTATGAGCGGGAGTTATTGACGGAACCACCAGAATATGCCCGTCAAGCTTGGCAATGGCAGCCTGATTCCTTACCTGCTTGTACAATTACTGGCATTAAAATTCAGGGAAAAACGCAAAGTTGGACTGATATTTTATTAAAGTTGCTCGATACACCCACGATCGCTTCAAAAAATTGGGTGTATCGTCAGTATGACCATCAAGTGCAGAATAATACTGTCATCCTGCCAGGTGGCGCAGATGCGGCTGTAGTGCGGTTGCGTCCCGTGGAGACAATTAAAAATGAAAAATTAAAAATTGAAAATCTCAAATCGGCAGTGGCGGCTACGGTAGATTGTAATCCGCGTTATGTTTATCTTGACCCTTATGAGGGTGCTAAGGCAGTGGTGGCAGAAGCTGCCCGTAATCTTAGTTGCGTGGGTGCAGAACCTCTAGCGGTAACAGATAACCTGAATTTTGGCAGTCCAGAAAAACCGATTGGTTACTGGCAATTAGCAGAAGCTTGTCGGGGTTTGGCAGAAGCTTGTCAAGCATTGGCAACACCAGTTACAGGTGGAAATGTCTCTTTGTACAATGAAACTTTTGATTCTCAAGGCAACCCACAACCCATTTATCCCACTCCTGTTGTGGGTATGGTAGGGTTAATTCCCGATTTCACCAAAATTTGTGGTCAAGGTTGGCAAGCAGTAGGCGATGTCATTTATCTTCTGGGATTACCTCTGACATCCTCCGTTAGTTTGGGGGGATCTGAGTATTTAGCTACTATTCACAACACTGTGGCTGGAAAACCCCCACAAGTAAATTTTGATTTAGAACGTCGTGTACAGCAAGCTTGTCGCGAGGGTATTCGTGCAGGTTGGGTACGTTCAGCCCATGATTGTGCTGAGGGGGGAGTGGCTATTGCTTTAGCCGAATCTTGTATTTCTGGCAACCTGGGAGCAAAAATTTATGTCGAAATACTAGAGACGCAGTTACAACGTCTTGATCAAGTGCTTTTTGGCGAGGGTGGGGCGAGGATTTTAGTTTCTGTAACATCAGATAAACAAGAAATCTGGGAATCCTACTTACAGGAACATCTAGGTCAGGAATGGCAAAAACTCGGTACAGTTGGTAATTCTGACAATTCTGGTGAGGGTTTGGGGGTTTTGACCACTGATAACCAAACCTTAATCAAAGTTAGTATTGAACATATGCACGATCGCTACTTCCACGCGATCGCTAAACGTCTCGCTATCCACACAAACACCCCTAGTTAATTATTTGCATCCCCTACCCCGGGATTATTAACGTCTCTGAGCATAATTACGGTACTGTTTTAATATGTGGTTAAAGATTTATTAAGAAATCGGCAACTATCCAGCGACACAATCCCAGTGACTTGACACCCAAACCAGGAGCAAAGCTAGCATGATTCCCATCCATCCCGTCACTTCGGATGAATACCCTAATCAGACCAACAACCCAATTAATAGTCATGAACATCGTCTTGACAAGCCAGAAGAAGCTTGCGGTGTTTTTGGCATTTACGCACCGGCAGAAGATGTTGCTAAACTGACCTACTTTGGATTGTATGCCCTCCAGCACCGGGGTCAAGAATCAGCTGGTATTGCTACCTTTGAGGGTGCAAAAGTACACCTGCATAAAGATATGGGTTTAGTATCTCAAGTCTTTAATGAATCCATCTTGGATCAGTTACCTGGTAACCTAGCTGTTGGTCATACGCGTTATTCTACTACTGGTTCTAGCCGCAAAGCTAATGCCCAGCCGGCTGTAATCAAAACCCGCTTAGGTTCATTAGCTTTAGCACATAATGGTAATTTAGTCAATACTGTGCAACTGCGGGAAGAGTTAGTTCAGAGCAAATTTAATTTAGTCACATCTACCGATTCAGAAATGATCGCGTTTGCGATCGCCGAAGCCGTCAACGCTGGTGCAGATTGGCTAGAAGGTGCTATTCAGGCATTTCACCGTTGTCAAGGAGCCTTTAGCTTAGTTATTGGTACGGCTACTGGTGTTATGGGTGTTCGTGACCCTAATGGCATTCGTCCCCTAGTGATTGGTACTTTAGCCGGTAATCCAGTTCGTTACGTTTTGGCTTCCGAAACTTGTGGTTTAGACATCATTGGTGCCGAATACCTGCGAGATGTTGAACCAGGCGAGTTAGTTTGGATCACAGAGGAAGGTTTGGCTTCCTACCATTGGAGTCAACAGCCTCAGCGCAAGTTGTGTATCTTTGAGATGATTTACTTTGCTCGTCCTGATAGCCTCATGCACAACGAAAGTTTGTACAGCTATAGAATGCGGTTAGGACGGCAAATAGCGGCGGAATCTGCTGTGGATGCTGATATTGTCTTTGGTGTTCCTGATTCTGGTATACCTGCTGCCATTGGATTTTCTGAGGCTTCTGGTATCACCTACGCTGAAGGACTGATTAAAAATCGCTATGTTGGACGCACCTTCATTCAGCCGACACAATCCATGCGCGAGTCAGGAATTCGGATGAAACTTAACCCCCTCAAAGATGTACTCATGGGTAAACGAGTCATTATAGTAGATGATTCGATTGTCCGAGGTACTACCAGCCGCAAACTGGTTAAAACCCTGCGGGAAGCGGGTGCGGTGGAAGTGCATATGCGAATTTCTTCTCCGCCAGTGACTCATCCTTGCTTTTATGGCATCGATACCGATAGCCAGGAGCAGCTAATTGCGGCTACTAAGTCAGTAGAGGAAATTGCTCAACAACTGGAAGTAGACAGCTTGGCTTATCTGAGTTGGGAAGGAATGCTCAAGGCTACGGGAGAAGATACCAATAGTTTTTGCTCGGCTTGTTTTACTGGGGATTATCCTGTGGCGATTCCTGAACAAGTGAAGCGTTCTAAGCTGATATTGGAAAAAGTAGTGGTGTAGGGACTGGGGAGCGGGGGACAAGGGGAGCAGGGCAGGGCTGTTTCATTCGCTTGTGTTGGAGATTTGTCAAGAGGATAATCTCACGCAAAGGCGCAAAGACGCAAAGAAAAATCAGGTATTTCGGACTGAAGATGCCAAAATTTTTGGTCTTAATTGTGGATTTGCCCTTGCAATTTTAACCCTTTTAGGGAACGAATCAGCCCTGGGGAGCAGGGGAGCAGGGGAGCGGGGGAGCAGGGAGGAGAAGAATTTGATAATACTCGTCTTGGATGCAAGATAGTGGTAATTTTATTTTTGGAGTTACCTAATATAAGTTCTTTTTCCTCTGCTCCATGTTCAGCAAGGCTAGAATAGGTAAATCCGCCAATTCAAAGATGGTTTATGAACCAGCCGACAACAGAAAGAGTATGCTGGACTACCGCCGACTTGGAGTTGTTTCCAGATAACGGGAACCGCTATGAAATCATCGACGGGGAATTGTTTGTGACAAGAGTGCCTCACTGGAAACATCAAAAAGCTTGTGTGAGAATTAGCACTGCCTTAGATATTTGGTCACAGACTAATGGACGGGGAGAAGTTGTCACTGCTCCTGGTATCATCTTTGGTGATAACGATAATGTAATTCCTGATGTTGTCTGGGCTAGTCATGAGAGACTAACCGAGCTTTTAGATGAGGCTGGTCATTTGACAGCTGCACCGGAACTAGTGGTAGAGGTTTTATCTTTTGGCGTTGAGAATGAAAAGCGAGATAGGGAACTCAAACTTAAACTCTACTCAACACGAGGAGTTAGAGAATACTGGATTGTGGATTGGCGCAAGCAACAAGTAGAAGTATATAGACGCGAACAAGCAAGTTTAAAATTAGTTGCCACCTTGTTCAAAGGCGATGAACTAAATTCACCCATATTGCCTAATTTTACTTGTGCTATCGCAGCTTTATTTACTTAAAAATTAGTAATGCGATCGCCATCCCTCAGAGGTGGGATTGAGCAACGCATAAAAAGTTCGAGAATCGGATTGCATGGATATCTTACATTAATACTCATTTTGAATTTATTCGAGATGATTAATTTTTAATGTTGGGTGTCATTACTTTGAACCCAACCTACTAGCGATGTTTTTCTAAACCGTTAAATCTTTTTTATCCAGGGCTTTTGATGTTAGCAGGCGAGGAAATCTAGCTATTGCTATATTTATTTTTTCCCAGACCTATCTACAAGAGGGGTGTACATCAACAAAGCTTAGGATAGATAACCACATAACTCTAATTCTAAAGTTGGCAAATTCTCTAACTTTTAGAACTGTAGACAGTATAACTGTGGGCTGAGGACTTAAGTATTGGTATTCAGAAGAATGAAGACAGGTGTGAGGCTAGTTGGCGTTATTAAGTTTTGAATGTGTCAATGCAAAATACACTCAACACAGGAGTTTTTTATGGCTGATGCAATCCAAAATGTTGACATCGATAGTACTATTTCTGCCTTGCAGGGGGATTTAATGTCCATACCTACCGATCAGGCATTGGCTGTGATCAATGGTTGGCAGCAACAACTCTCAGGAACCGACATCGCTGAAGATTTGGGTGAACTCAAAAAGGCGATCGCTAGTCGCGATACGGCAACTATTTCTGAGATTCTTGTCGATTTGGGCCAAGACACTAGAGATGCGTCTGCCAACGCTAGTGGTAATGTTGCAACTAAGGTGCAGAGACTGGGAGAACTACTCTCTCAAGCAGGGAATTCTTTGAAATAGTTCTTGGTCTGCTTTGAATTGAACTAAAATTTAACCTAATAAACAGGATCTATACTGCCTGTTTTGGTGACAAAAAGCTTAATCTTCTGTTAAATTAGCCCACATTAGCTATTCGGCGTTCGTCTTTGGCGTTCCCTTATGGTAAGTGGGTTTTTTTAGTGTAAGTAGCCGTCATGAACTGCGTACACTAGAACACATAAAAACTCTTTGTGTCTTGGTGTCTTAGTGGTTCAAGATTTTTTACCACCAAGGCACAAAGACACCAAGTTTTTTCAAGTCAGGTAGGCAAAAAGGGAAGAAAATGTATGGAGCATGACTGTAAAACGCTGACTGAACTTTATCAAAATGCGCTCCTCAACGATGTACTACCATTTTGGGAAAAAAACTCCCTAGACTGGCAGCAAGGCGGCTATTTCACCTGCCTTGATCGCCAGGGCAAGGTTTATGACACAGACAAATTTATCTGGTTGCAAAACCGCCAGATATGGACTTTTTCTATGCTGTACAACCAACTAGAAAAACGTGAAAGCTGGTTGCAAATCGCTAGCAATGGTGCTAAATTTCTCGCCCAACATGGCAGAGATGGTGATGGTAATTGGTACTTTGCTCTTACCCGTGCAGGTCAGCCACTAGTTGAACCTTATAATATCTTTTCTGATTGCTTCGCAGCGATGGCATTTAGCCAGTATGCCCTGGCTTCTGGTGAAGATTGGGCAAGGGATGTAGCGATGCAAGCTTATAACAATGTTTTACGCCGTAAGGATAATCCTAAGGGCAAATATAACAAAACTTATCCCGGTACACGCCCGATGAAATCCTTGGCTGTACCGATGATTTTAGCTAACCTAACTCTGGAAATGGCATGGCTGCTTCCCAGCGAAATCTTGGAGAATGTCTTGGCTGAGACTGTTCAGGAAGTCATAACAGATTTTCTAGACCAGGAAAGGGGTTTGATGTATGAAAATGTTGCCCCCGATGGTTCCCACGTTGATTGTTTTGAAGGACGGCTGATTAATCCTGGTCATGGTATTGAAGCGATGTGGTTCATTATGGACATCGCTAGCCGCAAAAACGACATGAAAACTATTAACCAAGCTGTTGATGTGGTATTAAATATCCTCAATTTTGCCTGGGATCATGAGTATGGCGGCTTGTATTACTTTATGGATGCCAACGGTTATCCTCCACAACAGCTGGAATGGGATCAAAAGCTGTGGTGGGTTCACTTAGAATCTTTAGTGGCATTAGCAATGGGTTGTCGCTTGACGGGGCGTGAGGTGTGTGGTGAATGGTATCAAAAACTGCACGATTACACTTGGTCACACTTTGCTGATCCAGAATACGGTGAGTGGTTTGGCTACCTGAATCGCCGTGGAGAAGTGTTGTTAAATCTCAAGGGTGGCAAATGGAAAGGCTGCTTTCATGTCCCCCGTGCATTGTATCTTTGCTGGCGACAGTTTGAGGCGTTGAGTTCATAGTCAGTTTAATTTCTGCTAAGAAGCTAAAGTAAAAACATAACTATCTAATGGATGTCTCATGAGCGTTGTGACACCAAAGCGATTCACAATAGACGAATATCATCGTCTGATTGAACTGGGGTTTTTTCAGGAGGGCGAGTCTCTTCGAGACGGCAAAGCCGACAGTTTTTATTTATTCCCCGCTTGCAACAATTTTCTACTGACCTGACGTAAAACTTAGGCTACGATATCCCCTATTGCCTTTGTGCAATTTATGTGGGGAGTAGTGCAGGTCAATAAACATGACAGAAAATATTCAGACACAAGACTCTTTGAGTCTGGTTGCTATTGCCGAAAAATTCACGCTTCAAGGGAAAGTTACGGGTGTTCAAGCATTTGGTAGTGGTAATATTAATGACACTTTTCTGGTAACTCTGGATGCTGCCGAAAAAAAACATTTTGTCCTGCAACGCATTAATACACAGGTATTTCGGCAGCCAGCATTAGTTATGCAGAATATGCGTACATTAACAGAGCATGTTGGCGATCGCCTACAACGCACCCCAGTAAATCGTCGCTGGGAAATTCCCCGCGTGTTATTAACTAAGGATGCTCAAGATTACTGGCAGGATCAGGCTGGCTCATTCTGGCGGGCAATCAGCTTTATTGCAGGTTCCCAGTCCTTCGACACTCTGCAAGATAACTCACGCGCCCCGGAAATCGGCTATGCCTTGGGGATGTTCCATAATTTGATCAGCGACCTCCCCCCGGAAAAACTCGCTGACACCTTAGAAGGGTTTCATATTACACCAGTTTATCTTCAGCAATATAACGAAGTTCTGACAAGAATTAACCCACCCACATCTCCAGAAGTTAATTATTGCTTACAGTTTGTTAGCGATCGCACCACCTTTGCCCAGGTTCTAGAAAATGCCAAAGCTATAGGTGACTTGCCGTTGCGCCTGATGCACGGCGACCCGAAAATTAATAATGTGATGTTTGATACGACTACTCAAAAAGCAGTGAGTGTCATTGACCTGGACACAGTAAAGCCAGGACTAATACATTACGACATTGGCGACTGCTTGCGATCGGGCTGTAATCCGGCGGGAGAAGAAACAGAGCAATGGGAAAGCGTTTATTTTGATACTGAATTATGTCAGGGAATTCTACAGGGTTATCTCTCTGTAGCCAAGGCATTTCTGATTGAGAATGACTATAATTACATTTACGATGCCATTCGCCTCATTGCCTTTGAGTTAGGATTGAGATTTTTTGCTGATTATTTAGCGGGGGATGTCTACTTCAAAGTCAAGCATTCAGAACATAACTTAGCAAGAGCGTTAGTTCAGTTTAAGCTGACCGAAAGTATTGAATCTCAAGAAACCAAAATTCGCAAAATTATTCAGGACATGAGATTAATTCGTAATTCTTAATTAAGCTGGATTTCTCCACTTGCAAATTGGGATGATAAACCAGACATTTTCTTTACAACCGTTTTCCAATCACGAGTCTCTGCCTAATTTACAAATTACAGGCAGAATTATCAGATATGATAATCGGCTTGTGATTAAATATAAGCTGACTGGTGACTTAACAGAAGTTGCGATCGCTCCACCATCAGATACACCAGCGCGAAAGTATGAATTGTGGGAAGACACTTGTTTTGAGTTCTTTCTTAGTATCAAAGGTTCTCAACAATATTGGGAATTCAACCTTTCCCCCACCGGACATTGGAATGTCTATCGTTTTGATGGATACCGTCAAGGAATGCAAGCGGAAACAGCTTTTACTATACTTCCGTTTACTGTCGAACAGCAAACAGAGAGTTCTACACTTACTTTAGAGATCGATTTGGGTAAAATTGTTGCGGCAAACCAAGCGATTGAAGTGGCAATTACTACTGTTATTAAAGATATAAGTAGTAAAATTACTTACTGGGCGTTAACGCATCAAGGTGCAGAGGCTGACTTTCATTTACGAGATAGTTTTATTATTGAGTTGTAAAGGCTGTCTCTCATTGGTGAGTTACACTGAAAGCAAGCTCTAGAGAAATATGCCAACCGATGACACAAGCAATTCTTCATCAAATCCTGAATCAGCTTGAGGCACTTAAACCTGAAGAATTACAGCAGCTTAATCAGGCAATCCAAAAATGTCTTGCTGCCAAAGAGACTGTTCAAAAAACCACATTTGATCAAGCACTTTTAACATCAGGCTTAGTCAAACAGCTTAAGGAAGCCTCTCAAACTTGGCAAACAGAACGGCGACTAATTCAGGTTCAGGGTAAGCCTGTTTCTGAGACAATAATTGAGGAACGCCGCTAGATAGCAGTTTATTTTGTCGATAGCAGTGCTTTAGTTAAACGCTACATCAGTGAAATTGGTTCAACATGGGTTTTAAATTTATTCGACATAATGATACAGCTAACATTTAAGGTTCAAGCATTTTGGGATTCAGAAGCCGAAGTTTGGGTTGCAACTAGTGAAGACTTGCCGGGGTTGGTAACAGAAGCTTTTACAATGGAGTCTCTGACGAACAAGCTCCGAGAAATGATTCCTGAGATTATGATTCTCAATCGAGTCGTCCCTCCTGACTACGTGGGTTCTATCAGATTTGACTTGACCAGCCATCGACAGGAGTTGATAGAGGTAGCTTCCTAGATGGGTGTGTCGTTTACTCCTGAGTTGAAAAGTATTCTTTCGGAAGCTGGTTGCTACTTTGAAAGACAAGGCAGAGGAGATCATGAAATTTGGTACAGTCCTATCACAGACCGTCGTTTTGTCGTAGATGGTTCAATCAAGTCACGCCACACAGCTAACGCAGTTTTGAAACAAGCAGGACTGCCTAAAACATTTTAATTTCTTTTGTTGTTTGGATGGCGATCGCCTTCATCTAGACCATACCTAAATTTAGGTGCGTTAGCAAATGTGTAACGCACCTTTAGGGCTATTTTTGTAAATTACCAACATGTAAACCACACTCTTTAGCGGTGGATTCTTCCCACCACCAACGGCCTTCGCGTTCATGCTGGTTAGGTAACACTGGTCTGGTGCAGGGTTCGCAACCAATGCTGACAAAACCGCGTTCGTGCAATTTGTTGTAAGGCACATCTAAGGCGCGGATGTATTCCCACACCTGTGCAGAAGACCAGTTTGCTAAGGGATTGAACTTAATTAATTGATGGTCTGCGGTGGAAAAGGCAGTATCAACTTCAATTACAGGGATATGGTTGCGGGTACTAGGACTTTGGTCTTTGCGCTGACCTGTAATCCAAGCATCGAGGGTATGCAATTTGCGACGTAATGGCTTCACTTTCCTGACACCGCAGCATTCTTGATGACCATCTTGATAGAAACTAAACAAACCCTTCGCTTCTACTAAAGTTTGGACTTCTGCTGCATCGGGGAACATGACTTCTAATTTAATACCATAACGTTCTCTTACCTGATCCAAAAACTGATATGTTTCTGGGTGTAAGCGTCCAGTATCGAGTGTAAAAACACGGAAGTGTTTGGTAATTTTTGAGGCAATATCAATTAAAACAACATCCTCAGCACCACTGAAGGAAATCGAAATATTGTTAAAAGTTTCCAAGGCAAATTTGAGAATTTCCCTTGGTGTTTTTTGACTATATTCTGCTTCTAGGGCGGGAATATTTAAATTCGTTTTAGCGGCTACCATGTCTTTAGTGTTCTCCTCTGGCTCACCCTGGATTCTACCAAGTTCAGATGCTTTTATCCCAATTGTGGGAAAATTGAGTTACAGAAGAGAGAAATTAAGACACATCAGGCGTTGCTGAATGAGAGTATAAATTTACCTCACGCAGAGGAGCAGAGAATAAGAGTGAGCGATCGCCATGACCCAGCAGTAGACCCATACTGTCACCTGTACTCTGTTCCCTCTCTTTGATGCTGATAATATTTGTGGGCTGCCATAGCCATTGCTAAAAATCCCCACAGAATCATCCCTGCTACACTCAGCATGGCACTATTGCCTACTAGCTGTACACAAGAACTCAGACCAATGGCGCGGGCTGCACTGACAAAACTATCAAACCTAGCTTCTGTGTATTTACTGACAGTGATAATAATCAAGATTAACCCACCAAGATAAGGGATAGCGCCCAACCAACCCAAGGTGAAAAACATATCTAAAATACCACTGTCAAGCACAAAGACTTCTATTTGACCAGTTTTTTCGTTGACAGTCCAAATATTTCCTAAACCATTACCTAAAACATTAGACAGGGCTAAACTGAGGTTTCTGTCATAGCTTCCCGATCTATCTCTAAAACTAGTATCTTCTTCAAGATTAGAAAAACTTTCAAAACGATCTGTAACTACATCAGAAATAGGTTCAATATTCGTCAGTGGTACAACACACATTACCATGACTAAAATTATGGTAATTAAGCGCATTTGAATCCGGGGCTTGACCGAGCCAAAAATCATCACTACCCCTAATAACCAGCCGCCCCAACTAGTACGTACTTGCGCTAATAAAAACGACAAGTAACCAACTACTGAAGCAGGAAAGATTAAAGCTCCCGAACTAGTAAATAATAACAGCAGACCTGTTTGCATGACAGAAGCAAAGGGGCCGGGTGAGTGTAGAGTACTCCACACGCGCATCCCAAAAGGTTCAGGATCTCCAGAACTACTAAACATTTTTGACTCTATCAACCAGTATCTATCCCATTCAGGTGCTACCACGAATTGATATAAGCCATAAATTCCGAGAATCAATACACCCCAGAGGAATACACGTTGTATGTTCTGGCGATAGCTGGGATAATCTCGCCAGTTCATAAATAAGTGAAAAGCAAAAATGATGGGACTCAGCCAATCTAAAAAACCTCGTGCTACAGGAAGCGGTGCATTATAAATCAGACCGACTAAAAAACCATAAGACACCCCGAAAAAAGCCAAAACAAACGGCAATCCTCCCTGACGTGTAGCGCGAGGAAAATGTCTTAAGAAAGTCGCTATAGTCACAAACACCACTAAGTAAGGTGCCACGAGCATCTGACGGGTAGGGTCCCAGCCAACTCGATAGTCAATTAAACGCGCAGCAAAGGGTGTAAGGAACCATATCCACCAGGTAAAGCCGATGTAAAGAATGGGATGGCGCAAGTATAAAAATACAGCTACCACCAAAGCTGTGACCGGATAAACCAAGCGCAACAGCGCCGCCGCACCAGCAAAATAGCAAGTTACTGTCAGCAACACAAAGCCCAGAATTGCCAGCCAACCTTGTAGCGATCGCTGTTGGGGAAAAAAGTGTGATTCTAAAAAACTATGAAAATGTATCTGTTTAGAAATCATGTATTGAAAATTAGGGACTAAAGATTGGAAACATAGAAATAAAACCATCTTGTAGATGCAATTCCCATTTTTAATTTCTAATTTTTAATTTTTAATTGTTTTTGTGCTTGCCAACGTCCACGCCAGGATGCTAATAATTTTTGACTGGCAAGTTGGCCTTCACTGGGTAATAATCTCAGCCATTGGATGCAGCCTAAATTATCTCGTGTACCCACTAATATTGCCCAGAGCCAAAATATGATACGACGTGATTTCGGTAGATGTTCTAGTAAAACTAAAGTTTCGTTATGAACTAAATTAATAAAGGCAACTTCATTAAAGTTGTGGCGCTGGTCTTCATCAAAACGTTGTGCTGGATAATGATCTACTGCTACTTGGGGATCATAAATCATCTTCCAACCAGCTCGTTTTAATGCCAGGGTGAATGCCATTTCAAAATGTACCTGCGCTCCAGTACCACGCATCCGTTGATCAAATTGTAATTGCCCCATCGCTTGGGTACGAAAACTCATGTTTACGCCTTTGAGAACATCAACTTCGCGGGGTTTTCCTACTCCTAAATGATGATTGCCAATTACCCGGCCAAACCACTGCAATTTACCAACGATCGCCGCTTGTCCATTTTCTAGTTTGTTGCCGTAGTGTACCCAATCACGGCCACCAACACCGCCAATGCAACTATCACTGATAAAGTGAGCAGTAATTCTTTCTAACCAATCAGGGTGGGGTGCAGCATCATCATCAGTGATGGAAAGAATATCTCCTGCTACAGGCGCTAATCCGGCGTTGAGTGCTGCTACTACTCCCGGTTGCGTTATCTTGACAGTTTGCAATGGTAGGTTTTGGGGGTGGAATTCGGCGAGAAATTGCCAAGTTTCTGCATCTGTATCCCGAACCACCACTATCACCTGATCAACAGGTTTAGTTTGCACCTGTAGCGCCAAAAGGCAGCGTGATAGATCCAGAGGACGACGATAAGTTGGGATGAGAACTGTGTTCCTCATGCTGAATTAACTCCTCAAATAGATCCAAATAAGTTTGCGCCATCTTCGTCCAACTATGTTGTTCTGCGACTGAGCGAGCTGCTTGACCCATTTTTTGCCGCAATAAGCGATCGCTAGCTAGTAACTGCAATGCCTGTGTTAAAGCTTCTGTATCGTCTGAGTCTGGCAAAACTATTCCCGATTCTGGTGTTACTAAATCAGCTGCACCAGTGGAAATTGCTGTAATCACGGGTAAACCAGCAGCCATTGCTTCAATCACCACTAAGCCAAACGGCTCGTAACGTGACGGAAAAACCAAAAAATCTACAGCTTTCATTAGTTCTGGAACATCAGACCTGAGTCCCAAAAAATGTACTCGCTCATGCAATCCCAGTGATGCTGCTAGCTGAACATAAGGACTACCTTCGGTATTTCCTGCTACCGCTAGATGTAAATCAGGAACTTGCACTAAAGCTTGCAAGACTGTATCCAAGTTCTTGCGAGTCAGTCTGATATCTCCAGCAAATAACGCAAGGGGTACATTTTCAGGCAATTGCCATTTTTGGCGTTTGCTAACCCCTGGGGAAAATTCCTGTAAATCAACGCCATTTAAAATTACCCGGATGGACTCTGGCGATACACCTATTGCTAATAAATCTTGAACGACTTTATGAGAAACTGCCACTACTACTGGCGCTGCACGAAAAGCTTTTTTTTCCCAATGTGCATTTAAAGCTGTATATAGCCATTGGTAAAAATCATATCCATTGAAAGTTTTAGTTTTCTGAGAAATAAATTTTAACCAAGAACTATGAACAAAATGCACTGCATTAACATCTCCAGGAGCATTGGTAATTGCTCCATTAACTTTTATAATGTCAAGCTCATGGCGGTGTTTACGTAACCAAATTGTACTTTTAATGGCAAATATCATGTTACGGAGAAACTCCGTAGGCCAACCTTTTACTGAAATGGTAACCCAATTAACTTGGGGGCTTTGCTGTAATTCTAAAGCCACCTGACTTGCTAATAAGGTTAGGTGATGACCGCGACGAATTGCTTCTTGAGCAACTTCGTAATTTACTCGACCTTGACCATCACCTTTTTGAATTTTATGGGTAACAATGCAAAGTTTCACACATCACTTCCTTATATATTCAACCTCTTGCATAAATACTTTGGTGTTGCTGATAATACTATTAAAAGGTTCGCGCAAAGAAGACCGCAAACAATACATCTATTTAGATTGTTAAATCATTCGTGTAAGAGGTCTATTCTCTGGCAGGATATAACTACTATGACTTTACGTAGTTAAATTTGTGAAATTATTGCTTTGATAGGACTTACGCAACGACTCTCTGAAACTCTCATTCCTCCGTGTTCTCAGCGTCTCTGTGGTTCGATAAATTAAGCCTTTTGGTGATTTTTGCGTAAGTCCTGTTTGGTTTATTTGGGTATTCCTAGTATAGGATTTGCTAAAAGTTTGGGAATAAAACTGAGAGTTAATGCCGCTATAGTTCGCAGATTAAATTTTTGCTGGCTCAGGGCTTGCCAAAGATGAGAACGTGCTGATATTGTTTGTTTATTTCGCAATAAACCAATTCCTAAAGTAGTATTAGATTCTAACCATTTCTGTTGAAAGTAGGTTTGAAATTCCTGTATACGAGGATCTTGTATAAAGATTTGGTAACAGAAGATTTCACTTTTAGCTTTGCGAATTTTGGCTTCTACATTACGACTACCACTAAGCTTAGTATCAGTTTGCTCATGGTCTCGATATCTTGTCAATTTTTCTGGATAATAGTAAGCACCATGACCAGAGATACAGCAAAGATAAGTTAAATATAAATCCCACATGCCGCCAATTTCTGAAGGAATACTATCCCAATCAATCAAATTATTGCGAAGCACACAAGCGGCGGCGGTGGCTATACTTTTATCTATTAACCCAACTTTGTGGAAAGGTTGATGAACCCCTGGTGCTAGTTTATCTCGCTTGTAACTTTGGCTATTTCTTTTAGTTCCGCTATCTTTAATTTTGCCATGTGCATCTATGATGTATTGGTCGCAAAAAGCGAGAATCAAATCAGAATTTGCTTCTAAGGGTGGGACAAGCTTTGCTAAAAAATCCTCATTCCACATGTCATCATCGTGGAGACTGGCAACATATTTACCACGTGCCATTTTGAAGGCGTGCATCTGATTGGCAATCATGCCGAGATTTTGCTGTTGTCGCCAAAATCGAATGCGTGGATCTTGAAAAGATTCGACAATTGCTTGGGGATTTTCTGGACTACAGTTATCAGAAACAATGATTTCGATATTTTGATAAGTCTGTTGCACAGCACTAGCGATCGCCTGCCGAAGATACTCCGTTCTATTATAAGTAGGAATAACAATACTGACTAGAGGCTCGTTTACTTTGAACATATCATTAGTGATATTTTTCATGTTTAAACATCTAGAAGTTACTCATTGATATAAAATACCTAATCAAAGGTATATGCTGCGGCTTTTAAACTTGGTTTTTCGAGATTAAAGGTTTAAATAATAAGCCGACATTGCTATAAAATTGAGTAACAATAGACATAATTACATCTAAGATTTTTCTTAAATCTACATTTTTAGATGCTTTAGGTATTTTGTAATCAGGTATATCAGCGATACCTAATGATTGAGCATATTGACGGCAAGATTCCCAATCGTATCTCCAAATATCTTCCATCCAAAATCGTCGCATTCCATACTTATGGAAATAACGCAGAACTTCAAAATCGTAGTGATAATACTTTTGTTTGATAATCGTATGCATATCAATTCCCCGTTCTTCCCAGCCTGTAAACCACTCATCAGGAGCAGGTTCTAATTTGCCGATACTCAAGTAACAAAGTTTTGCAGAATAGCGCGATCGCCTGCCTATGGCATGACCAACTTCTAAGACATTCTCGATGACACTATATAAACGTAACTTTGAGGATTGTGCATCCAAACGAGCCAAGGCATAGTGCATCACCTTGATGTCATGGATATGCAGCCTCGTAGCATATTCAGGCGTGGGAATTCTGATACTATGAATTGACTGTGGCCGATGTTCGGCTCCATCATCGACATAACCAAGGGGTGTAAGAATACCAGTTCTGATACATTGATGAGTTGTGTTAAATAAATCTGGCTTTTCAAAATATAAAACTGTCCCTGGTTTTGCTTTGAGCATGGCTTGCCAGCTTGGAGTTTTGATGGCATCAGCAGCTAGTATTTCATCAGCATCTAAAGCTAAGATAATTTTATGATCTGGGATTAAATCTCTGGCTGCCTGAATCAATAATAACTGCCGATCTGATTCATTAAATTTTTCAGATTTGTTCTCAATAAGTATAACTTTGGGATATTTTTTACAAATAGCCTGACTGCCATCAATGGAATTTTGATCGGCAATAATTATGTGGTCGGCGAATTGACTAGTGACAGATAAAAAGCGATCTAAAATCCAGGCTTCATTTTTTACGGGAGTAATTACTACAATTTGAGGTTTCTGGCTTTCCATTGTTTATTTCTCTGCTTCAAGATGGATAAATCATGACATTTATTTGCAAATTACTGGTAAATTTCAAGCATGAAAATCAGCAATAGTTTTTTCGTAAATTTTTTCTAACCGTTGAATGTGAACATCAATAGTAAACTCTTGCTGAAACCAAACCTGGCCATGTTCACCCATCAATCGGCTTTTGGGAAAGTTTGTTCCTAGTTCGTTGATAGCAGCAGCTAACTGTTTGATGTTGTTGGGTGCAACTAAGATACCTGTTTCGCCATCGCGAATGTGTTCAGGAATCCCTCCTACTGCACTGGCAATTATCGGTCGATAGTGACTATAAGCTTCGAGAGTTACAAGACCGGCAGGTTCAGGCCAAAGACTAGGAAAGACTACAGCAAAGCATTGTTGATAAAGTTCTTCTAATTTGTCGCCGTTACACCAGCCATGCCAAGTAATGCGATCGCTTAACCCCATCTGATGTGCTAATTTTTCCACACTTGGCTTACTCCAACCATCTCCAGCAATGTCAAGATGAATGCGTTGGTCGGAGAGTGCCAAAGCTTTAATCAGCCATTCCAATCCTTTTTCAGGCACAATGCGACCAGCAAACAAAAGGCGCTGATTTTGATGAATAGTTGAGTTTAAAGGTTCAGGAGTATCTTTGGGAGGTTGCACACCACAGCGCAGGGTCACCACTCGTTCAGGTGATAAACCGTGACTAATGATTTGCTGCCGTACATAATCACTATTAGCAATCACCGGAATTTTCAATTTTTTGAGTACTTCTAGAGGATGGTAAGCATTTAACCAATTCTGAATAATTTTTTGGGGTCGGCGGCTACCACATCCATCGACTAAATGTCCCCAAGCACATCCCAGTGGATTCATCAAGCGATCGCACACTTTTTCTCGATTTGCTAAATATTTCGTGCCACTGGGACAGTAATTAGAGTTATTATGCAGGGTAAGTATAGCCGGACATTCTTCTCGCAGATCCATGAGTATATCTGGGTCGTGAATGTGCAGCAATTGGAACTGGTGTTGATCGATATTTTTGAGACAAGATATGGTGCGATCGCTCACTCCAGGAATTTGAGAATTTACCAAAGATGCTAAATAAGTTTCAATACCGCCGCCTCCCTTGATATCAGCATGGGAGCAGTGATAAATCATTTTTTTATCAACCAATTTATAGCCCATATATACTTTGTTTATTTGTCGCTGGAATCCTAATAGTTTTAGAAGAAATTGGTTCCTGATTGTGATTTTTCAGTGTTCTACATTCATCCAGAATTTATGCCTAATATCACTAACATAATGCCGTAAAGCAATTTCTTTACTAGCAAATTTATCTGGATAAATAAATTGGTCGGCAACATTCAAAACATACTTTTGTGAGCATAATGGTACACCATGATTATGATGAATTGTCAAATGTACAATTGTTTGCTCAGTAAAATAGCTAGGTATTCCCACGAGATTGGCCAAGCGTTTAATTGCAAAACTCCAATCCAACTCATGCTTAAACAAAATGAAGCCTGCATTCACAGGATTTACTTTTTCTGCCACTTCATAAATCATGCGTCTGTCTAGTGAATTTGAGCAATCAAGTAGATAATGACAATATTTACTATCTAAATTAGCTAAACTAACTAAGTCAATTCCCCCTGGGAAGAATAAAATATCTGAATCAGTATAAATAGTTGCACCATTAACAGGAATCGACATCAATGCTGATAACTTTTTACCCAGTGGATGCACTTGGGAATAATCAGATACACATTGTGGCAAATCTGTTTTGAGAAACTTGTTGATGGGGATGACTTCAACGCAAGGATGAATGCGGCTAAGCAACTGACAACTTAAATCAGTGTAACTACCATCAGAAATGACAGTGAATGTATTGGGAATCCCAATATTGTGAAGAAACGAGCGAATACTAGCTACTTGTTCAGGTAAGTCGCGCTCACAAGAGAAAGCATAGACATTAATGGGAACTTTTTGAGATGTATTGATGGGAAGATTAACTGTTTTAGCCAGATTTGATTTATATCGAGAGCGATGGAGTTTACCTTGAATCTGAGCAGTATGATAGCCAATATTTACCATTGTTATTTCCTCGAAAAAACCAAATTACTGGTCTCAATTTAATTTGCAAAGTTGCAGAATTAAATCCGGAATGAATCGCCAAAATTTATCCTGCTTGACCCATTTCATATTGAGTTTTGTGATATTCCCAAAGCTTGCCTTTAAGTTCAAGCAATTCTTGATAATTACCTTGCTCAATGATGCGTCCTTGTTCTAATACCACGACCTTATGAGCTTGAGCGATAGTAGAAAGACGGTGAGCGATCGCAATTACTGTTCGACCTACAGATAGCTTTTCGATAGAATCTTGAATCAAGCGCTCAGTCATGGAATCTAGGGCGCTGGTGGCTTCATCCAAAATCAGAATTTCTGGGTCACGCAGTAAAGCACGAGCGATCGCAATTCGTTGGCGTTGTCCTCCCGATAACCGTACACCGCGATCGCCTAATTGCGTATCAAAGCCTTCTGGCATTTCTTCAATAAATTCCAGTGCATTTGCTAGTTGAGCAACTTGGCGAATTTCCGCCTCATTTGCCTCTGGTGTACCATAAGCAATATTTTTCCACACAGAGGTATTGAAAATAAACGTATCCTGACTAACAACGGCAATTTTTTGTCGGAGTGATTTGATATCAAAGTTTCGCAAATTCACTCCATCAATCAGTACGATACCTTCTGTGGGATCGTAAAATCTCGGAATTAAATCAATCAATGTACTTTTACCAGCACCAGTCCCCCCAACCAAGGCTGTTGTTTTACCTTTTTCGATGCTAAGGGTAATATTATTTAGCACTGTAGTATGAGCATCGTAGCCAAAATCTACAGACACGATATCAATTGAATGCTGTAGTTTATTAAACTTAATTTTGCCATTTTGCAAATAATATTTATTGTCGGTTCTGATGAGTTCCTTAATATTATCTGCTGCTCCTTGGAGTGTGCTGAGATGCGCTCTAGTACCATTAATATCTTGAACGATGGGTACAACCCGAAAGAGTACAAAGAAAAATGTCAGCAAAGAAGCAACTTGTAGAGTTCCATTAACAACAAAAACAGTAAACGCAAAAATAATCATACCAATGAGAATCGTACTAGCTATAGCTTCAGCTAGAGGTCTTACAAGTGCCCAGGTCAATATAACTTTAGTTGAAGTACTGACTACTTTATCGCTAGCATTATAGAAACGTTGTCGTTCAAAGTCATGAGTAGCAAAAGCTTGAACTGTGCGAATGCCGTTAATAAATTCCATAGCTATAGAGGTAAAGTTACCATTAGCAATAGAAGTGCTAAAACTCGCTTCTCTGGCACGAGCATTTAATGTTGATAATCCTACACCCACCAGAGTAAATAATAGAAAAGAAATTATGGAAAGCTGCCATGACAATAAAAACATGGAAATAAAGTAAACAAAGGCAGTCATTCCTCTAGTCATCAAAAATGCTGCTCCGCTAAACCACTGTCTCATTCTTTCAATTTCAGTGGTGATCGTATTAATTAGTTCTCCAGAGCGAGTTTTAGCAAAGTAGCTGAGTGGCAATCCTTGTAACTGTTCAAAAATTTGCTTACGCAAGCGATCGGCTAGCAATAATTGCGCCATTTCTGTGTATATCTGTGACAGGTAATTAAAGCCAGCACGCATCCACGTACTCAATAAAATTAACAAAGATATCCGATATAGTCTATTAATTGCCGATGTATGAGCAGCTAAAACCCAAGTATCAAACCAAGCAAATCCAGTTTGAATTGGTTCAGCATCAGGAGTAGTTAAGTTTTGCAAAAATGAGAGGAGAAAACCAATACTAAAACCTTCAGACGCCGCAGCTAAAAATGAAAAACATAAAGCCAAAATAGCAACTTTGCGGAAGTATTTAAATTCTCGCAATATTAAATAATTTCTTTGCCAGAACTTGGTATTTTTGAAGCGATTATGGATTAGTTGAGAACTTTTCAAATGCATGGGTATTTTCTAACAATAATTTCAGCAGTTGATGTAGATGCTAGATAACCCTTACTTAGTGCTGAGAAGCCAGTGCCGCCTTGGGAGTTCCTTCATGGATAAGTGGCGTGGCTGGTATTTAAACTCAGCACTTTTCATAATTAAATTGCAGTTTTTAGCTATCTAAACGCAGCAAATTTGGCTCTTCCCATGAATCTGTTATTACTGGTAGTTGATTAATTTGTTGTTCTTCTAAAGTGAGTTGCAAAGCATTTGCCAAAGTCCAACTACGAGATCCCATCAGACTCATTTCCCCACATAGCACATTTACCAACTGCGGCAGATTGTCTAAATCATATTTACGCATCAAATGTCCTAGAGGTGTGATATTTTGCTTTTTAGTTGTGCAAAACTTGATTGCTCGAAAAAGTTTGCCTCTTTCTCCAACATGCCACTCACGAGTAAAAACTGACCCTGGTGTGTCAATCTGTATTAGTACAAATAATGCCAGCATTACTGGACTCATTAATACTAGTAAGATTAATGCTGCAATCCAGTCAATTAGTCGCTGCCATCGGTTACCATGTCTAGGCTGTTTATTACTAGAAGGTATGCGGAGAAATACAGGCTTACGAGCTTTTTCACAGGCCTCTATCCAAAGTTTTAGCGCATCTTCACCAATGTTTGGATCTATACTTACCACACTAACTAAAGAATGTTTTAAACAATTGACTAATAATTGCTCGTTATTCAAAGAAGGCAGATATGGCTGTTTTACTTGTCCGGAAGATTTTACTAACAGCTGACCCCGGCGCCATTGGAGTGTGCAGTATGGGAAGCGATTATTTTGGTGTTGCTGAGTCGTGGGATAGGAATTCTGTAGAGCAGGAATTAATGAGCTTGTCATAGGTCTTTGGATCTATACAATAGTGAATTGTTGAGTTGATATTGAAGGCTATCAATGCCAAAGACTCCGAACCAAATTTTGTTTTGTTCCAAAAATCTGTAAATGATTGCGTGCAAAAAGATATTCTTTTAAATTGCACTCCAGGCAAGTCCGCATCTGGGAACTTTCTGCCGATGGAAAGATGTACAAACAAGAAAGATACTAAGCAGATAAGTAGCAATAAACATATTGGGAAAGCTGGTTGGAGATGGTGGTTTCTCTCTGATAATTAGGGATTGTGGATAAGTGCAGAGGAAAATTATTCTGACACTCCAACTCTACACCTACGTTTAGTTGCAACTATCTTTTTTGCGATCAATCTCACAAAATCAGTTCACTTTTGTCTTTAAGCCGTTTAGAGAGGACTTTAATCTCTAGGATATAAGACTCTGTAGAAATGACTATATGTTGAGATAGATTCTTTATTTAGTCTTTAAAGAGCTAGTTGTTTTTCTAGTTGATTATAAAGATGCCATAAATATACTGATTTTTAAGTATTAGTAATTCAATAAAAATTGGCTAATAAAAAATAGCGATCGCCACTAATAAAATTGCCAAAAACATATGTGCGATCGCATACCAACAAGCGCGATCGCACATCAGATAAAATTTCAGACTTTGGTCTTATTTTAGTGTCATTCCCAATATCCAAAGTCAACCATTAGTTATTTTTCCACCGCTTGTTGCAGTGCAAATTGCGACGACTTGGGATACTGTACATAGGTACTGCCATCAGATACTCCATTAGCCACAACACCAATGAGGTTTAACCTACTCAGCATGGCTGTAGCTTGAGCTAGCTGGCTGCGAGTTACCTTACTCATACTCGCCGCTAACACCACACTCCGACAAGATGATGCTGTAAGTATGGCATCCACCAAACCAATAACTGGCGGAGCATCAACGAGTACCAAATCATAGTTCTCCTCAAATGCGGTCATCAATTGCATCATGCGTGGAGAACTTAAAAGATTTGCTGGGTCAACAGGTTTAGGCCCGGCTGTCAAAATATCAATATAGGCTGAGCCTAAAGTTTGGATACCAATCTGGTTGGGTAAAGTAATATCACTGGCCAAGAGAGTGGAAAGCCCTTGCTCATTTGGCAAATTCAGCTGTTCGTGGAGGCTAGGTTCTCGCAAGTTGGCATCAATCAATAGTACCCGTTTGTGTAAACGCGCCGCACTCATAGCCAAACCCAATGCCAAAGCTGACTTACCCTCATCTGGTAAAGCCGAGGTAATCATCAAAGACTTCAAGCTGGGAACAGAATTTAAAAGTTCAATATTTTTGAAGATTAAATCCAGCGATTCCCAACGCGGTGGGGATTGCAACACCTGAATTGTCCAAGGCGCGAGGACTTCTGGCTTACCAAAAGGCAACTTAATGATTGATTCTCTGGTGTTAGTAGATGGCAGTTTGGGAGTAGTTCCCAACAACGGCAAAGGTACCTGTTTTTCTAATTCAGCAGTGGTGTGAACAGCATCATCAGATGCTTCCCGAATAAAAGCAGCAATACCTCCTAACATCAACCCAACTACAGCACCTAACAACAGATTCTGCTGAAGATTGGGGCCCAACTTCATACCTAATAGTGGTTCTTCCACAACTTCCCAATTAAATCCACCCTTGGCAAGTTCCTGGCGCAATTTCTGTTCGGCTCGCAATAGCTCTTCTAACCTTTCGCGGCTAAATTGTAGCTGTGGCATGATGCGATTGTAGTAAGCCAACAGAGGCGGAAAGCGTTTGATTTCAAAACGTAGCTCATTTTCCTTCTGTGCCAAAGTTTGATCACGGGCACTTAAAGCCACTATAGTTGTTTGCGTCTCCACTAACTGACCAGCAAGGCTGAGGTCAATTTCACCGAATTGTCCTTGTTCCAGCAGAGGTACTTTGGAAGAAATAACACCACTAGACTGTACGCCCAAAGTCCTCCCTACCTCTTGTTGTAATAATTCCTTCTGGCTTTGCAGTTGTTCTTGGAGCTTTTGTACACTGGGAGTTTCATCCGTGAAACGTAAGCGTTCCTGAGCTAGTGCCAGTTCTGTTTTTTGAATTTCGTTAAGTAAGCCTTGGTAGCGAGTAGACTGACTCAGGCGAGAAGCAACCAGGGCATTTTGAGGAGAACGGTTAAGTTGTTCTTGCAAAGATTTTTGGCGCGCCAAAGCCTCTTGATATTGAGAACGGGTATCACGGCGTTCCTGCTCAATCTTGTTTAAAGCATCCTCTAGAGCTTTTGCTTGTAATTCAGGATCAATTAAATTTTGGTTGCGGCGAAATCGTTGTAAGTTTGTCTCAGAAGCATTGACTTCTTCACTGGCTTTACTCAACTGTTCCCTGATAACTTGTAAACCTTTTTGTAACCGTGAATCTTGCTGTTGTTTGTTATATTCCACATAAACTTGCCGAATCGCAGCCAGAACTTTTTGGGTCTTCTCGGGATCTCTGGCAGTATAGTCTACTTGAAAAATTTTCGTAGCTACATTGTCTTCTTTAGTCCTGATTTGATTGAGGACTAAAGATTGCTTGATTTCATTGACAGTGATATCCGGATACTCAAGCTGAAGTTTTTCAACTGCCTTTTGGATGAGGCCAGAACTTTGCATCAAGTTAAGTTGAGTTGCTGTGTCTATCTGAATATCAGGCTCAATAAACTGACTGTCTGCGCCTCCTTCTCTTTTACCTTGATAGTTAGGTTCGACAAGCAGCTGCATTGAGCTTCTATAAGTAGGTTGAGTTCTAGAAGTTACAAAAGCTGCAATAGCGATCGCACTAATAAATACTCCTAAAAACCAAGGAAATCTGCGAATAAATATTTTAAACAGTTGTCCGTAACTTGGTTCTGTATTAGAGTTATCAACTGAATTTATACCGGGAGCGAGAGTAGCTTGACTCATAATTTATTATCCTTCTCTGCAAGATAGCTAATACCAATTCGTAATTAAGAATCACAAATTAAGAAAGTCAGACTGCATCTAGGTTTCTACCTTTTGTATCTGTCGCATAGTTTTTTAAAATTGGTATAACAAACCACAAAAATGATTAATAGATACCACAAGTTTGGTCAATAAGTTGCTCAACCTTGCGAAAGAATACAGGTTCCGAAAAATTGTTCACTGCATGACTACGAATATTTTCATAATTCCAAGCGATTCCTCCGGACTCTATTAATGCAGCTTGTAGAGATTCGGGTGTTTGTCGCTTAAAAAATACTCCTGTTTTCCGGTGTATTTGAGTATCTAATACTCCACCTGCTCCATAGGCGATGACAGGTGTGCCACTAGCATTTGCCTCGACTGGAACTAATCCATAGTCTTCTAAGGCAGCAACTATAACAGACTTAGCTTTAGAAAATAAATCTTTGCGTTTAGCATCACTGACGTGCCCTAAAAACTCAATATTATCTAATGCTTTAGATTTTAAACGCTCTTGTTCTGGCCCATCCCCTGATATTAATAATCGCCAACCTAACCAATTAAAGGCCTCGATAATTATATCCAACCGCTTATAGCTGATCATCCGAGCCGAGGCTAGATAGTATTCATCCTTTATATCTGAAAATACAAAATTATTTGTATCAATTGGATAGTTAATCACAATTGATTGTTTGTTGTATATTTTTTGAATACGGCGGGCGACAACACTGGAGTTAGCAATGTAAAGGTCTGGTTCTTGAGCATATTTTAGGTCTATATTTCTCATTAACTGGAACACTTGTTCAATTAATGGAGCAAAGTATCGATAGTCTCCATACTCCCGTAAATACGTTTCCGTATCCCACAGAAACCGGGTAACATTATGACAAAAACAAATGTGTTTAGCATCTGGATGTTTGCGTACTGCTTTGGCAAAACTGGTGCTACTACTAATAATTAGATCGTAGTCCTGTAAATCTAAAGACCTAAAAGCAGGAAAATATAAGGGAGCCATCAATCTAAAATACTTTGCTGCACCAGGAATTTTTTGCAAAAAAGTAGTTTTGACTATACGCTCACCCATATCAATAGTTTTTTGCGGATTGTATAAAGATGTGAAAATATCCGCTTGGGGGTAGCGTTTACAAAGTAATTCAAATACCCGCTCTGCTCCACCGCGTTGGGTTAAGTAATCATGGACTAGAGCAATTTTCATAATTCGTAGTTCGTAATTCGTAATTCGTAATTCGTAATTCGTAATTAAGACAAGAAAGTATTGGTGATGTTGAGTTTTTTTCTGCGACTTAATCTATACCAGTTCTACTCAGAGACTTTCACACCTATCCCCTATCACCTGTTATCTTTGTTGCAGATTCCCCCTAACTCTTGTTGATGGAGTTAGAGGGATCAAATTCTTAACAGAATGTGTTGATCTAGAAATACTGATGCTACCCAACGGCTGCTAGAACTTTTTCTGATGCAAAATAAGTGTTTTGTTCAGCGCGTAGTTGGTCACAAAGTCTACCTTCAGGCAACTCTACATCATCGTAAGTCAGGACTTGATCCTGAGGAATATCTCGTTTTAGGCGACATCCTTCAGCTAAACCGATTGGGAGTAGTTTTTGCTCTTGAACGATGGGGGAATTTTCACATTGCCCATAAGTCATGTAGTAGCCAATACCATCTAAGGTTTCCCCAGCTTTCAGATTAATTTTAGCGGTGGTGACTACATCTACTACTGGCCCTGCTAGTGGAGACAAGACAGTATCCTGGAACAGGACAGCACGAGCAACAGATAATGGCACTTCAAAATGACACAGGTGATAGGGAGTATAGAAGCTATATAGAGGGCCTTCACCTAACTTGTATAAGTCTAGATAGTGGCGTTGCTTGGGGTCTTGATGAGTGGCAAATACAAATACACCGGGGCTAGGTTTAGCACCAACTACATAATCAACAATGCCACCTAATTCATGGAGTTGTTCAACATCGTACATGTGGGTCATTTCATCAACATGACCACGGAAGTCGTATCCTAGCATTCCGCGCTGGGCGACTTTCATACCTGTAGCGTTGGCAACGATCGCTTGCTCGAAGGAAATTTTTGTCCCGTCGGCAAAGCTGGTTACCATGTGGGCTTTTTGACCCCAACGTTTAGCAAATCCTGCTTGGGTCGTAGGATTGCGATAGGGGTCTTGAAGTCCTTTAATGTTACCGCACAATAATGGAGTCAGACCAATACTTTTGACAAATCGGTAGAGATTCATTTCTACCCCTGGCTGATCACCATCACAGGCGCTGAGAATGACTCCGGCTTTGTCGGCGTATACTTTTAGGATGGGGCCAATAGTAGCGTCGAGTTCGGCATTCATCATAATCACATGTTTGCGATGAGCGATCGCCTCCATAACTACATGAGCGCCAAATTCTACTGCACCGGTGACTTCGATGATGGCATCAATTCCCTCTGCTTGGCAGAGTAATTGGACATCTTCGGTGACTGCATATTTATGGTTGGCGATCGCGTCTTCTAATTCAGTTACAGTTGTCACAACTTGCATATTTTCTAGCCCCGCTTCTGTATAAGCTCGTTTAGCTGCATCAACCTGACGGCTAAAAATAGCAACTAACTCCATTCCGGGAACTGAATTAATAATCTGATTAGCAATCCCTCGACCCATAAAACCAGCACCAATCATCCCCACTTTCACTGGATTACCTGCTGCGGCGCGGGCTTGTAAGGCACGATCAATAATAATCATTAGTTAAATTCCTGTATTAATTCTAGTTTGAGCAAGAAATTTCCGAACCCCGGTTTCTCAACTCATGAATGATTGAGCATTGATATAGAATCTGCACAACCAACGGGGATCATTTCTAATAAAGTCCAATTTAAGTCTTTCTCAGAAATTTCAGTTACTGCTAGAGGCCATTCAATATTAAAAAACGGGTCATCATAGCGTAATCCTCGTTCATATCCTGGTGTATAAAATTCACCCACTTGATACATTACCTCAGCATCATCTGTGAGAGTTTGATAACCGTGGGCAAACATTTCTGGTACATACAAAGCCCGGTGATTTTCTGCGGTTAATTCCACACCAATATGTGATAAAAAAGTCGGCGATTCAGGACGCATATCAATAATTACGTCATAGATAGCGCCTTTGGTACAGCGCACTAATTTTGTTTCTGCGGCTGGAGAAACTTGATAATGCATTCCCCTCACAGTGCCTTTTTTGTGGTTGAAAGAAATATTACATTGGGCAACTGTGGGCTTCAAACCATGTGCCACAAATTCTTGAGCGCAGAAACCACGGGCAAAAAAACCGCGATGATCTGGCTTTTTTTCTACGTCAATAATGAGTGCGTCTTGGAGTGCAGTGGTGGTAAAAATCATAGAAATTATCAGTATTTAACTAAGGAAGAAGGACGAAGTGATAACTTTAAGGGAGTTAGACACGCAGTTGATTATTGCTAAAGAAGTAAAATTACTTGCCCCTGAAATGTTTGATTCTGCTTTAAAAGAGGTTGATGAAATGTAGCGTATTCTAGTATCTACTCTGCAAAAACTGCCACGATAGCCCTTCCTTCTTCCTTAAGCCCTATCCTTTCATCAACTTCTCTGTTTAAATTTGGTCTAGGATATGTATTATCCCAGTAATGAGTACAAAGTTCTGGACGCTTGGGAGGGTTGGCAGTATAGACAAAAAACAGTGTTGACCGTTCTTCAGTGCGGAGAGTACCATGATGTAAAATTCGTCTGGTATCAGCAAAAATAACAGTACCGGCTGGACCTGGACAAGACTTCCACGCGGATTTTGGGACAATTTTATTTAGCGTTTGATCATCAATTCCTCCTAAGTTTTTAATTTGGCGTTTAATTCGATAAGCTTGTGATCGGGAAATTAAAGATATTGGCACATATTCAAAAGGCCCATGTTTTTCCTCCACATCATTTAAGTAGACAATAATTTTGAGAACTCGGCGGTCTTCTATATCTCTATGCCATAGTAATGTTTGAAACTGCTCTGTGTTGGCAAAGTCTTTGCGTAAATGTACACCATGATAAGCAACGGGAAGACCAATGTAATTTTCGATAATGTTGAACAGCCTTTGTTCTCTTCCCCAGTTATAGAATGCTGGTAAATCTGTAACTATGTAAATTTCTGGCGGATTTTGGCTGGAACTGCTATAGTTAGCTGCTCCCATACTTGGCAATAGACTGTAAGCAGAATTGAGTAATTGTGAGGTGGAAGTTAATCCTAACTCTGTGAGGTTTGTAATGTGAATTCCGTCACGTTTAATCGAGTCAAGAATTATGCGATCGCTTGCTGCTAATACAGGCAATTTTTTTCCATGTTGCCAAGATGATACTCTGTAATTTAACTCTGATTTTAGGGAAAACAACTTGTCACCAACATTAGTAAACATGGTGTAATTGAGGTTTGAATTGTGTATGTCAGTTGTTATTAATTTCTTACTTCTGCTACTTGCGCCACATTTTCCCCTGCTTCAACTCCCAATACAGGAATTTCTCGTGGTTGAAAATATGCAAGTTGCATAAACTGCTGAATTTGAGCTTGGCTCTTTTGCTTCATGTCATAGCCTTGTTGCCATGCTTTTGTCCAATCAACTATCCAAGCTAAGGCTGTTGCTAAGTCTAATTGGGGTTCCCAGTTGATTTGCGTCCGAGCTTTAGAACAATCCAAGGTTAAATAATTGGCTTCGTGGGGTTGAACTCTACTATCTTTAGTCCAAGTAGCATCTTTACCCCAAAACTGTTTGAGTTGTTCAACTACCCAAAATACTGTTTTTACTCCTGACTCATCCGGCCCAAAATTCCAACCTCCGTTGTAAAGTGAACCTTGAGTAAATAGTTTTTCTGCCAGCATTAAGTAACCATTGAGTGGTTCCAAAACATGCTGCCAAGGTCGGACGGCTTGGGGATTTCTAATCACTACTTCTTTTCCTGCCAGCCAAGCGTTGAGAATATCAGGAATTAGACGGTCTTTAGCCCAATCTCCGCCACCAATCACATTGCCGGCGCGAACAGTGGCTATAGCTACCCCATGTTGTCCGTAATCAGCAGGATTGAAAAAAGATTGACGATAAGCTGTTGCAACTAACTCAGCACATCCTTTACTACTGCTGTAAGGGTCATATCCTCCCATAGGATCACTTTCCCGGTAGCCCCAAACCCATTCCCGATTTTCATAACATTTATCGGAGGTGATGCTGACTACAGCTCTGACGCTAGATACAGACCGTACTGCTTCCAACACATTCACCGTACCCATGATATTGACAGCATAGGTATCTACTGGGTTGTGATAAGATTCCCGCACCAATGCTTGAGCTGCCATATGAATGACGATATCTGGTTGGTAGGATTGCATTACTTGCTTGAGCAAGTTTAAATCTTTGATATCGCCTACTACTGATGTCATTCCATGAGCAACGTTAGCTAACTCAAACAAACTGGGAGATGTTGGGGGAGCTAAAGCATAACCAATCACCTCAGCCCCTAACATTTGTAACCATAGAGATAACCAACTGCCTTTAAAGCCTGTATGTCCTGTAACAAAAACTTTTTTTCCCGTCCAAAAATTCGCTGACATCACCACACCTTCAATTTTGCTTGACCAGAATTCCACATTTTTTCGAGAGACTGTGGGGGAGTGGGGAGATGGGGGGAAAGAACTTATATTAGTAATCTCCCCTTGTCCCCTTGTCTCCTTGTCCCCTCTCCCTACCACACTTTCCAAGGAGCCTGGCCACTCTTCCATAGCTCTTCTAGATAGTTTTTATCGCGTAATGTATCCATCGGCTGCCAAAAACCTTGATGTTTGAAAGCAGATAGCTGATCCATTTCAGCTAGCTTTTCTAATGGTTCTTTCTCCCAAACCGTAGAGTCATCAGCAACCAAGTTAATTACTTCTGGTTCTAAAACAAAATAACCGCCATTAATCCAGGCTCCATCACCTTCAGGTTTTTCCCGAAAGCTGTTGATTTTAGTTTGTTCTTGACCTAAGGAAATAGCACCAAAGCGTCCAGCTGGTTGCACTGCACTGAGTGTCGCTAAGGTTTTTTGCTCTTTATGAAACTTAATTAGTTCTGTAATATTTATATCACTTACACCATCACCGTAAGTGAAACAAAAAGTATCATTACCAACATGCTCACTGATGCGTTTTAAGCGTCCGCCTGTCATTGTATAGTCACCTGTATTGACTAAAGTGACACGCCAGGGTTCGGCATAACCAGAATGTATATTCATCTGATTAAATCGCATATCAAAGGTCACATCTGACATGTGTAAAAAGTAATTAGCAAAATACTCTTTAATGATGTAACCTTTATATCCACAACAAATGATGAAGTCATTAATTCCGTGGGCAGAGTAAGTCTTCATGATGTGCCAGAGAATTGGTTTTCCACCAATTTCCACCATTGGCTTGGGTCTGATACTAGTTTCTTCACTGAGGCGTGTACCAAGCCCTCCAGCCAGAATCACCGCTTTCATACAATTACCTTGGAGATTTACAGGTAGTTTTTCATTTAAATTTTTCGCCATGAAGAAGATGCACTTTAATTGGAGAAAATTCTCTAAATAATGTCTTTTCCTCCGTACATAATCTAACGATTATTTCTATCGAATTCATAAAGAAAATGTAAATAAATTTCTTTTATATATAAAACCTCTATAAATCTCTAATTAAATAACTTAATTACAGCAAAAAATAGCTAAAAATAATCAGAACTAGCCAAAGCCAATCCTGATTATTTTTACTTTTATATCATCAGATATCAAAAGCAGTTACTAAACAACTAGTAAGACAATTTACTAGTTTCTCAATTAATTTGTGCCTGTATATTCCCACATAGCAGAGCTTTGTAATAAGGCAGTACATTGACTTTCTACGATTACACAAATACTGCTAAGTGCTTGCTGGTAATTTTCCGTATCCTCTTGTTCTAGGGAAAGTTTAGCGGCTGTCTGTAAATCTTCAATAGCTTTCAAATTATTAGGATCAGATTCACTACCAGCATATTGTGTAAGTTCATAGCGAATCATCCCTCGTTTGAGGTAGACTTTCGCTAGTTTGTCATTAATCTTTAATGCTTGGTTAAAGTCAGCGATCGCCTGTTGATATTCTTGAATAAAATCGCTACTAAATTGAGCCATTTTATGGCGAACTTCACCTCGCTGAAAATAAGCTTCGGCGTTGGATACGTTCAGTCGAATTGCTTGGGTAAAATCAACAATTGCTTGTTTGTAATCTTGCACAGATTCGCTACTGTATCTAGCCATCTGAGAACGGACAATACCCCTTCTAATATAAGCTTCGGTTTCCTGATTATTAATCCGGAGGGCTTGATTAAAATCAGCGATCGCTTGGTTATATTCTCGATCAGGATCGTTGCTGTATTCAGCCAGCATGTAGCGGGCATTGCCTCGATTCACAAAAGCTTTGATTTCATCAGGATTAATTTGCAAAGCTTGGTTATAGTCTTTGAGTGCGCCTTCGTAATCTTTCAAGTTGTAGCGAGCATTGCCTCGGTTGACATAAGCTCTGGCATTTGTGGGTTCCTGTTGAATGGCTTGGCTAAAGTTTTCCACCGCTTGCTCATAATCTCGGATTTGGTAAGCAGCATGACCCTGCTGATAGTAATCTGCGAAAGTCAAAGTCTGATCATTGGTTTGAGGACGAGCCATCAACGTTTGTTGCGTGTAAGCATTTTGGGAAACATACGGACGCGTAAATTTAACCATCACGTCCAAATACCCCAACACACCAAAACCCAGTAAGCACAACACAGCCGGATAAACTTTTGTCTTCTTCTGCCGTTGATAAGACGAATAGCTAGGAGTAGCTACTGGCTGCCAATAATTTGCTTGGTACAGAGGCATAACTGGTTGTGGCGAACGTGGCCGCTGGGCGTAACGCCGTTGCGGGACAACTCGCGGTCGCAGATGTTCGCGATTTTCCACTGCCCGAGATGACGGAAATGGGTCACGTCCACCCAACCGCAAGGCACGTTCACACCAAGGACAGCTATCTAGGTGGTTATTATAACGATGCTGAGGATTGACAGTGCAGGTAATTAGACTATCTTCGGCTTCAGCTACTGCCGACAGCCAAGCTTGGGCGCTGGGGCGTAGCTGTGGGTCGTTATGACCATCTTCAAAACAACGTAAAAAGAGTTCCTGTAACTTGGGATGAAGAACTTCCCAAGCAGGTGCAATAGGAGTAGGCAGATAAGGTACTTGCCGCTTTTGACTGTAAGTAAAGTGTCCAGCAGCAATCCGGGCTTCGTAGGGCGGTGGCTCAGGAATACCTTGAAATATTCCAGAGAAGGGGTGAGTACCTTCCATTAACAGTTGAAAAATCAACACCGCCAAGCCAAACAAGTCATGAGGAATATCGCGATCGTGTTGCGCAAAAATTTTATTTTGGAGTTCCGGTGGGGTAAACTCTGGTTTACCTACTGGACAACGGTAAACAACATTGCTGTCTGGATCACGCACCTGAAAAGAGTCTGTGTCTACCAAGGTTACCAATGCTGTATCGCTGACGAGAATATTTGACTCATTCACATCGCCAACACAATATCCACTATTGTGCAAAGCAGCAAAAGCCGCCGCTAGATTACGCGCTGTGCGAAGTAGGTACTGATAATTGAATAAAGGACAGTGTTGGCGACGAGTTCTGGGGTTGTAAAAGTCAATAATTGGGCGCATCCCGCGAATCCGAGGCATCAAAAAGCCGATGATGCCATTGTTTGCATCTACTGCTCGTAAGAGATCCTGTGGCCAAGCAATAGAAATATGTCCTAAGCTAGCCGTAGGATTTTCCGGTGGGTTAGCAAGCATCGCCCGCAGTTTGTGGGCGTGAGCAACTGTTGGCTGATGATAAACCTTCGCTACTAAATCACCACAGGACGGTACTGCATAGATACACGCTTCACCGCCACGCCCCAAACTAACGCTGAGGTTGATAATTTCTTGCTTGGGAAGACAACGTAGAACCTGCATGATTAAATCACGGTGAATGGGGTTATTTAAAAGACTGATATAGTAGAATCACCAAAACATTACTCACATTACAAGTGCTTTCTTCACTCAGCACTCAGCACTCAGCACTCAGCACTTTTAAAGGCAGCTATAATCAGTGTCAAATCATCATCAGTACGTTGCGTAATCCGCTCAGAACTTAAAAATTTCACTAACTGCTCTTTTGCTACTGTTTTATCTTCGGCATTCTCTACAAAGTCGAATAAGGGAAAAAAGAACGGTTTATGAGGTTCACCAACAACCATATTTAAAGCCAGCATTTGCAGTCCATCGGTGAGGATAGCAACATTAACTATGGTTTCACGCCATAATCTCATCTGCGCTATGTCTAAGGCGTCAGGCGAAGTTAAAAAATTTGTCTCGTTGATGTATTCGCCATTGTCAGGTATGGTCAGTGCCAGTAAGTTACCTTGATCATCCTTGGCTACTGCCAAACCATCACCAATCTGTACGACTGCCACCATGTCTGGTGTAGCCACCATAATAATTAAGGTAGTTGCTAAATCTTGAGGCTGTTTGTTACAAGCCACTGCTTCATCCTCTACCGCTTTTCTAGCAGCTAGCAAAGCCTCATTCAATAGCGTTTGCACAATTGCATCATCTGCAAGGGAGTCTCTAGTAATTTCTTTGATGGATAGGGTTTCGACGGCTGTTTCCACAGCTACCATCGCGCCTACTTTTCCCTGGCTAGCAGAACCTGCACCATCAGCAGCAGCAGCCACCAACACATTACCTGGTAATAGTTGCCAGTGGTGAGCATCTTGACACAGCTGCTTGTTTTTGACGTGGCTAGTACCACATACAGATGCGGCGACTACCCGCCAATGAGATATCTGTTTTGATGTTGTGTTCATAGATTTTTTAAAGCAGCTAGCTGTGTGAGTATCAGCCGCGAGCGATTAAAGAGTCCCCCAGCCAATGGGTGGTAGTGCTACCTGTTCGTCTATTTGGGAATGGGAAACTGCTGACATACTAGCTGATAACCAAACAAACATTTCAATAAAGTTAAGTCCTTTGAGTTTGAGGGGAGTCCGCACAGCTAATTGATTTAGACGCATCATATTAGCGTTTTCTACACCTACTGTAAAGAAGGCGACACGTTTATTGGCTTCATCACCTTGCAAACGTTGCGCCGCTTGCTCTATCAGATGATCTAATTCACCTTGTGGCTCTCCATCTGTAATCATAAATACCCAAGGACGATAATAAGCAATGCCATTGGCACGATAGAGGGATTTACGTTCTTGCACCATGTCTAACGCTTTATGAATTCCCGCACCCATAGTCGTTAGTCCCTGTGCAGTCAAGATAGGCGGATTGAATTGATCAGCTGTTACAAAATCTTGCACTATGTTGACATGACTATCAAAAGTAATTATCGCTACTTCTACTCTTCTGGCTGCCAAGGAATTTTTCATCAATTCATCTTTCAAACTTAGCAAACCCTGATTTAAAGCTTCTATGGGATCTCCTTGCATTGAGCCTGATGTGTCCAGCAATAAAACACAAGGACAACGTGGTTCTGGATTTTCAGCAAACTCCACTACTTCATCAAGTTTTAAGGTATCAGGCATAACGTTTTGTTTTATCTTATAGTCCAACGCTTTATTTTCCTTTTTTCAAAGTATATAGTTTGGTTTCCGGAGCCTACAAGACCAAAGATAGATGTTTGATGGTAATTGGTTGAATCTTTATTAAATAAATAGTTTTCACCAAATTATCTACATATTTATTTAATAAATTCTTCATCATGACTTAGTTGAGGACACGCTAATTCCTGAGGTTTAGTATTACCTAATGAGTATAATTACTAAACCATATAATAATTGTGTATAGCAAACACAGAATATAACAAATATACGAATTTACCCATATAAATAGGACTTACGCAATAACTCTCTGAAACCCTCTTTCCTTCGTTTCCTTTGTGGTATGCGCAGCGCGCACGCTTCGCGAACGTTTTTTCATAATTTTGCGTAAGTCATGATAAAATTTTTAAGATTATATTTAAGCAAAACTAATTACAAGTAATATTATCAGCATAAAAATTCTGCATGTGTAGCCATAAGAACTTAAAATTGAAAAATGCCTAAAAAATATTAGCTATCGGTGGATAGTACGAAATATAACAAAGCCTTGAAAGCATAATTTTTATACATATTTTTTAATATATGTACATGTTTTACCCAAAACAATATTTTGTTTTAGGAAAATATTAAGTAACGCAAAATCCTATCTATTGGAGACTCCAAATATACATATTTTTTTGTATAATTACTTAAAAATCCTCCAAAATATGAAGAATTTTGGCACCTTCACAACACTACGTCCCCAAAGTTTGTTAAGACATTTATTTAGCTGTTGTGACACTACTTGTTTAACAGCCTCTAGTAACTTAGTTACTTGGTCAATTTACCTCAAGCAGGGGACAATAACTTACGCGACCCATTCCATAGAACCTTTTGACCGATTAGAACGTCATTTGCGTCGTCTGAGTCATCAAATTCCCCGGCTGACTAGTGAAATTCGTGTGCAATTACGCTTAATTTTTGAAACTAACTTACACAGTCAGGTAGTCGAAGATCAGAGAGCAGTGAGCAATCAACCTGCTGATTATCATGCTATTCACTGGCTGATTAATCAAGGATATCTGGATGCGTCACAAGCCACATTGTTGATTCAAGAATTAGTTAAAGAAGTAATTGAATCATTTCTGTTACTTAAAAACGGGACTTATGAGTTAAGTGACTCACAGCAAAGAATATCAGAAATATGTAGACTGGATGTAGAAAAAGTTATAGAATACTGCCAAATTCAATTACAAGATTGGCAGACTTTATCGCCTTACATCTCTTCACCTTATCAGCGTCCATATGTCTTAATTACCAGTAAAGTTCACAATAACAATTTCCCAGACCTCCAATCAAATTTAACCAATTGGATGAAGGGTTTTAGCTTACGTCATCTTGCTGTGATAATGAATCAAGATGAAATTGCATTGGCTAAAAAATTATATCCTTACATTATCAAAGGAGAAATTATATTACATGAACCAGACCCACCTTTTGAGCAGTTACCCTGGACTGTGGCAAAATTAACATCATCTACTGTCCATAAAACAGCATTACTGAATAAAAGTTTAGGAGGAGTGTCCGTAGAAAACAGTAACAATATTACTCAAAATTCATCTGTTATTCCTGTAAAAAATCTCACTTTTATAGAGCGTTTTCAAAATGTTTCTGCTCCTGCAACCAAAAATGATCAAGGATTAACAATATCAGATAACATAAATTCCCCATCTGAAAGAGTAACGGCTGCTACTATCACCACCAAAAAAGTTTATAAAATTGTTTCTGTAGATGATAGTCCGACTATCCTTAAAGAAATTAGCCGTTTCTTAGAAAGTGAAAATTTTGCTGTAGTCGCCATTAATGATCCGCTAAAAGCTGTGATGTCGATTATTAGGCACAAACCAGACTTAATTTTACTGGATCTCAACATGGCCGGAATTGATGGTTATGAGTTGTGCCGGATTATACGAAATAATTCCATGTTCCTAAACACACCGATTATTTTTGTCACAGGTTATAAGGGAATTGTAGACAAGGTAAAAGCGAGATTAGTAGGAGCATCTGGGTATTTAACTAAACCTTTTACACGTGCAGAATTATTAAAAATTGTCTTTATGCACTTGATTTGATTTAGTATAAATTATGAAGCGTGCTTGATGCTATAGATATAGGATTGCATTTCATTTTTGAACAACACATAGTGGACTGACACACTTATAGGACTTACACAAAATACTTCTCTAACTCTCATTCCTCCGTGTTACGCCATTTGCTACAACGCGGGGAACCCGCGCAACGCAATAGCTCCTCTGTGCCTCTGCGGTTTGATTCTTCCGTAACTTGTGCGTAAGTCCTAACTTAAAATGATGCAAAAAATTTGTAGGTTGGGTGAACTATTCTTCGTGTGGCAAAGCATTATCAATTGGTTGTTGATCGTCAGTGGGAATTTCTGTTGTCCCATTAACATCTGACATAGAAGATTCAGAAATTATCACCAACTCCCTTTCTTTTGGATGGTTATGTCCCCATTCATCCAGAACATCTTTAATCAATACTTCTTGTACCCAAATCTTGGCAACAACGGTTAAGGGTAAAGCTAAAAATAAGCCTAAAAAGCCAAAAAAAGTGACGAAAAAGATTTGGGAAATTAACGTCACAGCTGGCAGCAATGAGACTTGCTGCGCCATGACAATAGGTGTGATAAAATTACTCTCAGCCTGTTGAATGAAAAAGTAGAGAATCAAGACAGCAACAGGTTTCCAGGGAGTATCCAACAGCGCGATCGCCATTGCTGGAACTACACTCAAAGTCGGGCCAAGATTGGGAATTAAGTTCAAAAACCCCGCGAGAATAGCTAAAGCTAATGCTGCCTTCACACCCAAAATTGATAAGCCAACGACACTCATTAAAGCCACTACACACATGGCAATAAAAGCGCCTGTAATCCATCCCTCCAGTGAGACTTCGCATTGATCTAAAATCCCTTCCACCCGTTGGCGATAAAATGAGGGGAATAACCGCACAAACACTTTGCGGTAGGCTGGGGGATCTGCTAAAAACATTCCGGTTAAAACCATGACTAGCAGAACTTTTAGGACAACTTCCAAAGAACCAGAGACAAAGGCGAAAGAACTGCCTAGTAACCGATTGATAAATGGTTGTGCTTGTTGGATGAGGCTGTTGATATCAGGTACATAGGGAATTAACTGACTAGGAACTAAAGTTTTTAGTTGGTTAAACCAACTATTAAAGCGCTCCAAACCTTGGGGAACTCGATAAGTTAGTTCATTAAACTGAGTGGCAAAAGGCGGTACAATCAGCCAGAAAAAGCAGATAATGCCCATAAAGAAGATAGCCACCGACATGAGAACTGCGAATCCACGTTTTATCCCTAAGTGTTGAAAACGTTTCGCCAGGCGATTTAATGTAGTAGCTAGCACAACTGCGGCAAATACCAGCAATAGCACTTGCCGAATTTGCCACAAGATATACAAAGAAAGAACTATGGCGATTAAGCCGATCCATTGACCAAGGTTCACAGGCTGATTCTTCGCTGTCTAATTCAAATTAGGTTAGCTGATTTTAGCAACATCCGCCTAGATAATTTGTGTTAATTTTGTTTCTGTGCTGCCTGAAATCGCCAAAATAAAGCGATCGCCATGATCACAGGTGGTAACAAAACTATCATCAATGCGTTGGTATCTGTTGCCGGAATCGATAAACTCGGCGCTGCATACTTAATTAATAGGGACAGTACACCCGAAAGCACAAGCAATTTCACAATAAATCCGAGATTATTTTCCATAACAGTACGGCAATACACATTTTTCTGTGGGGTATACCCGATATTGGGCTGCTGTCTTTAGTTTCTAGAATAGATCTAACAGACACAAATAATAGAGAACAAGAAATAGGGAAGTTATATTTCTGGAAAAAATGCGCTGATAAATACCGCCATCACCACAAATCGTGAGTTTTCAGCCTTTTCGTAGTTACCGTGTAGTCCTCATAAATAAATTTTGTACACCAGACCTATGAAAATCTTCTTCCCTAACCCTTAAAGCCTAGTCCCTGTCGCATTTGGAGGGTACATCTTAAATGCCTGTAGAAACTAATAACAAAAAACCAACCAAACCGCCGCAAACAAGGCAGTTTGGCGGTAGTTTACTCATTCTGCTAACTTTTTTATTACTGCTTAACTTAATTGTTCCGAGTCTTTTAGAGACACGTCAATCACAAGTTCCCTATAGTGAGTTTGTTGCTCAGGTTCAAGATGGCAAAGTTGAGCGAGCCATCGTGGGTAGCGATCGCATTGAATATACCATCAAAACCCAAACCCCTGAAGGCAAAACTGTTGAACAAGTATTTACCACCACACCAGTGGCTATTGATCTAGATTTGCCTAAAATTCTCCGGGAACATGATGTAGAGTTTACAGCACCACCTCCAGCACAAAATGGTTGGATTGGCACATTACTTAGCTGGATTGCTCCACCATTAATTTTCTTTGGAATATGGGCTTTTTTAATCAATCGTCAAGGCGGTGGCCCGGCTGCACTCACAATAGGTAAAAGCAAAGCTCGGATCTATTCTGAAGGTAGTACTGGTGTGCAATTTACTGATGTGGCTGGTGTTGATGAAGCTAAGTCCGAATTAGAAGAAATTGTCGATTTTCTCAAAAATGCGGCTAAATACACCAGATTGGGAGCAAAAATTCCCAAAGGTGTGTTGTTGGTAGGTCCTCCAGGAACTGGTAAAACCATGCTAGCAAAAGCGATCGCTGGTGAAGCTGGCGTTCCCTTTTTCAGTATTTCTGGTTCAGAATTTATTGAATTATTCGTGGGCGTAGGTGCTTCACGCGTCCGCGACTTATTTGAACAAGCCAAACAACAAGCTCCCTGTATTGTCTTTATTGACGAGTTAGACGCACTGGGTAAGTCTCGCGGTGGTGCTGGACAAATTATGGGTGGTAACGATGAGCGCGAACAAACCCTCAACCAATTACTCAGCGAAATGGATGGCTTTGATGCTAACACAGGGGTGATTATCATCGCCGCTACCAACCGTCCCGAAGTGATTGACCCCGCCTTACGTCGTCCTGGTCGATTTGACCGTCAAGTTGTGGTTGACCGACCTGATAAAAGCGGTCGTGAAGCTATTCTCAAAGTCCATGCCAGAAATGTCAAATTGGCTAATGATGTGGATTTATCAATTATTGCCGCCAGGACTCCTGGTTTTGCTGGTGCAGATTTAGCTAATCTTGTCAATGAAGCAGCATTATTGGCAGCTAGGCAAAATCGTCAAGCAGTATTCATGGCAGATTTTAATGAAGCCATTGAGCGTTTGGTGGCTGGTTTAGAAAAACGCTCTCGTGTTTTGAATGAAGTGGAGAAAACAACTGTAGCTTATCACGAAGTCGGTCATGCTATCATCGGTGCATTAATGCCTGGTGCGGGGAAAGTCGAAAAAATTTCTGTTGTCCCCCGTGGTGTCGGGGCGCTGGGTTATACAATTCAGATGCCAGAAGAAGACCGCTTCTTGATGATAGAAGACGAAATTCGCGGACGGATTGCCACTTTGTTGGGTGGACGTTCTGCCGAAGAAATTGTTTTTGGCAAAGTTTCCACAGGTGCAGCTGATGACATCCAAAAAGCCACTGACTTAGCTGAACGAGCCATTACCCTCTATGGGATGAGCGAAAAATTAGGGCCTGTAGCTTTTGAAAAGATTCAACAGCAGTTTTTAGAAGGTTATGGCAATCCCCGCCGTGCTATCAGTCCCAAGGTGGCTGAAGAAATTGACCGGGAAGTTAAGCAGACAGTAGATAATGCTCACCACATAGCTTTAAGCATATTACATCATAACCGTGAGTTGTTAGAAGAGACAGCACAGGCATTATTAGATAAAGAAATTCTCGAAGGAGCCAAACTGCGGGAACGTCTCAACCGAGTGCAAGCACCAGATGAGCTCAATGAATGGTTACGGACTGGTAAGTTATCAGAAGATAAACCGCTAATGCAATCACTGCTAGTGTAAAAATTTGGCATTGAATTGAAAAGCGATCGCCCATTTCCAGAGCGATCGCTTTTTGCATATTCTTAATACTGTTACCCACCACATTAGGAATTATTTAACTTCACCAAACGCATGTTCTACGTCTGCCATGTTGTTATATTCCCGCTCTGGCATTTGTTGAAGGACGTTGATGATTTCTTCGTTAGCATTTTTCTCTCTGGCATGGTTGACTAAATCCTGTTTATTTGCCGGAAAATCTATGCCACTGAGAGTTCTTGAAATATCAATTGCAGATACTGCCATAACTTACCTCTGTTAGTTGGTTGTTTGATATATGTCTAGGCTATTGGCGATCGCTATCTCTAATTCTCTACCTGCAGATGTATCTTATACCTCGAAATTTTTGTAATCTCATATACATGATTTTTCTATTTTAGATACTCTTGAAAAATCTCTTTTTGTTCTTTAACTCTGTGATCTCTGTGGTAAACGTTTCCTAACCCAGCACAATTAACTTGCCAGACTACTAAAATTTATTGTCCAAAAACCGAGAAAATTTGGGAATTTTCTCTTAAAATATCTATTTGTTTTTGAGGATTATGGCGCAAAATTGCTTAATTGACGAGAAAAAATGCTACATTGCAATGTTATTCAAGAATGCTGTTGTTTCCATTTCTCCCACAGAGGACGTACATCCTCTGGTTGCCTATCGTAGTTAAGCAACTGGTCTGAAATTATCACCCACGGCTGGGCATTGCGTGTCCAAAGATTGCCAACTGGATGCAACCAGCTTGTATCATCTAGCGTTCCAGCTTTGACATTGATCGTGTTTGGGCTGTAAGTCCGCTCATGAAATAATCGCGTTCCGCAGTCACCACAGAACAGATTTTTTACTTCACGTCCGCTATCAGCTTTGCGAATCCAAGCTTTTGGTTGCCCGTGAATAATGACCACAGCATCTCGTGGTACAGTCAGTGACATACCAAAGGCACTAGAGGATTGTTTTTGACACTCTTTGCAGTGGCACACATAAAGAGTTAATGCTTGGGCGCGGATTTCGTAACGAATCTGACCACATTGACAACCCCCAGTATATGGAAGACTCACAAATTTTTTCTCCTCAAGAATTAGCTATTACTCTGTGCAACTAAGGCTATCTCACTTTTGAAGCAAGCAAATTTTAGCAAATAAAGTTAGCCCAATATCGCTTTTCTAATTTCGCTTGAACCTCACTTTTGCCAAGTAATCTGGCACCAGAAAAGTGGATAAAGCTCAGCCTACGCTAACTCGTTGAAGAAATAATCAATGCTTAATCTAATTACAAAGAAGTATTAAAGTGACGCTGCTAAATTTGCATTGGTTTAAGTGCAATTTTAATTGTATCAACTGTCTCGTTTGAATTGCCAAATCAAGGGATAGTAGAGCGCGTTTAGCAGTCTACTGCTAACTTTAAGTACTCCTTTAAAACCTTTGCCATGCATTGATACAACTTTTGTCAAGGGGGGAAATTCAGTTTAGTCTGAACTTCCCCCAAGCAAAAAACACTGATTTTATTAACTTCGTTGCCAAATTTTAATTGTCTTATCCAAACTACCACTGACTAACATTTCCCCGGAAGCAGTGAAAGCTAAAGCTGTGATTGTATTGCCATGACCTGTAAAAGTACCCAACAATTCACCTGTTTCTAAATGCCACAACTTAATAGTTTGATCAGCGCTACCACTAGCGATAATTTGTTCATCAGGACTCAGGGCGATCGCATACACTTGATCTCTATGGCCTTTCAGGGTGCGAATTAATTTCCCAGTTTCCAAGTGCCAAATTTTTATTGTTTGATCCCAACTACCACTGACAAGCAGTTTACCATCTGCACTGAGTGCCAGGGAACGCACAATATGCGAATGACCTGTGAGGGTGTATAACGGTTGTGCATCTTTGAGAATTTTCCCTCTGCTGGGGTGTGAGGTTTGCCAAACTTTGATTTTGCGGTAGCTACCTGTTACCAAAGTTTGTCCATCTCGACTGAGAACTAGGGAATGAGCAACTGTATCATCTAAAGATAAGGCGATCGCTACTTGACGTTGCATCAAATCCCAAAATAGAACTTTTCTGTCATCTCCACCAGTGGCTAACATCCGTCCATCTGGTGTGAACGCCACGCACCGCACCATGCCATTATGCTTGTGCATAATATCTATCAAATCTAGTGCGCCTATGTGCCAAATCTTAATTGTGGAATCTGCACCACCACTGACTAAAGTTTGTCCATCAGCACTAAAGGCGAGGGAATTCACTTCATCCACTAACCCAGATACCACCCAAGGATACTCTGATAATGTCTCTATTAATTCGCCCTTACTTAAATCCCATAGCTTTGTCTCACCACGACTACCACTTGCTAATATGGGCGCAGTTGTGCCATTATTGCACCTGGAACTAAAGGCTAAACAATTAATTCCTCTAGTGTGACCTTTTAATGTCTGCCAGCATTCCCAGTCACCGATTATATCCTTGCGGGGATGTTCTGGCGGCAAAGTCTGAATTGTTTCTGCGATCGTGTTTTCATCAACTAGTAATGGGATATCTTCTTTGGCGATTTTTTTGGTAATTAATGATTCTAAATACCAACTTAATCCCCCCGCATACAACAAATTACTCGGAGTGACGTACAGTTTTGGTTCGGTAAATTCAATTTGCTTAGTAGGTAAAAAACCAGTAATTACCGCATGTTTTTCCGAGCCTAATTTACTAGGAGATAGATAAAATAAACATAGAAAAATTAATACTTGGTGATTCCTCAAATCCTCTTGCGTAACTGACCACCTAATTTTGTTTTTCTTAATACCGTTAAAACTTTCTCCATCAGCTGCGTAAACTTGAATACTCAGCTTCGGGTTATTTGCAAGCAAGTAAGTAAATTTGCTCTCACCGCGTAAGTTTCCCTCATCATCTAACACCATGTTTCGCAAGGTATCTTGTGGTAACTTTTTCACCAACTTACCCAGACGTTCAGTCATTACCTGTCCGACAATTTGCTCTCGCAAAAGATAATCTTCTGCTTGTTGCTGGAAGTATTTGGGAAAAGGTATCACCCAGTCAGGAGGTTCAGGATATTCAGGTGGTGTAGGCGGGGGATTTTTAGCCAAAATTTCGGCTTGTTGACGAGCAAATTTCCGGATTTCGACCAATGGCTCGCCCGAAAATGCCATAATTTCACTGTGACATCCTTTAACTTGACTTTCCAACAAAGATAAATCGTAAGTTTTAGGTTTTTTCACACGTTGAAGAAAGTCGGCTTGTTGAGCTTTTAGTAAGCTAATCCAATCCATTTGCATTCCAGCAGCACAATATTGCATACCTAAGGTAAGCTATACCAACGTAATTACTCAAGTTTATAACTTCTAGTTAATTAAAAATTACGTGAACCTCGCAGTCTAATGGAACACATTTATGGTCATATGTTCGTGAGTAGTACACATCTAGGCAGCACTCAGACGATTAATCGACTAACATGACTGCGGTATGGTTAATTAGATGATGTCTGTCAATTCTAACTAACCTGAACAACGAGATACTGTTTTCCTAGAAACAGTTCTATCCGCAAAAGAAAGTATGATTTAAGAAAAACTCTGATATTCGCAGTGACGTTAAGCCAACAATTAGCTATGACTAAACAATTAGCATCACTATATCTAGTGTTTATGTTTTAAATTGCTCATAAATCAAGCATATTGGCTAATATTAAGCTTTGTCTTCATTGATAGTAGGCTTAGTACTATCACTTATTTCTAGTTGTTTAATTTTCATCCGTAAATCAAAGTCATCACTGCTCACTATTGTTTCCAAATTGACTAATCTTTGCTCTAAAAGTTCTATTTGCTGAGATTGCAAATACTGATTTTTTGATTTTTTTTCATCAGCACGCCATATGGCAATAGTCCCAACTGCTGCACCACCAATAGCGGCTAAAGGAAGAATGGGACCACTTTTAGTAACAGATGAAAGTGGGATGCAAATTCCTAGAATACCAACGGTCATTCCCCATATCTTTGTGGTAGCAGTTAATCTGATGTCTTGAGATGATTCTATGTCTTTTTGCGGTTGTTTACTCATAAGTCTCTCTGAGAAGATTTACTTGTTAGATTCGCATAATCCCTGACAAATATACCTCCTACAACTGGTTAAGTATAATTGCTCTACGTGAACTGAGGAAGTTTTAAATTACCGTGTTTAAATTTTAACATTCCCATATATTTCTTGATTTATTTGGCTTAGATGCTAGCTAAAAACTGAATGAATACGCAGATTTTTTAGAAGTGATGTGAGGAAGCCGCAGATGAATATCCGAGCCATTGTTGAAGCTGCCAAAGTTGATGATGCTCAATCTCCTTACGATACCATCCACCTGAAAATTCTCTATCCGGCGTTGATTTTGAAGAGTGATGTAGAGAAAAATATGGGAATTATGCCTGTTAATCCAGAAAAGGCTCCTTTCCCGGTGGTGATTCTCTTCAGTGGCTTTAACTGTGATGCCCAACAATACCAATGGTTAGGAGTTAAACTGGCTGAACGTAGACTAGTTGTAGTGTTGTTTAACTGGATTGCGGAAACCCTACCAGGAATGACTAGTTTTACCCCTGGGTTTAATTTAGAACATAGAAAACCAACACTTTATCGTACCGCTCCCACGGCTTCGGCTTTACCAGCAGTGCTGGCTACATTAGAAAAGTTACAAACCAGGGGGATTTTAGCTGGAAAGCTTGACTTGCAACGCATCATTTTAGGTGGGCACTCAGAAGGTGGTAGAGTAGCCATGGAAAACGCTGATCCTCAGTTTTTCCCTCAAGTTGCAGCATCATTTGCTTACGGTACACATACAGCCGGAATGATGATGTTGGGACATGAAGCCAATCATATTTTGCCTCTACCAGATTCTCTGCCTCTGCTAATCATGGGCGGAACTTGTGATGGCATAATTGCTAACAGCAACCCTCATTATGGCTTGATTGCAGGAAATGCTACTACTCCAGTCATACGTACATTCCATGAAGCAATTACAGGCGGAAGAAATGACAGCTATCTAGTAATTTTGGCAGGAGCAAATCATTTTTCGATAGTTGACTCCTACGACGAAACAGCCGCCATACCCTTTGTTGACTTCCCTGCTACTCAACCCCAAGCAGATATCCGGTTGCTGATGGCTGAAATTATTGGTTCATTTATTGATACTTGTGTACGCCACCAACCAGAGATATTTCCAGAGCTTGAGGAATTATTAAATACTGCCAATCCTTTGATAAAATCCTTTGAGCGTAAATAATTAATTTGTAAGTATTGAAACAATTTTATGACAAGTACATCTTACATTTTTCTGGCTGGGGCAAGTCGTGGCGTTGGTCGAGAAATTGCCCAATACTTGACAGCACAAAATCTTCAGGTGAAAGCATTCCTGAGAAATGAAGCTGCTGCTGCTGAACTAGAAGCGATGAATATTCAGCCTGTTATGGGAGATGCTTTGAATGTGGATGATGTAGAACGCGCCATCTTGACAAATGAGCCTATCCACACCGTTATTAGTACCATTGGCGGTTTACCTACACAAGGTGAAAGAGCAGATTATCTTGGTAATAAAAATCTCATCGATGCCGCAGTGAAAGCAAGAGTACAAAAGTTTATTCTGGTGTCTTCCATCGGTACTGGTAATAGTGCCGATGCTTTACCTCCGCAAGCTTTGGCAACACTGGGGCCTGTATTAGTCGAAAAAGACAAAGCTGAACAACATTTAATAGCTAGTGGACTCACCTACACAATCATTCGTCCTGGTGGACTAAAGTCAGAACCAGCAACAGGTAATGGTATTTTAACTGAAGATCCGCGTATTGTTGGCAGTATCAATCGTGCAGATGTCGCCCAGTTAGTTTGTCGCTGTTTAAATTCTGAGCGTTCTCACAATAAAACTTTGTCTGCAATGGACAGAAATATGTTATATGAGGGACAACCAGAGTTTGTAGAATTTACTTTAGATTAATAGAGCAAACCTTTTAGAAAATTCAAAAGTCAAAATGAAACTTTTTGACTTTTGAATTGAGTTGTCTCCCTCATTGCTTCATGAGCTTTCTTACTCTCCTGATATTTGCAAAAACACAGTTCCTTTACGAGGCCCGTCTAACTCAAAAAACAACACAAATTGCCAAGTTCCCAAAGCTAATTTACCTTTTACAATGGGAACTACTTCACTTGTAGTCAGCATCATTGCCATTAAGTGGAAATGAGCATTTATGGGTTCATCTTCTGGAACATCCCTTAAATGCAAGTCGTTATTTAAGTAACGATCTGATTCAGGAGCTAATTTACGCAAAAATACGTCGAAAATATTATCTTCTTTCTTAACTAACCTGCGGAATGTGGGTTCCGTGCGTGGGCAAGACAGCAAATAGGAGCGATTTAGTTACAATTTTTAGAATTGGCTACTCAAAAAGAATGATTATCATTGTGGAAAACTGTATATTTTATTTTCTGGAATTCTCTAGCTTCCTCTGGGTCGTATTTTCTACCTTGACAAAACTCATCTACCCAAGAAGCCAGACTACGAGCATTAGTACTGGGTGATAGATTAACCTTACGGGGAATATCTTGTGGTTGTATCTTTACATAGTTGCCGTTTTCTAGAGAAGGTAGAGTTTTGGCTTTGCTGGGAACCTCAGTAGTAATTGCCAGAGGCGATCGCACTGGATTATGTTGACGTAATAAGCCGGAAGGTGGCTTGGCAAAGTGTAGCATCTTGGCGGGAGATGGAGAAGTATCCTTAGTCGCAACAGCAACCGATGACACAAGTTTTTGTGTACGAATCACCTCAGTAGTAGCTGTAAAATATGACATAGGTTTGTGTGCCTGTGGCAAATCAGAGGTCAGCTTTTCCGAATGTAGGGTTTTGGCTGGAGAATGGGAAGCAATCTTAGTTGCAATTGCCACCAATGGTACAGTTTGACTCTCGGCACATTTATCTTGTACAGAATCGCTTTCAACTTGGTTAGCAGCCGGAGAATGCTCGAATTTGATTAAACGTAACTCTTCATCAGGATTGAAGTTAAGACCTAAAGCTGCGACTATCTTATCGGGATTGTCATTCAGATCCAGGATAAAAGGAAGTATTTCATCAAGCTGCGGCTCTAAAACCGACAAAGTAGCCAAAATAAACCCAGATGAAGGACGACGCAGACCATTGTAGGTGCCCCAAACTCTCATTTTGACTAGCCAAGGACGATTTTGCTTGTAGTAACCCAGCCACTTCATTTTTAAAGATTGACGTAGCTGCTGAATATTCATTTGATGCCTCGCTTCAGTCAACAATTTGTGCAGTCTTTTGTATATGCAATTTGCTTTATCCCTGGGGATGAAACCGATAATAAAGCATCTGTTGAACACTTTTACCACTTAGCAAATGTTGTTCTACAACTAGAGGCACTTCATGGGGTCGAACGCCGCTATACCAAACCATGTCTGGTAATACCAGTACCATCGGCCCGTTACCACATTGTCCTAAACAGCAGCTAGCCGTTACGGTCATATCAGGGATTGGTAAAGCGGCAAAAGCTGCTAATACCTTTGCTGCACCTTGCTTTTTACAAGTGCGATTTTGACATACTCGCACGCATTTAGAAGCAGAGGATGAATCTGTTTTTGGTAGTTGTGATGATTGATTTATATTTGTCATTTGTGAATGAGTGGACAAGGAGATGGGGAGACAAGGGGACAAGGGGATAAGAAAAATTATTTCTACCTTCCTATCTCCCAATGCCCAATGACTAATGATTAATCTACTGACAACCCTTTTGAGGCTAGCCATTCGCGGTTGAAGATTCGTGACTGATACCGGGAACCGCTATCACATAAAATGGTAACAATGGTGTGTCCTGGCCCTAACTGCTTTGCTAAAGCCACAGCAGCCCCAACATTAATACCAGTAGAACCGCCCATTAATAGCCCGTCTTTCCGCAGGAGTTGATAAACAACCCGCAAAGCTTCTGTGTCATCTATCTGGATGGCATCATCAGTGGGTGCGCCTTCCATATTTGCAGTGACACGACTGTTACCAATGCCTTCGGTGATGGAATTACCCTCCATTTTGATTTCACCAGTTTTGATGTAGCTATAAAGTCCACTACCCAGGGGATCGGCAACTACGCATTTAACAGCCGGATTTTGTGATTTCAGATACAAGGCTACACCTGCAAAAGTACCTCCAGTACCAGTTGCAGCCGTCCAAGCGTCAATTTTACCGTTTGTCTGTGTCCAAATTTCCGGTCCTGTGGTTTCGTAGTGGGCGCGGCGGTTAGCTAAATTATCAAACTGATTTGCCCAAATTGCGTTATCTAACTCGGCGGCAATTCTCCCAGATAATTTGACGTAGTTATTGGGGTCTTTGTAGGGGACAGCCGGCACAGGACGCACTTCTGCACCCAAAGTCGTCAGTGCATCAATTTTTTCTTGGGATTGGGTATTAGGAATAATAATCAGGCATTTGTAGCCTTTGGCGTTGCAAATATGTGCCAATCCGATGCCAGTATTCCCGGCGGTTCCTTCGACAACAGTGCCACCGGGTTTGAGTAGTCCCTTTTGCTCTGCATCTTCGACAATGTAAAGTGCAGCGCGGTCTTTGACGGAACCCCCAGGATTAAGAAATTCTGCTTTACCAAGGATTTCGCAACCTGTTTCTTCACTAAAGCTGTTTAAGCGAATTAGCGGTGTGTTGCCAACGGTGCCGACAAATCCATTTTTGATATCCATTTTGACTTTACCTGAGTTCTTGTCTATAAAAATTTTGGCTTATAGCGGTGGTTAGATTTACAGATTTTCAAAATACTAATACGCGATCGCTCCCCTCTCTGCGTCTTTGCGCGGCAGTCGCTACAAGTCGGGAAACCCGCAGGGCGCGCTGCCTTGTCTTTGCGTGAGATTAATTCATATTTCTATTTTGCAACGCTAGAAAAATTAATATAAAGATTTCTGGAAAGTAAGTGCAGCTTTGAGAAGCTAATTTCCGGTTCAGGTTAAGCAACCCACGACAGGATATTACTGAGCTTAGCAAATTTACATGTAAGCTAATATACAATTGGGTTGGGTTGTGAGTACTGTTATCATTTCATTGTCTTTAGATGGAGTACAGACCGATGACATCTCAAGATGACCGCCAAAAAGAACTAGAGCAACGGGAACGCATACTGCGAGAACGAGAAGTTGAATTACGACTTCGGGAAATGGACGCTGACATCCATGCACCCAATGCACCTTTTCATAAAACTGTCAAGCATCAGCCGGAAAACTCCCAAAAACCCTGGATGAAGAAACTGATTCTCGGGGGAAAGTTATTTGCTTTCGGCGTTGCGGCGCTGGTAGCGGTGAGAATAGCCTCAGCAGTTGCGGGGATAATGATTATCGCTGCGTTGGCGTGGATATCTTACAAATTATTTTGGGAATCAAAAAATAATCGTCGTTAATTACGAGGAAATTGTAATGACTTATCAAGTCGGAACTGACAGATTCATCAACGACTTAGAACGAGTTGCTCAAGTGCGCTCAGAAATTTCTGTATGTCTGAGTAGCATCGCTGATACCATAGATCAAGCAGAATTAGCAGGAGAATTTTCATCAGGCAAACTCAGCTTAGAACGAGATATAGAAGATATTAAAGCAGCTAGTAAAAACCTCAAAAAAGGTGTATTTCGTCTTTTGGTTTTAGGTGATATGAAACGGGGAAAAAGTACGTTTCTCAATGCCTTGATTGGAGAAAATTTACTGCCAAGTGATGTTAATCCCTGTACTGCTGTATTAACGATTTTACGTTATGGTTCAGAAAAAACAGTCACCATTCATTTTAATGATGGTAAAAGTCCCCAAAAGCTAGATTTTCAAAGTTTTAAATATAAATATACGATTGACCCAGCAGAAGCAAAAAAACTAGAACAAGAGAAAAAGCCAGCTTTTCCTGATGTTGATTATGCTGTTGTGGAGTATCCCTTACCACTACTAGAAAAAGGGATTGAAATTGTTGATAGTCCAGGGTTAAATGATACGGAAGCACGCAACGAATTATCTTTAGGATATGTCAATAATTGCCATGCAATTTTGTTTGTGATGCGAGCTTCCCAACCTTGTACATTGGGGGAACGTCGCTATCTGGAAAATTATATTAAAGGTCGTGGTTTGAGTGTATTTTTCTTAGTCAACGCTTGGGATCAGGTGAGGGAATCTTTAATTGATCCTGACGATTTAGAAGAATTACAAGCATCTGAAGTCAGATTACGGCAAGTCTTCAAAGCCAATTTAGCAGATTATTGTTATGTAGATGGTCAGGATATTTACGACGAACGCGTATTTGAACTTTCATCAATTCAAGCGCTAAGGCGACGACTGAAGAATCCCCAAGCTGATTTAGCCGGAACTGGCTTTCCAGAGTTTATGGGTTCTCTAAATACATTTCTTACCAGAGAACGGGCGATCGCGGAACTGCGTCAAGTCAGAACATTGGCCAGACAAGCTTGCAATCATACTCGCGAAGCAGTGGCTAGGCGTTTACCTTTACTCGACAAAGATGTCGATGAATTGAAAAAACGCATCGATTCTGTAGAACCAGAGTTTAATAAACTCACAGGGATTCGAGATCAATTTCAAAAGGAAATTCTCAATACAAGAGATACCCAAGCAAGAAAAATTTCCGAATCTTTTCGTGGCTACGTTTTAAATTTAGGTAATACTTTTGAAACAGATTTCTTACGCTATCAACCTGAGTTAAATGTCTTAGATTTTCTCAGTACTGGTAAACGAGAAGCATTTAACCTAGCGCTACAAAAAGCCTTTGAACAATATATAGCTGACAAAGCTGCGGCTTGGACTTTAACAGCTGAAAAAGATATCAATGCGGCTTTTCGAGAACTTTCTCAGAGTGCTGCACAGTATGGCGCGTCTTACAGCCAAGTAACAGACCAAATTACAGAAAAGCTCACCGGACAAAAAGTTAATGTCAATACTACCAGCACATCAGAAGAAGACCAATCTCCTGGATGGGCAAAATGGGCAATGGGATTGTTATCTTTGTCTAGGGGAAACTTAGCAGGTGTGGCTTTAGCTGGTGCTGGCTTTGATTGGAAAAATATTTTGTTAAACTACTTTACTGTGATTGGCATTGGTGGGATATTGACAGCAGTTACAGGTATTTTTCTTGGCCCTATTGGATTTGCTTTGCTAGGTTTGGGAGTAGGATTTTTGCAAGCAGATCAAGCGCGTAAGGAGTTAGTCAAAACTGCGAAGAAGGAGTTAGTCAAATACTTACCACAAATAGCGCATGAGCAATCCCAAACTGTGTATGATGCAGTGAAAGAGTGTTTTGATAGTTACGAAAGAGAAGTTAGTCAACGAATTAATGATGATATTGCTTCTCGCAAATCTGAGTTAGATAATCTGGTGAAGCAAAAACAAACCCGTGAAATCAATCGTGAAAGTGAGTTACAGCGATTAAAAAAATTACAGGAAGATGTCATAACGCAAATCCAGAAAATTGAGGCAGCATATAGTAATTTATTGGCTTATTATAGCTAATAAATTACAAGATTCCCGACTTCTTGAAGAAGTCGGGAATCTGAGTTTTTCCAATTTCAAATAGGGTAAATATGCAACAACAGAATGAAAGTTACAGGGATTTAGCAAATTCTCTCAAATCTGTATCTACATTACTGGAGTTAGAACGTCAATCACCACTGCATCAAGATATTCTTACTGTCTGCAATCATTTGGTTAATCCCAGTTTTCGTATTGCGGTTTTTGGCCCTTTTAATCATGGCAAATCTACTTTATTAAATGCCATGTTGGGAAATCGCACATTACCGATTGATTTAATTCCGACAACAGGCGCAGCGATTACTGTAAAGTATGGTTCTGATGTGCGGACTCGGATCATGTTGGTAGATGGTACAGAAATATATCGCAGTGGTACAGAAGTTTTACAACAATTTGCTATTCTTGACGGTAATAGACAGATGCGAAAAGATGTCGCGTCTGTAGAAGTTTTTTGTCCTCATCCTTTCTTAGCAACTGGTGTAGAATTTATCGATTTACCGGGAACTAATGATAGGGAAGAACAAGATAATTTAGTTAGAGAACAACTTTTAAGTGTAGATTTAGTAGTCCAGTTATTGGATGCACGTAAGTTAATGACTTTAGGTGAACGAGAAAACTTGCGAGATTGGTTATTAGATCGGGGTATTAAAACAGTTATATTTGTGGCTAATTTTTTGAATTTACTGGAACCAGAAGAGCAAAAACAAGTGCAAAACCGTTTGCTGTTTGTAGCAGAAAGTTTTCGTGCTGATTTACCTCCAGGTTTTAGTAATTTATATCGGGTTGATGCTTTACCGGCTTTAAGAGCTAGATTAAAAGGTGATGTTGCTGCTGCTAGTAGTAGTGGTTTAGTGGCGTTTGAAGCTGCTTTGCAAAATATTGCTGGTATTTTACAACCAAATCGGGGTAGTGTAAGGTTGCCAAGGGCACAGGCGATCGCTTCTCAAATTCAATTATCACTAAAAGCTAAAATTGACCCTCTTGTTAATGAAATTAAAGTCTTTAATGATAAACAAAATGCTAAATTTGCAATAAAAGAAAAAGCTGCTAATTTAATTAATCAAGGCTTTGCTAAAAGTATAAAAGAGTTATGTGATTGGCTGGCTTTATCTAATTTACTCGCAAAATATCAAGCTGATGGCGCTGTTGCATTGGCAGAAAATAACTTTAAAGCTTGGCAAGTAAATACACTTAAAAAAGACCTAACAGAGTTGCAATTAACTGTAGTCAAATGGCTTTATCAAGCTTACGAATTCTTTCAAGAAGAACGACCAGAAGATTTATTAATTCCTTTGCCTAGTGAACCACAAGTAATACTACCACCAAAGCCAAGTAATACCGATGATTTGAGTGAACCTGGTTCAATAGCTGTCGGCGGTGGAATTGGCTGGTTATTGGGTGGCCCTGTCGGTGCGGCTGTCGTTGGGAGTATTTCTTATTTATTAAATAAGAATATCCAAGAACAAGATGATAAATTAGCAAATGAATCTTATCATCAGCAAGTTGCTAAAGTTTGTATAGCAGCGATTGAGGATTATTTATCCCGCTTGAGTAATCAAGGATTAGCAATTTTAGCTGAGTATGAACTAAAAGCTGAAAAAATTATTCGCTTTACAATCAGCCAGGAAACGCCAGAAATTACTAAAAAATGGGAAGATTTGCAGCAATTACAAAATGGTTTCAATCAGTTTTTGCGAGAGTTAGAAAAAGTAAAATTATCTGGCAATTATCAACCTTATTTAGAAATATCAAAACCCCAAAATACTAAACGTGTATATATCCCTAAAAGAGTAAGAGTTCAAACTTCCTCGACCAAAAATACTGCTAACAATACTCAGACAAGGGTAGAATCTCCGCGTCCTAAAACTGCTCCCCGTCCACAAGAAGTAGACGCGAAATTTCGCAATTGGGAACTAGATGAGGAGATAGCACGCATGAAAGCAGAAATGCGCTCTCCTAATTCATCTAAAAATCAAAGTAATAAAGCACCGAACCCACCCAAAACCCAAGCAGAAAAAGATAAAATTGCTCACGCTTATAGTATTTTAGGATTAAAATCGAGCGCTTCTCTCGCTGAAGTCAAACAAACTTATCGAAATTTAGTGAAAAAATGGCATCCAGATTTATTTGTAAATCAGCCGCAGATGCAAAAACAAGCTCACGAGAAAATGCGATTAGTTAATGAGGCTTATAGAATATTAAGTTCGCTAGGGATTTAAAATAATAGTCAAATCTATAACAAAACCAGGCAAAACTTCTTCACCGGAAAGTTGAGGAGGGTTATTAAAAGAAAAATTTAAAACTTCTACATCTTGTCCTGGTCGATAAATTTCTACTAAAGGCGTTTGCGGGTCAATTAACCAACCTAAACGCGCACCATTTTCTTGATATTCCCGCATTTTAGCGCGTAACTTATCTAAACGATCGCTTTCTGAGGGCAGTTCAATGACAAAATCAGGACAAATAGGCGGAAAACGTCGTTTTTCATCTTGCGTTAATGCTTCCCAACGTTCTAACTTTATCCAAGCCGCATCAGGACAGCGATAAGCACCATTGGGTAATTTGAATTCGGTGGAAGAGTCAAAGACTTTCCCTGATTTGGTTTGACGGTTCCATAAATTTAAATCTGTTGTTAAATCAGAATTTCTAATTCCACTTTCTCCGCCTGTGGGAGGCATAATGATTAATTCTCCAGTCTGGGTAAGTTCTAATTGCCAAGGTTCGTTAGCAATGCAGAGTTGATAAAATTGCTCATCGGTTAAACCTACTGCTGGAGGTACGTTTAAAGTGAGGGTTTCCATCATGATGTTTTACCAAAGGAGTTAATTCTATTATCGTGGGTGAAAATTATAAGTAGAATGTAAGATAAATTTTTGTTCGTAATAGGCGATTTATCGCTTTCTTACAAGATTTTAAAGGCTAGAGCCACTGACTACGAACTTTTATTTTATTAAGTCTTACTACTTAATTGCTATATCCAACCTCAGTAATTGGCTGGACATGAAATTACACATTCATGGAAGAATCAGCTACCAAATTTTACTCATATTCAAGATAAATCCAGGTAACACAGGGTCAGCGTTAATAGTATCAGGATTATCTAGACATGCAACTGGTTTTCCAGGAGAATAAATATAAACTTGGCGATGTTTGCGGTCAATTAACCAGCCTAATTGTATTCCTGGTTCCTGCATATCTTCCTCCATTTTTTCCTGCAAAAGTTGGAGGCGATCGCTCGGTGATCTCAGTTCAATGATAAAATCTGGACAAATAGGGGCAAATTTTTGTTTTTGTGCAGATGATAGAGTATTCCACCGTTCGAGTTTCATCCAGGACGCATCGGGAGAACGTTCTGCACGTGTTGATAGTTTAAATCCTGTGCTGGAGTCAAAACAAATACCCGTACCATCTTGTTCTGCCCACACTCCTAATTGTACAGCAACATTAAAGTTCCGATTGCCTGTTTCTGAACCTGTAGGCGGCATAATTGATATTTCTCCCAACTTATTCCGTTCAATGCGTAAGTCACGGTTAAACTGACAGAACTCAAAGAATTGTTCGTCTGTCATTTGTATTGATGGTGGAAATTGCAGCACCAAGGGAGATGAAAACATATGCTGACCCGAATAGGCTTTATCTTTATTCTCACGCAAAGACGCAAAGACGCCAAGCTATAACTTTGCGTCTTTGCGTCTCATCTGAATATAGAAAACGGACTTGGTTGGGATATGATTTTACTCAGCACTCAGGAAGGAAGCACTTTTATTTATTAGGCTGAGGAGTCATTCGCAAATAAGGTTTGATTTCCTGGTAACCTTTGGGGAATTTTTCTTTGAGTACTTCTGGATCTTTGAGTGAGGGGACGATCACGCAATCTTCACCGTCTTTCCAGTCGGCTGGTGTAGCTACGCTGTAATTATCGGTTAATTGCAATGAATCAATTACCCGCAAAAGTTCATCAAAGTTGCGTCCGGTGCTTGGGGGATAGGTGAAAGTTAGACGCAGTTTTTTGTTAGGGTCAATGACAAAAACCGATCGCACTGTCACGCTAGCAGCAGCATTCGGGTGAATCATGTCGTAAAGGTCAGATACTTTACGATCGCCATCGGCCAAAATTGGGTAGTTGAGAGTAGTGCTTTGAGTTTCTTCAATGTCTCCTACCCATCCATTGTGGGAGTCAACATCATCAACGCTGAGTGCGATCGCTTTGACATTACGCTTGTCAAATTCTGGCTTCAGTTTGGCAACTGTGCCTAACTCGGTTGTGCAGACTGGTGTAAAGTCAGCAGGGTGGGAAAACAGCACTACCCAGCTGTCACCTGCCCATTCGTAAAAGTTGATGTCGCCGTGTGTAGAGGCTTGCGTAAAATTGGGTACTGTATCACCAAGACGGAGAGTCATGCGAGATTCCCTGTAATTAGAAAGGCATATGTATTCTACTTTGCGATCATGACATAAAACACCGGTTACCCAATCGGTATTTAGTCGCTTTTAACAAAATTTTAACTCTTGAGCGTTGAGAAAGTTTTGAGAATGTAATTATTATACAAAAAAGTGGCTTTTCATTAACATTGCAGAGATAATCGGGTACATGATGCTCAAAAAAACTCTGTTAATTCCGCGTCTTGCAGTAGCCTGTGGTTTATTCTTGCTAACGGCTTGTCGCGGTAACCCTAACTCATTGCAAATCAAACTGTTAGTTGGTAGTGCCTTAGGGGATTTTTGCCACCAAGCCGCCCAAAATTTTAATGCTACACAACCTCAACTAGACAATGGTAAGGCTTTTCAGGTAGGGTGCGAAGCCAAGGGTAGTGGTGATGTCGTCACCAAGGTAGTTTCTTTGGCAACTCAGCTCAAGAATGGAACATTGCAGGCTGATGCAGCAGATTTTCCGACGATTATTTCACTAGATGGAGATATTTATCACAGTCAGCTTATTTACCGGATGAATCAACTGTTTCCGGGACAAAATTATATTCCGGAAGTCACCGAGTCGCCGCTTGTGGCAAATACGCCAATGGTATGGATGGCGCAGGTGGATGTTGCTGGAGAACTGCGCCAAGCTGCCAAAAAGCATGGTGTTATTCAGCCAGTACTACCGTTAGCCGTTCAATATGTGCATACTGTGCCTACTCGTTCTAATTCTGGGTTACAAACTTTAGTAGCTCAATACGCAAATATATCAGGAAAGCGTCCTGAAGAACTCACGGTTGCTGATGTGCAAAAATTGCAGCCGCAAATGCAGCAAATTCACAACCAAATTATCGGTTACGGCATTTCTACTAATTCTCTCGCCCAAGCAATTATTAAAAATGACCAATTTAAGAATTTTGTCGGGTTGGTGTACGAATCTAGTGTGATTGCTGTCAATTCTGCATTACCACCAGACAAACCACGCTATCAGGCAGTTTATCCTAGGGCAACATTTACTTCCAATATGCGGACAATTTTGCCTAATGCACCTTGGGTAAGTGCTGATGAGAAGGCGGCGGCGGCAAAATTCATTAATTATTGGCGATCGCCAGCCACTCAAAAACTGGCTACCGATTTAGGTTTGCGACCGGGAACGCCAGGAGTCGCTTTAGGTGCAAAGTTTACCCCAGAATTTGGTGTTGATTCCCAAGCCAAGTATGATTCATTAAGATCACCACAGCCAGAAGTTGTAGAAATTATACTGGAAGCTTGGCAGGAAGCGGTTAAGAAGTAGATAGCGGCCAATTTTACACTATACTAATTATTTAACATTGAACTTCTAGCAAAAGTTGAAATCATGAATAATTAATCGCCGAGCAACGCAGATAAAACATGATAAAACTAGCAAATCCACTTTATTATCCAGTAGCTGTATTAGCTGGTGGCATTGTTCTGGTGGTTGGTGTACGTCTGGCTCAATTACCTAGTAAACTTATTTTACCTGTAGCAGCTGGTATCGCTACTGCTGGAGCTAGTTTTTTGCAATACCGCGAACCTCAAGATTTTGAATTAGATAATTCTGAATTAGAACAGGAAATTACAGCAGTGCAAATTGCTGCTTTTTCTTTGGCGAATCAAGCTAATAAACTGCGTTTAGAAGCCAAAAAACTGTTAACTAATTCTTCCCAGGGAGAACTTTTAGCATCACTACAAATAAGTTGCGATCGCGCGGTTGAATTACCAGAAAAACTTCGGGCTATAGTCTGGTATTTATATGGTAGTAATGCTTTAATTTCCGTCAGTTCATTAAAACAGCAATTAGCAGTAGTTCAACAACAACGTCGATCTAGTTCGGGCGTAAAAAAGCAACAAATCAACCAACTGAAAGACTTTCTTAGACACAACATCAAATTAGCCAAAGCTGGTAAAGATACCCGTTTAGCAAGAATTACCAAAATTTCTAGTCTGATTCAAGATTCTACTGCTGTGTTTTATAATTTGCAAACTAAATTACGTAGTTTTGACTTTAGTAACTCTGAAAAAATTTATGAGTTGCAATTACTAAGTGAGCAACTTAGTAGCTTAGAAGTCAGTCTCGATGTGTTAGTTCGCAAATAATACAAAGTATGCAGAATGGTCAATAAACCCGCAAAATGGCCCCAAATTGTTACTTCAATTGCCATCATCTTAGCAGCATTAGGTTTAACTTATGCCCCTATTCCTGGGTCAAAGCAAACAGTGATAGTTGTCAGTGGTACAGAACTCCAAGCACCTCTGCAAAATCTAGAGGCAAAATTTAGGCAAATAAACCCGCAGATTAAATTAGAGTTAAAGTTTCAAGGTTCCCAAGAATTGGTGAACAGATATATTAATAAAAGGGATGATTTTCAACCAGCAGTTTTCATTCCAGGAAATGGAGAAATTCTATCAGAATTAAGCGATCGCCTGCGTGCTATTCACAACAGTGAACCTTTTTATGACTCTCCCCAACCCATAGCCAAAACCATGTTAGTAGGTATTGCTTGGCCAGAACGGGGGAAAATCCTCTTCCCCAATAACCGCTTTCAATGGTCAAAAATTGAACAAGCTATGCAAGCAATGACTTGGGGAGAAATAGGTGGTTCTAGTGATTGGGGTAGCTTTGATTTTGTGATGACAGACCCCACCCGTTCTAATAGCGGTCAGTTGACGTTAGATTTATGGATACAATCAAAATTAGGAGCAAGCATCAATAGCATAAGTTTCAAAAATTTATCTGTGCGATCGCTATTGAGTTTAATTAAAAAATCAGTTTATCAACCACCCCGTTCTACAGATATTCTCCTACAAGAATTTATTGTCAAAGGTGCAAACGAGGCTGATGTCGCTACAGTCTATGAAAGCATAGCCCTTTATCGTTGGCAACAATCAATTGCTAATCAAGGTCAACCTTACCAAATTTATTATTTAGATCCGTCAATGGAGACTACTGCCACAGCTGCAATTATCCGTCACAATGTTGATGTTAATACAGCCAAAGCTGCCAGAGAGTTTCTCAATTTTCTCATCCAACCAGAACAACAAGCTGTATTCGTGCAGTATGGTTTTCGTCCAGTGAATCATACTGTTGATTTGACAACTGTAACTAATAGCCCGTGGAAACAGAATATTCCCGGTGCCGAATTGCAGCCGAATATAAAAATATTACCACCTCCAAATCCCCAGGCGATCGCAGAAATTCAGCGTTTGTGGGAAAGGGCAGACTGGGGAGTAGGGATTGGAGATTAGAATTATTTGGCTAATATTTGTTGATAGGCGGAGATGATTTGACGGGCGATCGCATTCCAACTAAAGTTTTGTAAAGCATATTGTTGGGCATTTAATCCCCGTCGCTGTCGTTCTTGGGGATTTTGCAAAGCTTCTTGCAGTAATTCTACGAGTGCTTGCACTTTTGTTACACCTACCCAACCCGACTCACTATCACGCACCTGCTGCCAAATATGCACTTGGTCAGATATGACTACAGGTATTCCTGCTACCATTGCTTCAGCGACAGCGATACCAAAGTTTTCATAGTATGAAGGCAAAACGAATAAATCAGCAGCTTGCAGTAAACTAGCCTTTAGTTCACCACTGACAAAGCCTGTAACTGTAGTGTGCGATCGCAGTGATGAATTTGCAATTTGGGATTTTATTTTTTGCTCATAATCTGGGTCTTGAGAATTTGTCCCAGCTAAAACAAAATGAAAATCGACTCCGACAGCTAGCAACTTCTCTAGTGCTGGAATCAACAGATTTAACCCCTTTTTCTGGTCAATTCGCGACATAAACAGCACCAAAGGCACATCTTTTGGTATCCCCCACTGATTACGTGCTACACTCCCCCCATCTCCCACTCCCCCCATCTCCCCATCTTCTTCATGGGGAATCACACCCAAAGGAATTACCAAATCTTGCGTAGATACCCCAAAGCGTGCTGATATTTTCGCTTCTTGGTCACTAGTAAAATGAATTGCTGCTGCACCAGCTATATTACGCCGTTCCACAAGTCCAACATAAAGCTGTTTTAATTGCTTTTTCTTACGTAAATCCGCCGGGTCAAGAGTACCCAAAGGACGCAAAATATAAGGTAGCTTTTGCTGACGACACACAATTGCCGCCGCACTACTTACAGGGGAGAATAAAGCATGAATATGTGCTAGGTCAAACTCACAGGCATGAATTCTTAGCCATTGTAATAAGTCAAGGGAAAACTTGTAGCGACGAAAAGGGGCGCAACGAAAATAAATTATTTCATAACCATCTTGTTTAACTGGATTATTTAAAGGTACATCCAGGGGTTTTTGCCCACTATCACCATTACTATCAGTTGTGAGTATCGTAACCTCCACTTTCTCTTTTGCCAACGCAGCAGCCAGCCCCAAAACCATTTGACTAGGGCCACCATAAACTAGAGAAATTGAAGGAACAACTTGTAAAATTTTCATGATTTTGCAATCTTCTTTGCGCCTTTGCGTCTTTGCGCGAACTTTTTATATTATTCAGCAGCGCCAAAATACTGATTAACTATTAACCAATTCCTGATAAAATGCAAACTGCTGCTTTGCCAAAGCCTTGTTAGTATATTTAGTCATGGCTTTTTGATAACCCATTTCACCGAGACTGTGCGCCAAATCTGGTTCTTCAATTAATTGAAATAAGCAATTAGCTAACGCTTTCACATCACCTTCAGGAAAGACTAAACCAGCATCACCAATTACATGAGGAATTTCCCCAGAATTGGAGCCAATAACAGGAACTCGGCAAGCCATAGCTTCTATTAAGACATGACCAAATTGTTCTTTCCAACCAACGGCAGTTAATGTTTTAAATTTGTAGGTAGTTTCTGATGGCAATACTAAAGTATTCATCAAATTGATATAACTAGCAACTACATTATGGGGGACACTTTCTATAAAAATTACCCTTTCTTTAACGTTGTTTTCTGTAGCAATTTTAATTAATTCTTCCTGTAACTCACCCCGTCCTAATAGCAATAACTTCCAAGGTTTATTTGGGATTGTGATTAATGCTTTTAACAAGGTCAATAAACCTTTTTCTGCAACAAAACGCCCCACAAATCCCACAACAAAATCTTCAGATGTAATACCTAACTTAGCCGCCAACTCTGGTTGGACTTGGGGAGTAAACAAGTTTTCGTCTACACCCAGTTGTGGCATAACTTTAATTAGCCCTTGATATCCCCGTTGTTGTAGAACATTTGCCCCATCCTGATTACCAGAAATGATTCCGTGACTATGATTAAGGTTATATTTTTCTAATAAAGCAACCGGAAATTTTAGTTCATATGGCAGATTCCACCAAGTAAAAAATATATTTTTTGCCTTCAGTCCTAATAGCTGATTGAGGACAATCATCTGAGTATAAGCCAGTCCTCTAGACCCTTGTTCCACCTGGATAATTTGCGGGCGAAATTGTTGAAATAAAGATATTAAATCAGTGCCAAAAGTAAGTAACCCTTGATGATTTTGGCTAAAATTAGATACTGGAACTATTTTAAAATTGCCTTCATCACGGTATTGGGTTGCAATCACTTTGTTTTGTACACCGCCAGGTCTCCAGGTTTTAGGGACAACAACTGTAACTTCAATTCCTGGTTCTAGTTGAGCTAGAGCGCGTAATTTTTCACAGTTAAGGTCTACGATATAGGAATGACTGGCAACTAAGATTTTCATGGGTATTAGGTAATTATTGATTTTCCTTACTAATGACCAATGACTAATAACTAAACTTGTTGATCTAAACGAGTGTAGATTTGACCATCATTCCAGATTGATTGGATGATAGTACCTAAAGCTTTAAAAAAACCCAAAGTGAAGAAAATACCACGAGTTGCAATTTTTAAAGGAGAACCGCTTTTATTACAAGGAGGGTGTCCTAGAACGTGACAGTCAAATAAACGGGCGTACAGGCGCAAAGCTTGAATAGCATTGAGGTTTTTCAGCCCCATTAAGAAATGATTGTGGTAGAAGGTGAGTTGATACTTGAGCGATCGCATACTAATATCATGACAACCCCCCGTTTCTTCTCCTAAATGGATTAAATAAGCCTCTGGGTCATACCAAATCTTATATCCTGTCTGTCGCACACGTAAACAAAAGTCCGACTCTTCGCGCACAGCACTACCGCGAAACCTCTCGTCAAACTTTAGTCCATATTTCGTAAAAATTTCGCGGCGAAACGACATATTGCAACCCCTAGCTGTTAGTACCTGCTGGGGTTTGATTGTATGGACTAAATCAATGTGATACCAGGCGATTCCTGGGTCCATTGCTTGGGGAGGCAAATATTCAATCTGCAATTCTCCGCCAGAATCACCTAGTTTCATTCTGTCAAATACCCGGCCAGCCACAGCCCCTATGTCTGGGTTCTGTAAATAATTTTTGGCATGGGCTGCTAAAAATTCCGGGGTTAACTTCACATCATCATCAATAAATAAAATTATTTCCCCTTTTGAGCGTCGTACACCATAATTACGCGCCCCTGGTAAACTCGCCCAATCTAAGCGAAACCATGTAATTTTATTGGCTGCGGTTAATTCTTCTAGGTAAGCTTGAACTTCTGGTTGGTGGGTTGGGGATTGGTCTACTACCAAAACTTCAAAGTGGGGATAGTCTTGATTTAAAACATCTATAATACTATCTCGTAGTATTTCTTCTCGCCCATAGGTGGGGATAATTACAGAAATCAAAGGCAAATTATTCATGTTTTTTTGATATTAATCATTAAATCGCCTGCTGTAGTTATCATGTCCATTTTTATTTCACTGGCAATGAGAGGATAATCAATTAAACTTTTACTTGAAAAGGTTTTTTCTTTGTTGTTTGTTGCGGATCAACATTTTGTTTTTCTTGTTTATCCAGTACTGCCAATTTGAACAGCACTCCCGCAAAAAACCAGTAGTATACAGCCACTGGATCAACATCTAAAGGATAATAGTAAGTGTTATAGCTAATAAACAGTATAAACACCCACAAAGCAGCTGCATAAGTGCGGAAATTACGGTTTTTTATGGAACGATAAGTCTTGAATCCAGTAATTGTCAGGGTAGTGACTAAAGCTACAAATCCCAGTAACCCCAAAATGCCCACCTCATATAGCACTTTCGGGTAATATGTTTCCACTAGCTTAGTTGTGCCTAATGCCCTAGCAGAGTTAGTCGCCCGACCTAAACCACTTCCCAATGGCCCACGCACATTTCGCCAGTTTTCCTCAAATTGCTGAACGATAAACTCTTGGGGTGGTGAAGCTTCCCAACGGCCAAATAAACTATCTATCCGTTCTTGGACGACATCAGGATAAGCTGCCATGGCTATTCCCAGCATGAGGGCAAGTACTAGCCCCATGGGGATAAAGCGTTTCAGGTTACGAATTTGACCAGTTAGCAGTAGCAAAATGACGAAGCAGACTGGTACTAAAGCTAGGGCGATTCTCTGTCCTGAAACTACTGCATTGATAAAGACTGATGCCAATGAACTCAAACCTAGCAATCGCCAAAGCAAAGAAGGGTCAGTGAAACCTGTGGCAAAGGCAAAAAAGGTGCTAGAAATCAAGAACCATGCCCATTGCCAAGGTGCGACAAAGGTTCCTGGTAAGCGAATCACTCCTTGGCTAGGGCTGTAGAGTAGAGAACCACCAAAATAACACCGAGCATCTAATGTTGCTCTAAATAATTCATCTCCTGTGGCATTTCTAGTGCCTTCACATACTCCAGTTAGTAGTAACAGGTATTGAATAAATCCCAGCGCACAACAAATCAGGATGATAACAACCTGTAAGCGCGATAAAAATAGAAAATCCTGTTTATTGCGAATTAAATAGTAAGCACAACCAATGAGGGGGACATAGCCTAAAAATACTTTCAACCCCAAAATCCCCATACCTATGGGCATTTCATTGGGTGGTGTTTGCAGAAGTCCCACAGTGGGAGGATTGAGTTGTTGTCCACCATTGATAAACAGTAGTGTAAGTAGGCACAAGCCCAATAAAACAAATAGTGGAGTTTTAATGGCTTTGGGAAGTATGAGAGGTAGCCCTTGCTTATTACATGTTTGCCAAAATGCAATCAGGGCTGGAATGTAGAAAGAATCTTTAGCTAATTGCAGGACGGGACTATTGCCAACGTAGTAAGTGATAGTACCCCCGAATGGTACGTAAATGAGGAAGGCATACAAGGCTTGGCGGGGGTATTTGTAGGAAAAGGACATGACTAAGATTCCCAAAACAGCTGGAGCTGCCACCTTAATTCCACCTACTAAGAAAAGTAGAATGCCAAAGAAGACGCTACCAAAAGTAGCTGCGGTCAGCAAGCTGATGAATTCTTTACGGGCTTGGGCTGCTTTACGCTTTTGGGTTAATCGTTCTTTGAGGCTGAGGGTAGGAGCTTCCTGGGTATTTTGCTTTGGAGATTTTTGCGACTTTGGCTTAGTTTTCAGCATATTGATTTTAAAATTGGAGATTTTGGATTTGAGATTAATTGTTAATCCCAAATCCGGCCATCTGAAATCCAAAATACTCTATTCTGCTAAGTGTTGCTGGACTTGAGATACTAATTCATTTGTCCAGTGGTTAGCCAATTTTGCATTGGCGGCTTCTACCATGACTCTGATAACTGGTTCTGTACCAGAAGCCCGGACTAAAATTCTCCCAGCATCTCCCATTGCGGCTTCGGCTGAAGCGATCGCTTGTTGCAGTGGTTGGCACTCTTGCCAATTCAAGCGGCGATCGCGGTTTATAACTCGCACGTTCCGTAATAATTGGGGATAAGTTTGAAAGCTCTGGTCTACCATTTCGCTGAGAGATACACCGGCTTCTTTAACTAAAGCGGCTATATGTAAAGCTGTTAACAAGCCATCACCAGTAATTGCGTAATGGCGGCAAAGAATATGGCCAGATTGTTCACCGCCTAGCATTCCTCCAGTGCGCAGCATTTCTGCCTGGACGTATTGATCACCAACGGCGGTACGAATCAATTTACCACCTTGTTGTTGCCAAGCCCTCTCAAAGCCTAAGTTGGCCATGACTGTGGAAACAATGAGGTGATCTGGCAATTGTTGCTGTTGTTGTAGGTGCCGTCCCCACAAATAAAGAATGTAATCGCCATCTACTTGCCGTCCGGTATGATCTACAGCTAAGACGCGATCGGCATCGCCATCAAAGGCAAAACCCAAGTCGGCGTTATGTTCCTTCACTGTTGCTTGCAGAATTCCTAGGTGAGTGGAACCGCAGTTAACGTTAATGCGATCGCCATCTGCTTCATGATGTAAGCAAATGACTTCTGCTCCCATTGCTGTAAATACTGATGGTGCCAAGCCAACTGCTGCACCCCATGCTAAGTCCAAAACAATCTTCAATCCCTGAAGATTTACTTTGTCCTGTAAAGGTTGTTTTAAGGCTTCGCCATACTGATCCACTAATTCCCGCCGGGAGTAATGCCGTCCACAATTACTTACATTACCTGCAATTAATGTCTGGCCTCGCAGTCCTGCTTCAATTTCTGCTTGCAATGCTGGTGATAACTTCCCACCATTCCCACCAAAAATTTTAATGCCGTTGTCTTCTGGCGGGTTATGACTGGCAGAAATCATGACTCCACCAATGGCATCAGTGATGCTGGTAAGATAGGCGACAGTGGGTGTTGGACATAAACCCAAATACCAAACTTCTAATCCTGCTGCCGTTAAACCTGCACTCAAGGCCATTGCCAGCATATCGCCGGAGTTTCGCGAATCCTGTCCCAGAATTACTGGCCCCATCTGACCAGCATGATTACGTAAAACTATACCCGTCCAAAAACCCACTTGTAATGCTAAGGGCGCATTGAGTAATTCTCCTACTCGTCCACGAATCCCGTCTGTACCAAATAAGGGAGTTGTCGGTAATGTTACTAAGTTGATTGCAAAATTGCCCTCACAACCTTTTCCCGATTTATGCGATTCGGACGCATAACTCCCGCGAATGTCACTTTGGATGCGAGTGATAGATGAAACCATACGTTTAAACTCCCCACACAGTCAAATTGGAAAATATCACTGTACACTTTAAATCAGCAATTCCAACTGAGATAATCGTTTGTTTGTAATATATACTGATTTTTCTTTTGGGAATGAGTTTAACACTCACTCGCTTAAGTAAATATACTGGAAAAATTCTGATTTATTGTTAATATTTTATGTGGGATATCTGTTGGTTGATGGCAAAATTATTAGTTTAATTTTTGACTAACATATTGCTCAATAACTTAATTTGCCAATTGATTTCAGGCTGAACAACTGTTACATAGCCCCTGTGCATCTTAACAAAAGTACAAATTTTAGTTGCTTAAAAAATTTTAATATAAATTCTCATCAAATAGTTTTAAGGTAACGTTTTAATGGCATTTCTTAGCCATTCGTAAAACGCAACTCTGGCAGTTGACCTTTTTAAGTTGAGAAATTTAGTATGAGCAGCAATTTAGCAGCCAAATTACGTGTAGGCACGAAAAAAGCTCACACGATGGCGGAAAATGTAGGTTTTGTCAAGTGCTTTTTAAAAGGAGTGGTAGAGAAAAACTCTTACCGGAAGCTAGTTGCTAACTTTTACTTCATCTACTCCGCGATGGAAGAGGAGATGGAAAAGCACAGTCAACATCCGATTGTCGCCAAAATTAACTTTCCCCAACTCAACCGCAAACATAGCCTAGAGCAAGACTTAAGTTACTATTTTGGTGCTAACTGGCGAGAGCAAATTAAACTATCGCCAGCAGGTGAAGCTTATGTGCAACGCATCCGCGAAATATCTCAAACAGAACCGGAATTATTAATCGCTCATTCTTATACTCGTTATTTGGGTGACTTATCCGGTGGTCAAATCCTCAAAAACATTGCTGTAACGGCGATGAACCTTGCTGAAGGGCAAGGTACTGCCTTTTATGAATTTGCAGACATTACCGACGAGAAAGGCTTTAAAGCCAAATATCGTCAAACTTTGGACGAACTGCCTTTGGATGAGGCTACAGGCGATCGCATTGTCGATGAAGCTAACGCTGCCTTTGGCATGAACATGAAAATGTTCCAAGAATTGGAAGGCAATTTGATTAAAGCGATCGGCGTTATGCTGTTCAACAGCTTGACACGGCGTCGTGTTCGTGGTGCCACCGAACTCGCCACCGCCGAGTAAAAAGTCAACACTCAAAATCAAAATACTAAGCTCGACTTTATCCAGTCAAACGGTTCCATAACATTATTTCTCAAAGCTTTCAATCCTGAACTGGGAACTTTAAAAAGTTCAGAGCCTTGATAAATATGGGTTCCAGCCTATGCGTTCACCATGAGGTAAATGGATAAAGTTGAGCTTAGTTTAGTTTTACTTCACTTTTTTGCAAAATAAGACTTTGAACTATTCCTGACAAGTCAAGTTAGCATTTGCTATGGTTAATTAGTCACAATATTTTTACTAGAAAATACTTAGATTATAAAACTTAAGGAATAAGAATATGGAAGTTTTGTTTTGTTTTGATGGCAAGTATGAACAACACTTTGGTGTAGCGGTAACTTCCTTGATATTGAATAACCTGGAAAATTTAACAAAAGTCCATATAATCACCAAAAAAATAACTAGTAGCTTTAAACAAAAAATTGATCAACTCAAGACAAAAGCTAAAATTGATTTTTTAATTTATGAAGTAGAAGATAGAGAAGTTGCAAACTTAAAAGTCTCTGAACATATATCTTCTGCTGCATATTATAGATTACTTGCTCCTGATATTCTGCCAAATCATCTCAGTAAAATACTGTATCTTGACTCAGATTTAATTGTTAATGGTTCAATTCTGGAGCTATATAGTTATGATATATCAAATTATATAGTTGCAGCTCATGGCAAGAAAGTGGTTACCACAAAAAAAAGGCTGGAACTTAATAATAACTACTATTTCAACTCAGGTGTCATGTTGATTAACTTAGAAAATTGGCGCAACATGAATATCGGTAAGCAATGTCTTGATTTTATTCGCAATTATCCTCACATGATCAAGTTATGGGATCAAGATGCCTTAAATAAAGTGATTGATGGTCAATTTCTGAATTTAGATCAAAAATGGAATTCATTAGTTGATTTATATGAGGGTCATTCCCAGGCTAATGACCAATCAATTGTAGTTCACTTTACTGGTTCTTTAAAACCGTGGCATGGCTGGTGTATTAGTTCAGAAAAAGAGCTTTACTGGTCATACTTAAGAAAATCACCTTGGTCAAATTGTAGTCCAGAAATACCTAAGAATTCCAAACAAGTTTTATCTGCAATTAAGGCACTTTTCAAACAGCTACAAAACTTGAAAAAGTCAAGTAAAAATAAGTAAAATTTTTAAATCATCCCCCAGCTGGAGTACGGGGGATTTCGAGTCATTAGTCATTAGTACTAATGACTAATAACTAATATTATCAATTCAATGATATACAAACTACATTTCTTACAACCTGTTTGGCGGCAAATACGTCTATCGGCGGTGTTTCCCCACATCAGTTTACTAGTTTGGCTACTTCCCTTATTGCTATTCAATTCTGGGGAGAATAGCTTAATGGCGCATGATGAAGGGCTTTATGCTCGGCGATCGCGCGTGATGTTTGAATCTGGTGATTGGATTGCTCCTTGGGGGACTGTCCATCATAAAACTCCTGGCCCTTATTGGCTCATTGCCATTTCCTATCAGCTATTTGGTATTAGTGAAGCTAGTGTCAGATTACCTAGCATGATTACTGGTATTTTGAGCATATTATTAATATATGAAATCGGTAAAATCCTGCTAAATAAAAAATTAGCTTGGCTAGCAGCAGCAATTTTGAGTGTGCAGTTTCTCTGGTTGCAATATTGTCGCTTGGGTACACCAGATGTCCCAATGATTTTTTTGGTACTTTTAGCTATTTTGTCTTTTCTAAAAGCTGAATTATATCCTAAATATCGCTATTTTTGGAGCTTTATTGCCGGCTTAAGTTTAGGTTTAGGCTTCTTAGTCAGAAGCTTTATGATTTTTTTGCCAATTATGGCTTTATCACCTTATTTAATTTGGGAGCATCGCCGTCATCATCATCTGAGCAACCCAGCTTTATATTTAGGTTTTGTAGTTGGTTTAATTCCTACTTTCGGTTGGCTATGGCTCAGTTGGCTGCGCTATGGCAATGATAGTTATAAAGAATTATTGAGATTTGTTTTTCAATTGGGGTCTAGTGAGCGTAGTGGAAATGGAGTAATATTTTATTTCTGGAATGTTCCAGCTAAAGCGTTTCCTTGGTTCTTTTTTAGTCTTTTAGGCTTGGTTTTGGCATGGCGTCGTCCCCTTCCTCGGTACCATTTGATTTTAGTTGGTTTTCCTTTGGTGCTATTTGCTGAACTGAGTGTTTTCTCGACTCGTTTGTCTCACTATAGTCTTTGTCTTTATCCCTTTATAGCTTTGTTAGCGGCTGTGGGTTTAGATTGCTTGGGGAGAATTTATAGAGATGGGGAAATGAGGGAGAGAAAAATTCCGCGTTACCTCAGTTATGGTTTGGGATTATTAGGTATTTTACTGGTGCTTGGGAGTATAGTCGCTTTTGTTTGGGGTGATGTTGACATTCGCAAGTATGCAACTGTTGGCTTAATTATGGGTTTAGGTTGGTTAATTTTACCTGTGGTGTGGATTAGTCATCACCACTTCCAGCAGAAGTTTTTCACAGCTCGTTACTGGCTGGCGGGTTGGTTAATTCCCTGTTGGCTGGCTTTGGCTGCGGCTGGTAGCCTAGGCTTATTAGGTGACTATAACCCTGATATTAAAACTTTTATTCAACAGCCTGCGATCGCCTCTATTCTGCAAACTCATCCAATTTACTTTGTGCAAGTAGGCGGGAAAACTGGGGTATTACTCAATTTTTACACTCCCGTTCACGGTGAACAAGTAGAGTCTATTTCAGAATTACCAGCAGCTAGTTATGCTTGGATCTCTGCAAACCAGGCGGGGGAATTAACTACATCTCACCGCGTTTTGGGAACTGTGCAACAACATCAGTTGATTCAACTTGAAGAAGGGGAGTAGGAAGTGGGGACAAGGGGACAAGGGGACAAGGGGACAAGGAAGATTCTTCCCAATGCCCAATACCCAATGCCCAATGCCCAATGCCCAATGCCCAATGCCCAATGCCCTATTTCCTGCCTTTTTTGGTGGTGAATACGGTAGTAAACATCATCAGCATTCCACCAACAAGAATAGCGATCGCTAGTCCCCCTGTGATTAAGTCGAGTAAATTGCTGTTTTCCATTGTTAATTATTATTTCCGCACTTTCAGGCTTAAAAATCAACTCCGCGTTTGGGTTCTACACCTTGATTGGCATAGTGTTTGTGGCAGTATACCTCGGAGTGAACGCTGGCTAAATCGAAGTAGGCTGGTTGTTGTTGACAGCGACCAGTGATAATGATTTCGGTGTCGCGGGGTTTGCGCAGTAAGGCTTGGACTATGGGTTCAACGGGAAGTAGTTCTAAGTCAACGGTGGGATTAAGTTCATCAAGAATAATTGTTTTGTAAAGTCCAGAAGCAATCGCGGTTTTGGCAATTTCCCAACCCCTCTCGGCTTCTACATAGTCTAGTTCTTGTCGGGAGTTGCGCCAAACGATCGCATCTCGACCGCAGCGTTGATGATCTACTACCTCTGGATATGATTGTTGCAAAGCTGCGATCGCCGCGTCTTCTGTGTAGCCACTACCACCTTTGAGCCATTGCATAATTAACACGCGGGTGGAACCTGGGTGATTGATTCCTCTACCAATGGCTTGTAAGGCTTTACCTAAAGCACTGGTAGATTTGCCTTTACCCGCGCCAGTATAAATTTCAATCCCCTCCAGAAATAAGGCTTTTGCTGTGGGGTGGTCTTGGGGTTTCATTTCGGAGTGTAAATCCGCAATATCAAGTAAATCTTGCGGTGCGGCGCGTCCGGTGGCGATGATTTCTAATTCTTGGGGTTTGGATTTCAATGTCCGGACTACTTCATCAACTGGTAGCAAACCCAAATCCAAGACGGGGTTAATTTCATCCAAAACCACCACTGAATATAAACCAGAGGCGATCGCGCCTTTAGCTACATCCCAACCCCGCGCCGCTTCCTCTCGGTCAAAAGCGGTAATTTCTTCCGGCCCAAAAAATTCTGCTCTCCCAGTGCGCACTTGGTCAATTAAATGTGGGAACCCGCGCTGCAAAGCGGCGATCGCGCCATCTTCGTCATAATCACGTTCTGGCCCTTTTAAAAACCGCAGCAGTAAGACACGGTTAGAATTGCTCGGTGTATTTATTCCCAAGCCAATTGAGCGCAAAACTACTCCTAAAGCCGCTTGGGACTTACCTTTACCCACACCATCGTAGACGTGAATTTGACCAGTGAGCCGTTCAGGACGCACTTGCGCCGTGCGAATACCGATGCCGTTCCTTGTCATCTCTTGAAAAGCTGTAACGTGGCAGTCTTCAATTTTACCGAACGTTTTGTACTATCAGCCAGAAAAAATCTCATTTTAGCTCCTCCATATAAGAACCGACAGGATATATTAACAGAATAAATGGGGGTATACTGGCATACCAAGATGCTAACTAGCCTTGTTGTCGTCATTCAACACATTAATCCCAGTTTATGAAAAAAAGTTAGGTTCAAAACCGAGTGGCTCCCCCTTGTGGGTGGCTGTATTTAATTTTTAATTTTTAATTTTTAATTTTGAATTGATTCATCCTCTCAACGTTAACCCTTACTATTGACACTTTATGTTTGGACTTGAAGATATTACAATTCCCCAAATTTTGCCTCTTGGTGCAATTTTGTTTGAATTTTTGTTTTTACTGATTGCTATTCCCATAGAAGCGTATGTTTTTAACAATAGGCTAAAATTCGACAAAAAAACTAGTATGTTTTATGCCATATCTATTAATCTTTTTTCTAGCACTTTTGGTTGGTTGATATTTTTTTTCTTAGAGCCAATATTACCAGTAGATTTAAAATCAGAATTAATTAGTTACATATTTTTTAATACATTTAGACAGCAAAGTACACAAGCCATCTTGATTTTAGCTGCGTTTATCATTTTCTTTATGACATTTTTAATGAAGTTCTTTATTCTCAAGTTTCTTGTGTTTTCCTTAAATGAAGACTTGATCAAACCAGTAGACAGTACACCAGAATCTAATCGGTTGAAATGGCGACGCAGCAGTGTTATTAGACTACAAAATACAAATTTAGTTACTACAGTATTGATAGCAAATTCACTAAGCTACAGCGCCATTAGCATAATTTTGTTACTTAGCAGACGAACGAGTTAATTGATATTATTCAATACAGATTAATAAAACCAAGGTGTGAGATATGGAATCATTATTTAAAGATTTCTTTGGACTGTTCAAATTTGTGGGAGGGCTGTATGAGGGAATTAAAAAATTATTAGTTCCACCTAAAGCTTATTCTTGGCAGACATTTATTTACTTAAGTGTGTTTTCTTGGGCACTTGCATATTTTGCTGTTGGTTATATCAGCAATATAATTGCATTTTTAGGTTGGTTATTTTTAATTGCTGGTACAGCTTGGTATACCACTGATGATCCTTTAAGAGTTCCTGGTACTTTTATGCCGGTGGGGGCAGTAATAACCGGATTTTTAGTCAGTGTATTTGCCTTTGGTAATCAAGAGGATATAATTACCCCCAGAACAATAGTTCTATGGCCCACAATTTCTGCGTTAATTACGGCAATTCCTGATTTTATTGAAGGCAATGATACTGATGCAAAAGCCAAAGTTCCCAAACCGGAGGTTAGGGAAAAAATCATAATTTTGGTGGCTAGCTGTATGCTAATCAGTTGCTGGATTCAGTTCTATTTTGTTATGGATAAATGGTTAACACAGTATCCCAGTGTCCTCGCAGATAATTTTCAGCGTAGTACCTTTGTGGTGAGTAGAGAAGTGCCAAAAGAAATACCAGAAAATGGTGTTTTAATCCTCGAACAAATTCAACCGATAGTAGAAAAACAAATAGCTAGAAGACCTTGGTCAGAAGTAGAAAAATGGTTGCTAGATGCAAAAAAACAAGTAGAAACTTTGGGAAATCAAGTGATAAATGCAAATTTGGCAGAACTTGAAGAAAAAGAATTATGGCGTGTTGAACCGCGTGTAGCTAACATCAAATCTGGGTATAGATTAGACTTGCTAAGTATTTGGTCTGGGCCAAGTTCTAACTCACAAGGGTATTATCTACAAAAATCTTGTCGGATTGAACCAATTGCAGTATCCGCTAGAACTGCCATCATTACTACTAGCCAAGTAGAAGATAAAAATACAGTTGCAGAAATTGAATGCGATCGCCTCAGTAAATTGATGGCTGGTGCGCCACCCCCACAGCAGTAAAAATGAGGGAATAATCTAGATAACTCATCATTAAATAAACAGCTATGAATTTCGGTAGAGTTTTAGTAATTGCCAAGAATGTCTTTCAGGAAATGGTACGCGATCGCATCCTGTATATTATCGGGTTTTATGCGCTAATACTGGCTGTTGCTCTGCGCGTGCTACCTGAATTTGCAGCTACAACTGAAGATAAAATGTTTTTGGACTTTGGTATAGCAGCAATGAGTATGTTGACTTTAATTGTGGCTATATTTATCGGTACGGGATTAGTTAACAAAGAAATTGATAAACGTACTATTTTGGTGTTAATTGCCAAGCCTATCAGCCGCAGCGAAATTATTTCTGGTAAATTTTTGGGTTTATCAGCTGTACTGACTGTACTTGTCGCCGCCATGACAACAATTTATTTGGTATTTTTGCAGATGGGGAATATTCCGCATTCCATACCAAGCATTATCATTGCGGCAATTTTTCTATGTTTGCAGTTATCTTTAATAACTGCTGTGGCTATAGCCTTCGGTGTCTTTACCAGTTCCCTGTTAGCGGTCACTTTAACATTTGCAGTGTATCTAATGGGGAATATTACTCCAGATTTAGTCAAACTTGGTCGCTTGAGCAGCAATCCCGTAATGGAAAGCATCACTCAAGGCTTGTATTTGATCTTGCCAGATTTATCGCGATTAGATTTAAAAAATGATGCTGTTTACGGTTTGCTAGCGTTACCTGATACCACTGCACTAATGAGTAATGCAGGTTATGGTTTACTTTACAGTGTTATGCTGTTGGCGATCGCTAATTTCATCTTCTCACGGCGTGAGTTTTGAAAAAGTGCTTCCTTCCTGAGTATACTTGCCCTGAGCGAAGTCGAAGGGGAGTTCATGAGAGTATACCTAGCAAAAATCTGTTCTTTTTCCCACTCAATCCATAATCACTATCTGAGGTTCATGAGTTATACCATCAGGCATAATAGTATCCCACAACTTGGTATAAATTAATTTTGTCTCCCCAAGATTTGCCTGGCTCAAGTTGGCCTTAGTTAAGTTTGTCCATGTCAGGTCTGCACCAGTTAAATTAACTTCAGTTAAATTGGCTTCTAGTAGAGTAGCTCCACATAGCTTTGCTCCTGCAAGATTAGCTCTAAATAAATTAGCTTCAATCAAGGATGCTTCAATTAATATAGCTGCACTTAGGTCGGCTTCAGTTAAATTTGTATCACATAAAGAAGCTCCCCAAAGATTAGTCTTACTGCATTGTGTCCGCCACAAGAAAGATCCACACAAATTGGCATATGTAAAATCCGCATTAGTTAAATTAGCTTCTGACAAATCAGCATTAGTTAAACTAGCTCCACATAAAGTAGCTTGTATTAAATTTGCCCCATTGAGGTTAGTATTGGTGAGGTCTGAATTAGATAAATTGACCTCGTGTAAATCTGCTCCCATCAAATTAATACCGCTCAAATCAATTCCCCTCAAGTCGATTCCGCTTAAGTCACAGCCACTGAAATTCTTACGCTGACAACATTTATCTTTGATTTGATTTAATATTAGTTCCTGTTGGTCAGCATAATTTCTCATGGTATTCACCTCAAATGTCAATAATCACAAAGAGCAATTTTCAGTAGTCCTGAATAAGTTTGTACTCAGGACTAATAACTTTGTCGATGAGAGTTCACTGTATATCGAGAGTACACCTCAAAAGCCAATCAGCTCGCACAAATTCCAGTAAATAATTGCTCATAAACGGAAAATAAGCTGAAAAGGTAGTTGGGAAAACAAAAAATGCTGACATAAGTCATGAAAAATTGATAATGTAAAAAATATCAAGGTTATAAGTTAATAGCTAATCTACTGTACAGGTTTCATAACACGCTTAATTATTACTGAGACACAACTTTGAGTATGACTCATGAATCTCTCACAATAAAGGTAAATTCCTGGATAACACCTATCTTGAGGAGGATTTATTTACTTCCCAAGTTAGATTAAAAGAAAACGGATATTTATATCAGTAAAATATGCCAAAATTGGGTCAAAATCTGCTGTTTAAGATTTATTCCAGAAATTAAATGCAATTTTTTGCCAAAAATTTCACGCTGAGTTCATCTAAAGCAAACAAGATGCAAAATCAAGAAAAGTTTGATTATCACTTGGCTGACCAGAACTTAGACGACACTCCACACAGCAATCCCAAAATCGCTACTGTGGAAGAGGGGATGGTACTTCAGTTGGCAGACGGCAGTGTACAAGCTTGTAATGCTAGCGCCCAGATGATTCTAGGACTCACGACTGAACAAATACAGACATGGACTTCCCCTGATTCCTCTTGGCGATTCGTTCACGAAGATGGCTCACCCTTGACTGTGGCAACTCATCCAGTCATGAATGCCCTGCGTACAGGCAAGCCCTGCTTCAATGTTGTTGTTGGTTTATATCAACCAAATACAGAGTTAAAGTGGCTGTTAATGAACTCCCAGCCTTTATTCCTAGCTCACGAAACTTCGCCTTACGCAGTTGTATATACATTTTCTCATATCACTAAGCAAAAACAAGAGCAAATTGAGGATAATTCTGGAGCAAGAGATCCAGTTACTCACATCACCCAGATGCCAAAATTAGAGATGGCTCACTCAACTGCTGATGTGGAAACAGCAAAGCTATTGGCAGCAAGCGAAAGCAAATTCAAAAAATTATTTGACTCAAATATTATTGGTATTGTTTTGGCAGATTTTGAAAAAATTATAGAAGCTAATGATATTTTTCTCCAGATGGTGGGTTATAGCCGTGAGGATTTGCTTGCAGGAGAAATCTGTTGGCGGCAAATGACACCTCCTGAGTATCACCATCTAGACGAAAAGGCATTACAAGAATTGATAAATTTTGGTAGCTTTACTGCCTTTGAAAAACAATATATCCGTAAAGATGGTAGTCTGATACCAATTCTGATTGGTGGGGCTATTTTGCAGCAATCTCCGCCTAATTGTGTGTGTTTTGTGATGGATTTAACCGAGCAAACACAGGTGCAGAATTCACTGCGGGATGTGCTGCAAAGGCTTACTTTCCATGTAGACAACTCACCCCTGGCAATCATTGAGTGGGATGATGAATTTCGCATATCTCGTTGGTCACAAGCGGCTGAACGAATTTTTGGCTGGCAAGCTGAAGAAGTGATAGGCAAAAAGTTCCAGGATTGGCAGTTTGTCTTTGGGGAGGATGTAGAGTTAGTCAATGATATAGTCAGACGCTTATGTGACTGTAGGGAATCCCAGGTAGTTTCCCGAAACCGCAACTACACCAAAAATGGCTCTGTTGTCCATTGTGAGTGGTATAACTCTGCCTTATGTGATCAATCAGGCAAACTGATTTCCGTGCTGTCTCAGGTGTTAGATGTGACTCGAAGCAAAGAAGTAGAAGCTGCATTACGGGAAAGTGAAGCCCGATTTCGGCAAATGGCAGATGCATCTCCTACTCTGATATGGATGTCTGACACTAGCAATCTTTGTTTTTACTTTAATAAGCCTTGGCTGGAGTTTACGGGACGAACCATGAAGCAAGAAATGGGTCACGGTTGGGCACAAGGAGTGCATCCTGAAGATTTACAGCGCTGTTTTGAAACTTATGTCAATGCTTTTAACGCCCGGCAAGATTTCACAATGGAATATCGGCTCCAACGTTTTGATGGCGAGTATCGTTGGATTTTAGATATGGGGGTACCACGCTTGACATCAGAAGGTAAGTTTCTCGGTTACATCGGTTCATGTATTGACATAACCGATCGCAAACAAGCAGAGGCAGAACGAGAACAAATGCTGGCGCGATCGCAGCGCTACACCAGGCAACTGCATGGATTAACAGAGGCAGCCTTAGCAATTAATTCAGCCCTCACTATTGAAGAAGTTCTCCGAGTAATTACTGAGCAGGCACGTGAGATTATTGGCGCACATCAATCAGTTACCAGCATGACACTTGATGATGACTGGGCAAAATTGATGAATTCCATTTCCCTGTCAGATAAGTATGCTGTCTGGCGAGATCATCAACAACCGGGTGGCTTAGGCATTGATGCTAATGTCCGCCAGACCAATCGTCCCATGCGCATGACTCAAGCTGAACTTACCGCCCATTTTGGTCAGCAACTAGACAAGCAACCACCAATGCGTGGGTGGCTGGCTGCACCCCTGATTGGCAGAGATGGTCACAATATAGGACTAATTCAGTTATCCGATAAATATGAGGATGATTTCACCAAAGAAGACGAAGCCATTATTGTGCAGTTAGCCCAAATGGCATCGATAGCTATTGAAAACACCCGGTTGTATGAAGCCGAACAGCAGGCGCGTACCCAAGCTGAAGAAGCCAATTGTATTAAAGATGAATTTTTGGCTGTGCTTTCTCACGAACTACGCTCTCCCCTAAATCCGATCTTGGGTTGGTCTAAGCTACTCCAAACCCGCAAATTTGATCCATCAAAGACAGCCACCGCCTTGGCCACTATTGAACGAAATGCCCGTTTACAAGCCCAACTGATTGAAGACCTGCTAGATGTCTCGCGAATTCTTCAGGGTAAACTGAGATTAAATGTTGATAAAGTAAATTTGGTAACTACGATTGATGGTGCATTGGAAACAGTACGTTTAGCGGCTGAAGCCAAAAAAATCGATTTAAAATTTTTACCTGTTACCAATTTGGCATTAGGAGATACTAATAGCATTTCTCATCCCCCATGTTTAGTAATGGGTGATCCTAACCGTTTGCAACAAGTTATCTGGAATCTCCTTTCCAATGCTGTCAAATTCACACCTCAAGGTGGCCGAGTACGCGTTTGCCTAGAACGCGTTGATTCCCATATTCAGATTCGAGTCATTGATACAGGTAAAGGGATTAACCCTAAATTTTTAGCTCATGTATTTGACTACTTCCGGCAAGCAGATAGCACCACCACTAGAAAGTTCGGGGGACTGGGACTGGGACTAGCAATTGTGCGACAGTTAGTAGAACTCCACGGGGGTACAGTTTTTGCAGAAAGTGCAGGTGAAGGACAGGGGGCGACATTTACAGTGCAGTTACCAGCCTTGCAAACACAATTAACAGCAGCAGATAGCCAGGACGATAGAGAAATGGACTTCAACTTAGGCAATCTTGAGGGCATCAAAATATTGGTTGTAGATGATGACTTTGATTCGCGGGACTTTATTAGCTTTGTCCTCGAAGAAGAAGGCGCTGAAGTTATATCAGTTTCATCAGCTATTGAGGCACTGCAATCACTGCCAGAATCACAAGCAGATGTGCTATTGAGTGATATTGGGATGCCGGAAATCGACGGCTATATGCTGATGCGCCAAGTCAGGACTTGGAAACCAGAAGCAGGAGGAAAAATCCCGGCGATCGCACTTACTGCCTATGCTGGAGAATATAACCAACAACAGGCGTTATCAGCAGGCTTTCAAATGCACCTTACCAAGCCAGCAGAACCGTCTGAATTAGTTGCCGCCGTTGCTAGGCTAGCTGGACAAAAAATCACATCCTGACCAAATAATTACTAATTCGTAATTCGTAATTCGTAATTAAAGAGGGTACAAGCCCCCACTGATTGTAACTACGAATTACGTACAGCCTGGCGGCATCCGTAGGCTCTATTATCAATTACGAATTATGTTGACTCTCTCCCACTACCCTGCGCCAAACAAGCGATCATCACGGCATAACTACGCTTACCGCATACCGCACTTTTAGGCCTGTGAAGCAAATAAACGCGCAACTTCGCAATGAAAGTTAGGCAGCAAAGGAGATGTAATCACATCATCGACTAGCAATGTGATGACCAACGTGAGTTGAGCATTGTGGCGACGGTAAATTTCCACTCGTTGGGCAATGCGATCAACAATCCAATATTCCTGAACACCCTGCACTGAATACAGTTTTAGCTTGGCTAATCGGTCGCAGTCTTCATTTGCTTTTCCGGGAGAAAGCACTTCCACAACCAACTCCGGTGCGCCGCGAAAATGCCCTGCTTCGTCTTGAATTTGAGCCAGCCGTTCATAACTCACCCACACCACATCAGGAGCAACGTTGTCTGAATCTGAAAAAATCAGACCGGGCATAATGGAGGGTTCTCCTAAGCCACTATCTAAAGACCAACTGTTCAGCGATGCAAAGATGCACCCAATTACATGCTGATGTTTATGGTGAGGCGATCGCGTCACAAACAACTCTCCGTTGATGATTTCATAGCGTACCCACTCGTTATTAGGTAACGCTTCGACATCCCGAATCGTCCAGCGAACGCCGCCTGTAGTTTGGCTCATAACAGTGCCTTTGAGGATGAGGATACTCTAATTTTATCCTTTGCCCCACTACTATTGGTTTTCACTCCTAAACTCAAAAGAGAAAGGTAATAAGTACCTACGCATAAATATTTAGCCATGTATTCCCACACTGTCACCTGTAACCTATCCCCTATTCCCTTCCCTACTCCTCTCCCCAGGTTTGTAACTGTAAGTACACAAATACCAAGGTCACGGCTAACAGCACTGTGGCGGCGGCGGCGGCGTAACCAAAATCAAATTGAGCAAAAGCCTCTTGGTAAATGTAATAAACCAGTAAGTTAGTAGAATTAAGCGGGCCACCACCTGTAATTACATATACTTGCTCAAAACTGCGTAAAGTAAAAATCGCCGTGGTGACTGTGGCAAATATCATCGTAGGTCGCAATCCAGGCAAGGTAACATGCCAAAATTGCTGCCAAGCATTGGCACCATCAAGTTCCGCCGCTTCGTAGCGACTGGGGGGGATTGCTTGCAACCCTGCCAAGAACACCACCATATTAAAACCCAATTGCTTCCAAATACTTAATATAATCAGGACTGGCATTGCCCAAACTGTACTGCCTAGCCAAGGAATCGCTTCAATGCCAAATAAACCTAAAAATGTGTTTGCCGGGCCAGCCGTTTGAAATAGCCAGCGAAAGCCTAAACCAGCCGCAACCAAGGAAATAATTGAAGGTAAAAAATAGGCACTCCGCAGCATTCCCCGCAAGGCTAAAGATTTGTCTAATAATACTGCCAGCCCCAAGGGAATTACTAAGCTAGGAATGACTGTAGCAACGGTAAAATAAATCGTGTTACCTAGAACTTGCCAAAAATCAGGGGTAAGCAGCAAGCGCCAATAGTTTCTCAAACCTACCCAATAAGTACCTGATGAGGTAAAACTACCAGCAGTAAAACTGAGGTAAAACAAATAAGCGATCGGCCAAATGATGAAGATACCCAGTAAAATCAGTGCGGGGGACAGAAAAGTCCAAGCGGCAAGTGTATCATTATCCAACCATGACTTAGTATATGTTTTTGCCATCTATAATTTTTCCTCTTTGCTGTTATGACTCTTTGCCCTGATTCTACCGTTAGCCTGGTTGCTCCCAGCATTAGTAATAACCAATTTGCCCCAAGTACTCCTTTAAAATTGGGGATTATGGCTTCTGGTAGTGGCAGCAATTTTGAGGCAGTTGCCCAAGCTATTGAAAATGGGCAACTCAACGCTCAAATTCAAGTTTTAATTTACAATAATCCTTCAGCGAAGGCAGCAGTTAGGGCAGAAAATAGAGGATTGTCGGCTGTACTGTTGAATCATCGCGACTATCAAAGCCGTGACGCGTTTGATGGACAAATTGTCCAGACTTTTCGGAAATATGATGTTGAATGGGTGATTATGGCGGGTTGGATGCGACTGGTAACACCTGTGTTAATTGATGCCTTTCCCGAAAAAATCATTAACGTCCATCCGAGTTTGTTGCCTAGTTTTAAGGGTATCAATGCTGTAGAACAAGCCTTAGCGGCTGGGGTGAAAATTACTGGCTGTTCAGTACATCTGGTTTGTTTAGAAGTAGACAGCGGCCCCATATTAATCCAAGCAGCTGTGCCAGTGTTGTCAGACGATACACCAGAAACACTCCACGCCCGAATTCAAATTCAGGAACATCGAATTTTACCACAGGCGATCGCACTGGCAGCCATCAGGCGATCGCTCCAACCAAGATAATCTAATTTTTCTTGGTGTCTTCTTGCTCACCACCAAGACACTAAGACACCAAGAAGATTTTATAATCAGCCTAACTAGCGCTTAAATTTGCAATGGTAATTTGCTTATCTACAAGGTTTTGGTCACTATCAGTATCAAGTAGATGGAATTAAACCCGCCGCAACTTCCAAAAAAAGCTAGAAATCCAATTGGTCATCATGTGGGCAACAATAGGCACTAACAAGTTGCCACTTAATAAGGCACCATATCCCAGTATTAAGCCAATAATCGTTGCCCAAATTACATATGGCCATTGCTGGGGTCCACTAAGATGCAAAACACCAAAAGCCAGACTAGATACAACTACAGCTACATTATCTAAGCCTAAAGCCGGTAGCATCACACCTCGAAATAATAGTTCTTCACTTAATGCCGGCAGTAAACCCAGCCAAATCAAGTCCGGTAAAGCTAAGGGTTTGAGTACTATTTCTAAATAATAGTCTGCACTTCTACGGTAGGGAGGGCAAAGCCGATAAGCTAAACCACTCAAAAGAGTGATGATTAACCCCAACCCCATCCCCAAAATTACATCACTGACTGACCAGCGCCACCTCAAGAGGTAAAAGTTGCCATAGTACAACCATACCCTGGCGACTACCCACAACAGGATTGCAGTTACTCCCATAGCTACTAGTACTTGGGTGCGTGTCAGGTATGGAATTTCTGGTTCTTGATTTTGTTGATCAATCACGGGTTTTAGGGGGAGTAGAGATTGGGGAAATTAGATGATGACTGGCTGTAAGGAGGATATTTGGGGACGGAGGACAGAGGGATTGATCCCTGCTTTGTGCGCTGCTAATACGCCTACGGCTTCTAAATATGAGTTTACTTGTATGGATTTGATTCCCAAAGGTTTAGGGGGAACTTGGATGAAAGTTTTATTTTCTTCCACTGTAATTATTTGGCATTGCCTCTGACTTAAACTCAGTAAGGCACTACTACCACAAGCGTTTGCAGGTGCGATCGCGGCATCTACTTGATCCGCCCAAATATCATCTGGTAAGGATGTCATGGACTCTCTTTCAATCATAAATTGGGGAGCGCCGCTTAAACCGACTAGTACACACGGTAAAAAAGTATAACCTAATTCTTCGGCAGCCGAACGCGGTGATAAATTTGGGTCTGGGGGTGCGGTTGCTAAAGCGGGAGAATGGGCGCACGGTATATGGAAGGTGCGCACGACTAAATGACTAATTACGGCTTCTGCACCAGCTAGAAAATCTACGCCTGTGCCATAACGATAGTTTTGTAATGCCTCTTCATCCATATCATCGGGGAAACGGGCGACAACTGCGATCGCTTCTGCCCCGGCTTTGTTAATTAATACTTCAGCTGCCCTCAGTAAACTGTCAGGGTTGCCAATTGTCCCCCAACTAGCCCCTGATGTCGATGTACGCAATTCTACATTTAAAGGTGCATCTGTAATTACATAATCTGTGAGAGTTAAACCCAGGGTGGCTCTAGCTGCGTCGGCTGCTTGGATGTGTCGTAGACGTAGTTCTGGTTCAATACCTTGGTCTAAAAGTAGACCTATTTTATTATGACGAACGGGACGCAAACCCCAGCATCCAGCAGCAAATTTGTCAAGTCCGTAACCTTCTACATAGAAAGCATTGGGAATATTCCAGTACAAACTCGCACCATTGAGGACATTGGGGTGAGTAATCAAGCGATCGCAAACCTGTGATATGACTTTTGCTACTGGCAAAGCATCGCCGGCATAACCGCCAATCGCTGCCCCCACACCAGTAGGTACAATTAAGATAACAGTGTATGGGCGTTGATTCACTCGACTAATGAAGAGTCCAAAGTTACCACAGCTTCTACAGTAGCCTTTTCTTGTGCTTCATCCACAGAAGTAATTGCCCAACGCAGAGGTTCACCTTGTTTTTGCAATTCCGCTTCAATCACCTGTTGCAACTCAGAAGGAGTTTCTTGTAAATCAACTTCTGCGGTAATAAAATGAGTTGTCATCGTGGTAAATCCTTTTTCTTGCCAGTTTCTAGAATAACTGATATCAGCTACCAGTCATCAATTAATATGAGACATCGACCGAATTCAAATATACCTTTTATATCACCCTTGTAGAGACGTTCCATAGAACGTCTCTACATTCTTTGTCGCCAGATGTCTATGACATTACTGATAACTGTTCACTGAATTATTGGTCTTTACCAAATTGCAATTGATAAACAATGTCTTCCTTTTCCGTTTCCACTTTCAAATCAGAACGGGGATAAGCAACACACAGCAAAGCATAACCTTGTTTTTGCAGTTCTGGACTAACCCCCATCCCATCAGTTTGATCTACAGTTCCCTCAGTAATTTGACCAGCACAGGTAGTGCAAACGCCTGCATGACAAGAACTCGGTAAATCTAAACCAGCAGCATCGGCCACTGATAAGATAGTTTCATTTTCAGGAACTTGCAAAGTATGAATTTTACCTTGGTGGTTAATTTCAACGGTGTAAGTCTTAGACATAATACTAAAAAGCCGGATGCAACGAACAGACTAATTATTTTATCTGATAAATAGACTCACCGTACAACCAAATTAAATTAACAGGTTTCTTGTGTAGTCTGGCTAATCTATCATGACAACTAGATTGATTCTACATCAAAAAGCGAACTTGCTTCACACAAACCCAGCTAACAAAATGATTTACGCTATAATTTTAACAAAACCTTATGTAGCTTTTTATGAATACAGTATAAATCCGTTTCATTTCCTAATTCAAAAGGTTGAATTAGCAATAGATTTTATATAGATATTTTTCTTGAGATAATCTTTACCATGACAATTTACCGACCTAGCGACCCAAGTTGTAAAGCTAAGTTGTGTTCTATTCAAACCTTGGACTAAAAAGAAATTAGCATAATAGGAAGTAACAAAACCCCAACTAAAATATCCTTGTTTTATCAAATAGTCAGTGGCACAAATATTTAAAACTGATTTAGATAAAAGTTTTTCAATATCCGTCAATATATAATTGTTTACATTTGAAATTATAAATCCTGTTTCATAATCTTCTTTGGATTTATATAAATTAATCAAATAGTCTTTGAAAGAGACTTTAGCATCACCATTACAGTTAGTAAAAGCAATGGCAATTTCTTCAAAATTTAACGACACTCTTTCTAATCTCCAATCATCATCACCGCAAAATCTTCTCTAACTGCATTTTTAAGGCGACTAACCATCATTTTACCCACTTCTTCTTGTGCTTTAAAACCTCCCCCGCTTGGTAAGTTTTCTCTATCAAATTTAAAATCTTGAATTAGGCTGAAAGTTGTATAGTGGACATAAATAGCACACTTGTTAATAACATGTATCTTTTATATTATATAAGCACTCTTCTATTGTTGCGTTGATAATTTGGGTTACATTATCCAAAAGGATTTAGCAGTCATGCTTTCAGCCATAAGACTAAGGTAAACTTTTATAGCCAAGGCTTGCCTAAAAATATTTCATAATTAAGGGGAGAACATCCCAATGGAGAACACAAAAATGCTAGAACAATACCGTCAGCATGTTGCGGAACGCGCCCAACTCGGTATTCCCCCCTTACCATTGGATGCGAAGCAAACCTCAGAATTATGTGAATTACTGAAGAATCCACCAGAGGGTGAAGAAGATACATTATTACATTTATTGCGCGATTGCATTCCCCCTGGTGTAGATGAAGCGGCTTATGTCAAGGCTGGATTCCTCACTGCTATTGCTAAAGGCGAAATCACTAGTCCTTTGGTTTCTCCCATCGCCGCCGTAGAATTACTGGGAACGATGGTAGGCGGCTATAATGTCCAGTCTCTCATTGACTTGTTACAAATTTCCAGCACGGACTCAGAATCAGGCGAAGCACCTTTAGTTATGCGGGGGGAAGGTAGAGAACCCATCGCCGCCCACGCCGCCGCCGCCTTGAGTAAAATTCTCTTGGTGTATGATGCCTTTCATGATGTGTTGGAATTATCCCAAAGTAATCCTTTTGCTAAGCAGGTAATTGACTCTTGGGCGAAGGCTGAATGGTTTACCAGTCGTCCCAAATTACCAGAAGCTATCACCGTCACCGTGTTTAAAGTCTCTGGGGAAACCAACACCGATGACTTATCCCCTGCTACCCACGCCACCACGCGCCCGGATATTCCTTTACATGCTTTAGCCATGCTAGAGTCACGGCAACCGGGAAGCTTAGAACTAATTGCCGAGTTAAAGCAAAAAGGACATCCCGTAGCTTATGTAGGCGATGTTGTGGGTACTGGTTCTTCGCGGAAATCTGCTATTAACTCAGTATTGTGGCATTTAGGAGAAGATATCCCTTATGTACCAAATAAACGCGCCGGGGGGTATATTTTAGGTAGTGCGATCGCTCCTATTTTTTTCAACACAGCTGAAGATGCAGGTGCTTTACCGATTCAATGCGATGTCACCAACTTAGAAACAGGTATGGTGATTACCATTCATCCCTACAAAGGCGAAATCACCAACGAAGCAGGCGAAGTTATCTCCACCTTTACCCTCAAACCCGATACCATCTTAGATGAAGTCCGCGCCGGGGGACGCATACCCCTACTCATTGGCCGTACCCTCACAGACAAAACCCGTGAAGCCTTAGGTTTAGCACCCAGTACTGTATTCATTCGTCCGCAGCAACCCAATGATACAGGTAAAGGCTATACCCTCGCTCAGAAAATGGTCGGTAAAGCTTGCGGTTTACCTGGCGTACGTCCGGGGACATCTTGCGAACCCATTATGACTACCGTTGGTTCTCAGGATACCACTGGCCCCATGACCCGCGACGAATTAAAAGAACTCGCTTGTCTGGGTTTCAGTGCAGACTTGGTAATGCAGAGTTTCTGTCACACAGCAGCTTATCCCAAACCAGTAGACATCAAAACTCACCAAGAACTACCAGATTTCTTCTCCTCCCGTGGTGGTGTGGCTTTACGTCCTGGTGATGGGATTATTCACTCTTGGTTAAATAGGATGCTGTTACCCGACACTGTGGGAACAGGCGGCGACTCCCACACCCGCTTCCCCTTGGGTATATCCTTCCCAGCCGGTTCTGGATTAGTCGCCTTTGCGGGTGCATTGGGTGTCATGCCTTTGGATATGCCAGAATCAGTTTTAGTACGCTTCAAAGGTGAATTGCAACCTGGTATTACTTTGCGGGATATCGTCAATGCTATTCCTTATGTCGCCATTCAAAAAGGTTTGCTCACAGTAGAGAAGCAAAACAAGAAAAACATCTTCTCTGGCAAGATTCTAGAAATGGAAGGCTTACCAGATTTAAAAGTAGAACAAGCCTTTGAACTCACCGATGCTTCAGCAGAACGTTCTTGTGCAGGTTGCACAATTAAACTGAGTTTCGAGACAGTTGCTGAATATCTGCGTTCCAATGTATCGCTGTTAAAGAATATGGTAGCAAGGGGCTACCACGATGAGCGTACCATCATGCGCCGGGTAGCCAAGATGGAAGAATGGTTAGCAAACCCTGTGCTAATGTCAGCTGATGCTGATGCGGAATATGCAGAAATCATTGAAATTGATTTGAACGAAATCACAGAACCAATTGTCGCCGCACCCAACGACCCCGATAATGTGAAATTATTATCGGAAGTTGCCAATGACCCAGTACAAGAAGTATTTGTCGGTTCTTGTATGACCAATATCGGTCATTATCGGGCAACTAGTAAAGTATTAGAAGGTGCAGGTGAAGTCAAAACTCGTCTGTGGATTTGTCCCCCCACTCGCATGGATGAACACCAACTGAAAGAAGAAGGTGTGTATAGCATTTTTGAAGCTGCAAATGCACGGACAGAAATGCCTGGATGTAGTTTGTGCATGGGAAATCAGGCGCGAGTTGCTGACGGGACAACGGTGTTTTCTACCTCAACCCGTAACTTCAACAATCGCATGGGTAAAGATGCGCGAGTATATCTTGGTTCTGCCGAATTAGCCGCAGTTTGCGCACTGCTAGGACGCATCCCCACAGTGCAGGAATATATGGATATTGTGGCGCAGAAAATTCATCCGTTTGCTGATGATTTGTATCGGTATTTGAACTTTGATCAAATTGCTGGTTTTGAGGATGAAGGGCGAGTGATTTCTAAGGAGGAGGAAACTTTGTTGGTATAGTTTAATTAGGGTGAGTCTTGATGGCTCACCTTTACTGTAATAATTCTCATGAGGAATGATTACTAATGACTCAACCCAATTTAATTAATCAAGCTGAAGTTAGCCAGATTAGTGAAGAAACTTGTCTGATAGAAATTTTACAAGAAATTCAAGAAACGCCTCAAGAATACTGGTCAAATTTGCTAGAAATTATCCGCGTTTTTCGGAAAAGTGTAACTATTAAACCAGAATTATTAAGCCATTTTCAACAAGAAGATTGGAATAGACAAAATCAAGAAATTTTAAATCACCAACATCAAGCACTTAAAGAATTAACTAAAGAATGGTTAGAAGCAGGAGATGAACAAGAGCAAACAGAGACTTGGGAATATTTAAATCAAGCAATTGATGATAATCCCTTTTAAAGTTGGCATCAATTTTTATGAATAAATTGATTTTCCTAGATACAAATGTTTTAGGAATGGTAACAAATCCTAAAAACACTAATACTCTTTGTCAAGAGTGTAAACAATGGTTAGATGCACTACCATTAAAAGGATATCAAATAGTTTTACCTGAAATTGCTGATTATGAAGTGAGACGAGAACTACTGAGAGCAGGAAAAACATCAGGTATTAAACGCTTAGATCAATTGAAACAAGTGATTACTTATTTACCAATTACTACTGCTGTAATGCTTTTAGCTGCAAATTTTTGGGCTGAAGTTAGAAAAACAGGAAAAACTACTGCTGATCCTAAATCACTTGATGGTGATGTGATTTTAGCAGCACAAGCAAAAATTGAACAATTAAAAGGGCATCAAGTAATTATTGCTACTACTAATGTTAAACATTTATCATTATTTATAAATGCTCTTGAATGGCAGAATATTAATTAATATGACTAAATAATAAGTTTTATTATGGATTAATTTATATATTTAATAACTTATTAAATATATAAATTAAGTATACCAATTTTTTGAGTATGAAGAATATGTGATTTCTAAAGAGCAGGAGAATTTGCTGGTATAATTTAAATAGGTGCATTTTATCCTCACTTATTTGATATAGGAAAACTCATTACTCTTTATGTCAACTACTCCCACTATTGAATCTAAAAATTTAAGCATTTCAGGTGTTTTTCAAGATTTTTATACTGTTCCCGATTTTCAGCGTGAATATATTTGGAAAAAAGACAATGTTATAAAACTACTTGAAGATTTATTTGAAGGTTTAGGTTTATATGAAGGAGAATTTTCTACAAATTCTTCTGAATATTTTTTAGGTTCGATTGTTGTATGTCCAGATTTTACAGATGACCAAAAAACTTTTCAATTAATTGACGGTCAACAAAGACTAACAACCATATATCTTATTTTTTGTGCTATTAGAGATTTTATTCAAGCTATAGGAGATAAATCCAAAGCGATAGAAGATTTAATTATGGGATCTACACATGATGTTAATACAGGTGACGATATCGATAAATATCGTTTGTTACTTCAATATGATAGTTATGGTGCAAAAGTAATGAATTGCATATTGTTGAAAGAAAATATTGACCGTTCTTTAGAGGATGTTTGAAAAGTTTTAGGAAGTCAAAAATTAAGCCAATCGCTTCAGCATAATACGGATCATTGCAAGGTAGATAAAGGTTTCTGAGGTTTCGGGCAATAATTCATAATCTCTGACCAATCGTCGACATCCCATAAACCAACCAAAAGTGCGTTCCACCACCCAACGTTTTTTAAGCAAAACAAAGCCCTTAGTTTGCTCTGGTCGCAGCACCACCTGAACAATCCAGCGACAAAAATTCATCACCCATTGCATGAAAGGCTCTCCATCAAACCCACCATCAACCCAAATGGTGGTTAAGC
>JAHHIM010000037.1:0-44074 GCA_019358915.1 Trichormus sp. ATA11-4-KO1
GACCTGAAGCCAGATTCTCACGCGTTACTCACCCGTCCGCCACTGAATCCTAAGATTCCGTTCGACTTGCATGTGTTAAGCATACCGCCAGCGTTCATCCTGAGCCAGGATCAAACTCTCCGTTTTGTTGTGCTTAGAGTTTGAGGTTCCGAACAAATTCTTTTCGGAATCCTGTATAATTTGTGATCAGTCTCTTGAGTCTCACCCAAGAACAAATCTTTTTGACGAGGATTGGTATTCTTTAAGCTTTCAAAGTATTATCTTTTCGCGGTTCAGGTGCCAAGTGTTTCTCTTCGGCACTTATCTAATATAGCGATTCCTTTTTGGTTCGTCAAGGGGTAAAACAAATTTTTTTTGAGCGGTAAAACTATGGTTCATTTGCCATGCCTACAGCCGTTGTTGCAGGATATTGGGTGTTCCACATAATATATAGTTGCTATGGCGATATAGGCAGTGTTGCAAGGATTTAGACTGAATGACACATTTTCCAGTTATATTTAAACGATTTTGCTTAGCTGGAGTTTATTGGGGGTTTGACATCAATTAAGAGGGATGCTTTTTCTAGATTTCACATGAGGCTGACATGAAGAAGTATGATTGGATTGTGGTTGGTGCTGGAATTACAGGTGCAGCTCTTGCCTACGAATTGGTGAAAACAGGCTTTTCCGTACTGTTACTAGAGCAATATGGAAAGCTACAGAATGCAACTCGTTATAGTTATGGTGGTCTTGCCTATTGGTCTGGTACTACGCCGTTAACTCGCCAATTGTGTCAAGAAGCGATCGCCCGTTACCAAAATCTGGCTGAAGAATTAGATACTGAGATTGAATTGCGCGAACTAGACTTATTGCTCACTATTGCAGCTGATAGAGACCCAGATGTAACTGCTGCATCGTATGCTCATGTTGCCACACCACCACGTTTACTTACTGTCAAAGAAGCTTGTGAGTTGGAACCCCTGCTGAATCGGGATGCGATCGCCGGTGCATTAACTGTTAAGCATGGTCATATCAATCCAGAAAAAACAGTGCAAGGCTATATCCAAGGGTTTGTGCGTGCTGGGGGTGAATGGCAAATAGCTCAAGTTTTGGATTTGCAAACTACCTCATCTTCTAAAAACGAGAGGAAGTTGACGGGTGTCAAAACAAATATTGCCACTTATCACAGTGCTAACATTGTTATCTGCGCGGGTGGCTTGAGCCGACAGCTACTCAAATTGGCTGGTATTTCCATCAAGCTGTATTTTACTCATGCAGAGATAATTGAAACCCCACCTGTTGAATTAAGTTTACGCACTTTGGTAATGCCAGCAAATCTGCAACGGTTTCAGTTAGAAGCAGAATCGACTAAAGTTGATGAGTTATGGGAAGATACAGGTAACGAACCAGTACCGCCGATTTTAGACGTGGGTGCGATTCAATTTCCAGATGGTAGTTTGCGTTTAGGTCAAATTAGCCGTGTCTTCACAAATCCTCATGCTAAAGTCAACTCTGAGGAAAGTCAAAAGTGGCTGCGAACAAGTATTCAACAAGTCTTACCGAAACTAGCGAATTTACCCGGAACTTGGCATCATTGCTTGGTGGCTTTTAGTCGCGACGGCCTACCTTTGATTGGTGCTATCCCAGGATTTGAAGGTGTTTATATTTTTTCTGGTTTTAGCAACCCTCTAATAATTGTACCACCTTTAGCACAACGCTTTGCTAATTTTGTCGCTGGCAAGAACGATGAAATTATTGCTCAATTATCGCCTGCACGTCAGTAATGATGGGTGGGTGTCACACAAAGACAAGGCAGCGCGGTCTTGGGGGTTTCCCCCGTGAGCGACTGCCGCGCAGAGGCGAGGAGAGAACAGGAGGAAGAGTTGAGAATTGCTACCTCTCTATGTTTACTTCTTTGATTTTTAATTCAATATTTTCTGTAGCAATCAAATCTGCTGCTTCTTGTAAAAGTTCTTGTTGTTCTTTTTGAAGTGTTTCTAAACGGTTGGAGATTTCTGCTAGTCGCTGGTGTTTGTCTTGATAAATGCTTTGATGGTTTATGGGCAAAACTGCCAGTGTGTTACTTGTTTTAGCATCTGTCTCTGGTTGCACAGCAAAACCTTTTAATTTAGTTAAGAAAACAAAGATAATTTTAATCAGCACCCAGATTAATTTAAGTGGAATTTGGAGTATTGACCAACTAGCTGTTTCAATCAGGCGGATAATTACTTTGATAATGCTCCAAATCAGAGCAATAGCAAAAAGCAGAATAACTAAACTGATAATAGGGTGATCAGCTGCCCAGCTAAGGACGTGAAATAACCGCAAAAATGCAGGATGTTGGTTCAGCCAATCATTTACAGAGGAAGTAACAGCAGTTTGCCAAGTTTGTTCTATGGAACCTTTAGCTTGTTCTAGGGTAGTCGTAACTGTATCCAATGCTTGATCGGTCGTTGTATTGGCTGTTTCCTTTAAAGACTGGCCAAACTGCTGTGCTGAGTTAGTTATTGATTTAACGGTTTGATTAACAACATTTTTCGCTGTTTGCCAACGTTGTAAAACTTCTGCGGACAAGTTTATGTCTATTTGAGAAGCCATAGCACATCTCACAAAGGCTGAAAGCAAACCCGCAACCCATCTTTCGGATGATTAGTGGGAATCCTTACCGCATCTAAACTTTGATTAGGGTAAGATTCCCAATGATAGCTGCGTAGCAGATGGGCAGCAACAATCTTCATTTCCATTTTGGCAAAGGCTATGCCAATACAGATGCGCGGGTTGCCACCAAAACCAATTAATTAAACTGTTGACTAACAGTTAATCATTAAATAAGTCTAAATCTGTGACTGCACCAACACTACTAGAAGATACCAATTTGGCATATTTGGCTAGTACGCCTTTAGTGTAACAGGGTGGACGGGGTTGCCAATTGGCACGACGACGGGCTAGTTCTTCATCGGAGATGTTCATCTGTAATAAACGAGCTGGGGCATCAATGGTGATACTATCACCTTCCTCGACAAGAGCGATCGCACCACCAACGGCTGCCTCTGGGGCTACGTGACCAACTACCATGCCATAAGTACCGCCAGAAAAGCGCCCATCGGTAATTAAGCCCACTGCATCACCTAACCCAGCCCCAATAATTGCTGAAGTGGGAGCCAACATTTCGCGCATTCCTGGGCCACCTTTGGGGCCTTCATAACGAATGACGAGAATATCACCTGCTTTAATCTTGCCTGCCAAAATCGCATCTAAACAAGATTCCTCAGATTCAAATACCCGTGCTGGGCCAGTAATCACGGGATTTTTTACACCAGTAATTTTAGCTACAGCCCCTTCTGTGGCGAGATTACCTTTGAGGATAGCTAAATGTCCTTGGGAATACATTGGCTTATCCCAAGGTCGGATGACATCTTGGTCGGTGCGTGGTTCTGTGGGGATGTCTGCTAAGATTTCCGCTACTGTTTGACCAGTAATAGTTAGGCAATCACCATGTAGTAAATCATGTACCAGTAGCATTTTCATGACTTGGGGAATACCGCCAGCTTTGTGCAAGTCTGTAGCGACATATCTACCACTGGGTTTTAAATCGCATAAAACAGGGACACGGCCACGGATAGTTTCAAAGTCGTCTATGGTGAGTTCAACATCAGCAGCGCGAGCGATCGCTAAAAAGTGTAACACTGCATTTGTGGAACCACCCACAGCCATAATGACCGAAATGGCATTTTCTATAGATTTACGAGTGATAATTTGGCGTGGTAAAATTTGCTTGCGGATGGCTTCTACCAAGACAAACGCCGATTTTTCTGTACTGTCGGCTTTTTCGGCATCTTCGGCTGCCATTGTGGAAGAATAAGGTAAACTCATACCCAGTGCTTCAAAAGCAGAGGACATAGTATTAGCTGTAAACATACCACCGCAGGAACCAGCACCAGGACAAGCTTGACGTTCTACCGCTAAGAGTTCATCACCGTCAATTTTACCAGCGCTGTATTCACCTACTGCTTCAAAGGAACTAACGACGGTTAAATCTTTACCATTGTGGTGACCGGGTTTAATTGTGCCACCATAAACAAAAATAGCAGGGATATTCATCCGAGCCATTGCCAGCATTGCCCCTGGCATATTTTTATCACAGCCACCAATCGCCAGCACGCCATCCATACTTTGCCCAGTACAGGCGGTTTCAATAGCATCAGCAATAACTTCCCTTGACACTAGGGAATATTTCATCCCTTCAGTTCCCATGGAAATACCATCACTAATGGTAATTGTGCCGAACATCTGCGGCATTGCCCCAGCTTCTCTTATGCCAATTTCTGCCCTTTGTGCTAGTTGATTAATTCCCATATTGCAGGGAGTAATAGTACTGTAGCCATTAGCAATGCCTACAATGGCCTTATTAAAGTCTTCATCTTTAAAACCAACTGCACGCAGCATAGCTCGATTAGGCGATCGCTGTACCCCTTGCGTTACAACTTGGCTTCTCAAATTCTCCGACATCTTTTTTCCTTCCGTGCCATCATCGCTTGTATGGCGATTGTATTATCTGATTTTCCCATGTAATTGATAATGTGAGAGCTACAGAGCCGAATCAAAAATCTGCTGTGCGGTAAGTTTCAGTTCTGGGAAACAGGGAGAAACGATTCGGTCATTTCCTCTAAATAGAGTTTTGACGTATTCGCCATCAACTAACTTGCAGACAAAAATAGCGGGTTGTTTGGGATTTCCGATAAAATCACGACCTCCCAAACCTGCATAATCGACAATCCAATATTCAAGAATGCCTTTTTTTTCGTAGTCAGCATATTTTTTGTAGTAGTCATCACGCCAGTTGGTACTTACTACCTCTATCACTAAAGGAATTGATTCTGGCTGCTGTACAGTAGAATATTTTTCCCATAGCTCCTCATTTTTTAAGTTTGTGCGATCAAGAACTAGGACGTCTGGACAGTAAGCAAAGTCGGTTTCTTCATCTGAAAACGCTATTAATCCAGTTTTTGGGATATTGTAAGGATGGTTTAATCGGGTAAATTCAACCCCTATCTGAACACTTAAAAAACCTGTTACGTTTTCATGCTTGCCTGAAGGCTGGGCCATCTCGATAATTATCCCATGATGAAGTTCATAGCGATTTCCTTCTGGCTTTTGCTCCAAAAATTCTTGAATGGTTAATAGTTTTTGTTGTGGTAGTACTTGAGTCATGTTTATTCCTCATCATACTGAGAACGCAACTTTTGCCAATATTCCAGAGATACTTCTTAGGCGTTTCAGTTATTACTTTCAAGCAAAAGTATTTGGGTGCGGCTCTGGTGAAAAATCCAGGTTTAGTACTTACGAATTACTAAAAGCATTTTGAAAAAAATCTAACTCACAAAACATGGCATAACGGTAAGTTGAGTGAATTATGGAACTAGAAGTAACATATTTTTCTACCAAATCTTCTAATTGTTGTGTCAGGGGTTGAAAATCTGCACTGCTGTAAGTCCGAATCCAATCAGCATATTGATGATGAGGAATGCCATCACATGCTAACTGTTGTCCCAAAAAAGCATAAAGACGCATACAAGGAGACATCGCTGCAGCTGTGACACCAACATCTCTACTCCAGGCGGTAGCTAGCAAAAAATCAGTATAGCGACGGGTAGCAGTTCCAGGTTCCACAGAACGCAAATCAACCCCCCATTGGGTAGCATAGCCTTCATGTAGCCGCAGTTCTGCTAAAACTCCATCAGCTAAAGCATGAAATGTTGTAAAACCTTGCCAATCTGGGGCTTTCGCTGCGGCAATACTATATGCACGAGCAAAGGCTTCTAAGAAAAAAGCATCTTGTCCGACATAGTAAGCAAATTTCGCTGATTCTAGAGTACCATCACCAATGCCTTGAACAAAAGGATGCTCCAGACAAGCTTGTGCTAAATCTTGATTTGCTACCCACAGTTCAGTAGATAAAGTCATGGGGATTGGGGATTAATATTTTTTACTCAACACTCCTTACTACTAACTTCCTACTTCCCTCAGAGGAAGCGCACTCAGCACTCAGAAAGGTAAAAACTGAAGCAAAACTGAGCCAAGACTACCTACAAAGTCGAAAAAGCTGGGTTTACCAGTACTCACTTTATCAGAGTAGGGTGTTTGCAGTTCTGTCATAAAAGCTTGTGCTGTTTCTACTCCCGACTCATTGTTTTGGGATTTAAACATTTTTTCAGCAATCTGAGCATCTTGAAATGCAGCTTGTCGATCTAACATTTGGTAACGAGCAACACCACGGGCTAAGTAAGCACCTGCATATTCTGGTTGAGAGGCGATCGCTTGATTAAAATAATTAATGGCTTGGTGTTGATTGCCTTTTTGGGCTTCGGCCACACCCAAGGCATAAAATTCTTCTGGTGTAGCAATTTGCATGGGTATACCAATGGCACCTTGGAAGTTAGCACCATTGAGGTAAGCACCATTAAATTCTGTATTGGCTAAATAGGTGTTTCTCAAATCTGCACCTGCTAGATTTGCCCCACTGAATTGAGCTTCGCTGAGATTAGCACCAAATAATCCAGCACCGCTTAAGTTGGCACCCCGCAAATCAGCACCGCTTAAATTAGCACGACTGAGGTTAGCACCTGCAAGATTAGCACCACTTAAATTCGCTCCAGATAAGTCAGCCATGACTAAACCTGCATTAGTAAGGTCACAGTTTTGACATTGTTTGGTAGCTAATAACTTTTGAACGTGTTCAAAATTAGCTGCCTGGGCAGTTGTTGTCAGGCTAATGGTAGTTAAAAATACACCTGTGGCTAAAATTTGGCTTTTCATCTTGCTCGTAATATCTCCTACTCAATACACAAGCTGAAGCTATAGATTTATACTTGAGCCTATGATATGAGTAACCTGAGCAGTTTGCCATCTGTAGTTCTTCACATTACACCCCAACAGAGGCGATCGCCTACTTACGGTACAACGTTAACAGAACCGAATTGATGGAAGTGATGATCAAATGCAAAAGCTTGAGTTAACCTAAGTTTTTGAATTACAACCTTACTGGAACAGTCTGTAAAACTCCAGTTTTTATCAGAAAATTGATGAAAAACTTGCCAGGTTTGTTGAATATCTTCCTCCGTCAGATAGTAAATAGTAGCCACATTACCAGCAAAGAAAGCATTTCCTAAAATCATTGCTCTTTGCCCTTCCCTACGAGTTTTCAAAAGAGTGAGTGTCTCGTCTACTACATAGTCTGTTATTAATAGTGGTTGGGTGTTCTGACTAAGCCATGTAGAGGCTTTGCTGTGATCTGAGTCGGAAGGAAATACACTGACGAACCATGCACCTGTATCTACAAAAATCATGATGCGTTTTGCTCAGAGTAGAGAATTTTGTCATGATCTCGACCAGAAAATTTATCATTGTGACTACCTTCTAAAGGCATAGCTGCTATTTCAGCAAGAATTTCTGCTGGAGTTTTTTCTACAGACTGAGATTCTTTGGTAATAACAATTACTTCTACATGAGTTCCTTCTTCTAGCATTATGGGTTCTGTAAGTCGAAGCACCCCTTGTTCATAAATTGCTTGAACGGTAATTGTCATTGCCTGTTTCCTCTGAATCACTCTTCTATGATACAAGAGCTACTTACTGTGATACCTTTACGGTACCAATGCGATCGCCTACTCTCGGTACAAAGTTAACAGAACCGATAACTTTAGGAATTATGGACTAGGATTACAGGTATAGAACTAGCTTCTAAAACGGCTTGGGATACAGAACCAATTAGTACATCTTCCCAAGGTTGATGACCACGTTTCCCGATGATAATTGCAGTAGCTTTATACTCTTGAGCGATACGAATAATCTCTTCTGGAACAGCACCTGATACAGTTAAAAATTCATATCTAATATCAGCTAGCAATTGTTGACTTTGCTGTTCTAGTTGTTGAATTTCTTCCTGATTAGGCAGATTAACTACATGCAAAACGATCACCTCACCGTTACTGCGTCGTGCTAAATCTGCTACCTTGGTTAAAACTGCTGTGGCTAAACCAGAAGTATCAACTGCTGCTACTAATAAGGTACGAGTTGCAATTGTCACTTTTGTCGGGTCAACTTCTCCCCGTTCTAATAACTTAGGTGCAAAGGTCAAAGTTGCCCAAGCGCCTAAAGGTGCTGTGACTAAAATTGATAAAGCTGCGATCGCTAAAATTGTCTCACCTCCGGCAATGCCTTGAGCAAGGGGAATCGCCCCAATGGCGGCTTGGACTGTAGCTTTGGGTGAGTTTCCTGGTAATAAAAATAGTTTTTCGCGCCAATTCCAATTACTGCCCACAGTTGAAAGATACCAACCCAGCATCCGACCAATAAGTAAACCAATTGTCAGAATTAAAATGCCGGGTAAGAAAATTTTCTCCAATACTTGCAGTTGAATAGATGCACCTAATAAAACAAACAGAAAAATCTCAGCTACTATCCATAAACTGTCAAACCCGCCGCGCAATCTCCTAGCTAGGGGAGCATCTAATTCTATTAAGAAAAAACCCATTGACATGGCTGCTAAATAACCAGAAAAGTAAGGTAACCAATGAGCCGCAATGACTAGCAATAAGGCTATACTGGCGGCAATTATAGTATCTTGAACGGCGTTTTGAGTCCAGTTTTGCTTGACTAGTAAAATAAATAATAATCTAGCTGCTAAATAACCAAATAGCACTCCCAATACAATTTGCATGATGATTTGTAGTGGAAGCAGTTGCAGGGGAGTCAACATCAACCCTCCAGGTAAAACAATCTGCTCAACGCCGCCATCGCCTAAGAAACTCAGCAACAAGCTAAAGACTAGTAATAGCAGCACATCTGATAAAGCACTGCCAGTTAAAATTGCATCAGGGATACCTTTGGTAACGCCTAAACCTAAACTTTTGAGTCTGAGCATACTGGGGACAATCACAGCCGGAGATTCTGCACCAATAACACAGCCTAAAAGTAACCCAGTGAAAAAATCAAAGTTAAAAATTACCATAGCAGCAAAGGCGATCGCGATCGCTTCGGTTGTCGCTGGTAAAAATCCTAACCGCAGCGCTACGGTTCCCTGTTGAGATAGCTTTTCTCTATCTAGCCCCAGTCCGGCTTTCATCAGAATAATCATCACCGCCAATGTTCTTAAATCATCGGCAGCATTTAGCACATCTGGACTAATCACATTCCAAACTTGGGGGCCAAGAATAATTCCCACTACAATCATGCCAATTAAAGGGGGAGCGCCCAAACGACGAGCAAGTTGACCAACAAAAAAGCCCATCATTAAAATCCACAAGATACTGGCTAGCATTCCCATGACTCCTTGAGGTGTGATTTGTAGACAGATATTTGCTACAGGAGAGTCAGATAATGCATAAAACAAAGCCCTACTCTCCCGTAGCCAAACAGAAAAGTAGGAGCCATCAGCCTGAAAAACGGCGGTTTTGGCGAGCTCCATCGCCATTAATAATTAACAATACCATGTATGTACAAATTTAAAGCTGGCGCGATCGCGTCAACACGTTTGGGCAAACCTGATCTAACAGTACGTTTACAATAAACAATAATTTATGAATAATGGTTTTATAACTTGGCAAACTATTAGCTAATTACATATTGCTATTCATGATACTAATAACAATATTCGCTTCGGTTGCATGAAAAAAATAATTTATCATTCGCTAAATAGATTAGCAATTTATATGTTATGCTGCGTATAGGAATCAAAAAAGTAAAAGCAGAAAAAGACTTCAAAATAATTGAGATCAGCTCAATAAAGCTTTTTTTTGCTCTGGTAAATCCACTTCAATTCTTATCGCTTTTTGTAACGAATAGGTAAAATCAGGCTAGGTAGGATAGTAACTTTTGCCGATGCAGTAGTGACACTTTTAGGCTGAGATTTATCGCTAGTGCCATTAATTAGAAATTCTTGGCATCCATAACATAAGTAACATCAGGAAATTTGTAGTAAATATCGAGAGTAGATTGCAATGATTGGTTGGTTATCTAGTTCAGGAATGTATTCTACATTAACTGGAATTCCTGCTGTAACTACTCTTGAGGTTTGAGCAACCAACTTGCTACAACAACCGATAATGCTTGAGTCAAGTTTTTCATAGATGCATCATGGGTGCATCTGGTAACACTGGTAATATCTCTTGAGCGATGTCTTGAAAATTTACTCTGCATCTATGCAACTTCTTGGCTGAGGTGATGTGTGGATGAGAACTTGCTGCATACCAGATGACTAACTGTTTTTAGGTTGTCGATTGCAAGTTTCTTAACTGGAAGGAGGTAACAGTGTTCGTAATGCTTTGACTATACCTAACCAAGCCTGAAAGTTTGACAGAAACTTCCACATCCATCAACAAAAAAATTGTAGGGAAACATTAATCATGACTGACGAAAAAATTAGACAGATAGCTTTCTACGGTAAAGGCGGTATCGGTAAATCTACCACCTCTCAAAACACCCTAGCAGCTATGGCAGAAATGGGTCAGCGCATTCTCATTGTCGGTTGTGACCCTAAAGCTGACTCCACCCGTTTGATGCTGCATAGTAAAGCCCAAACAAGTGTTCTACAATTGGCTGCTGAAAGAGGCGCTGTTGAAGATATCGAACTTGAAGAAGTAATGCTGACCGGCTTCCGGGATGTACGTTGTGTGGAGTCTGGTGGCCCAGAACCCGGCGTAGGTTGCGCTGGTCGTGGTATCATCACCGCCATCAACTTCTTGGAAGAAAACGGTGCATACCAAGATGTTGACTTCGTATCTTACGACGTACTAGGTGACGTTGTGTGTGGTGGTTTTGCTATGCCTATCCGTGAAGGTAAAGCGCAAGAAATCTACATCGTTACTTCTGGTGAAATGATGGCGATGTACGCAGCTAATAACATCGCTCGTGGTGTTCTTAAGTATGCTCACACTGGTGGTGTGCGTTTAGGTGGTCTGATTTGTAACAGCCGTAACGTTGACCGGGAAGTCGAATTGATTGAAACCCTGGCAAAACGCTTAAACACCCAGATGATTCACTTCGTACCTCGCGACAACATCGTGCAACACGCTGAGTTGCGCCGGATGACCGTGAACGAGTACGCACCTGACAGCAATCAAAGTAACGAATATCGGACATTAGCTAAGAAAATTATCAACAACGATAAGCTTTCTATTCCCACACCCATTGAGATGGAAGAGTTAGAAGAATTGTTGATTGAATTTGGTATCCTTGAAAGTGAGGAAAATGCTGCCATGTTGATTGGCAAGACATCTACTGAAGTACCCGTAAGTAAGTAATGCTTGAGGGTGGGTGCTACCCACCCCAAACATCCTTAAAATATATCTTACATCAGTTACCTGATTGCAAGTATTGAGAATAAGACAAGATATCAATTAACCTTAAACAGGAGTCTGAGGATTATCTTGAATACTACTCACACAAGAATTAATGTGAGAGCGGATGGCTCGTTCATAAACTATAGTCTGCTTTGTGCGTATGCCTATAGGCTGATATATCAAGTTAATTTCGGGAAAGTTGCACCAATACATTAAAAAAATATCTTTGGCTGGAGTAATAATTTCATAATTATTCTCTTGTTTTTTCTTCCTCAACTTACAGTTATTTAATTTTAATTTTTGTCTAAATAATGTTTCAAATTCGGGAATTAAATTTGAACTATTTTGCATTATCTGTACACGTTTAAGCGTGCTGTTTGGTTAAACATTATCTTGTGATATTACTAAGTATGACACTTTAGCTACTATCACAATTTATTGTATCATATAGCGATTCCCATTTAAGTGAGGTACAGAACTAATTTTTTTCAACGCAGAAGGACGCTAAGGTAGCGCAGAGTTACGCAAAGATTGCCCAATTTTGTTAGCGATGTACTCAGTACTTCAGCAGATTAGGAAACTCTATATTATGCACGAATAATTGCTTATGATAAAGAAGGAGAGAGCAAGTATGAGAAATGCCGAAAAGAATCAAGGGAGAGCCGTATCTAAATATTGAAAAATTAAAACAAAATAAGGGATACCATCACCGCGCTTCCCCAATTAAACTGAATGATGCCCAATCTCTGGGATTAGGGTATTGTTTCATCGTTGCTAACATAGCATTACGCAAGGCTTGGGCTTTATGAGGATTTTGTTGTAACTGATGATAAAACTCAGTAGTGAACGCAGGGGTGGGAGTATCAGGTGTTGCCCATTGGGAGATAATCACACTGGGAATACCAGCATGAATCAACGCTAAAGATAAACCCAGCACGCCATTACCAGTACTATTATTACCAGTTTCACCTGCACTGAGAAAGGCTAAATTAGCCCGTAAACGCTTTCCTTTGGGTTGGGTATACAAATGGAGAATTTCGCTGGCGGTGAGTAGTCCGTTAGCATCACCAGCACTAGCCAGGGCGATCGCGCCTGGTATGCCTTGTCTGTTAACATCATCTAATACAGCATAAGTTGCTAAATGAATTGTCTTAGCATTTGCTAACAAAGGCACAATCGCGGCTTTCGTTGCTTGATTACCAATTAAAGCGGTAGTTTTGAAGAAATCGGCAATTTCTAATGCTTCTTGTTCAGCGTTGACTAATGGTGGTAATAGCTGTGGTGTTTCATTAATTGATTGGGCAATTGCAGGCATGGTAGGATTACCCACTACTACAACTTTACTACCACCAGTTCTGTTACGGCGCTCTTTAGTTAAATTAAGGATTTGAATCGCTGGTATTGTGGTAATTGTGTGTTTTTCAATCAAGTATTGGCCATAAATATCAACCAAAGCCGGGAAGGGAATCAACCATAATTCATCTTGGGGAATAAAAATTACCTGTTCTGTAGGATTTCTTGGTAATAAGTCAGCAATTGGTTTGATTAATAGCTGATTGAGTTGTAGTAAAGGTTTAGCATTATTATTGGGCATTTTTTCCTGATTTGGTAAACCCAAAGAAGCAGGAATACTGGCAATAACTTCGGTGATGGAATTAATAGGATAAATTGTATTTTCCGATTCGGGGTTAATTCGCCGAAATGTAATTTTACCTGTTGGTTGAATCACCCAGACATAAATTTCCTCATCTGAAATAATTGCATATTTAACTAAAGTAGCTTTTCGCTCTTGAGCAACTGTTTGAATATTGTTAATTGTTGGTAATATAATTTGCTTGGGCGCAACTTTTAAATTTGTTCCGGTTGATTCATCAGCTAAACGCATTCCTAGTAAATTTAAAAATGATATTACGCTACCTTGTTCAGCAACTTCTAATGCTGCTTCCGGTTTTTCTTGAGCAACAAATACTTGTTGTAATAGACGATATGTATTAGCTTGTTCAGCAGCAAAATCATTTGTATTGCCTAAATTAGCACGGAGAGATTGCCAAATTTTGATGCTTTTTTGGAGATTTTCTTCAGCAATAGTAAAATTACCAAATTTTAGGCTCACAAATGCTAAATTATTTAAAGCTGTTCCCTCTATAAAACTATTTTTGGTAGCTTTGGCGGATGTTAATTGCTCTTGATAAACTGACAGCGCTTTTTCGTACTCTTTTAAAGAAGTATAAGCACGCCCTAATTGTTGAATTAAAGCAGCTTTATTAATAGTATAATCAGATTTTTCTGCCAGTATTAGCTGCTGTTGATAAAATGCGATCGCCTGATGGAAATCTCCTTGTAATTCATAAGTTTGGGCTAATTGATTTAAAATGTTACTTGCCAAAGCAACATCACCCACCTGATTAGCAATTTCTAATCCTTGCTGATAGAAAGCGATCGCCTGGGGAAATTCCCTTAATTCTCGATAAGCTAAAGCGATATTTTGTAAAGAATCAATTTGCAATTGACGATTGTTGGATTCTTGAGCAATTTTTAGCTGTTGAGTGTGAAATGCAATGCTTTGTTGATATTCACCTGCTGTCTGATGTTCCAAGCCAACGTTACTTAAAAACGCCGCTTCTTTACTGGGATTACCAATTTCCCGTCTTAATACTACAGCTTTTTCTTGAAATTCTTTAGCTAACTCTTGCTCACCAACATGAAAATAAGTATTGCTGAGATGCTCAAAAATTTGGGCTATACTTGGTTGATTGCCCAACGCTTGCATAATTGTTAAACTTTGTTGATATAAAGAAATTGCCCGTTGGTACTTACCGAGAGTAAAATTAGTTTCACCTAATCGCAATAAAGTATTAGCTTCACCCGTGCGATCGCCTATTTCTTGATAAAGTCGCATAGACTCTTGCAAAGTCGCTAAAGCTGCCGCAAATTGTCCTGTAGTTAATTGTCTATTACCTAAATTTAACAATAGATTAGCACGATATTGACGAGCTTCCAGAGTTTGATTTGGCGTTGATGCAGATAAAGGTAAACAAGTAAAACTCAAACTCAAACCATAACTTAAAAATAGGATATTTGTAGCCAAAAAATAAGACTTTAATTTCATATTTTTATTGATAAAAAAATAAATTAAATTATTCTTTACTCAGCACTCAGCACTTTTAATCAAACCCCGGCGGTAATTCTAAAGGCGAAAGTTTTCCTGGTTGGGAAGGTGCAGGTGAACCAGGAGTTGGAGTCGGAGCAGAACTGGAAGCAGGGGTTGGAGTAACTTGAGTTGCACCCGCATTACCAGGGGTTTGTGTAGATTGTCCGGGTAGAGGTGTTGGAATTACAGGAGGTAAATTTGGTGGTGCAATTATTGGCGAAACAGGTGGGAGAAAAGTTTCAATAATGACTGAGCGACTAATTATTTCACCAGCAGGATTAGTCACTTGTAAAGTAATTTTTTCACTACCGGGTTGTTGACTAATGGGGTATTGGATCGTACCTGCGCGGCTAACATCTCCTGGAGACGGTAATAGTTCAACTTTGAGATTTCTACTACCTTCTACTTGCCAAGATAAATTAATAGCTTGACTAGCTTGATTAGGATTAATCAGAATTGAATATTTAGGCGGGGGACTTGCACCATTAATAGTGAAAGTTGTAATATTACTAATAAGTGGCTGGACTTGAATAACATCTGTTTTTTGTGATGCTGTTGGTTCAGCAGTATCAGTTTGAGAAAATAACTGAAGTTCAAAAATATAGTTTCCTGGCTCACGATTATTCGCCAGAACATTTTGACAGCTGAGTTGATTTTGCTGTTGTTGACAAAAAGCACTAAGTTGATTGGGAATACCTTGACTGAAATTATAAGTTTGGAGTTGACTATTAACTACTCCTTCAGGCGATCGCCCAATTACTCGTAATTCTTTTATTTTGGCTAAATCATTAATTTTCCAATTCAAACGAATTGTATCTGGTCTAATTCCAATATTATTTGCTAAATTTACTGGCGCTTCTCGATATACAGGCAAGGTAGAAGCAAACTCTAAAATTTTGGGCGGGGGAACAGGAGAAGTTGGAGTAATTTTAATAGTATTAGTTTTCACCAAATCAGCTGCTGTTTCGGGATTTCTTTTATTAAACGCTTGCAGTTCAAAAATGTAATCTCCAGGTTTACGAGCATCTGTGGGTACATAAGAACAAGTTAATACCGCCCCCATCTGACAAAATTGCTGGAGTTCATCGGGAATTCCATTGTTAAAGTTATAAATAATTGGTTGCACTGCTGTAGTACCGTCGGCAAACAAACCACTGAGAGATAAACTTTGCAGTGTTTTAGGGTTGTGAATTTGCCAACTCAGGCGAATAAAGTCATTATTAGCTTGTTGATATGCAGTATCTGGCGAATTAAATTGCCGAATTTTCGGGGGTGCAGGCGATCGCAATAACCACCATAGCAAAAAGGCGATCGCTACTAAAGTTCCCAAACCCGTTAGCAACAGCAAGATAAATTGCCACCAAGGGCGTGGTTCCCAAATTAAAGTTCCTGGTAGGGAATTATAAGACAAAGGCAGTTGCTGTTGGTCTGCCAATTCAAGGCGAAAATTCAGCAATCTACCTGCGCCAAAAATCGGCCGCCGCCACCATTGAACTGGTGTCACTGTCAATTGTGAATTAGCTTTTTCTCCTGGTAACAAGCGCATCTGTGCTGGAGAAATTGTATAAGTACAGCATTTCTCTTCATCAGCCGCCATCGGCTGACAAACAATTTCTCGTGCGGTGTTACCTGCATTCATCAACTTGACTGCAAACACCCCTCCTTTGCGTCTCACCCTACCCACAACTGTCATTAGTTCCACATTCAGCAGGTAGGAGGGCAAAATTTCCAAATACACCACATCCAACAGCGCCAAGTCTGGACTGTTGGCAGAGTGCAAACGGAGCGTGGGATAATAAACACCAGCGATCGCACTTACTGGCGGATTAAACAGCAGGGTAATTTCACCCTTTTCATCAGGATTCAGATTCAAACCCATGTTGGGGATAATCAATCCCGCTCTTTCCAAACCTTCTGGGTAACGAACACTAAACCAATTTTCATCAAAATCTAGACAACTCAAGCGAAAACGGTCTACTCGGTCAGAACGGTTGTGGACATTGACACTAACTTGTAGCATACCTCCCGGTGGAATTGGTGCAGGCGATCGCGAACTAGTCGGTGGTAGAAGTGTAAATGTCGGATCACTAACGCGCACAACCGTTTCAATTGCAGGCAAAACCTGAAGCCGTGACTGATGACGAATTGGTGTATGCTCTGGGTAGTGCAGAGGTGCATCAACAATTATCAGATAATTGTAAGTACTAGGAATTGCCGTTACAGGCACATCAAACTGAAAAAATATTTCACCCAATGAGTTAGGCCCTAATGCCAATCTTTGGTGAGGTGCATCACACCATTGAATTAATTGGGGGGATAACTCATCAATAAAAACATCAATTAATGCACTTTCAACACCTTTATTTGTCACTGTCACAGAAATTTCAAACCGAGAACCAGCCTGTACAGCATAATCCCCAGAAGGATTAAAAATTATCGCCAGGGGATTACCAGGAGCCAAACTTTGTTGGATATTTTGTTGTTGAATTCCTCTTTTAGCAGCAAGATTAATCCGGTATTTCACCTCACCAGAAGTTAACACTTCCTGTACAAAACCTTGTTCAACCAACTCATCCAACAAATCCAAAGTAGCTTGTTGATTCAAATCGATCTCAAAAGACGCTTCAGCTAAAGTTACAGCTTCAGGCGATCGCTTGATCATCCACTGCACAAGCTTACGTTGTTGAGGCGGTAGCGTCAGCACCTCTAACATACTCAAACCAGGTCTTGAATTTGTAGTAGTCATGCTGATCCCCCTATAAAAAATTGAATAATTTATCTCTCGAAAATCCTAATAAAAGGCAATTCATTCATATTCCACACTGCGAATTTTGGTCTGGCTTCACATCCACCCTCACCTGATTATCATCATTAGCACTAATAATCAAAACACGTTGATTAACCACTTTAATATCAACACTATTAAATTTTTGAGCAGCAGAACGTACTACTTGACCATTCGGAACAGCTCGACCACCTGCCGTTGTTAACGGCCATAACATCACACGATTATCATCTCCTCCACTTGCCAAATAACAACCATCATTACTAATAGCAACCGAGCGTACCGCCTTACCACCATGACCACTAGACCAGCGATCAATAACTTCACATTGACCATTATTATTACTCACACATGATTGCATATCCCACAACGTAATTTGCCCATTATTGTCAGCCGTAACTAACCGATTAGGTTTGTATTCTGCACTATCTACACCGACAATATAATCATTTTGTCCTCCTGGAGGATTATATTGTATTGGTATTAAATTATCCTGTGACCGATTCCACATGACTAAATTATTGTATCTACCTCCGATTAATAAATTTTGTCTCTCTTGCCCAATAAGCGCAAAACCATAAATAGCAAAATCAACTTGCTGTGTCTTTAAAGGTTGATTAATCATCACAAGTTGTTGAAAACTTGTGGAACTACGTAAAAGAGCATCATTCATATCCCATTGCACAATCAAACCACTGCCATGACCACTAAATAAAGAGCGTGAACTTTGACTAAACTCCAGTGCTAAAACGCGATCATCTTTATTAACAGATAAACTAGCTTTGGGTTTATTAGTACTACCAAGGACATTCCAAAGTTGGATTTCACCATTTTCTAAACCTGCTGCCACTACATCATTATCTACAGGTTTATAACGAACAACGCGTACAGATTTGCCAGCATCTTTGGACATTTGTCCATCGTGTTGATTAATGAAGGGATTAGTGAAACCAGCAACACGCCATCTGATTATACTTTGGTCTTGAGAACCACTTACAGCTTTGTCACCAACTCCATTAAACTGCACATAATTTACAGAACGGTGATGCCCGAAAAAAGGGCTATTGGGGTTGAGCCATGATGCAGCCCAGAGTAAAGAAAGCAGCAGAATTAATAATATTAATTGTAGCCAGGGATGAAGTACAGGATGAATAGTCAGCCTTAAAAATTGGTTTTCATTGGTAACATTCATGCGCTGGTCTGATACAATAGCTTTAACTATAAAAGAAAGTTTTTGAGCTAGACCAAACCACCGTCGCCGCTTACTCACCAATAATTGAAAATGTTCTGTATTACCTGGTGGCAATTCTATAAATTCGGGTGTAATTTCCCAGAAACATTTTGGCTGGTCTTCATCACCTTTTTTGAATTCAATGTGTACTTGTTCGCTTAAATTGCTGGCATTTTGACACTCTAGAATGTAAGTAGTAGAGTTAGTTCGCCACTGGGGTAACCAAGTGCGAGATGCAGGTATTCGTTGCTTTTCAGGAATGCACTGAAAATCAATAAATCCCCCCGGTAACACCTTAATTAACCCTTCGGGACTAGAAGATGGGTAACCGTTGAGATGTGTAGCTTCAATAGTGAAAGGATATACCTTGCTGGCGACTTCCTCAGGAACTGGTAATTGGCACAAAAAAGATGTTTCAGCTTTAGCACCCGCCGCAATTTGTAATTGTTGTTCAACACCATCTAGCAGCCATTTTGGTTCTAAACCACAAAATCGCAGCGAAACACTAGCAGGAATTTGACTAGAATTAGTAACGCGAACTGGTATTTCAATTAGTGTTTGTGGTAAAGCCGAAAACTCTCGCACAGGTAACTCCACGTGCATGGGTATAGAATCCGTTCCCAGCTCGATCATCAGACGTAATAGTTGTCTATCTTCATCTCCCAGTTCTAATGAAAAAATACGGACTATGACGTTCATTTTGCCGACAAAACCAGCAATAGGTGTATCAGTAATAGTCACGTAAAATTTTGTAATATCTCCAGGTGGATTTTTGGCACTAACTGCGGGTGTAATACCATACCAATTAGAACCCAAACTAGAGCTACTACCTGCGGCGATGATTTCTAATTGAAAAGAAGCAAACTGATTACTTTCATTAACAACACTTACTTCAAAAGATGCTGGTGAACTACCTGGTTTAAAGTGAAGTACTTTTGTAGAAATATTGGTATTTATAAGTTTAACTGGCATAAGTAAGTGCTGAGTGCTGAGTGCTGAGTGCTGAGTGGCTTTCTGAGTGCTGAGTGCGCTCGCCCTGAGCGAAGTCGAAGGGGAGTGCTGAGTTGGGAGTTATTGCTCTAACTTGTTAAAGACGTTTCTTAAAGCGTCGGGTTTGGCTGGTGTGGTTGATGTTGATGCAGTAAAAGTAGTCTGTCGTTGTAACTGAGTCATTTGTCGTCTAGCCCAGGCAAAATGTAAAATGTTAATTCCTAATTCTTGTGCAGTGCGAATCGTTTCTCGTGGTAAAGATAGGTTTTCATCTAATCCCCAAGCGGCTGATAAATCACCAATTACTACAACAATGCCGCCTGCAATTAACATTTGAATGGGCTTTTGGTTAAAGGTGGGGAGGGCTGCAAATAAAAACGGTTGTGTCCGCATGGGGTGATGGCGGTCTAAGCGACGCAAATCTTCTAAAGGCGTATCTAATTTTTCGGTGAGATCCAAAATACTATCTAGTCGGTCGATAGCATCAGTAGGGGATTCTATCAGCAGGACTCCGCCAGCATCTAAATAGCTTTTGAGGTCAGTTAATTCTTGTATATCCAGAGGTATTGCTTGACGACCGGTGGTGAAGAGCAAATCATAGGCGATCGCTCTAGTAATATCCTGTAGAGGAAAGGCTAGTCGAGCAATTTGCTCGGCTCCCTGGAAGGTGCTGGTAAGATTGGCTGTGGATTTGAGTAAAAAAGAAAGATTAGCAAAACTGTTGGGGTCTTGTGCTGGGACAGTTTCCAGGTGAGCAACACTGATGATCGCACTAGGACGCGATCGCGCTATTGGACGATGACGGAAGTCCAAACAATTCAAACCTGGATAAAATACATCTTGGGGATTTTTAAGATTAACTAATCCCGATTGCAACAAAATCCGGCACAATTCCACTTCCATAGCATCTGGAGGCGTGGTTTTTTCGTCAATGCGAAAAGTTTCCGGCTCAAACTCTTTTACTTGCTGACGTTGCAAGTTCTCCGGGTCTACATAACTCACCACAATGTAAATCAGGCGGGGTTTTTCTTCTGTAATATCCGCCGCTATGCGAAAGTCTATCGGTTGTGATACAACAATCGGGTTACCAACTACATCAATGGCGATCCCTGGCTGAATCTGCAACCATCGCTGATCATTGTATTGCGAGGGGACATCTTTGGGAGCAGGAATCAAACTCACACCCAAACCACAAACAATCCCCGGTTGATTGAGCGACTGATAATGAATATTTTGACGCTGACGGTGGTAATCATGCGATCGCTTCCATCGTTCCGCATTTACCAGTAAACCATCTTGAATTTGCAAACGTTCTAAAGGTTGAATTTGGGGTGGGGGATACATAGGAGATAGGTGACAGGGGATAAATAATTCTTTACTCAGCACTCAGCACTCAGCACTCTATATAAAGTTCGTAGGTGCAGAAGGCGGGTTTTTGTTGGTCGATGATGTGGCGTACTAGTTGTTCATCTACTTGGTCTGGGCGATCGGGGCGCAGGCGGACAATAAAATGATATGGGCGACCACCGCCAATCATCGCGTCTTGTCCTAGGTGGGTTTTGCCGAGAACAAAGCCTTGACCGAGGATTTCTTCAATACAAATGTGTTTGTCTGTTTCTACGGTTATATGATCATCTAGGGGTAAGTCTGTATAAAGATGTATGTATAAACGTAAACCTCTCCGAGTCCCGCGCCAGCGATAAAGTTCAACAGCAGAACTAATCAGATAGCGTTGTCGCTCTACCGTCCAACGACTATCCATTGGCCAAGCTACCCAGTGAGCAAGAAAAGGCAGTAATGCTTGTGGTGCAGTCATGGGGTCTAGGTAAGCCCAAAGGACATCCATTGTCTGGACTGCGGGTTCAAAAGCCTGCTCGAAAATTTTCAAGAAGCGACCTATAAAGTCTACTTCTCGATAAAGTACGGGTAAAAAGTTCAGGTATAAACTGCGGGGACGAACATATAAGTTCACACCTGCTGTTTCCACTAATTGTCTACCTGTATCCTCCTCTGTGTAATAAACATAAATTAAGCTGTGATAATCCAACATCAAGGATTGACCTAATCCCAAAGATGCTTGATTTTCAAAAAAATCTGCGGGAATTTGGAAGTATAACACTGCATCCATCCGCGATCGCGGAGCTAGTTCATAGCCTTCCATGCCAATGCGACACCATTGTGAGGGAAAGTTACCCTCAATTTGCACGTTTAACCGCAGATTACGACTTCCCAGGTTTTCTAGCTGCAAAATTATTTCGCTGGGTTCTTGGGGATGAATGAATAAAGTGCTGAGTGCGCTGGCCCTGAGCGAAGTCGAAGGGGAGTGCTGAGTGTTTCTAAAAGTGCTAATTGCTGTTTGCTTGAAGTCGGCTGCACCTTGGGCGAGCGCTGATGGTTGTACTGCATCAGATAATTGCATTGGTGTAAGTTGGAGGTGCAGAGTTTGACTTGTCATAAAAAAGTGCTGAGTGCTGAGTGCTGAGTGCTGAGTGGGGAGTAAAAAGTCAAGAGTTGAATAATAGAGTTGTTATTCGTTTCTGCTTCTGTCAATAGATGCACGAAGCCCACCGATAATTCTGCCAACTTCTTGTGCTTGATTTAAAATTTGGTTGAATTCGCTTTGTTGAATATAGTTAATATCTAAGGCTACGTAAAATTGAGAACGTAGTTCAGCACAAGAGGCTTTGGCAATAGAAAGAAACTGATGAAATTCACCAGGTCTGTTACGCTCAAAACCTTCAGCAATATTAGACATTATTGATACGGCTGCTCTTTGCATTTGTCCTGAAAGTCCAAAATCTTTCTTAAATTTTTCCTGTTGGGTAATTTGATAAATTAACTGAGTTAAAATCCTCGCTTTTTGCCAAGCAATCAAATCCTCAAAGCGCTCTACTTTACTCAATTTACTCACCTCCATCACTCTTTACTCAGCACTCCCCTTCGACTTCGCTCAGCACTCAGCACTTAGAAAAGCACTCAGCACTTACTGTATAAGATTAACGACATGACCGGAGCGTAAACGATTGTTTTGCCAGGAACAAATGAGTCCGAGGGAACCTGGATCGATGACTGGATTTTGCGGTAGTGTTCTTACCCAGGTTTGTCCGGTGTACCGCAGTTCAAATAGCTGTACTACTCCTAAATAGCGCACAGCTGGAAATTGCTGGAATAAAGTGACAATATCTGAAGGATACACAGGACGACCAAAAGGCCAGCCTTTACCTTCATGTCCGCCAGTGATGGGGTTGAGAAAGCGGTAAAGGCCGATTCGCAATTTCCAGAGCATTTCTTGTTGGGCGGAGGGGTTGTTGTACTCTGGCTCTAGTGCTACTTCTGTTTGCACTGCTACACCTACGTATTCGGGTGCTTGCAGTTTTATTTGTACTCCTAGTAACCGTCGTTCATCTAAGTAAGCCAAAATCTGACTGCGTAGTTGGGGACTCAGGTTTAATAGTTCTGGCTCCATGCCTTCACCACGCGATAACACATCTGTATTGGCGGCGGGTACAACTAGTAATCTAATTGTCCCGGCTTCTTTTGTCGATGTGGGTGGTAAGCAACGCACACGGGAAACTGCTCCCATCCCAGCCTGTAAAGTCAGCACTTCAAAGTCTTCTGGGGTGACGGCGCGATCGCGGGTGCGGAGCATTGCTGGGACTCTGATCACTGCGTCTTCTAAGGATTCGGCATCTGAGCCGTTACGTGCTGGTGTATGGTTGATTAATCTGGCAACGTAGGGAATTGCTGTTTTGGCAACTGTAATAGTTCCTGTTTGCACATTACCTTTCCGTCCTCCACCTGTGCGATATGCGACCATCCGCATCACTGAACCTCGCTGCGGTACGGCTCCATATTGACGCTCTAACTCATTACTCAGTGCGGGATTTTGTAACATGCTGTGAGTTATGCCTGTTTGTGCAAATCCCCGAAACTGAGTTTGGTGTTGGAGTTGGGCAGGTTCTCGAATCAGTGGGCCAAACTGCACAGTCCCCGTGCGTGAATCAATGGTGTAATGCAAATCCTGGGGGCCAGAACTGGCAAAATCGTTGACTTCTTGCCATCTTTGGGGAATACCGCCAGGGGGTGAAATCAGTAAATATTCATCATCTCGCCGACTCAATAACGGTACACCTTGTAATTGAAAGGTTTGCCCTGGTGTACCGTCGCTTTCTCCGACAATTTCATTGCGAATCAGTTCGCTTTGACTAGCGCCTACAGTACCGCCAATGGCTCTGACAGACAAACCCACAATCCGGGGAGAGCTACTGTATCCAGGTTGATGGGGATGCGGTGAGGTGTAAATACAGCGTAACCAACGTCCTTGGTAAGCAGTAAAGGTAGTTACAGGCCAAGATTGCGGCAAATGCAGCACTACATCTGCACCTTGGAGGGGATTGATACCTTGGGCAGCCAATTCACTAAAACTGAAACCTTTGGTGCTATCGTCAGATTCTCTCAGCAGCACTGACACCCATTCCACGCCATTCCAAGCTTCCCAGCGCCGGGGGGGAGCATCGGGATTAATGCCTGTGGCGGTGGCGGCTTCGCCTTTTAATTGCAGGGCTAATACATTACCTTCGCACTCACCATCAAACACCAGATAAAAGCTGTTTCCCGGTTGGGGTTGCTCGTCAAAAAACGCTAATTCCCTACCATACCAATCACCTTCAGAGCGCATTGTCCACAAATTAGTAAAGCGATCGCGCAGTATTTGCGGTATCTGATCTACTGTTGGGGATGTGAGAAAGTGGCGAATGTAGGGTTTATCAATTACCAAAGGACGATCTGTAGTGAAGGCGATCGCTTCTTCTGTTTCGGTTCGCACCGTGGCGATTTCTACCCCTACGGGAATTGTGTAGGTATTGGGTAAAGCTGCACTGAGATAAAAAGTAATATCTACCATAGCGGGAGTAGGCGCTTGTAACCTGACTCCCAGCATTTCCAAAAAGGTAATGTAATTACGCTTCGGTACTTGGTTAAACCGCAGCAGCATTTGATCAGTCAACCAAGCAAATAGCTCAATGAGTGTGATCCCCGGATCACTAGGATTGTAATTTGTCCATTCTGGACAGTAGCGGGGAATCCTGAGAATACATTCATCTACTAAATCTTTGAAAGTGCGATCGTCTAGATCAGGTTTTGGTAATTTCGGTAAAAAATCAAATTCCACGGCTTTTTCTAAGTGCTGAGTGCTGAGTGCTGAGTGCTGAGTAAAGAGTAAAGAGTTATGAAGTAAGAAAGTAGTTTATTAGTAGTTTACGCGATGTGCGACTTATTCTTAGAACCCCTCTCCAAACCTCTCCCCGAAGCGGAGAGAGGCTTTTAATCTTGCTCCCCTTCCCTACTAGGAAAGGGGTTGGGGGTTAGGTTTGAGAGAAAGTTGCACACCGCGTTAGTTTTTATTATGCTTTTTTTGCTGGTTTACTCTTGATTTTCTCTGCCGTTGAGATAAAAAGGAAAAACTAAACTGCGAGAATCATGAGTACCTTTGGGATGATATTCAATGAGAATATCTACCCGACCTCGCAATGGATCAGGATCAGCACGCACTGCATCTAAAACAATGCGCGGCTCCCACATTTCCAAAGCTTCCTGGACGTGTAGACGCAAAAGTAATAAAGTTTGGGTGTTCATCGGTGCAAAGGTTAACTCAGATAACCGCGAACCAAAATTAGGTCGATACACCCGCTCACCCAAATCGGTACGTAGAATCAGAAGCATCGACTCTTCAATATTTCGCTCTGCTATACTGAGTTGCAAATTTCCCTGTACATTCACCCTTAGCGGAAAAGACCAACCTGTACCCAGGTGACCACTCTGCTGATTTTGATTGAGTTCTGGCATAGCAAGTAAATTTTGACGAGCTTGCGTCTCTACGCTACTTTACGCTCACACGTCAAACCAATACCATTCGCCAAAAGTCGAGCTTAAAGCGATCGCACCGCAGACTACAAATTTTATACACACCAAATTACAATTGCTACCAACGTCATTACTAATGTTTAAGCAGCCATCGACCCAAAACATAAAAGTAATTTACCCACCAATTAACACAGTTGGCGCACCTACCCCAACCACTGTAGTTAATGGTACGCCAGTCACTGTATTAGCTCCCGCTACCTGAGATGTCACCCGCGCTGCTGGACGTCCACCAATAAAGACAGTGAAAGAACCCATAACAATACTTCCAGTAATCACAGGTCCCGCTACTAAATCGCCTACACAAGCTGCTGGTAAACCCATAATTAGTACATTGGGCATTCCTGGCCCCGTTATGGGGTCGCCTGTAACAGTTAAATCAGTAAGTCGTGCTGCTGGAAACATAATTAATCTTCTTTTATTAATCAGGATTAATCTACAAATTAATCTTTTGACTATTGGACAATTATTTATTATTAATTCAATCGAATCATCGGTGAGGCAATTCCCACCGAAGCACCAGCATTAATGCTAATTGTTGCACCAGCATTAGCGCTCAAGGAACCCCCAGCATTAGCGCTCAAGGAACCTCCAGATTGAACACTAATTGAACTGCCAGCTTGCACACTCAATGTGCCACCAGTTCTAATAGTAATACCATTAGGAGTTAATTCTATCGTACTCGAACCAACAGTTAAGGTAATTTTCTGAGTGGCAGTCAAAGCAATTTCGCCACCATTAACACTAATTTTGTTAGCCGTTCCAGTTGTTCCAGATTTAACTGTAATATCACCTGTTGAAGTTAAGCTAATAGTTTTATTGCTATCATCACAGCGAAACTTATGACCCCCAGTAGTTTCTAATTCGGCAAATTTGTCGCTGTCATTCAGGCGTAAATTATGACCATCTGTAGTCTGGAGATATGCACCTTTTTTAGTTCCTTTATCTTCTTCCACAAACTGTAATTTATGCCCCACACGAGTTTTAAAAGTCCGTAAACGTACTTTCCCACCAACAACACTATCATCCACTTTTTCTGATGGTGTATCTGTGCCATTCCATACGCCACCAATCACATAAGGGCGATGAATATCACCATGTTCAAAGGCTACTAATACTTCATCATTAATTTCTGGCAAACAATCAAACCCTCTATTAGGGCCTGCTCCCACACTGACGACTCTCGCCCAATTACTTTCATGCTCTTCAGTCAGAGTAGGAAATTTAACTCTGACACGACCCCAGCCTTGAGGATCTTTATTATTACTAACAATTCCCACTAAGAGAGTTTGCCCTGGTTGCAAATGAGTTTGGGGTGATAAAGTAGCTAAAAGGTCTCCACCGCGCAAGCCACGGACACTAAACTCTGTGATATATTTGCGTTCATGGAATAAATGGCGTGTTTCAGTGACGTAATAACTACCACTGTAATTGCCCATCTCTGTGAGCTTCACCACCCGTCCCGGTCTAATTTTAGGATTACCTTCACCTTTAGCATCAGCATAAACAAATTCTCCCCCAAGTTCATTACACAGAGCTTGAGCCATTTTCTGGGCTTCATTAGTACTGAAGACAGGTTGATCCACCACAATCATCTTAGGTTGAATGCTAAATTTCGTGCTGGATTGACTACCCTTACCATTATCTGTGTTGGTAATTACCTGCTCTGTTGAAGCTGTGGACACAATTGATTGTTTTTTGCTGTAATCCCAACCCCTCACCTCAACCGAACTTACCTGTTCAGCGCTGGTAACTCGAACACGGAAATTGTGGATGTCTTCCAACCACTTGAGAGTTAACGCTTGGTCTTGTGCGGGTTGGCGGAAATTTAACTTAGCATCTTGCACATACAGTTCAAAGCCAAGACGGGCCGCCCTTTCCCGCAAGAATTCCATATTGGTCTGATTTTCTTGAAAAACGTATTTATGAACAATACTAGTAGAAGTGATACTGCCAGATGCTATGCCAGCTTCACCAATAATCTGGTTCACAACGTCACTATCTGTCACATTTTGAAAAGAACGGTTATAACGTCCCCGGTGCAAACGGTGGGAAATATCGTAACCGCGAATCACTATGGGAGCCTGTGACTCACTAGTAAACTCAGTTTCTATGGCTGTAATTTCCCCTTCTAATACGTACCCTCGCTCTGCATTTTCAAAATCTGCATCTTCTGTAGTACTGGAAACGAACCCAATTTTAATTTTTTTGCCAATTGCAAACAAGTTCTGGTGTCGCCAAGTTTGCTGCTGTTGCTGTGAACGTCCGGGAAAGTAATCGTTTTGGATAACTAAAGTAAACATTCCCGGTAGGTGAAGGCTCTCTTCTACCGAGATTTGCAGAATATCATCGAGCAAATCTTTGGGCGCATCACTACCATCAATTTGCAATAGTGGCTCTGGTATGTAAAGAACAGCCATACATATTGTGAAGGGTTGATTTCTCATAGCCTATGGGGACATTTGATTATGGAGTATTCCCCAAAGGTCGAATTAACTCCGACTGGCTCGGCTATCACCACTGCGGTTTACATTAGCAGGTGTACCCATACCTGGTTGGGTAATAGATTCATCTACTTCCTCAAGCGTCAAGTTGACTTTAGCCCGAACTGGAGTACCATCAGGCAAAAACAGGGTGAGACTATAGTTGAGAGATTGCACAAAGCAACGGATATATTGTTGATCACCCCAGGTAAATACATAAATTGGTGGACGTTTTTCTCTACCTTCTCCGGCTTCAGCAAAGTTAACAGCTTTTTCAAATTTTTTGAGGTGTGTGAGGACGCTAGTACTTTCTTCGTAGGTATCAAAAATGATATTATTGATAGTTAATTTACAAGGCTCTGGATAAGCAAAACTGACTTTAGGTAATCCTCTACCAGTACGAGCACCACTGCTTTTAGTTAAGTTAATTTGCTGTGCAAAGTCCAGTTGATTTGGGTTAAACATGAACTCAATATCTGGCGCGGCTTGTTCTGTGGCTATCAGTTTTGCCTTTACTAAACGAGTAGTAGTCATGGCTTTTTTATCTAAGTTATACCAGGTTGAATTTTAAATTGTGAAACAGTACTTCCTACTTTTTATTCTCTACCAAGGTAAACGACCTAAATAGTTATTACCTCGACGCTCTCGTTCTATATTCACTCGATATTGAAGTATTTTGTAAATTTCTTGTGCAAGAATTTCTAGGCTTTCTAGTTCGTCTTCCGATAACTGTTTATTAGTAACTATTTCAGTATAAGTATCCTCGTTTTTTTGTACTGATGTGGAACTTGCAGGATCAGTGTATGCCTGAATTAATTTATTTGAAGTACTGAATTTTGGAGAATTAACTGTTGGTTGTGATTTACTGTACTGCGACATAGTGGATGTCAGAGGTGTAGATTCATGGTTCCATCTCCTTTCATCTGGAAGGGGTTTTACAACAGTATTGGGGCTAGTATCTACGGCAGTACTTTCACCAAGTAATTCAGCGATACTAGACCATGAGTTGGGTAAGTCTTGAGTGGATGATTTTTGGATATGGTGAGATGGAGAAGGAGACGCGGAGACAGAAGTAGGGGGAGATATATCTATGGAGTTTGTTTCATCTACAAAATTGCTGGTTAGCAAATCTGATGTTTGCGACAAGGGGCTGAAAACAGAGATGTTTTTCAATACTTGAGGCAATTGAGGAATTTCTGTTTTTTCTTGAAAAGATTGTGTTTCTGTCTTTGGTTGAATAACTGTAGCTTCTATTGATTCTTTTTGAGAATTGATTGAAATATTTGTATGAGTATTATCTATGTTCTCTGCAATTAAGGCAGTATTTTTAATATTTGATTGATTTAGAATAGTTGGTGTATTTGAAGAGGCGATCAGTCCTTCAGGTATGGCTGCGCTTACCGTAGGATTTGGCGATGCAGTTTCTCTACTTTCAAGTTGAGCTTGAATAACTGTTGGTTCTGCTTGCGGATTGATTGGTGTCGTGGAAGGGGTGATAAGTTCTTCAGGTATGGCTGCGCTTACCGTAGGATTTGGCGATGCAGTTTCTCCGCTCTCAAGTTGAGCTTGAATAATTGTTGGTTCTGCTTGCGGATTGATTGGTGTGGTTGAAGATCTGCTCAGTCCTTCGGACATGGCTGTGCTTACCGTAGGATTTGGTGATGCAGTTTCTCTACTTTCAAGTTGAGCTTGAATAATTGTTGGTTCTGCTTGCGGATTGATTGGTGTGGTTGAAGAGCTGCTCACTTCTTCGGACATGGCTGTGTTTACCGCAACCTTCTCTGATGCAGTTTCTTCGCTTTCTTGTTGCGGTTGAATTGCGGGTGTTGTAGAAGAGACGATCAGTCCTTCAGGTATGGCTGCGCTTACCGTAGGATTTGGCGATGCAGTTTCTTCGCTTTCTCGTTGCGGTTGAATAATTGTTGGTTCTGCTTGCGGATTTTTTGGTGTCGTGGAAGGGGGAAGTTTTCTATTTTTAGGGAAAAGAGATTGAGTTTGTTGCACTAGATTTTCAGCTACAATTCCTTCTGTAAATGTTGATTTTGGAGAGATAGAGGATTGTCTTTCCAGTTGTGGTTGAATTGTATTTGGCTGAGCATTATCTAAATGCATGACACTGGGTGACTGTGCTGCGGATATGTTCGATTTACTTAACTGTTGTGATTGATATTCAGGAAAAAATGGTGAATTTTGAAATGAATTTTCTGACAGAGTGTAATCAGATATTTCTGGCGCATAAAAAATTGCAGGATCAAAATTTGATAATGCTTTAGATCCTAATGGCGATAAAAATTTGGGACTGAGTAATTTTTGACCTAAAGGTTTATGAGCAAGTAATGGTTTTTTTATCCCTAGGTCTGAGGATGTTATTTCGCCTTCTGGAGGATTGAAACTAGAACCTGTTTCTAGATTTTCTGCCATACGCTATTAATTACTAGGAAAATATCCCGAACTGTCGCGTCCTGAAAGAATAGATGCACCGCCTGATCTTGTTTTATCAATTTTTAGTCCTTCGTAGGTTAAAGTCAATTCTTCAATAGCAACCGTGCTGGAATCTGCACTTAAGCTTGGGGCTTTCCATGAGGTAGGAACAGCACCAATTAGTGTCCAGCATTGCATTGTTTCTCCTGCTTGATTAAAAACTAAAATATTGACGTTGCGACGTTCTTTTGTACTGCTCAAAATTTTACTAATCCAATTCCAGAATGTTAAATCGTTGGTCATACCACGCTTGAGTGTTACATCCGAAAACTCTGCTGGATTTAATAGAACTCTTTGTTGATCGTTGACTCCACCTTCAGAAAATTTTTCAGTTTTTATATTCACCCCTAAGCCTTGACACTCACAGAAGCAAGCAGTGAGGCTACTTTCTATTTCTACATAAAAACGATTGGCTGTAATGTAGTTCAACTCACGGCTAGAATTAGCCATTATGACAATCTCCCATAATTATTCCTGCGTTCTTTTTGGTGATGCAAGTCATCCTGCATTAATTGATAAACTTTATCACTCAGTATCACCATCAGTTGGCGATCGCGCATAATTTTAGCAGCTAATTTTGCAACTGCTTTATGGTCATTTTCACTATTTCTGGAAGTAATCATCATCAAAACTCATAAAATAGTTTCCATTTTAACAAGCAACTTTAAATAATTACCATTAGCCAAAAGTCTAATTTTTAATTTTTTGTAGTGGTACTAACCCAGCTTTTTCTAAGAGTTGTTGTACTTCTTCTGTTTTTAGCATCTCAGCAAATTTTTGACCAATGGGGGGACGATTGTTGTCTCCTGGATACACTACGACTATTGGATATCCTAAGGGATAACTTCCTGTTTTAAATACTTGAATATTGGGACTATACTTACCTTTGTTATTACATAAATCTGTATCTGGATTGATTGAATTGCCATTGTCTTGAATTAAAGTCTGTACCGCAGGTTTATGATCATCTAATAAAGCTAAAGGATAGACAGAACATTGACCAAAAACTTGGCTGAGTGTGGCAAAACCAATACTACCAGTATTGTTTTGCTCGAAGTCTTGCAAGACTCGCCGCAGCATTTCTAAGGTAGGAAGACTAGTAATATCTCCAATTGGATCGGGAGTAAATGTACTTGAGTTTTGATGACGATTCTGTAATGATTTAAAAGTGGCGATCGCTCTTTCCTCTTTAAGTACCCGGTCTTCAAAAACCTTTAATACTTCCGCTTCAGATGGTATATAAAGTTTTACTGGTAAATTAGGTAAATTAGCACCTGGCAATTGATTCCAATATTTAATTTTACCTGTATATAAATCTCGTAATTGCTCAATACTAATCTGTCCGTTTAATGCTCTTGGTAGACCTTGCTCACGTTTTGAGTAACTAAAAGCTACAAATACAACTAAGCCGTCATAGGCAACTTCTTTGTGTCTCAGTTGAGGTGCTAATTGATTAAATAGACTAGTAATACCAAAGTCAAATTTACCTGATTCTATATTATTAATTACTGTTGTAAATGAATCTTCTGGCTGATAAATTATCTCCAATTTGGGCTGACTTGCTTGGAGCTTTTCTTCCAGACTTTCATTCTGGAATATTAAATTTCTTTGTCCGCGTATATAACTCCAAGTTCCATCTTTTTCGCCAGTATAAATATATTTTCCGGGAGGAACACCAGGTACATCTTTCAGGCAACAAACTGTCACGTCTTCAGCAGAAATTTCCTGATTTTGAAACATTTGAATCAGAAACCAGATTAGTGAACCTAACAATATCAAGCCAAGTATACCGAAAACGAGCAAATTAGGGCGACGCAGTTTAGGTTTTTCTGCTTCAGATTGCCCCGTAGTTACTAAGATTTCATTGGTGGGAAGTGGGGGTAATTGCCAGAGTATTTGTCTTGCTTCTTCAGCACTATTAAATGGTGTATTTAGTTCTAAAAGTCGCAGAATGAATGACTTCATTGCAGGTGTTACTGATGTCCAATGCTGCGCTAGTTTAGGATCAAGAGGCTGATAATTAACTGAGTCTACTTCACTTCCTGCTAATAGGTAAAAGGCAATGTATCCCAAACCTATCAAGTCTTGAGCAAATGAGGGAATTACTGTTTTTGTGGTTGGCAGATCAAACAGATTTTCCCAAAGTTCTAAATCACTAATATGGATAAAGAAGGACTTAGCATCTGCAATAATTAATAGGCTATCAAGGCTAATATTACCGTGTGCTATTCCTTGCTGTATTTGACCGGAAGGAAGACTAAATTTTTGGGTGTGGAGAAATTGCAGAGTTTGCAGTACTTGATTGAGAAAGCGGCGTACTTCGCCCTCTGTCATCGCGCCATTGGTAGCAAGATAATATCTGAGGGTGGGATATGTATCTTGATTACCATTGGTAATTAGATAACAGCGTTCTTCCACGGGATCAGCAATTGCATCCCAAGGCGAATTCAAACGAATATCCTGAATTCTGCCATCTGCTAAACTCAATCCCGCAATATGTTCAAAAAGTTGTTTTCGGTTTTTAGTTTCCTCTGGATTAAAACAAATGTTGGGTAAAAGATATTCTTTAATGACTACAGGCTGTTGATCTGTAACCTGAATTCCCCGGTACAAACGCCCCATTCCTCGATGTCCCAAAAAGCTATTTATGCAATATCGACCACGATATCCACGAATTTCAGTTTTGGGGAGCAAAATTGTCGGAAAACCACATTGCAAACATTTCTTAGCTGTGGGATTTTGTTCTAATGTTTTTTGTGTCCACTCACAAGCTAAAGTATTCCCATTCCAGCAGTGATACTTTCTATAAATTGAATCAACTCCAGGAGAGACTGGTGCTGGAAGAGTGATTGTAGTGGGAAGAGATTCAGACTTTGTAACTGCTGGGTTTTGTGCTTTTTGAAAAAATCTCTTAGGTAACTTGGCTTTAATACCTTCGGCGATGGGGGTTGTTTTTTCTCTAACTATGGGGACAACCCAGCTTAATTTTTGCACCCAACGGAATCTTGTTGGTACTCTAACCCTAGAGCGCACTTGCTGTTGAGCCTGCTGGGTGATAGCTTCTTGTTGCCAGGCTTCTTGAACTATTTGTTTACCAGTTTCCTTGACCACAGCTCAAACCTTTGGCGATCGCTTTTATTGCCGCATCCTACAATGATTTTGAGGCTGAAGGCATTAGACTTTCCGCTAAAAGGTTGAATGCAGTAAAATTTTAGACACCCATCGTGATGAAACTCCTGTGACGCGAGCGATCGCTGCCAATGAAAGCCGTTCAAGTAGGAGTTTGTCGATTAATTCACGTGTTGAGTTCTCAATCGGTTGTCGTGTTGCACTTTCGACAAATTGTCGTCCACAATTCTGGCATTTAAACCGTTGTTTTCCATAGTGAGTCCGCCCATTTTTGACTATGCGGCAATGACAGTACGATGTTACAGATTTGACCGAGGCACAGAAATTAACCTGAGTGACCCTTGGTGCAGCCAGAGAAAGGCGTGATGCGTTGAAAAACACTACGCTTTTACCCACAGCCGTACTCGCTAAGTACAACATTTCATTAATTCGTAGCGAATTCTTTGCGTACCTCTGTGCATTCCTCTGCGCACGACAGTCGCTACAAGTCGGCAAAGCCGCAGGGCGCGCTGTCTCCCCTTTGCGTTTAAATTTCCAACCTCAATTCGCCATGATTTTACGCAAATCTGTACTAAGTTAAAAAACCGTTAAACTTCATTGCGAATTAAGAAGTTAAGCAAAACAACATGATAAGTTCTGATGATGTGGAGAAACAGCAAAGGTTTAAGAAAGGAGAACACAGTGGCAATGGAATCAAATTTATCAACGGGCGCAGTTGTAGCAAATGAAGATTTCAGCGAATATGTTGCCCACCTACAACTTCACATGACTCTGCAAGCTCGCAATCTGGTTCCACCCCTCAAGCAAACACTTGAAGATAGTCGCGAACAGTTGCTTCACCAAACTCAAGCCAACTTTGAAAAGCTAATTTCCCGGCAAGGGCTATAATACATACAAATTTTCATCAAAATTCCCATAAAATAAAAGCAGATATTGTTGGGACAATGCCAAGGGTGTTCTCATCAAATCTGCTTTTTCTAGTTTTTACACATTATATTTAGTATTTAGTTACAAAAATCACCCTTTGGAAGCAGTAGCCAAAAGCGGAAAGCCGTTAAGATTATTGCAGCAGTTCCAACAGACCCAGTAAGTTAAGGCTAAATGGCAGCTCGAATCAAAATGACTTCATTAATTCCTCGAAACCTCAGCGTTGTCATCCGGCCAGTCCAATACCGGGATCTGGACGGAATAGAGCAAATAACTCAAGACTCATTTACCACCCTAACCCCTAAAGAAGCCAACTCTGCCCTTAACCAGATGCAATGGCTACGCCGTTGGTATGGGTTACTTAAATTTTTGAGTTGGTTTCCCAACCCACTACAATATCGTTTCTGTGCCTACGTAGCGGAGCAAGGGCGAATACTACTAGGCATGATTCAAGTGTCACCGTTTAATCGTACACGCAGTACTTGGCGGATTGATCGGGTAATTCTGGATCGTGCAGTTGAGAAGCAAGGAATTGGTTCTCAACTCTTGCGCCATTGCTTCGAGTCGATTTTGGAAGCGCGCACTTGGTTATTAGAAGTCAACGTGAATGATAAAGAGGCGCTGGCGCTGTATCGGCAAAACGGATTTCAGCGTCTGGCCGAAATGACTTACTGGGAAATTGAACCAGAATTGCTAGCTGAATTGGCACAAGCGGAACCTGACTTGCCTAATTTACTACCGGTGAGTAACGCCGATGCTCAGTTACTTTATCAACTAGATACAGCATCCATGCCACCCTTGGTGCGCCAAGTGTTTGATCGCAACATCCGCGACTTTAAAACCAGCTTGTTTGGCGTTTTGACTGATGCTGTCAAGCAATGGGTAACTAAAACAGAAGTCGTCAGTGGCTATGTGTTTGAACCCCAACGCAAAGCCGCAATTGGCTATTTTCAGGTACAACTTGACCGCAAAGGTGAAACTCCTCATGTGGCTACCTTGACAGTTCACCCTGCTTATACTTGGTTGTATCCAGAGTTACTTTCTCAATTAGCCCGCATTGCTCAAGATTTTCCCCAGCAAGGCTTACAATTAGCTTCCTCAGACTACCAAGCAGAAAGAGAAGAGTATCTAGAACGCATTGGAGCAAAGCGCATAGAACATACACTGATTATGTCTCGCTCTGTTTGGCATAAGCTCCGGGAATCTAAATTTGTTTCCTTAGAAGGAATTCAGTGGACTGAGGTACTGCAAGGTTTGCAACCAGCGCGTAAACCAATACCAGGTGGGATGTCATGGGTAAGACCAAGGCCGCAACCAACCTCAGAAAGGTTAGTACCAAGCAAGTCAGAACCTATGGCGTTTAAGTGCAAAAACTGTAAGATAGAACCATCGCCCCTTCCTGAAACAGATACACACCAGGAGAAATAGTTTGACACCCCAAGAGCCACCACAGCCATTGATTTCCGCATTGGGATTAGATGTTGGTCACAAGCGGATTGGTGTAGCAGGGTGCGATCGCACGGGGTTAATTGCCACGGGTATCACCACTGTTGAGCGGACATCATTTGCTCGCGATGTCGAGCAAATCCAAAATATCGTCAATGAACGTCAGGTGCAAATCCTGGTAATTGGTTTACCTTATTCAATGGATGGTTCTTTGGGATTCCAGGCTCGTCAAGTACAAAAATTTGCCAAAAGACTAGCGAAGGCACTGCAACTGCCTATGGAATATGTTGATGAGCGATTAACTTCATTTCAAGCAGAGCAAATGCTCATAGCGGAAAATCGCTCCCCATCACGTCATAAAGGTTTAATTGACCGTAAGGCAGCATCTTTAATTTTGCAACAATGGCTAGATACTAGGCGAGCCAATTTCCACCGTTCGGTGCTAGCCTTAGAGTATTGATACCTTTGAACATGATATTCTGAAAGCTAATAACCAACATTTGTATCTCGGTCTAAAGCTATTTTTTTGACATAATTGATCACGAAACAGTTAAGACATTTTTACATCTGCTGGTATTTATAAATTTTTACACCTCGGCTATGTTTTCCTCTCCATTTCCTGAAGACAATGATCATGCTCAAGCAAGTTCTATCACTCTGACCGATGACACAGGGCGAACCCTCGAATGTTATGTTGAACATTCGCTCTCGGTAGATGGACAAGAATATGTTTTATTGCTTCCTGTAGACTCACCTATAGAAATTTTTGCTTGGCAAGGTGAAGAAGAGGAAGAAGAGGCGGTTCTGGTAGATGATGATGCCATCATTAACCAAATTTTTGGCACTGCTCAAGCTGTCTTAGCTGAACAGAACTTGTTAGTAAAAAACACTGCTTATGCTCTGACAGTGGCGGGTGATTTACCAGCAGTTGATGAATCAGAACTTTTCACCTTAGAAATTGAAGATGAAGAGGCAGATTTAGAACCAGAACAATTGCAGTTACTTGCTAGCTTCTATCATGAAGATCAAGAGTACGCAATTTATACCCCCCTCGATCCATTGCTGTTTTTTGCCCGAATATCAACAACAGGTCAACCTGTATTACTTTCTCCAGAAGAATTTAGGAAAGTGCAACCGTTGTTAGAAGAACATCTTTTTAACGAAGTTGAATAAAATTAAGAATTCAAAATTGAAAATTAAAATGTCACATTTTTTAAGTTTTTAATGGAGAATTTTTAATTACACTTGTAAATTAAACAAATTTTATGGAAACTCCCCAGGAATAATATCCTGGGGAGTTTCCAACGATTAAACCAGTTTCAAATCAGGATACTCTGCTAAAACATCATCCGATGTCAGAGTATCACCTTCAGCTTGGGGAGTCCAAAGAACTTCAATCGCTAGAAGTTGGTCACTGGGTAGGCTACCAATTCGCCGCAAGGCTTGACGCAAGTCATCAACGCTGTTGATTTCTGGGATTTCAAATTTACCTAATGTCGCAGCTAACAAGGTGACAATCAGGTATTCTCCAGGTCCTTCACTAATGAGGCGGGTTGGATTATCTAGTTCATCGGCAGGCGGTAAACTATCTTTATTCAAGGCGGCTCGGAGTTGGTTATTGACGTTAGACAGAGTTTCTTCGCTAAACTTGCTGCGTTCCGCCAGTGACAAACGATTAAACTGACTTTCAGCTGAATTTAATTTAGCTTGTTGTGTACCACCACCTGCATACACCCAGTATTCTGGATGGCGGAGCAAAGCTAAACTAGCTTCTTGCAAAACTTGTGCTCTTCCCTCTGGAGAGTTGGTATCAGCAGATTCAGCTATTTGGTTAAGTTCATTTTGCAACCCACGGGCTTGAGCTAACAAACCGACTTGCAAACGAGTTACAGATACAGGAGGGTTACTGCTGTAGCCTACTTCTTCGCCTTCGCCATTGCTCACACGGCGGAAAGTTTGCACTAAGAAGTTAGCGATCGCTAAGAAAATTAAGATGGTAAATATACCGCCAAACCCTCCGCCAATACCCCAGAAGGGAATTAAGAACGGAAAGCCAAAGCCCCCACCACCAGGATAGTATCCTCCACCACCAGGGCGTGCGTAGGTGCGCGGTGTGTAGGTGCGGCTAGAAGGAGTTCTAAAGGAACCACCCCCAATGCGACCACCACTTCCACGGGCGGCGGCTGCATCAGCATTACTAAGTGCTAAAGCTAACACTAGGCTGAAGACTAAGAAAATTTTGCAAAGCGGTTTGATGGTTTGTTGTAGTTTTGTACGCATAACACAGGCGTGGGAAAATGTATTGCTTATGATTGCTTCCTAGGCTGGCAGGAATCTTATGCTGGCATCATTGCAGCCAGCCTGTAATAAATTACTGAGTAGCTGTTTATAACATTCATTTTTTTCGGCTACATCTTTAATTTACCGCGTCTTATCTTGTTTAGACAGGAAGCGGAGGAGGGATTTCTGTAGTAGATAACCGTACCTCATAACATGTGGCCTATTGTGGGAACTTTAAAATCAATTAATGATTTCTGTCTCAAGATAGAGCAAAGTGCTGAGTGCGCTTGCCCTGAGCGAAATCGAAGGGGAGTACTGAGTATAAACCCAGTGGCTTCAGTACTTTGAGCAATCAATTTAATAATGTCCTAATCTATGTGACTACGGCTATACTTACTAAATTTATCTTGGGGTAAAACTTTTAGTACATAGATAATTTAAATATTAGTGATTTTTTTAACTTGCTTTTTTGCCAGCGATCGCGATCATTGCAGCTGATACTGGGAAATATTTCAGTTATCATTGTCTCTATATAGAAGGATTCTACATCTACCAATATCATCTGCAGGTAGCCGAACATCATGTGGAGTGGCAATTTGCTTGATATGCTAGTACAATAACATTATGACATTTCGACAATGCAATCTAGTAATCTCATCTCAAGTATAGATACTGGCGCAAGTCTCATGAGCGTTTTGGCATTTTGGCATCACATCCACGGTTATTTAGGATAGTCTATTGATAGCTGATTTTAGTAACTTTTATAGCAGTTTATTCTTAATGAATTTAGCTATAATTGACAACTTTTAATTATTTATTGTTTTTCATTAATTTTGTTTAAATGAATTCTCAATTTTGGGGAATTTATCAATTACTAATATAATTAACAAACACTTCACAGAAATAATAAGAAAAACTCCATATTTAATGTTCTAAAATATTCTTGAGTTATTTGTAATGCATTTGCTCAAACAAAGATGGAGAACTATAATTTTATAATTTTAAAAGTTATGTACTACAAAGTGACAGTCATGACTACACATCTCTCTGTCTTACCTGCATTAATTACGGTTTGTAAAAATTTCTCACAAAAAATCTGTAAAATCCTATTTTTTCGAGCATAGTTGTTAGCTAACATGACCAAAATGGGGAAAATAAGATACAGAGCCAAAAAATTCCCCAGTGAAATCATTTGACTTTCTTGCTTTAGCTACAGCAGAGTCAAAAACAAGGTGTAGGGAAAGATATCTGCCCATATCTTTTGATAATTCAAATTACTACACATTAATTATCCCTAACTACTACACCTGGATTTTAGTCTTAATAATTACAGATTACTTAAGTTAACTTTAGCAAAATTAACATGGAACATATCTCACAATTAGCAGCAAAAATTAGAGATACAACAGCATCCCCGGAAATTCTGGTAATATCCCGTCTCTTTCTACCAAAAAAAGCTGCAATTGGGGAATATCTCTATAATCGCTGTCTTCAAGATCCAGAAAGGGTAGTTGTGCTAGCTGCTGGTTATGCAGGTGATAAAGTATTTGATCAAGCCCAACAGTTTCCTATATATCGCTGGCCAAATCCTAGGTACTGGCTGGGTAGTCTTATCGGGAGTTTTTTGCAGCCTATTTTCAATTTGATTTGCTCATTCGTTTTAGCAATTAAACTGTATTTTCGCTATCACTACCGTTATATTGAGTGGGGACACAGTTACGAGTTTCCGGCGCTGTTGTTATTAAGCTATATCCTACCCATCCGCTTTTTTATCTATCTGCATGGTAGCGATATTCTTGATACTTTACACAACCCCGTGTGGCGATCGCTCTTTAAATTGACACTGACACGCGCCGCAGGAATTATTTGTAACAGTTACGTTACACAAGATTACCTCAGAAATACTTTCCGCTTAGAAACCCCTACCCATGTCATTCAACCTGTGATCAGACCAGAAAAATTTGGTTTCGCAAAGAATCAAGGTAATCTCGATGATTTACGTGGGCATGTGCGCGAGACGTACAATATTCCAGAAACAGCAGTAGTGATTCTTTCAGTGGGAAGGCTAGTAAAATATAAAGGCTTTGACCGCGTGATTGAGAACTTACCACTACTATTAACTATTGGAGTTGATGTTCACTACATACTCTGTGGCCAGGGTTCATGTGAACCCGAACTGAAATCCTTAGCGCAGCGCCTGCGGGTAGACAAACGAGTACACTTTGCTGGATATGTACCTGAGTACGAGTTAGCTGGCTATTATGCAGCTTGTGATATATTTGCCATGCTCAACTTGTTAAACACCAAAGCTAGTCGTTTACAGGGTTTGAGTATCGTCAACTTAGAAGCGAGTTACTTCGGTAAACCTGTGATTGCTTCGCGTTTAGGCTCCGTCATAGATATAGTTCGCCATGAAGAAAATGGCATCTTGGTAAATCCCAAATCTGGCTACGAAGTTTTTCAAGCTTTTAAACGATTGTGTACAGACAAAGAGTTACGTGAACAACTCGGTCGCAAAGGTAAAGAATTATCTAGGCGCAAAACCCTTCATCGATCGCTTTACATATCTGAACCTCTCCCCAACGGCTTATTAAATTAGCCACCACCGACAATGGTAACTATTTCTAAGCGATCGCCTGGTTGCACTGTTGTTTGCGACCAAAACTGACGGTGTAAAATTTCACCATTATATTCCACAGCTATCAAGCGAGGATTAAAACCTAACTGCTGAAGTAAATCTGGTAAAGGGGTTTGGGACGAGCAGCTATGCGTTTCCCCATTTACCTGGAGGGTAATCTGATTAGACATTTTAAAGTGCTGAGTGCTGAGTGCTGAGTGCTGAGTGCTGAGTGCTGAGTGCTGAGTCAGGAATTATTATTTATCTCCTCAGACGCTCTACATAGCAAAGTGCTGAGTATTAAGGTTCTGGTTGGACGCGATTGAGTTGGGAGAGTAAATATTGTGTCACCAAGGTAGGCTGTTCAGCTTGGATGATAGCTCGTACCACCGCCACACGTTTTGCTCCTGCATCAATCACATCATTGATATTATTGGCATCTATCCCCCCAATCGCAAACCAGGGAATTGAGCTAGTTTCGGCGGCGTAGCTGACATATTCTAAGCCAGCAGCAGGCTTATCTGCTTTAGTGGGAGTTTCATAAACAGGCCCTACACCAATATAATCTGCACCTTCAGCAATGGCCTTTTGCATCTCTTCCGAATTTGTGGTGGAACGACCAATCAAACGTTGAGGCCCAAGTATTTGTCTAGCCGCAGCAATAGGCAGATCTTGCTGTCCCAGATGCACCCCATCCGCATCAACCGCCAAAGCTAGATCCACTCGGTCATTAACGATAAACAGAGCGCTGTAGGCATGGCATAGTTGTTTTAGTTTTGTGGCTTGTTCTAGACGCAAAGTGTCATCAGCCATTTTATCGCGGTATTGCACCAGAGTTAATCCACCTTTGAGAGCAGCTTCGACAGTAGCCAACAAAGTTTCTGAGGGAGAGGTGACAAGATATAAGTGCGATCGCCACAGCAGTTGATGGCGCTGGTAACCCATTAAACTACTTTCTAGGGTGTAAACTCGATAACGCATCTGTTTAAATGCTCTACCCATATTTGGGTGATAAAGCTTGCCATATTCTTCCAACACCCGCAATGCTTCTTGGACACGGCAAAAGTTCGCTTGTAATAGTGATTTTATACTAGAGCGTTGCTCTTCCTGGGGATGGCTCAACTCAGTGCCGGGATCACCTGGTGTATCTCGCGCCGCCCTTAGTTCAGCCGTATGCCAGTGAGCTAACTCTTGTCGTAAGTACTTGCATTCCCCAACCAACTGAGCGTTATTTAACCCAAAGCGACACCATTCTTCAATAATCCGTAAACCTTCACGAGCGCGGTCTAAATTGGCGTCTAAAATGCGGTAAACAACTTGCTGTATTTGCGCTTTTTGGCTGTATGGCTCGACCATTACAACCACCTTATTAGTGCTTTCATCATAAAAGCCCGCCTCTTTCATATTTGCAATGTGCTTCGCATCGTTAATGTACAAGTGATGGGAGATTGGGTATCGGGTATTAGAAAAGTTGCTTTCCCCCTACTCCCTATTCCCCACTACCTTTATTAATTACTTTGTCTTTAAAATAGCCAATTGGTCAATATGTAGTGGACTGGCAAACCTAAAACGGTGCATTATGTTTTTCTTGTGGAACAGGCATTTTGCCTGTTCTGAGCGGGTTAGAAGCCTACCCTACAATCATTATGTTTTTGCAACATTGTAGCCTTGCCACGCCAGTAAATTACATAACGATTTGTTAGGTTGCATTGGGTTCCTTTGGTTCTTCACCAAGTGTTTGCTGTGATGCGTGTCGGATATGAAGAATACGAACCGTTGATGCGTCTTGATTATCCAAAACAGTGAAAAGGATTCGATAGATACATACAGAAACGCATTATGACTATCTTACAAGACTAGGATCAACCCTTCTTAGATAATCCCGAAATATTTGATGTGCAGTTTTGTGATCACCTTCTGGAGACATATTACACAACCACCACAGAAAACTGCTTTGGTAACATCTTGGCTGGTCAGTTGCAATTAATCGACTTAGATGTTCACAATTCCAGCCAGTGAAAGTGTACTCCCAATTATAAAAAACACGAAGGGCTTGTTTTAACCGCTTAATGCTTTGTTCTGGTTCAAAAGCTATGTCGTCAATACCAATAACAAATTTTGCCTGCTTCTTCTCAAATGGACACAACCCTTGGCCTGTATCAAAAATGTGTGTTTCCGAAAGACCAATCCCATAGTGCCAGAATGGATCAGGTAGATTCTGCCAGTTGAGTAAACGTCCGTAGCGCTCACTTGATGGGTCAACAAGACGTTCAACTATTTCTATTGTCTTCTCAATTTTGTCTAGGGATAATGGCATGGCTGGAATCAAAACCTTCATAAAATTGGTTTACAAAAAGCATTAAAAGAAGCTATAGGAGCGGCCAAAATAGCTAAAAAAATGCGTTTTCATATATTGTTGCTACAGTTTTGCTACGCATTTCCTGCCAAATGGTGATGATGTCCGCACAGTCCAAGAATTATTAGGACACAAACATGTGAAAACTACGATGATTGATGCCCATGTTCTTAACCTTTGTGGTAAAGGTGTACATTCTTTAATTTTCGGTGGTTTCAGTTTCCCACTGCACTTGTCGGTACAAGTCTGCGAGCGCTATTTCTACATCCACCGATTCGAGTAGTAATATATCGCCCAAATTGTACTCCGATAACACCCATTTCCCCTGTTCGTTGCGCCGAAACACTTCCACACTTGGTTGATTTACTTGTACTAAGACATATTCTTGGAAGGTGGGAGATTGGCGATATTTGGCAAACTTCTTCCCCCTATCGGCTGCTTCCGTGGAAGGTGATAGCACTTCGATAATTAAGCAGGGAAATTGCACTAATTGTGGATCGCGATCGCGCTGATCGCAAGTCACCACCACATCTGGATAAAAATACTTTTGCCCCGGTTCTACCTGCACCTTCACATCTACAATGTATACTTCACAGGAGCGATCGGCTAGGGCATCATCTAAAAGCTTAGAGAAATTGAGAGAAACCCGATTATGGTTGCGTGTACCACCGCTCATCGCTACAACTTCACCATCCCAATACTCGTAGCGTTGCTCTTGAGTGGGTTCCCAAATCAGATATTCCTCTGCACTCATTAAAATGTGATCGGGTAAAGCAACCATTGCTGCGATTAGGGAATGATTTACTTTTATAGGATAGCGAAAACAGGGCGTTCTCTTTTAACCCACCTTCCGCACCCTAACTGTCACACATCAACAAAAAGCTGACGGAGTAGTACATAAGAACTAAGTTAGATTCAAGATTCCAGAGACTTAATGAGAATAAGTAGTATTAAGTCTCTTGA
>JAHHIM010000038.1:0-43901 GCA_019358915.1 Trichormus sp. ATA11-4-KO1
CAAAAAATGAAACGCACTGGTATGGATAACGATTATATGATTCAAGTTCTCAGTTCTTGTTTCATTGACTCTACATTAGATTCTTCTCAGCCCTTATGTCAAGCCTGATTGAGATGCTCTTACCCTGACAGTAGAATGTCAGCATAGGCAGTACCAATAAGCGGTACTTTCCGAAAATACTGGCGTAACGTTAATCATTTTTAAAAGGATTTTAGAAATATGTTCTTCCTTCTTTATTTATCCTGTGGATCTTCAGTCATTTCCCCTTGTATGTTTTTGTGGTGGCTTAACAGACACTTTCAATTGCGGCGAAGACTAGAACCAAATTTCAATGCTCCGAACTCTTTCAACAAAGCTGGACGTAAAATTGCTAGAGACGTTCTATATGAAAACAACTTAAGTGAGCTACCCATCCGAAAAGGCTCAAAATCTAATGATAATGTTTTTAAGTCACAAGAAGGTCGTTATGGAACAATATATCTTAACCCAGAGCATTACGAAAATCCAACTCTACAAGCTTTAGCTGTTAGCGTTCATGAATGCGGTCATGCTATTAATTTTAATAAAGGTCGGTCTTACTTGTCACTTTCTAAATACCTGTGGGGCGGATTTTTCATTCTTAGTATGTTGGCTATTTTTCCACTTTTCTTTTCAGAACCAGCCATTTGGTGGCTTTTTCTATTAGGAGCTTTACCTGGAGCAATGTTAATAGTAGCCAGGTTTTTAGAAGAAAAAGGTGCTACCAGTACGGGTATTAAAATGTTAGAAAAAAATCATTTAATGACGGAACAGGAAAAAGATTTTGTTAAGCAGTACTTGCATTCTAATCTTTTGCATTATGTGAGTGGTTTTTTTCCTTCTATCCTTGTGTGGAATATTGTAATGGCTCTTCTTGTTTATAAGGCTATAGGCATCCGGCTTAATTGATTTATCTCATCCTTGAAAAGCAAGCAAAGGATATTAAACAGAAAATAATCTTCACAATTAAACTACACCAACTAACAAACATATGCTCGACTTTGCGATCGCTCAACAACGCCCCATATTAATTTATGATTCCAACTACCCCTCTATTGCTAAAATCGCTCTTCATGCGAGGGATAGAGGCTATGACATTCATATTCTCGCGCCAGGGTTTCCAGAATCATCGACATTGAATCTACTCGATTTACTGAAAGATTCTGCCGACGCTGTAGCTGCACATCAGTTAGCGATCGCTATCTGTAAAATTGGACTACTCACTAGCTCGAATCTTGATAGTTTTTCTGCTCCTTCCACCATTCAACTGATTCAAGCGGTCTTGATGTTGACCAAAGAATTTCAATTGCCTGACATCAAGACTGCTTCTGCCATACTTGGGAGCCAATACCTGACAGAAAGGCTGATGACTGCTAACTTAAATCCGTGGCTCCAGGTGGCGTTTGGGCAACTATTTAGTACAGTAGGGACTAAAACCAATGCTAGTATAATCTCCGCTGCTTCTGTAATACTCGAAAAATTCATTGCAGCACAACTTACTGACGATTGCTTTTTGGGAAAGACAACTTTCCCCCTAAAAATCAAAGACAAACAATTGATAGTTTTGGGGTTTAATCCTAGATATCAGGAGATTTTAACGCCTTTGATGTCTAGCATTTTGCATATCATCATTAAGAACAATGCTGTCCATCAATGCTTTCATCCCTTTGTATTGACCACTGACGAATCTCCTTTTAGCTCTTTGCCGAAAGATATTTGCGTTCCTATCATCAAAAACTCGCCCCAGGTGGATAAATCTAATCACGAAGATTGGAACGATTTGATTGCTGACATTGTTCGCAAAAAAACTCAGCATCGCATCGTCCAAGATGATTTAGATGTTAGGAAATTAGAAATAGAGCGAAACTTCCCTATCCCAGAATTCGCTAACTAAAACGCTGTGTCCTTATCGAAAGGCAGACTGTCAGCGTCCTCAAAGTTTCGCAGGTCTTGTTGCATCTGCTTCAGCCGTTGACCGTATGTTCTGCTGGAAGCCCTTATCCTATTCATCTCTTGTTCACCAAAGTTGATGCCTTGTTCTGCATATTCAGCAGATACCGCATTGTAATTATCTACATCAATTTTTTTGCGGCGCTCTTGGTCTTCGAGCGCTCCTTCACTAAAGCCCTTTTGTAAGGCTTCTTCTAGATACTCTGCCCTGAGAGAACCGTCAGGGTTAAACTGCCGTTTCTCTTCCTCTGTGAAGAAATCGTAAGCAGTGTAAACAGGCCACGGCTCTGGGTCGGTTTCATCTAGGTGCTTCCATTCGTCATATTGTTTTTTTAATCGACGAGCATAACTATCAACTGCTCCCGGATGTGCGCCATTAGATAACTTTTGCTGTCTTACTTCATCTTTCAATGTTCCATCAGCATTAAATTCTTTACCATGCATATTGATCCAACGTTTTATTCGTGACATATCAAACCTCCTAAAAATTTTTAATTCTTGAAAATTATGACACTAAAACTTAAACACTGTGATGCTAGGCTCAATCAATGGATTCACATAGATGGCGATAACAAGAATCCTGAATCAATTTTAACTGAAGAATTAGATAATACACTACTTGAATCATACTTTCCAAATAAAGATTTTTCATTTGGATATGCAGATGAATATAGTAAACCAGATGATTTACGAAATCATCCAGATGGTCATATTCTTCTGCTATCTTCAAAAACTCGATTACTCTACGGCCCATCAGAATGTTTGGAAGTAATTGAAAAACTTTGCCCAGATCGTAAAGACCGAAGTGGTTACGGCTCTATCTTTCTTGGTGCTTGTAAAAATTCAATCAGTGAACAGCTAAATATTCTGGTAGTAGATGATTCAACTGATGGAAAGGGAGAAAACGGAGGAATACTTAACAATAAAAATGCTTGGAAACTGGTAGGAGATTGCTATGGTCAAATTTCCACTGAATTATATGATAAATTAACCAAAAGAAACGAACAAGAAGATAAAAGTTATCGGGTAATTCAACATCGTTTTGGCTGGAAAGAGCAAAGTGGAGAAGATACTAAGTATCGCTTTGGTAAAGGGACACTGCGACCCTACAACCTGGATAGCATAGAATATGCTAATCCTAGCAATGAACCCAAAATTGACCTGATTATCCCCATCTCTAGTTTCAAAGGAACAGATAAAGATAATCCCAAAGGCCCAACTAAACCACAAATAAAACCAGGACTATACCAGCAAAATATTTGGTTGGGTGAAAAGGCGCAATCCGAGAAGGGTAAGATGTCCATTTCGCAACTACTAGCATCTTTTCCTCATGGACTTAAAGATTTTATTGAGGAGCTAGAAATACAAGCTCAAAAACTAGCAGAAGCTCAGAATGATCCTAGAAAGGTTGCACAAATTTATTGTGAGAAATACGAAAAACGTCAGGAATTAGTGAACCCGAAAAAAAATACTAATGACCTGGATGAAGATGAAGAAACTGAGAATAATACTGGAACCAACCAGTTAATGTATAAACTCATTAAATCAGATTTGCTGGGACATAATCAACTGATAGAAACTGAGAAGATAAAACTAGAACTACAAAGATTTATTCAGAATGAATGGAAGAATATTGCACTTGGCAGAACTATAACTTTTGACCGGGGAATGATTATCCCATCCAAGGATTTGAAAAATGGTGAAATTTGCGTGCCTTGGATAAAACAAGATAAAAAAGTTCTTAACTTTCGCTCTCCGTTTCTAAATTCAAATGGCTTATGTGTCTCTGTTAATAAACACGTTGATGATCGTCTAGCCCCAGATGGTACAGATTTAGAAGGAATTATTGTAGTCAACGATGAAGACCATAAACGGATAAGGTCAAGAATCACAGAGTTAGAAGCACAAGGAATTGATGTTGATTTTATAGACCCTGCCGAAACAGAATCAGAGCGTCAGGCTAGAGATTTTGATGGCGACTGTATTGGGGTGGAAATTGCCAGTAAATATCCCAATTTCACAGCCGAAGCAGAAAAGAGAAACGAACCTGAAAATGCTTATGCTCCTACAGATAAACCCGGTAAACAATCTTTTTACGACCCTACAACTGGGGAACAACCACCCTTTGAAGTAATCGCTATCCACATGAGCGATAGAATTAGTGTGGGGATTATCAATAACCAAGTCACAGCACTAGAAGCATTAGAGTCAGAAATTGAAGTCTTCAATACTTATGGAACACTTGAGCAAAAGTCGCAATATTTAGACCAAGTTTCCAGCCATTATCAGAGTTTATTTGAACAGGAACATTATGATAAACCAAAACCAAGTAGGGCAGAATATAAGCCCTATATGCAACAGTTTGTAGCCCTGGCTGAAAATCCCAATAGAACGCCAGAAATCATGCAACAGGCGATGGATGTTAACCGTAAAATGTATCGCCAGATGATTGAAGAAGGCTGTTACCAAAACCAAATAGCCGTGGATTTATTCAAAAGTTCTAGAAAACCAGAAATGGATTTAATCAGGGAGAATAAACGTTATTTGTATAGAGATGTCTCTTATATTAAAGATAAAAAATTAAAAGTAATTTATTTAAACAATGGTATTAATACCAAAGGTTACTCACCAGTAGAATTATTAATCAACCAAACTAATAAATACTTCCACGAATCTAAACTTGAATCACGCCCGATAGTTCAGTTTCAAGATTTATTCAAGGGGGTAGAATTTACCCCACAGCAAAGGTTTTCTGCCATTCTTGCCAAGCAGGAATTTGATCAGAAATTCAATGCAGCTGTAGAGATGGAGCGACGACGGGAGACTGAGCGAGGGCCATCAGCCATAATTCAAACAAAGCAGGGGTCGCAATTAGAAATTACGAACTTGACTCGCTATGGGCATCCAGGTATTTGGAAAGGAAAATCACTCAACATAGAAATCAAAGAAATCCCTGAGCAGTACCGCACTTGGGATCGCCCTCATCAATTAATGGCGATCGCTCAAATTGATGGGGAGATGGAAGATGGCAAACCCAAATACCGTAAACTTGGGACAGTCAGCCAGCAGTCAGTAGAAGATTACAACCTAAAACCAGGGATGATAACTACTGGGGCTGAGGTCAAACAATTGAAGCCAGAACTCAGCAGTGAACAATTGAATTTATTGTTTCGGCAAGTTTCTAAAATTGCTTATACGTTTCATGATTCCATCCCAAAAGCTGAGAGGTTATCGGCGGCGGCAGCAGCCTGGAATATTTCCGCCAGTAGACAGGATGAAGTGGAAAATAAGCAGCAAGATGTTAAAAAGAAGGTATCCAATTTCGCATTTTTTGCTTTCCCCAATGAAATTGTGTCACGTCTGGATGAACTGCAATTTACAGAAATGAAATTAGTGACGATTGACAATGAGGCGAACAATTTCAAAGGGAAAGTTTGGAACCCAGATGAGAAATATTCGGTTGAAATTAGAGGTTCTCACCATCCCCAGGATCATGAACGTCATGGTTCCCGGTTGATATTTGTGCAAGACAGTGATGGTGAATATAAAGAATTCGCCATGTTAGAGCCAAGAACGGGGCAATTACCTATTGGTACAAAGGCTCAAGTCAATATAGTACCGGGGGAAACATATACAGCTACAGGTACTATCCAGCAACCAGGGAAAGCACCGATTGAATTTACTATTAGAGAAATCAGCAAATTTTCATATTCTGGTCAAGAATTCAATGCCCAACCAGTTAACTTGTCAATTGGTACTGTCCCGGTTCCTAATCAAGCAGTAACAATCCAGTTTGATGGCAAAACACTGGGAGAATTAGATGCTGATTCAGTTAAACAACTTGAGCAAATTAACTACCTGAAACATGGCAATCAACTCAACCTGAAATTCACACCTATTGGTGATGATAATAAAACCACAACTTTAATTGGTGAATCGCCCCAAGGAAATTTGTTAAAAATTAATAAAGTTGATATATATGATTTTCAGAAGGAATTATTTACTGATAGAGACTATAAAAAAGTCACTTTAGAAATTCCCCAATCAAAAACTAGACCCGCAGTATTTTTGGACGGTAAACCATTAGGGGTACTGCATTTCAAAAAAGACAAGGAAGCACTCAAAGAGTTAGGAGTTCTGCAATTTGGTAAACTAACTGAAGTGCCAGCCACACTACAAAGCAATTTTAGTCATACCTTTGTTAAAATTGACCCCAACACAATTGAATATCCACAAACGTGGACTAAAGAAAGACAAGTTTTCCCAGATACTTCAACAGTAACACCGCAACAGAAGAGGGTTGAAAAAAGTGCGCCGTTGCTACAAAAAATTAAAGAACGTCCCACTATTTTGTTTACAACGCCAGAAGATAAAATGCTAGGAATAATGGGGATGGCTGTGGATAACCATAAGGTTGAAACTGTTACCCAGTGGCTCGAAAAGCAAGATGTAACTTTTACTCAAATACCAGCACAACAAGTGCCACGGGAAACTAAAAAAGGATTGGCGGTGTTTAACTTGGTTACAGCTTCCATCCCAAGACAAACTGCTGAAGCGATGACTAAAAAGTTTGGAGAAGTGATTGAGTCAGTAGATGAGTATCAGCAGAAGGTTAAATCATTACCTAATCGACCACAAAAATTAAGCAATAATAATCCAGTTAATACATCTAATATTGACCGTTCTAATGCTGTAGTAAATTCTTCTGCTAACCCTCAATCTGATAAATTAGACTTACCAAAAACTCAAAGTAACTCTCAGGAAAATGCCATTCAAAATACTGCAAATCAAGAACTAATAACTATTGATAAATTGAGAGATTGGTACACTTTTGCTGACAAGTTGGGTAAACCAGAACAGTATAAACAACGGATTGTGGAAGTAGGCAATCAGTTTAAATCTGGTCAACAATTATCAGATAAAGCTGTAGCAGCCATGAACAAAGATACTCAAGAATATCAATCCATTAGCCGACTGACTCAAATTGCTCAAAGAATAGGTATGGTGTGGGGGAAAGTTGAACAAGATGGTTCTACCCAAGTTCAGGGCAAAATGTATGATTTAACTTTTAACGCTGAGCGTAAAGATTTAACTATTGCTCATAAAAATGGTGAGGTGATTTTAAATTTGCAATCGGGGAAGGTTCAAACTAATCAAGTCACACCTGAATTATTGCAAACTTTTGAAGAAGTTAATAGCCAAATTGACCAGAAAGAGAAGAAGCATAAAGAACAGGAAGCGGAGATTTAATTATATGAATTTCTTAAATTTTTCATTCGCTGTAATTATTTTAATTATAATTGTTTGTTCAATTCAATGTTTTTGGCTTTATCAAGAAAGGCAGAAAGGCAGGAGGCAGAAGGGAATTCTACTTCCTGCTCTTTGCCTACGACTGGAAGGAGTAAGGGTTCCTTCTGCCCTCTGCCCTCGTACTTCTGCCTTCTTCAATATTCATGGATTAAGGTCAAGCTACTGCATACAGAAATTGAAAATAGAATTGAAGAAGTCAGGAGCCAGGAGTCAGGAGTCAGAATCAATGAGTTGGGGATTCTGACCCGCCACTCATTGTAGACCACCATATTTTTAATTTGGTGGGGGTCTTATACCCAATTATTCATCCGCCAGTCACACAGAATTCAATTCTGAATTCTGAATCCTGACTCCTGAATTCTGTTTGATAATTTAACTGGTTACAGAGTAGTAGAAACTTTGCTTCAAAAAGAGAAAATCACCGGGATATCCATAAAGCATGATTCAAAAGTTAACGCTGCTAGTTACATGTTGTAGAAGAAAGTGAAAATTAACTTTCTGAGATTGAGGAATACCTATAATAGTTGTAGTTGAAGAAACTTGATGTTGAACCAAACTAGGATAAGTAACGAAATAGATTTTTTTAATACTATCCTGTCGAGGATAAATAACATCTTTACTTAAATCCATAATTTGATTAATATTCAGATTGTTAGGATGATTATTTTGATATAGTTCCCACATTTGGGATAACCATACCTTTGTCTCATTATGATGCCTCCAATAACATATTGGAGATAAAGTTTCTACTAACTGTTGTCCATATTCTTGAATGGCTTGTGCATACTGAAATTGTTTCCAAGCATAACGTTGCTCTATGTGATTACGAATAGCCACCCAATCTAATAAGGGTATATTTGTGGCATCCAAAGAGTAATTTTTAATGAAAAATTGGTATTGAGATATTTCTGATTCAATTTCACTGTTTAAATTTTCAATCTTACACAGCCATCGAGGGTCAAATACAGCGACAAGAGTTGCTAACCATTCATACCATTGTTCTGCTTTTATTAAGGAGTGTTGAAGAGAAGTTTCAATTGAATGTAAATCAAAGGGAGAAACTTTAGTATTACTCTCTATTAATACCCAGACGGCAAAATCAATTTGTTCATTAAATGACAATTCAACAAATCCAAGCTGATTGTCCAAATGGAACACTGATGATAAATCTTGTAAGTACATACGTAAATTTTTGAGAAATACAAAAAAATCTTAACAGTAATTATAGCAATCAATTACTGTTAAGATTTACTTTTAGATACTATTGATAGGCTGCTGTACAGGTAGCAGCAAGCTCTGGGTCAATCGTATAAACATAAACACCTCTAGTAGAAATTCCAGATGCAAAACCTTTGATAGTTGCAGCCTCATGCAAATTTCTCCGATTAGGAAAGAAAGCTTTCCTAAAAATTGTAGTTTGTCCTTGTGGTAAAATTTCGTTAAACTCTTGGGTAGCTTTTCCTCCAATTGTTATTGTAAAAGCTATTTGTCGGATCGGTTTATCCATGTCTGCAACGCTCACAGACCACAAAACCTCTGTGCCGTCTGGAAAAATAGTACAATCAATACTAGCGATTCCTCCAGGTAGGCTACGCCGATTTCCTGCTGCAAAAGCTGTATTGTGCAGGAGGAGTAGACTCATAGATATAAAAGCAGTTAGTCTAGATTTTAGTTTCATGATGAGAATCCAAGGTGAACAGTTTTCACCTGCTTTTGGCGTAGCCATACTTGCACTTAACAATTTGAGAAAAATAAAGCGATGGGTAAAAACTCCATCGCTCTCCACAATTAACTTAAAATATTAATCACCGCAGCCAGAACAGCCGCAGCGCGTAGGCGTAGCCCGTCGCAGACATCGCCAGTTGGTACGAATATCCGCTTGCGCCACTGAATAATTTCAGTGAAACATCCAACGGCAACAAGCCCGTCAGCCAAGGACAGGGCGTTGACTAACTCTATGCGTGGTTCACCAGCAATGTAAGAACGAAGACCCACTATTTTTTGCCGACAGCATTTTCCTCAAAAGTTCAGAGAGAATCGAGTCGTTGGCAATGATTATGGGTTTATGTCTGCTGGTTTATACCTTGGCTCAACGTCAAAAAGAAGGGTGTGGGGTGCAGGGTGTGGGGTGTAGGGAAAATCAGTAGGGGCTTGAACCCACCACTGATTGAAGACCACCATACCGTAGGTTGGTGGGGGCTTGTACCCCTTTGTTTCGGGGGTAGAGTGTATCCCTACAACACGATTTTTCTTTTCTCCCTACCCCCTACACCCTACCCCCTACACCCTAGTTTTGGTCAAATCAGAACTGCACTCAGAAAATCTAATTCCTCTCCGTAATTTCCCTCTGTGACAGTTTAGGGTGCGGAAGGTGGGATTAAACTCTACGAGTATACGCAAAAAATGTAGCAATAGCTGCATCTACAATCGTATTTCTTAATTGATAAGATTCACTAGTACAAATGCAGAAAGCAATCGAAATGAACGAACACCAGCTAAACATTAAAATCCAATAATGGTAATCAGAAAACAGAATAGTTGGGTATCTATCGACGATTATCTTTACAAATTTGCTCCCTATGAATGCAAAAGTAATAAACAAAACCAATTGTGCAATTACAATAAAATCCATAGCATTCTCTCTCCTAGATTAAAATTATCATCAAAGCAAACTCAATTGCTTCACGTAGATTTCTTGTGAATGCTCACGCTTGATGTGAGCGATCTGCTTGCAGCGCTGCAAGTAGATCGCTCTGTTTATGTGTGGCTCAATTGCCAGCCTTGTCTTTGCAAGATTTGGTTCAAACGATTTTGGTATTTATCCTTGAGTTGTTCTGCAAACTCTTGCGACATATAATTCTGATTTTCTAAATCTACTAAATCTTTTTTAATAGACTTAACTAAGCATTTGTCACAAATATATTCAAAAGGCTGTAAATACTCTGAATCTCCGCATTTGTCGCACCCTGCTAAGACTACAATTTTGATAGTTTCCATTTTTTTCTCCTAGTTAAAGTTGTCAAATCAAATAAATTCTTTGGGAGCAACTGTGCGCCTATTCTGCAAATATAGGCACACAGTTTAGTTAATTAAGCGGATTTCTTGCGAGTTCTGCTACGCTTTTGAGGGGATTTAGCTGTGGTAGTGGATTGAATACTTTCGCTCTGTGCAGGTGGTAGTAATCTCAACGCAGGGAATGGTATTACTACTGTTTGCGGTTCGGTTGTAGTATTTTGAGGCTCTACTTCCAATTTCCAAGGGTCAGGAATTTCTTCAAACTGATATTCTTGATGTGCTTCAGATTCCGCAACAACATGATTAGGAATATCGTTGATTTCTGCAACTGGTGAAGGGGGTTGTGCAGAAACTATATATTTAGGTTGAGCGAAACTCAAGAAAATCCCATTAATGAAATCATTGAGCATGAAACTAATCATTGCCCAAAAGATAACTTCTATAGCTAAAGTGAGTGTGCTTTGAATATCCATTTTATTGGCTCTCCAGAAATACTTTCATTTAAATGACGCGTAGCGTTTCTAGCCCCGTACAAATGTGCGGGGCTTTGGTAAACCATCAGAATGGTGCTTCAATTTCAGTAACTTGAATATTTAATGCTGAGATGAATTTAATATTTTCATGACACCAATTTGTGGAAAACTTAGAAAGATTGAGCAAACCTTCCAGAAGAAATACCTCATCTGTAGTGCGGAGATATTGCTTTTCTGCTTGGTTCCACTGTCTTTTGCTGCCATCAGAAACAGCAGCTAAAACCGAATTGAACAATTGTATACTCATACGAATTCTCGCTAAATCCTCATGAGTGTTGCGCGTAGCGTTCAATATATAGAAGCGAGATAGTTTTATCTATCTCGCTTTTACCTATTAATTTCGCCTTAGTTTTGATAGTGGAGTTGGGTTGAAATGTAAATTACGTCCTCAACTCCACTATCTTCTCAAAATCCTTTGTACTTGACCCATGAATTCCACACATTTAGCACTGGCTTATTTTGACTTTTGGCATACTTAATGCAATTGCCAGTACCACCAGAAGAGCCATCATATAGTGCGAGTACTTTTGTACAATTATCTATCATGTATTCATTGCGGTTTTGCATTTTCGCAGCACTATATCCTGAACTGGAATTAGCGTACCTGCCCATTTTATCTACGCAAATAATCCGAGTACTGCACATCAGTAGATGATCGTAGCGAACCTGATCATTATGATTCCATTTGCACTCTTGACCTTCAAAGGGGATAGCTGCAATTAGAGGAATGTTCAACTCGATAGCGGCTGTAGCCAAGGACTGATCAAATCCTAGAGCCATGCCAGAAATAACTTGATCCGGCTGAAGTCTCTCCAAAGATGCTTGGCACAGTGCTACAAGTCGAGTAAAAACTTTATTTGAATAACCACCAAGTTTTTCAGGACGGTGACCTGTACCAGCGATGATTTTAGTCATACGAATACTCCTAATTTCATAACTAAACTCACTACTTTTCAGGCGTAGCCTTATGTACTTGAAATCTCTACTACAAAAGTTAAGATTCTAGTTGGTGGGAACAAACAATATCCAATTCAAACTAAACAATGCCAAGCAAAGAAATATACGTCCGAGAATACACAGTCAGAGCGCACAAACGAGAGATTCACACCCGCGTCTTTAAATTCATTTGCAAACAATGCGATCAACCAACCGAACGCGAAACTTATGGCCCTCGTCCTTTGTACTGTGAGCAATGCCGTCCGCCGCAACCTCCTAAGAAATCACCAGTGCCTCTTAACAAACGCAAGCCTAGACCTATAACTTATCGTAGTAATGAGAGCTAGGTGGTATGATTTTCGATACTTGAGATATCAAGCCTGAAGGGATAAATTTTCCAAAATTATGTCCACCCAAAGTTCTGATCCACTTCACGTCTACCTGCAAGAGATTGGCCGTTACCCAATGCTGACCCCAGAGCAAGAGATTACTTGCAGTAGGCAAGTGCAGCAGATGATGCTAATTGAGCAACAGAAACACGCCCTGATGCAAAAACTACATCGAGAGCCAACTTTGGCTGAATTGGCTGCTGATATTGACAAAAGTGAAACTGAGTTAAGCAACATTCTTCGCCAAGGTCAGCAAGCTAAACAAAAAATGATTACAGCGAATTTACGCTTGGTGGTAGCGATCGCCAAAAAGTACAAGTGGTGTAATTTGGAACTTTTGGACTTAATTCAAGAAGGTGCGATAGGTTTGCACAAAGCGGTAGAGAAGTTCGACCCCAATCGAGGTTACAGATTCTCTACCTGTGCCTATTGGTGGATTCGACAAGCAATCATGGGAGCAGTTGCCGAAAAATCCCGTACAGTTCGTCTACCATTGCATTTGACCGATAAACTGCTGCAAATCAAGAAAATACAGCACGAAATAGCGAAAACACAGGGTCGCAGTGCCACAATCACAGAAATAGCTCAAGCTTTAGGTACACAGCCAAATCAGATTTGGGAATATCTGGGTGCATTTCGCCCACTTGTTTCTTTGGACGTGCGAATTGGGGAGGAGCGAGATACAGAACTTCAGGAAATTTTGCCTGATGAAAACATCTCTCCAGATGAGCTTCTGATTCAGGAATTTTTTCAACAAGATTTTGACAATTGGTTAGGAGCGCTCTCCCCAATCCAACAACAAGTCTTAACACTGCGGTTTGGATTGAGGAGCGATTGTGCGGAGTACAGTGCCCAAAGCAAGCTCACTGTGAAGCAAATTGGAGAAAGGCTGAATATCCCTCCATCACGAGTCAGTTATATTCAACAACAAGCGATGAAAATTCTGTATTCTCAACAAGAACAAATACGCCCGTACTTAGCTTCTTGAATCACCAAAATTTGGACTCTTGTGGTGCCTGTTAAATTTTTTGACTACATTCTATAACTAATACCAAATTATTGTGAAGTTGCAGAAATCAAGCGAAAATTGAAAGGATGGTGAAAATAAAAGTTAATGGACGATCAACCACAATTACCCTCTGCTCCTGATAGCTTTGTTAATCCACTGTTAAAATTACGAGAATATTATGCTCCTATTGTAGGAAAGTACGAAAAGTTATACACCGAAGCCTTAGCAAATCTCAATCATGTAGAAGCATTATTATCTGTTTGGTCTGATAACGGCAACCTGCCAACTCTAGAGGTGATGAATAAGCCAGTCGCTTCTAATTTAAAAAACTTGCCCTTGGAGGATAATGATTTCACCCCTGAGCCAAAAGTTAACTTAGTAGAGCCTGTTAGTTCTCAACTGTCTGCAACAGAAAATTTGTCGTCTTTTGCAAAGCAAGAGGTAGTTACATCCGTACCCGAAGGAAATAGTGATCGCATTATTAAACAACCAGTTGAATTGGTAGAGCTAATTGATTTTGTGCCAAAAACTTCAGAATCACAAGAAGAGGACGATTCATCAGAGTCAATATCTACGGACACAAAGACACCAGAAGAATCTCCAGAGAAATCGCTCTCTTGGTCAGAAATTCCCATGCTACCGCAATACCAATCTCTAAACCGCACTGAAGCAATTCTCAAGGTATTGCAGAAACATGCTGGAAGTGTCTGTCACATAAGTTTGATCATGCGATCGCTCTATGGTGATCTACAGCCAGAAGCTTTGAAAGTAGTAAAAGGTAGAGTTCATTCATCATTGACTCATGGCAAAGAAAGCGGTAGATGGTCATTGATTCCAGACGAACCTGGGTGTTACACGCTGGATTTGAAACTACTCAATTCTAATGGTCGTAGTTCTTCTAAGCAGAGCAAAAATAGAAAACCTTCACCAGTAGCAAAAACCAATCTCATCCCCATGATTGGAGAATTTTCTGGACAAGTTCTGATTGATGCCATTAGCTCTTTACTGGAAAAAAATCCCGGTAAAATATTTACTATAGCTGAAGTAATTAATGGACTGTGCGGAGAACTTGATGGTCAAGAATTTAATCAGATCAAGTCCAAGGTAGTAAAAGAATTATCACGAGGACATCGTACAGGACGATTCTCAAGAGTGCCTGAACAAATAGGACTTTACACCTGGGACTCGAAGTTGCTCCCCAAAGGTAAACGCTAGTTGAATGAAGGTAAACGCTAGTTGAATGCATTTACCAAAACTCATCTTTAATAGGGAGCGCTCCCAATCATAAAATCAAAATTACCTTCACCTCTGCTTCTCTTTAATGTTTCCATAATTTTTTGTGGATTATCGTGAGGGCCACTGACATAGAATGGTTTGCCATTACGACCACATTCAATACGTACTTTCCCATCCCATTCTCCGATGTGCGAACGCGATTTTTCAAAGTCTTTGTGTGGTTTAAACCCTAATCTTTCTGCGTATTCGCAAGCACTAAATATCATCCCTTGGGCAACTTCAAGGGGAATCTCTTGCGGTTTTCCACCAAATGGCTCGAACAGTGCTTCTGTAAATTCTTTAAATTTTATCCTGTCTATTGTACGTGGTGGCATGGTATCTTTAATGCCTAAGCACCATATATCTAAAAGATAACTACAGCTTACTTTAACAGCCGGACTCTTCACTTGAATGATGTGTCAGCTAAAATAATAGTGAAACTCAATGTGATATGTAACTATTATGGTTTTAAATACAGATAAAATATTATTAATCACTTCAAATAAATTTCAAAAACCCCAAATTGAATGACTCGATTTGTACATGATGAATTTGCCAAAGATTATCTAGAAGAACTGTTAAAACCTTATGGGGAAGTAAAATCCTCACAAAAAGTATCAGGAGAGATTAAAGAAATTGATGTGTTATTTACTCCATTAGCACAGCAAAACTCTAATATAGAATTGTTAGGGCTACTAGGAAGATTTGCCGAATTTCCGGCAATATTAGAACCATTTCGCAATGCAGCTTCTGGTGATGAAATCTGTGATTGTATTCAAAAGTTATTAGAAGTAAAAGCTGGATTGCGACGAGATGCTAAAGCGAATAAAACCAAACTCCAGGATTCAAATATTCCTAAATTATGGGTTCTGACTCCAACTGCATCCCCAGCAATACTATCGAGCTTTAATGTTAATCAGAAATCGGGGTGGTTGCCAGGAATATACTTTTTAGGTGATGCCTTAAGAACTGCAATTGTTGCTATTCACCAACTGCCGCAAACATCGGAAACCTTGTGGTTAAGAATACTGGGTAGAGGACGTGTGCAGTCACAAGCAATTGTGGAATTATCAGTGTTACCATCTAATCATCCATATAAGCAGGCGACGCTAGAATTAGTTTACAACTTGCGCCAGAATTTGAGAATTAATCAAAACTTAGAATCAGATGATTTGGAGTTAATTATGCGATTAGAACCACTTTATCAGCAAGACCGCGAAAAAGCTAAAAAAGAAGGACAACAGGATTTAATTATACGTCTAATAAATCGTCGTTTCGGTGAAATTGATGTATCGTTGATTGAACGAATTCGAGGATTATCTATTGAGCAATTGGAGGGGTTAGTAGAGGCGTTATTAGATTTTTCCGTTGTGACAGATTTAGAAGTTTGGTTAAACCAGCAAGCCGGATAATAACGCAACCTACACCGCCACTAACCAATCGCACACCACAGACTTGCATCCGCCTCCAAAGTTAACCCAAACCTGCCACTGGCCCACGCAGGCATTCCAGTAAGGCTCCCCATCAGCAATACCAACAGCCTCGCCAATCCTGGAGACTAGCTCAGTGTAAAACCGATCCGCGCTCTCTAACCCCTGCTGCAATCTCAGTTTTAGCCCCTTCCAGCCTTGGATAAGAGTTTGGGGAATATCATGTGTGTCAGTAACGTGAGTTTGTAACTCTACATTATTGCTGCCTGACACCAAATCAGAATTGTGGGATGTTGTGTCAGTAACTGGCGTGATTATATCTATATTGGTGACTGACACCGACTCTTGTTGTGATACTTCATCCCGACTCAACCATTGGCGGAAAATCAAATCACGATCATCGTTGGGTGGAACAAACTGATAAACACACTGGCGGTTTTCCCTCGCACCCAAGCGACCCACATAGTCCAGTTTCAAATCAATCTTTGCCAGTAATTTTTGAGCGATCGCAATTGGTGTGTGTTTTTCACAGATTGTCACCGCCAAGTAATTCTTAAGAACGTGCCGATGTTGAACAGCCAACGCTTTTAACTCTTGCATCTTGTCATCGGTTCCCCGCAGCATCACTCCAGGCGTAAGCAACTGCAACAGATTGAGATTTTCCAACAACATCACCGCGCTTAACATCTGCCCTTTGTTAAAATCCGGCTTCCAAACCGAATTCTCCCCAGCTTCTAATTGCGCCTTTGCTCGTTTAGCATCACGATTTATCAGATACTCCCGCCCCAGCGTCAGATAATAGTGCATCCGCAGTTGAGGATACCAGCCGTCATCATCCTTCTCGACCAAGTTAGGAGTCACATCAATTTCATAGCGACGGGATAATTCCGTCTTGCGCTGCTGGTGTCGTTCAGTTTTGGTTTTGGCACGCTTATCTTGCAGCTTCTTGAGTTCAGTTTGGGAAAGTTCATCAGCAGAGGCGATCGCCTGACACTCAGCAGTATATAAGTCCTTAGAAGCAGCCTTCACCTCCTCAACGACTTGCCCACTCTCATCCTCATCGATGTCATCGGCATCAATAATTGTGTACCCATCCGCTACCAACCCAGCAAGTACAGATTCTTCATACCGTCGCATTTCAACGTTAATTACACATCCGCGTTTGCCCCAAGTCTGTAATGATTCTGGCTGAAAATTCTGGTCAATATAACTCAAATCCGCATTGTCCGCAGCTGACAGCAGCGCAATATTCGCACGTGTTGCGCTATGTTGACTACCCAACAATACGCCCATCGATGTAGAACCATTGCCCACAGTCCCTATACCCTGCTTTCTCACCCATATATGACGGTCAACAGTTTCCCGTAACCTTGCCAACATCTGACGTACAGAGTTAACTGGTTGTACTCCCTGAAATATCCCCCAAACAGCGTCAAAATGACCTCTGATATCAATTGATACACCAGTTTCCAAACTTGGGGAAGCTATCACTAGGTCGTACTGGGTCAGAATTTCGTTAAGATGAGCGATGCAACCAAACGCCGGATGTGAGGGATCAGCCACAGATTCGCTGTCAATTCGCAAGATTCGTAAGTGGGGAAATTTCCGCCTAAAGCGTTCTTCAAGTGCTTGTGTTCCCCATTTGGATTTGACTTTCTGGGCAGAACAACACAATAAATGATGTCCTCCAGTAGCAATTGCTTTGTCCAATGCTGCAATTAAATCTTTGGGATTTTTGCCACCGTAGTTGTAACAATTACCAGCATTGTGGCGATAGTTGTTGACGATCACGAATGGATTAACTCGACATTCCCCCGCTAGTGATAAAACATACTTAACATCATTATCTGACACATCGGCAGAAGACAGATAAATCTTGCCGTGTTCGCTGCCCAAAACATTCTGTACCAGTTGTTTAAGGTTTTTCAGGACAGATACCCGACGTTTTTGCACCTCGGTTCCAGAGTTGAGCAGATGCCAGAAAACTTGATCGCACTCGTCTATGATGACAATATCATTCGTCCAGTCACTGGGATTAAATCGAGCTTGGCTTTCATGATGCAGTGAATCAACACATACGCCATATCCGAGCAAGTCGCCTGTTTCGGAACCGTGAACTTCTGTAATATAGTTGACACCGAAGCGATTACACAATGCCTCGCCCAGTTGGATGCGATGGGTGAGAATTAACACCCGTCGCCCTTGTTCATGAGCTTTCGCCACTTCACCAGACAGCCACTCGGTTTTACCCGAACCTTTGGGTGCTTTGAGGATAATCAGTTTTTCGCCTTCGGGAACAAGCAACTGATCCAGGAATCTTTGATTGAGTGCGATCGCCGGCGGATAAGTCAGCAGCGTAAATAGCTTGATTTCCCATAATTCAAGTGTTTCGGCTGTATTATAAAGTGCGTGAAAAGCGTCTTGTCCCTTGGCCACAATAAAATCATCAACCCCTTTTTCCTGTCCAGCAGGTAAATCAATCACTCGCAGCGAACAGCCTTCATTGAAGAGCAGCCGTCCCATGCGACTGATGGCAGTTCTGACACGCTGAACTGTTTGGGGGTTATTGTCCTGGTCAAAGCAAATGTTCACTTGTCTACCTTTTGTGGCAAAGTGTTTCAGGTCGGGGATGAGAAAAGGTTTACCAATGTTTCGACTCCGCTCAACACAAGTGGCAGTACCGTACTCGTCTTGCGGGGTGCGGTATCCGCTGTTGACACCGGGCAAGGCGATCGCAGCATAACCAGCCGACAGTAATGCAGCTGCTTTTTTGGCTCCTTCGACAATTATTATTGGGACATTGTGCTTCCAAACCCAATGCCAGAAACCACCAGGATGTTGTAGGTCTTCTTCAGTGATAGGGATACCGTAACGGTTTGAGACTTTCACCCAACTCTTGTTAGGGACTCGCAAAAAGAAAGCGCGGGTCTGTTCTTTGTAGGGGTGTTCGTACTTGATGAACTTGTGGATCTTTTGGTGATCGCGTCGAGGATGATCTGGTTTGAAGCAACCCCACATCATTGATACATAATTATTCAACGGATCAACACCCGAACACCACCAGCCCTCCAGTTCGATATGCTGGTATTTCTTCAAGTCCCTGTCTCGTAGCCGTCCATCGTTACGGCGGGATATTTTGGGGCTGTAGAGCAGATATTCGTAGGGTGAAGTACCAGAGAGCGATCGCACATTCAGGGCAATTATTTCTTCGTCAACCCCACTGTCTAGCCATTCTTGTAAGTGCTTGGATATCATATCCCCTCCAATATTTTTACGCATGGGAAAGTAAGCGGTATAGGGTCATACCGCCTTTAAAGTTCGTTACACACACACTGGTTAAAGAACCGTCGTTTTCAGTTCAGCCGTCAGAGTGAGAAATATCTCGTTAGCAGTGGTAATTAGCTTTAAGACCGAGATGGTAGTACATCTGAACTAAGGAGACAATATAATACACCATTTTGGGGAATTGGATTGAAACTCAAAACAAGCTGGTGATTGATTCTATTTCTTGCCTTCTTCAACTCCTTCTCCCTATATGCTGTATTTAGTGAATTTTCTTAAATTTTGAAAAGAATGCGGAACTTTATCAGTAATTGTGTATAACTAAACAACTTATTTTCCTCCTGCAATCGTGACGTTTTTGTGTACGGTTGCTTTTTACTTTTTGACTAGTGACATCGACTTTTTGCTGGAGAAAGACCCAGCCTGCCGAAGTGCTATATTCGGGCTTGGGTGCGCGAAAAACTTCTCTAACCATCACTGGAGAAAACCTCAATCAACACACTTTCGGGATACAGCCCAACTCGTCCAAAGCGCGGATCATGTATGCGCTCGATTTCGATATTTTGTTTTCGACACAATGCACTTGCCTTTCGACCTTTAGCACTCGCTTCTTTCACGGATATTTCTAAACCTTGAAGATTGGCGAAACCAACAACGCTGTATTTATGTCCACATGGAGTATTGAAACGATCTTGTTCAACTTCAACTACTTTGAGCCTTGCTAAGATTTCAGTTTGTTGCCGTTGTTGCTCCAACAAACGCTGTTCTTGTTCGGCCATCTGTTGTGCAATCGCAGCCAGCAATTGCACTTGGGTCATGGATTGCTGCTGTACAGATTCAATACCCATAATCACTTTCATCAAGGTTCTATTAGCCCAGATACGGAACTCGACAGATACCCATCGGGCTAAATCAATTGCAATTTCTGGATGTATCCAAGTGCTTTGTTCGCTGCCATGTCCCTGAACCTCAATCACCAGGGATGATATGAGGATCTTCATATCGTTAGAAAGTGCTTGCAAATACTGCTTTGTAGACTTAAGCTTCGTATAGTCGGCTAGAAATTTGTTATTAGCCTTGCACATCTGAGTGCCGTTAACGTAGCCTTTGGGTATGCTGTATTTGCCTATTTGCCCATCTTGAGGCATTTGATTAATTTCTGAGTCGCGCCAAAAGTGTGTCAACATGATTAATTATTTGATTATTTTTCCAACCATTAATTACTGAAAAAAACTCAGACATTCACTCGTACTAAATCTTGTTCGTTGACAAATGAAAATCGGTTCACCTTATCTGGTGTTTGGGTTAAAGTTGGCGATCCCATTTCGATCACATAAAACCAAGTCCCATTAAGTAACCGAATCCCCCAAACGAGTCGCTGGTTGGTTGCATGATCATGAAAACGCAACATCACTCTTTCGCCCAACACGAAATTCGGTTTTTTCACAGTGGTAGTCTGTAACCGACCAATACCGATAATCTGATGTTGTGTGGCTTGAAAGATTTCGTTATCACAGGCAATGGCATAAATCCATCGGTCATATTGCCAGTGGACACCACAGCAATAGCCAAAAGCTCTCGTGTTCTTCAGGTACACTCGCTCTAACAAATTGACTTCAACAGGTGGAATATCTTTACCCCAAGGAGGTGAAAGAAACCAGCATCGTTCTAGGGTAGTGATCGCACAATTCATAACGATTCCTCTACTTTTGCTGTTTGTACCTGCTGCATCCATGTTTTGATTGCGGTTAATTCATCAGTCCCGTTAACAACCACATCGACTACTTGCTGTTGAAATGAATGTTCAGCATCAGGGAGATGAGCAAACTTGTCAGCAGCCCAAGCAAGACACATGGTTTTTACCAAATTATCTATCTTGCTGATAGGCAGTTGGCTAGGGCTATTAACTTCTTGAAAATGCAAATACTCCTTAACTAAATCCAGGGGATAATTTAACAAAGTGCGAATATTTTTCACTCGCAAGTCCTGGGGATGTGCTGTGAGTTTAGGTTGTGTTTGTTGTTCTGATACTAATGGAACAGATGAAGATGCCCCACCCAAACGAGATTGTATTTCAGTGATGATTGATCCCCAATCAGCATTGGGATTCCACTCTTTGCGAACTCGAAGTTTAGTCGCTGCATCATACAGCCGACAAAATACCGTATTTTCGTCACCACTAGTAACAGCAAGAATCAGAGGTTTCGAGAAATCATAAATCTGTGAAGATGCTAATAAAAATGTTTTAGCGAAAACAGTCTCTATGCCAGTTCTGATAATGTAAACTTCATTAGCAGCCATAACAATATCTAACTTGAGATTGTCCTTTCCCTTGTATTCTTTAGCAGTCAAACGCAATTCTGAAAGATAACCAGTTAAACCCCTTTGTTGTACAGGGATGGTTTTGTCCTTGTCGATGTCGTAGTGATACCAAAGGAAAGACTCACCGCTTGATTCCCCATTTTTGACGTACAAATAAACTGGTTCGGGAGGGTTACAAAGACCCAGTTGGATTTCAGTGTTCATCATTGTCAACCCCTTCAGGTAATTCAAAATTCAAAATGTGATAATTACTTTTCCTCATTAATCTCCAACAAGAAACCGCAACCAGTGTTTTGTACCTTCACTAGCTTTTGATCCAACAATGATTGGATAACAAGGTTAGAGAACCCGATAGAGTGTAAAGGTGCAGAACCACCACGAACACGCAGAGAATCCAACAAATTACCAGCATTTAAACCGAAGCAGCTTTTCTTTGTTCTAGCCATTGTTTCTATCTCCGGTGATGGTTACTAATTGCTGTTGAAGTGCCTTGATATGTTGTTGATATTCTTCAATCTCAGCTTGTAGTTGCGTCTGTATCTCTGCAAAAGAAAGCGGTTGGATTTGGTCGTCGGAATAATGCCGCACTTCTCCAGAGTTTTTATCCGGCATTACGGTATAACGCCAAGAATTACCGTACTCATGAGCTAATAATGTGCCAGCAGGGTTGTACTCTATGCCGATAATTAACCCTTGTTTTGTGTATTGCCCTAATGTGAATCTGGGGTATTCCCAGTTTTGAGGAATTGATATTGTGGGTTGCATAGTTTTATTCGATGAATGAAGCGATAGAAAGGTTAGAAACAGGAAAGGAGTAGGGAGAAAAGATGCGAATTACGTTCTCCCTCACATCCCTAAACTGCTGTTGCAAACAACTGTTGCAATTCAGTCGAAGTCAGTTGTTCCAGGGGTCGGTTTTGCAAGTATTTATTTGTTGTGGATGAAGTTTCGGTTATTGATAGCCACCACACAGCATCCATCACACAGTCGCAAACTACGCGCCCCTGATTTCCTCCAGTGCGTATTGCCCACCAAATACCATCTGTGCAGCCGACCTCACCCAGTTTTATGTCATTGCGGTAAATGCCATCATCGAGTAGTTCCAACTCGTATTTCTCGCACTCGTTGAAAATAACAGCCATGATTTCGTTACCTGTGGTGCAGGGTTCTACAAATGGCTTTTGCACTGGTAAAGTGCCTTGCTGGTACTGTTGCTTGATGTAACTGTGGCATCTGGCGGCTGAAAGGTCGCGGAAAATCTCTTGTCCGTTGATGATCACTCGCCAGTACAAGTCTTCATGGTTGTCGTGATCATAAAAAATGCTGGCTATCAATTTCCCGGTAACAAATGCTTCTTGGTCGTAAAACGAGATTGTTAAAATAGTGGGGACTTCTGGTATTTCATCTAAAGTTGGTGGATTAAGTGTGCCGTCCTTGTGATGCCATTGGATGAAGCGGTGGCATATTGCCCAAGTGTTAGCACGGAATTTCTCTTCGCCGTTCACCATTACTACCCAAGGCTGAAGGTCAAAATCGTTGGGATCATAGGTGATGTAAGCGATGAGCCGTTGACCAGCATAGACTTCATGGTGGTAGAAGTTGATTTCTACAGTTGTCAGTTCCTCTGGGGCAAATGCTTCGGCTTGGTCGCTGATGTATTGGTCGAGTTCAGCTTGGGCTTTGGTTTGCTCGTCAATCTTTTGCAGTTGGGCGGTTTGGTGTTGAGCGATCGCACTAATCCAGGCATCCTTGCAGCGTTTGTCGTTTACTTCGACTGTGCAACCCATTTTTGAGTAGATTTGCTTGAGCCGGGCAATGGATTTCAGTTGCAGCTGTTGATGGGAGTATATGGCGTGTGTCATGATTGATGAGCCTTTAAATTTAGGGCAAGAGAAGCGCTTGAGATTGCGAGTCCAGGGCGCTTCTCTATATTTTTATTATCTGCTAACCAGTTAGCGATTGTCAATAGCAAAACAGTATCTTTTAACTAAATATAGTAATTAGATAATTGAATAAGATATAATACACTCTTGGTAAACTTAGGTAATGAATATGAAGCAGCTAAGAGAAAGAAAGGGATTAAGAACAGTGGATGTCGCTAGCCGTGTGGGCATAGCAGAATCTACTGTTCGCAACTGGGAATATGGGAAGACTATTCCAAAGCTACGGATTGACCAGTTTAGTGAACTTATAAAGTTGTACGAATGTACTTTTGATGAACTGATAGCAGCAGTCAAGGAATCGGCTCATACAACTGAGTAAAATAAATCTTTTGGCTCTATCTTTAAAGCTTTGCTTTTTCTATTCATCTTTCTTGTTATGCGATTGCAACTACCCACAGTTTCCGCATATCTTTGTAGCCTAATCTGAGTAAACGCCACTGAACCAAAAGAGGTGGACGTATGGACAAACAACCCCACAAGCGCAATAAATCCGCCTCTGCCGCATCTACCAATTCAACTTCAGCAGCTAACTCCACAAATGACGATATCTCCCTTCAAGAAGATCCAACTTCAGTAATCATCGATGTGTCTGCTGTTGAAGTACCAGAGTTAACCCCTGAAGAAGAGCGCGATCGCCTGCACTTGGAGCGTAAGGTGGAACGGGCATTCTATGAAGCTGGGAAAGCTTTAATGGAGTTGCGCGACAGGCGGTTGTACCGTTCGACTCACCGCACTTTTGAAGAATACTGCCGTGATAGATTTGGGCATAGTCGGCAACAATCGAATTACTTGATTGCCGCAGCTGAAGCATTGGTTGTCAAAATGTAGTGAGAGAGGATTTGACAACCAATGGTTCCCAAATTCTGCCCACGAATGAGCGCCAAGTCCGTCCCCTGACAAAGCTTGAACCCCAGCAACAGCAAGAGGTATGGCAACAGGCTGTAGAAGAAGCTGGTGGAAAAGTGCCAAGTGGTAGGGTCGTGAAGGATGTGGTGCAGCGCATAATGGAGAAAACCAAAGTACCCAACACCTACCAAATTGGTGAAGTCTGCCAAATTCTAGCTAAAGACAACCCTGATCTACGGGGCAAGGGCGGTTGCTGGTGCATAGTCACCGCAGTTCACGATTACAGTTGTACAGTGAAAATCTGGAATGGAGAACTTACGGTTGGGCTAAAGCATCTGAAATCTTATGAATACTTGCCGCAGGATTGTGAGCAGATGCAGTTATTGTGCGATCGCATCAGCCGAGTGTACTCCAGTGAACTTGAGGAGTCGGTGCAGAAGTTTCTGGAGTCGCTGGGGAAGCTCAATCGGGCTTATTTGACGGCGTTGGAGGAGAAAGTTTTAAGCTTGCTGGAGATGGAAATCGAAGGTTGACACTTGTTAAATAATGTTTGACCGCTGCTCTAGTTCCCTCTGCTTGAAATAGGCTATTGATATATTGCTAAGGGAATTTACCGAGATGCCAAAAAAGAGCCAGAGCAAATCTAAGGATAACATCATATTACAAAACTCTGTTGGTTCACGCATCTTGGAAGCACTTACCGAAGAGGAAATTTCCCAGCTACTGGATGAATTACTTGCAGTTTTATCCGATGAACAGCGAGAAATGACCTTTGCCCAACTGCCAGGAGATACTCAAGAGACTTTAATTCAAATCATCGCTCCACCTCAAACAGTAGAACAGGTAAAAACCAGCAAAGCACAACCAACTTCTTTGGCAAAGTTAGCGCAAACTTGGTCTCAATTATGGGAAGAATGGAATCAAATTATTTGGCAAGCATCCCAGGAAGAGGGGAAATATATAGTCCAAGAAGTACACTGGGAAGAACCTTATTTTGATGATTGTACTTTTGTGGAAGATTTGGAAGTAGTTGCACAAAAGATGAAGCCATTGGTAAAAACAGCTTTTGAGAATGGCTTTAGTCATGATGATGGTTTTGCAGCTAGTTTGTTGTCAGCAGAAACAGACATCGCTGATGGTATACCCGATTGGATGGAAATTGCTAATGGGATTCATTTAGAAGGAGCGACAACAAGCAGCTTGTTGGAGTGGGAATGGTTATTGGTGCAGTCACAAGGACAAAATGGGTTCAAATTAGCTCAAAAAATTAGGGAATGGTCAGAAGAATTTTCCCACACCAGTTTAGACGATGATGCTGTGATTGATTTCTTTTCTAATTTACCCGATGTTCAAAAAAAAATAATTTTAGATGGGATGACAGCCAATCGGGAAAGTAAAGAGTGGAAGTCGGAACTAGAAAATACTTATTCCTATTGGCATATAATTTACATGGAATTGATGCAGCAATTTGCCACACCAGAGATATATTTGAACAATCTCCGGGCTACTATTTCCCAGCAATGGCAAAATGGTTTACCTGTAATTGAGGATTTATTGATTAAACAGGAATATCAAGAAAGTCTGACAGTGATTCAAGAGACTTTGGATGCGTTATTAAAAAATAAACAAGACAAGAATCCCTGGACACCGGAAAATTCACTGCTATTTGTTAGTTTGGATGGATTGTCTTACGCTCCGGGGAATGGAGAAAATCAAAAAACTTTACTTCGCTATTATCAGCAAGCTGTTCGAGAATTGGGAGAAATCGAACGGGTAAATGCTTTAGAAATTCAGCAGATTACTTTTAAATGTTGTTACGACTGGTCGAGTATGTTCAAAGCTTTTGATGAGATACCACTAAGTAAAAATACTCGTCAAGCATTGTTTACATCTTGGCGTGAATCAATAATTAAACGTAATACACCATACAGATATTTAGATGTTTATACAAATCCAAAACCCGTAGAGAATTGGTGGTTGCATTGGTTACTCGATAGTATTATGACAGAAGAAAAAGGACATACTTGGTTTAGGAAACAAATTATCGAGTGGTTGGAGAACTTGCCTGGAGATCCGGCACAACTGGGTAGGGAATATAATGTAATACATTTGTTAACAAGAGATTTGACCCAAATAAAGTACCAGGGAAATTTTCCGTATCCTAAATTTTATGAGTTTGTGATTCAATCTAACCAAATATCGACACCAGATGATGTTTCTAGGAGAATATATCTCCAAGAATATGCACCCCCCGATTTGTGGGAAAGAGTAATAGCTTATTGGCAAGCAAATTTACACAATTTCGTACCCAAACCGGAAATGTCCCAAAACTCAGACTATACAAAAAATGCACAATGGATGTTGGCCTTGAAAGAGTTAGCACCAAAGAATTATGATAGCTTGTTGTCCCAATGGAAAATTCAGCACAAACGACGACCTAATTTGTGGAAGGCGATGAGAAATTTGGGGTTGACGTAAAGAAAAAATAGGTTGCAATGCTTGACTTAACCAAAATACAATTAATTGCTCGATCTTATTCTCCTCAAGAACTTTTTGCTGCATTGGTTTGGCAACGCCAATTTAATCGATTCAACGGTGAACAGGTGATTACTGACCTTGCTTCGCGCACAGATTTATGGGCAAGCTTTGTTTTCACAAAACCAATTTTTGCACCAGATGAAAACGGTTTGAGTTTTGGTGGTGTAATTGATACCCTCTTGGCAATGGCAAACTATAGCCCAATGCCCGAAACCAGTATCATCCATTTTGTGGCTTATCCTGCTGATACTTTATATATCCTGACCCAAAACCAAGACACAAAAGTATCTCAACTTTTAGACTTAGGGAAAAAGTGGCACGCTGACTCGGTAGAGATAACGGATGGTACAAATGAAGAATATGCTTTTCGACTTCAGCGCCAATTGAAAGCTCGACTAGCAGAGGCGCTGTGGGGTGAAGATGTTGAACATGATAGTGATGCAGTAATTGTTACCTATTGGTGGGATTGAAGTAGTTCATTGTGGCAACAGGTGTAGAAGTGCGATCGCTTTGTTTGAATATATTCCATGCTCACTCTTTGGAAGTGATTGGTAAAACAACGAACAAGCCTGTTATACTTTCCAGAAATCAGATGCACCTGCTGGCAATTTGGCCAGAATTCGATCAAAGGCTTTCTCATCTACGTGTCGTCTCAGGGCAACGGCTACATCTCTAATTGCTGTTTCCGTAGAAAAATTGTGTTCCCCACGCAATGATTTTACTTCCCTCATCATCTCTTCACGATCTTCAAAAGACTTGTGCGGCTCATTCGTATCCCAGTCAGTTACAAAAAGTGCTTTCAAGCAAATCGGCAGTACATTCGCAAAAGCTATCGCATCTTCAGTGGAAAGCCTGCGGCGAAACGTCTGAAACACCCCTTGAGTCATTGTGTAAGTTACGTGTGTACTCCATAACCCTGCTATGTCGCGTGCATCTACCAAATACCTATAGAAATCATCTGAAGCACGCTGGTATTCTGCGGGTACTGGCATAATATCCTCTTTTACGTTTGATTTATTTTTGCATAAGTTCCCAATCACCGACTGTAGATAACTCAGGCAATGTTCGCTCTTGCTGAGAACTTATTAATCCCAAGTATCGCAGGAAGAGCATCACTACAATCAAGGTAAAAGCTACTCAAAGTGAACCGTTAATTTACCTTCACTGGCAACTCCCCAAAACTTGGACTCCACCATCCTTTCGCTGTATTGAAATAAGCCACATCCTTGTGTTTTTTATCCTGACGAGACTGAGGATCTGAACACCGGAGCATTGTCTTCTGCTGTCCATCTTTAGTATAAATGTACTCCTCTAAAAGCTTCTGACACACAGGGCAAGGATGCGAAGTTATCTTAGCTGGAGCTTTTGGTTCGCTGTCCTGGCTACGGGGTGCTTCCCAGGTCTTAGAGCGATCGCTCCAAAACAGCACCACATTCTCGCAACCACTGGTACATTTAAGGAAATACTTTTTCTTGACCTTAGTGCTGGGTATTTTTGACATCAAACTATTGCACTGTGGGCAATGAGTTCTAGAAGTTTCAAACTTACGCTCAACAGAAGCTGTACCATTTGATGCACCCGCAACTAGGAATTTAGCTTTGGAGAGCGCAGGTACAAAGTAATCCTGATTCCAAGTGCTGAGATATTGCTGCCAACCTTGCTTACCTTCTGCTATTGCATCCAGTGCATCTTCCATTTTGGCGGTAAACTCTGCTTCCAGTAAATCTGGCAACGCTTTCTGCAAAAACGCATCCACCTCCAAACCCAAAGCTGTTGGTTGCAGATTATCTTTTTTCAATTCTACATAATCGCGCTTCTTGAGAGTAGCAACAGTGGGAGCATAAGTGCTGGGTCTACCAATACCTTTGCGTTCCATCAACTGTACAAGTTTTGGTTCACTGTAGCGTGGCGGCGGCTGGGTTTGTTTTTTCTCATGGGCTGCATTCGCCAGAGTGAGTGCCTGTCCCTGTTGTAACAAAGGTAACTCTGAATCCTTGCTGAGATTATTCCAATATCGAGCGTACCCGTAGAACTCAATCACCTGCCCCCTGGCTTGCCACAGCAGATTTCCTGACTGGGTGATGACTTGAGTTTTTCTCAGTTGAGCCGCTTTGCACTGGGAAGCAACAGCACGTTTCCAAATCAACACATACAGATTGAATTCATCAGAGGGCAGTTCTTCCCGCAGCTGTGCTGAAGGGCGAAAAACATCTGTCGGACGAATAGCCTCATGTGCTTCTTGCGCTGACTTGCTGCTACGGTGTTTTGCTACTTGCTGGGGTACATTTGATGGGTCATTCTGCTCCAACCATTGCCGCGCGCTGGCACAAAATTCGGGACTCAGCATCACTGAATCTGCTCGCATATATGTAATCAACCCAGCTTCATACAGCTTTTGGGCTACCTGCATAGTTTTATCTGGGGAAAATCTCATTTTGGAACCGGCGGCTTGTTGGAGGGTAGAAGTTGTGAATGGTGGAGGTGGTTGACGATTAACTGTTTTACCTTCGATGTGGATAATTTTGTGAGGATGTTGCCTTGCTTGTTCAACTAACCGTGTCGCCTCAGCTTCAGATAAAACACGTTTAGATTCGGGTGTTTTTGTAGCATTTGGGTTGGCATCATCATTAGTGTCAGTTTCTTCCTGCTGCGTTTCCTGGCGAGAGTCTGTCGTACCTTTGTAAAAAGCCCGAAATCCTTCAGCGTAGTCCACGAAGACATTCCAATAGTCTTGGGGGACAAATGTCTGAATTTCTCTTTCTCGCTGGCAAATGAGGTGTAGGGTTGCACTTTGGACTCTACCAACACTTTTGGCTCCGTTGTTCAATGCCCAAACCAGAGGACTGCCTTTGTACCCTACCAACTTATCTAAGCAATCCCGACACAGCCCCGCACCCACCAAGTTGAAATCGAGTTTTCTGGAGTTGGCAATTGCTGCTCGAACTGCTGCTGCTGTAATCTCCGTATACACCACTCGCTTTGGTTCTTTGAGTCCTAGCACTTCCTTGAGATGCCAAGCGATTGTCTCACCTTCTCGGTCTGGGTCTGTTGCCAAAACCACTTCATCAACCTGCTTGACCGCAGACTTGAGTTTCTGGATGGTTTCTTTAGCTCGTTGATCACGAGGGATATAATTGCACTTCACACGACTGCCATCTATGCTGAATCCTAGTGAATCATCGCCCTCATTACTCAGTTCTCGGATGTGACCACAACTGGCGCGGACGATCCAATCTGCACCCAGAATTTGACTAAGTTTTTTGACTTTACCGGGGGATTCGACCACAAGAAGACGTTTGGTCATGGCAGATGCGGTGTAGATACTCTATATTAGACTTTTTGTACTGATTCAGTAACGATTTTTCTATGATTTAGTATATTTGTACCATAATGCTGTTTCTAACAGTTTTAATGGGGACTTGGGGACTATCTTGAGTATCGATACTGAAGAACAGGAAGTTACGGTTGATTATAGTGGTAGACCTGTGGTTTACGATTATGCTGACCTCAATGAAATTACGCTGGCTTGGAGTGTAACTATACACAAAAGCCAAGGCAGTGAGTATCCAGTAGTGATACTTCCACTGTATATGCAGCACTACATCATGCTGTCGCGTAACCTGTTTTATACAGGGCTAACCCGTGCCAGGAAATTAGCAATTGTGGTTGGTGACAAGAAAGCGATATCTTTGGCTGTGCGAACTACGGATGATCAGCAGAGGTACACGCGATTGTGGCAGAGGTTGGTGCAGCCGACATAGTTTTGAGTGTTTTAATTCTATTCAATTTTATGTAAAGTTGATGCAACAGAAAGATGAACTCTTTTTCCTGTTCCTTTTAGGGTAAAGTCTGTTATAAATCGCTTAATTTGAGGAAAATAGTTTTGTTTCCTCTCAATCATTTTATTCACTAATTGTTTGATTTCTTTTTGCATCTGGATATCTCCTCCAAATAAATTTTTAGTCAAGGCACTATCAACTATTTTTCGTTGCTCTGCTTGAGGTAGTAAAGAAGTATTCCACGCAAGAATAGCTAATTGCAATAAATTCCTGTGGGCTTCTATACTATCAACAGAATCTATATAAGGCTCAACAAACTCTTCCAAAACTTCAGACATCTTTTCGGCTCCAGGAGGTTCTATAATTATCTGAGATATGGATTCCCCAAATTCTCCTTGCTTAACCTTCTGTGCCAATTGTTTTAAATTTCTCTGGTTCTCTTTGTCTTGTTGCTTTTGCTTGAGTAATTCTGTAAATTCCTTGGATTTTCTAGGCATAATTCGACAGCCGTTTTTTGTAAAATAATAATTTTAATGATTTTATTTTAATAGAGTTTGGGATTAATAAAAATAGATAAATACATTTTGTTGAGCAGTTTTCCGTTCCACACCCTGGCTGGGCGGACTACGAATGATCAGCGAAGATATACACGATTGTGGCAGAGGTGGCAATTTCAAGTCCCATGTAACTACTCAAAGCTAGAAAAATTATTCAGCTATTTGATCTATAATCTTAGATTCGTCTAATTATCAAAAAACAGCTTTGTTGTATGTCCAGCCTGAGTCCAGACATCAGGGCGAACGCACGGTATTTCTAAAACCCTTGCTGGGTAAGGTTATTGACGAAAAAATAGGGTAAATTAAAAAATGCCGAAACCCTTGCTATTAAAGGATTCTTATACTTTAGATGCGTTTGCCCTGGTCCAGACATGGTTCGTATCTATTTGCAGGAGATTGGTCGAATCGGATTGTGTTTGGGGGGTGTATTCTCTAACCATTTGCCAATTCTCATAATTGATAACGATTTATCGAAACATTGCGTTTAAATAGAATGAGTTGCACCAGAGGCAAATATTTGTTGTGCTGTTAATTGCAAACTAGGAAATACTGAAGAAAAAAGCGGATCATTATTTTGAAATAGGTGTTTATGGTACTGATCTTCTATTAACGTACAAATCGTAATTGTTGGTTGTTTAGGCTTGCCAATATATTCTCTACCGCCAATGCCCAAATAATCAACAATCCAGTATTCAGTTACTCCTAACAAAGCATAATCTTCAACTTTACGAGCATAGTCATTCTGCCAGTTTGTACTGACAACTTCAGCTATTAATTTGATTGATTTTCCTAATGTAATTACAGGTTCTTTTTGCCAGAGTGGTTCATTAATCAGTTGCATTTGGTCTAACACAACCACATCGGGACGAAAAGCTGTGTTTGTCCCTAGCAATTTAATTAGACAGCGATGGGGAATAACATAGGATACTTCTTGGCGGTCGATTTCAACATTTAATTTTCGCCCAATAAAACCAGATACTTGCTCATGTGGCCCAGTGGGTTCCATGTCTACTAATTCCCCATCAATTAATTCATAACGAGTGCTATCACCATAGTTGGTAATGAATTCATCAACAGTTAAAAGTTTTGGTGCGAATTGAACCATTTTGATTGTGTTGGTAATTTTTGGATCATCTGTTCTACAGATTCAATTGCAACTCCTTTGCCTTGATCAATTTCGGATAAACCCTCTTTGACCTTTTTTGAATTCAAAATTCAAAATGCAAAATGCAAAATGAAGAAGAAATAAAAAAATTGAATTAATTAATTCTGGGTACAAGCCCCCGTCATAATCTCTGATTTGACGGTCTTAGATTAGTGGTGAGTCCCCTACGGGAATTAAAAATGCAAAATGCAAAATGCAAAATGAAGAAGAAATAATTTTGAATTTTGAATTGATAATTTTGAATTGTTTTGCCCCCATTAATCTCTTTAATTTTGAATTTTGCATTTTTAATTTTGAATTGGAGCGAAGCGACTTGACAGCAGCAATAAATTCGATTTTCCGAAGAATCTCACGCAGAGTCACATTTTCGGGTAAGCGTTTTACAAGTTCAAGAACTGTTTCTCGGTCACTCATGCTTTTATCCAGATGATTAATGTCATCTTAACTTATTCTCAATTCTCTAAAGTCTACTTTATCTGGATTGCTGAATCTGCTGTGTTGAAGTAGCAGATACCACTTTTTGCAATTCTGGCAGCACTCCCAAAAACAGAGAAAAAGCCAGTACTAAAATTAAAGGATTGGCTTTCGCTACATTCAACCACCAACGCCAATCTTGAAAATTGGGTAATTGAGGGAGGCGGAGATTCCAAAAGCTGAAATCCCCGAAACCAATTCGCACTTTACTACCGGGCAACCACTCCTCATCAGTATTCACAAAAACTACCTGAATGCGTGGGTTTTGCTCAACCATCGAAGCTGTCTTGAGTGCCGATGGTTGCTCACGGGCATCAGGCGTGAGGAAACCCATGACGATGAGCTTGTGCGTGTTATTCAGCCCGTACAGGTTGAGTTGTCCAACTGCTTGGTATATGGTGTCACGGTTGAGGTACTTTTTGCACTCGATGATCGCTCCACCTTGCCAGTTAGACACAATATCTGCTCTGCCACCGTTAGCTTGAACTTCTAGATGAGTTTGGAATCCACGTTCAGTTAGGCGATCGCTGATATATTGCTGTAGGTGTTTTTCTTGCCAGGGCAGAGGAAACCCAGCCGCTTCAACAAATTTAGATGGCAACATAATAATTCGTAATTCGTAATTCGTAATTATTTTTCTTTGAGTTTTCTGGTTGAAGCGGTTAAAATTTTTCCTATTTCATTTGCCTCTGTCAAAAGTAAGGTAAATTTTTGCTGTTCTACTAGTTCAGATTCGATTAATATTTCTAACCAGTATTGGGTTTCTCTTGCCTCCTTTAACGCGATTTCTAATTTGTTAATAAAATCTTTGTCAGATTGGGCTGATTGTGCTTCTCGACAATTTGCACCTATTGAAGTTCCAGAACGAAGCAGTTGTTTAGACAAAGTTCTTAAAACTCCAGACTTTTCATCCAGAAAACAACAAGCTTTAATAATTCTGACCGCAAATGCTTTAGTTCTATGCGTTATGCTAGTTTTCATCTTCAATTACGAATTACGACTTACGAATTAACTAGGGATATTCTCAAATCGATAAGCCTGAAAACGTCTATCCAACAACCCAGACTGCACAATCCCATCGCCACGACCTTGCAGAGATGTCACGGCTTCCCCCCGCCGCATCAGCACCATCCGACCACTGACAGCATCCACACAGCGAAACGCAATCCTACAAGGCAAGTTATCACGTAAATCTGGGGGTAATCCTTGCGGATCTTCTTTTCCTCTCTTAGCTCCGCGTTGCAGCCCGACAACAACATGAATCTTTAGTCCTCTCCCCCGGCGACCAACTTCACACAATTGCTGATCGTAAGTTCGCCTTTGTTTATCATCCAGTGGCACAGTACCTTTGTACTCATCAATGAATAACACCCAAGGTTGCTCAAGGGCTAGTTCAGCTTTGGTCATCGAGTTTCTGCGATCGCACTCCTGAAAATACTCACCCACAAACTCAAAAGTTTTACCCATGTCGTTCATCGTGATTGTGGGGAAACGATCCGCGAAATCCTCATAATCCGAAACTTTACCACCGCAAACATCCACCCGCGCACCTTGCATGAGCAAACAGTAGGCAGCAGCGCGAAAGAAGTTAGACTTACCAGAACCAGTAGTGCCGACTACTAATAATTGCGGGGTGTCCTCACTGGCTAAATCAATAGTCACCTCACCATCCAGGGATTGACCTAGTACAATTAGCCTTTCTCTTTGGTTCCATTGCCGCACAGGGAAGTCGTAGTAAGTGCGGTCTTCTGGTTTCAAGGGAATTTCTACAGCTATCTGTTCAGGCGCATATATATAGAAAGGTAAATCACTAGCAGTTACTCCCAGAGCTAGTTTTGCCGCCGCTTTAAATTTACTCAGTGAGTTAAAATCTTCAGTTCTCACTGAAAATATCAGTCTCTCGTAGCTGGGTGCTTTGTCAACTCTTAAGCATTGAGTTTCTAGTCCAACTACCTTGGCTGCTTTTCTCAAGCCTTCCATTTTTGGTGATGAGGTTGGCTCAGTAGATACTGCTGTACTAGGAGTAGCCACCGTCACCACTTCCGCATTAGCACTTTTGAGTGCCTGCTGTGCGTGTTGAGCTTGCAGTTCCAACTGGCGTTGATGAATTTGGGCTTGCACTTTTGCTTGCTCCAGTTGCATTTCTGCCTCTGAGGTTGCCAGCAATACATTCCCCAGGGATTCCCCATTTTGGATCATGCCCAAGGCCATGCGATTGACCGCCCCACTCTGTCCAGTAACTGTCAGCACTTCACTGAACAAGGGTGCTGTTTGTTGTAGTAGTTTCAGTTGCCGTTCAGTATCCTTGTCCGATTCCTCATACAACCGTTTCCTTTCCGCAGCACTAGTTAGATATTGCAGTTGCTCCTCTGCCTGAGTGTCCTTCAAGGCAGCCAGCATATCTTCTTGTCGCTCTTGGTCTTCGTAATATCTTTGTAGTTTTCGTATGGACACACCTGCATAACTGGAGAGTGCCATCGCTGTTAAATTTGCAGGTATGAATAGTTTTAATTCTTTGGGGTCAGAGGATAGCGTTAGCACCACCGCCACTATTCCACTTGCCCCAATTCTTAACCAAGGAAGTAACATTTCAACCACCCAAATGCTAAACCAGTGGCAATTACCTGTAGCAGCATATCTCTACTACTTTTACCTTGAGAGTAAGTAATGGTGGCCGCAACTCCAATCACCAGTGCTGACCACGGTAGTAAGCTAATTAGTTGGGCGATCGCGCTAGCTATGACAAAGCCACATATCCAAATCAATAATCTACAAATTTGTGACATCTTTTCACCTCCGGTGAAAGCAGGGGGGCAGGGAGCTCTTAGCAGGGGGAATAATTAACGTTTTATTAGCCAAGGTGATGGATTATTGATTATGGTTACTAAAATACCTAGAACTTTGTTATAAGTTCCATATAATTCCCTACCTGTTTCAACATCTAAATAGCCGCATTTCACTGCAAATTTTAGCCATGTTTGTGTTTCTGCGGACTCTGCTTCACAGTCATTTAATTTAGCGATAAAAGCAGCTTCGTAGCGTCGCTTTCTCCATGCTTCTGCCATATTTGCACAAACAGAACGAGATGATCTACGAATTTGATCTGTTAATGAGTATCTTTCTTCAATAGGGAATTTCTTAGATAGGTCAAAAATTCTCATTGCGACATCAAATGCCATTTTATAAACTTCTAAGTCCTCATGGTTTTTTATTTATGAAAAAAAAGTTAGGTTCAAAACCTCGCCCCTTGTGGGCGAAACAGTCCTTGTATCCCAAGGTAGGTAGAAACCCCACCCCTTGTGGGTGGCTGTATTTAATTTTGAATTTTGAATTTTGAATTTTGAATTGATTCATCTCCCCTGCCCCCTGCTCCCTGCCCCCCTGCCCTACTTTACAGCCCTAATTCGTTGTGTAATCCCGGGTGTTCCTGAATATCGAGCATTCCTGAGTTCTTGGAATCTAGTCACCAAATTACTGGTTTGTTCTTCGTATGGAGTCGGTTCTTTTTTGGCTTTTTCTGCCGACAGTTTTTCCTGTTTCTTGGCTTTGGACTCAGAATATTGGTCAGCAATCTTACCCAAACTAATAGTCAGGTCATCTTGTGCAGAAGCGATCGCCGAACGTGACCCACCGACAATTTGTCTAAACTTCGACTCCAAATTAGCTAAGGATGTCCCTAAGTTCTTTTCCAATTCAGCGTGTTGTACTCTGGCTTCAGCCACATTTTCACTGACTTCGGCTTGCTTCTCACGTACTTTGTACAAAGCTTTGAGGTAGCGACTAATAGCTGAAGAGTATTCTGTCCATTTTTTTGACTGAAACTCTGCACCTTTGGCTTTATCCAGGGCATCAGCAATATCTTCTTCGGTTAAATCTCCAAAGACTTTCACATCCACAGGCAACATATCAGCAATGCGTTGGGCATTTTCCCAAACTGCTGACTCTAGACCAAAGTGGGAATCTGGGAATACTATTGCTTTGCTAACATCACCACTCAAATCCGAGAGGTTTAATGCTCCATCTTTGGGAGTTTCTGGCTTAGATCCTCTGACCATGACTACCTCACGTCTATTAGCGAATCACAAGGTTTATATTCGACAAACACATCATCATCAAGTTCTGTCCATTCACCATCTAGTGAACGAAAATAACGGGTATTATTTTCTAATTTGACTTCTAAATTAATCTCAGGGAATTTGAAAATATTTTCTTTCTCAATTACCCTGGTTAATTCAGTATCGATTCCCACTTTTAACCCTAGATGTAACGTGATTCCTTGCTTTTTGTACTTCTGCCAGTAGTACGAAAACTCATCTTTTTTGAGGAAATTAACATTGATTATAGGAATGCCATTTTCAAACAATATTGCAAAAATCCCTAGTGGTTCATGATGAATTTTGGCAATTCCCAGATTATTCTCGTAGCACCAGTACGCTCGATGAAAATACGCTGTTTTCAAAAGTCGTCCTCCAGTTGTTTGAATTTTTCTTCTAGTGGATCAGATTGCTTCGGCTTACCTGCGAACACTTTTTCTACTTTCTTGATCAACAGTTTGGCTAAAGCTTGCCACACCAATGACCAAGCCCGTTGGTTCTTGAGTCTGAATTGACTCGCCACAATATCTGCTTTAGATGGAATAATTGCCCCATATTGCTCCAGATTGTTAATCGCTTGCTGGAATGAAACCACTTCATCCTCGGTTGCTGGGAGGTCGGGGGCGACGGCTGCGGTCAATCTTTCCATCACCCCGCTTAACGTTGCAGATTCCTCTTTTATCTTCTGCAATTCTTCTGCCATTACCTCAATTGCTGCCAAGTTTGACTGGGCGATGCAAGACTGGAAATTCAGTAAGTGCGATTCGAGTTGGCGTTGTACTTCCTCGCTGATGATTTCCGTGACGGCATTAAATCCTTTCCCTTGATTTACAGAATCGATGAAATCCTGAATTTCAGATGAGATGCCCTGAGAATGCAACTCCTGTTTTTCCCCCCTGACCCCTGCTCCCCGCCCCCTTGTTTCTTCAGGCGACACTGGCGTTGCACTCGAATTGTCCATCATCTAAGTCTCTCCACTCCAATTTCACGCCTAAACGAGCTGCAAATCCATCAATTGTTTGTTTCATCGTTTCATAAGGCAAATAATCACAACTATCAATTAATTGCTCCAACTCCACATCAATAAAATGTTGCTGTGCTACCGCTTTTTGCTCTCGCTTTTTTTGAGCCATCTTTGCTCTAGCCTGTTGTTTACCTTCCTCTTTTGCTTTTTCAATCGCTTCTAATCGAGCTATTTCTAATGCCTCTGTAACTTGACGTTCTTTGTCCTGCTGTTCAAAGATTATGTGCTTGTCTCGTACTAATCTTTGAATAATCGCCATTCGTAAATCCAAGTCAAAGGCAATTTCTAACTCCTCAATCACTTGCGCTTCTGACTGTTGTTGATGAGTTGTAATTTCTGATTTTCTACCTCTGGTAATACTTTTACTTTGGGTCTGTACTGCTGTTTCTTCTGGTACTGTTATTTCTGAGCCTCTACGTGCCATATTTTTCTCTCCTTAATGATTAGAATTCAGAAGTCAGGAGTCAGGAGTCAGGAGTCAGGAGTCAGGAGTCAGAATTGAATTAGCATAACTTGTTAGTAATTTGCTAACTTCTTCAAGTTGATTCATTGCCTTTGACATATCACCATAATTTAAATCTCTAGCGAGAATTAAATAATATCGGCATTCTTCTAATGAACCTTGGGCCGTATTCATAAATCTCGCCTTATCTGTCTTACCTTTCTTTTTAAAACCCTCCGCAATATTGGCAGGGACAGAAACGGCTGCACGTCTAAATTGAGACGATAAGCCAAATACTTCTGATTTAGGAAATTGCCCAGTTAGTTGATATACATTTAAAACAAACTGATGAGCTTTCTGCCAAACTATTAAATCTTGAAATGTCTTTGCTGCTTGTCTCATTTATTCTGACTCCTGACTCCTGACTCCTGACTCCTTAGCTAAAATTACAATATTCTCCGCACAACACAAAATTAATTGTGAAGGCCAAAGCGTTATTGAATCCGTCTAACAATCGAATCATGCACACCTCTTTTGTGATGCGATTTTTTCCCACTTGGCTAACTCTGAAACCGAATAATGCTTGCGTTGGCTAAATTCACCCCACTTATATAAAGTGCGAATTGAAACTTTATAGCCACACATTGCCAAATATCTGTGTAAGTCTCTCCCCTTACATCCCCTCATCCGCCATTGATGCCACATTTTGGCACTCGATGCTGTCTCCAAGGTCATCGCCCGACGCGACCAATGTTTCATCATCGTGATTAAGCGGCTGATTGAGGGAAACTTTTTTGTCGGATGATCATGCCTCCAACACGCCATATATGTCAGTAAAGAGGCTGTCCCCTCCTCCACATAGCGTTCATACCTTGGAATCCCTAGATATTGTTTCCAACTTGCCCAACAATTCCTGGATATCTCCCGCCCCATAATTCGGTCGCAGCATTTCTTTACCTCACTTAACGCTATTTTTTCTGGTGGTGCTTTGACTTCATCTGCGACAAATACTTCACCTGAATTTACCTGTTCGCAATACTTATCAAATACTTCCTCCAATTTGTATTCATTGGCTTTGTAGTAATCTCTCAGGCTTCTATAAGTGACTTTTTGCCGTGGATTCTCCTTCCTTAACCATGCCAAACACAACAGCATTTTTGTCTGCTCTTGTGTGTACTGACGAGCCGATACTCTCTTGCCTTGTGCATAACAAGCCCCCGCTAATCGCTCCCAGTCATACCATGTGCGATCGCTGATTTTACATCCGCGAATCTTTTCACAAATATTTCTCAGATTGCTTGATTGGCTGATCCAATCTTCTAATACTACTGGCATGGTTAAAGCTCTGCAAAATCAAAGCGGCTGTCAATATTGAAAGTGTAATTGCCATAATGGCTGTACAAAATTCTAACAAACCTGATGGATTTCTTTCTTCCTTTTCTATTGTCTCAGTTGCACCATCAAGAGTTGTTTTGGTGTATTTCTCTCTCCTGTACACATGATTATCTCCAATTCGCAGTTCGCAGTTCGCAGTTCGCAATTAAATACCAATTTTAAAAAAGATGCGACAGATACACACTCTCAAATCCCTGTCATATCTAGCTTTTTTAATGTTGAAGAATTAGTATGAGAACCCACAACTGTAGCTTGTTTCCCTGTAGCGGTAGTTGAGGACTTGAATATTGATGGGTGAGCAATTTCTTTTTTCGCATGATTGAAATCAGGAGCTTGTAGCCTGAGTGAATTAATCTTAAATGTTCCATTCATAATTGCGAATTGCGTTCGCGGAGCGTGCCGTAGGCTCTATTGCAAATTGCAAATTGGTATAACTCCTGACTCCTGACTCCTGACTTCTATTCCTGTACACATTACGCTATCTCCGTATATTTGGATATCTGTACTTACTCCGTCTGTACTACATTCACTACCCTATGAGAAAAAAATGTACCAACTTTCCGGGGTTTAAGAATCAGATTATGTACACTCAGCTTCCTAACGTTCTGCTGAATCCCTTTCTAGCAAGCATTTCAGCGTTGTAGTACAACAGTAGCACATTAATCTATGGTTTTTGGCAATCTTTGAAAAGTCTATTTTTGGTAAATTCAGCAGAATGAATGTAGTCTGTCATTGAAGGCAAAAATTTAATGAATCCTTGTCTAACCAGTGTATTTGGCTGTAATCAGCAACTATTCCGCAGGGCATTTTTTTAGAGGATTGACACGCGAGTTAGTTTTTGCTGTACTGAGTCTCTATGTATCTTTTTTAATGCTAATAATCTGGCATTTACATCAACTCCATAGCTTTGAAATGTCTGTTCAATCTGCTCACGGGTCATTTGGCAGAAGTCTTCCTTGCTGTTTCTCCCGTGTTTTAAACCTAAAAATATTTGCAGTTCTAAAATTTTTTGAACCTGTTCCCAACTCAGGTACTTGTTTCCAAAAAAATTTAAAGCCTTCAAATATTTGTTGATGGTGTCCTTAGATTGAATTTTCAGTAAACTTCGGCATTGTTTTATGCTGATTTTCTCCATTGGCTGGTCGAACTGTTGAACCATAACTAAATATTAAAATACCCACACTTGGTGGGCAAGCATTTGAATTGCACATTGTGCAGTTAATTATCTTAAGCTGCACAATGTGCAATCTTGATATATTTTTTTCTAGTCTCTGGATTAGTATTTAAAAATATATGCAGCCTATTTAACTCGTTTAATGTTCTTTGGCTGACTCGGCGATCGCCATTACTCCACTTGTCAACAATAGATGTGGACACTCCCATTAATTCAGCAAGTGAACGATGATACATGGGATGTTTAATAAAAAAGTCGTTTAAACTTGTAATTTCTGTCATAATGCAATCGCTCCTTACTACAGGTGTAGTCTGTGGTTGGGAGAAGTCCCGATGACTAGCCTCATCGGGGCGTTCTTTTTATTCTGTACCATTTAGATACCTAAGATAGTCCATTTAGTGACTAAATAGTTGCCATTTGTCGATAAAATTAGAAGTATTGTTGCCATATTCCACATCATGAGAAAACGTGATCGCCGATTTCCGGTAAATCTTCCTATTGTTAAAGAAATTCGTTTGTCTTTGTGGGGACATACCAGAGGTGTTTCTAAGACTCGTATGGCCGAAGCTATTTTAATTGATAGAGTGTCTAATGCAGATAACTGGGATGAAGTTTGTAAAGATTTACAACAAGAAGCAGCCATACTGAAAATTCCCGTGGAGGAACTAATTAAACAAATACTCAAAGCTGATAAATACGATGAATCTATTGATGTGGATGGCGTTGACTGGAGTTGTCTAATGGAAGATGGTGAAATTGAATTCCCGCAAGAAGAAGACGAACAGGTCGATTAAAATTCTTTTGCCAGATAAGAAATTGTCATGCCAACAACCGTAAAGCTAATTCGCGGTCAAGATAGCATCAATGTGGAAGCAGATTTAGTAGAGTTGACACAAAAACACGCTGATGAGTATACCGAACAGTGGAAAGAACAGTTAAGGCTGTACGAACAAGAAGATAAGTTTTGGGATTGGGAGTTTAAGCTTGAGTTTGTTATCAATAGGCAACCAAACCGGGAAGGTTATGCTATCGAGTACAAAGGTGAAACCCAGGGTTTGATGATCATTGAAACTCAATTGCATGGTTCACGCTTGGCAGAAGGTCAACGGTTGATTTATGTTGATGGCATTGCTTCTGCTCCTTGGAATCGTGAGGTTATCCAACGTCCACCAAAGTATAAAGGTGTTGGCACTGCTTTACTAAGCTTTGCTAGAACCCGTAGCCTAGAACTTGGTTTTGAGGGTAGAGTGGGACTACACTCTTTGCCTGGGGCAGAAAAATTTTATGAACGTCAAGACATGATCGACTTGGGTGAAGATGAAGATTACGATGATTTGATTTACTTTGAGTACGGGTTATGGAGTTCTTCTAAATGAGGTGTCAGATCAATGAATCAGCACGAATTTCATGAAAATCACAATAACCCTGGACAAAATAACCAAGTAAATCCAATGGATTTATTACTTGATGAAGAATTTTTACGGCAAGCTGTGGAAGCTGAGGAGCTTGTCGGCGGTAACATTGGTGCTGGATTAGATTGGGGAAGTGCATTTGGCGACCTCATGCTTAACTTTGAACTTATGGGGCGTTTCACAACTTTACGGATTTCCCTGAATAGAGAAGTCAGGTTGCTACTTAATGACTGGAATTTAGGTACAGCCACAAAAATAGCCGTTAAAACAGCAAGAGAAAGAATACTTGAAAAATTGAGATTGCCTACACCATTCGTAAGACAATCTCTACTTTTAGCTCTAAGGAACGATGAACTTTATGGTGAGGAGTTCATATCTAATCACGAAATATTACACGAGTTACTAGAGTTATTATTGACACCTCAAGATTGGGAAAATATTGCCGCAGTAGCAGCAGATTCGCTCAAGCAGCAAATTATTTACCAAGCGGTTGGTGAGAAAATATCGGCATGAGTGCGATTTAAAACATGATCGAAGTAACACCAGAGCAGAAAATTTTTACACAAGAACTCTTGCATAAATATTTTTTGGTATAATGAAGGGTTATTTTTCTTGACGTTAAAGAAGTTAAAATAGCCACAATTTACAAAGTTTCTCATATTAACTGTTGCTGGAGAGTCCTTACTTAAAAAGTTGATATAGCAAACTGGTTCAGCAATTATTTATTTGCTGAATTAGGATGATTATTTCTGCTTTATTTAAGCTTTTAAAGCTAATTCATGATTGTAGATTCCGGCAATCAAATTAGACCTTAATCCAAATCTGCGATGGCGATTTCGGTATTGATTAGATAAAATATTGAATATTTTTAGCCGACGATTAACGTGTTCAACCACAATTCTTAATCGATTAAGTTCTCGATTAGATTGCTTCTGTTCTTTAGTCAATTTCTTACCTTTCAGTTTCTTAATCGGTGTTTCGCTTAATTGATGAATTTTCTTAATCCCTTGATAGCCTTTATCCGCGATAACTTTGAGCAATTCTCCAAATCTTACACCACTTGTTTTAAATAGCCGAAAATCATGATTTCTTCCCTTACCATGCCCTAGACAAATAACTTGACCGCTTTTTTGGCAAACTATTACTTGCGTTTTTAAAGTATGTTCTCCTTGTTTACCGCTAAAAAATTTTTTTTGCCCTTTTTGTGGTCTTTCAATTGGACTTTCCATTACATCCATCACAACTAATGCTTCCTGTGATGACCTTTTTTGAATTCAAAATTCAAAATTCAAAATGCAAAATGAAGAAGAAATAAAATTTTGTAATTGATTAATTCGCTCGTTCAAGCCCCTGCCATAATCTTTGATTTGGCAGTCTTAAATTAGTGGCGAGTTCAAGCTCCCACTAATTGTCTTTAATTTTGAATTAATAATTTTGAATTTTGAATTGGAGCGAAGCGACTTGACATTTTTAATAGCTCTTTCTTACCAGGTAGGCTGAACTTTCTTGAACTGATCAATATATTTTCAATTTTGTAAACTGTTCGACATACTGCGGATTCTGAAAGTCCCCAATCTAATCCAATGTGA
>JAHHIM010000039.1:0-42450 GCA_019358915.1 Trichormus sp. ATA11-4-KO1
TTGCAAATAATAATGAGTCTGTTTGCAATTAATGTGAGCCAACAATTTTCTTGTTTGCAATTAATGTGAGCCAACAATTTTCTTGTTTGCAAGCCGGAGCGTTTATGTTTGCGAGCCGCAACACATATAGATGTTTCTGATTTCTCAGTGCTAGTATCATCTTCGATAGTTTGCAACTGAGTTACATCATTTACGTTGCTGTCTACTGTTGCTAATCCTTCACCAGTGGGCGCTGTTTCTGGTTCTTCTGATTGGGGGATTGATGCGATTGCCTCTGGTTCTTCTTCAGTGGTAGTAGTGGTGTCGATTTCCAGTTCTTCACTAATAACGTTTAACTTAGTGGCGTTATTCATAAAGTGTTCAAAAATAGCTGATATCTCCTCATCTGTTGGCTTATTTATGTCTTTAACCAATTCTTTGTAAATTGGTCTAATTTCACCCAATGACACCTTTAATCCTTGTCTAGATAGTTTTGATTGAATGCGTTTAGCAATTGTAGTAACCATGTGTTTTTCTCCAAATTTAGCTGACTTTAGCGAGTGAGTTGTTTTGTTTTTTCGACTTGTAAATTAGTGCAAGCGCACAAATAGGAATAAGAACTGTTTTGTTGTAGAAAGCTTTACTCTTGTAGCCTCCACATCTTTTAAACCATCTGGATATCGTTGATTGATTTGGATGAATGTTTAGCTGCTCCAGAAGTTTTATAAACTGTTCTCCAGTTATGCCTTCACCAATACTTGGTTCTAGTTGTTTCGAGATTTGGACTTTTACTTTGTGGTATTGGCTAAAGTACCTGGGAGATGTTTTCTTTAGTGCAATAAACAGTTCAAATCCTGACTTGGTTAGTGGTAATTCACAGGTAATCATTGACTTTCTGACTCTCCACCAGTGAGAATCACAGACTCTCTCACCTATCAATGTTTCGTAAATTACGCGCTCCTGGTTTTCCATAGTTTTTATGCAATATGCACAAGTTGAATTTTGCATCTATGCAGTATATGAATTACGCATCTCGCGTATATGAATTGCACATCTCGCGTATCTGCTTTTTACATCCTGCATTTGGGGAGTGCAATTAAATGCACGGTAAGCAAATATGCGGTATCTGTATTGCAACTTTAAAGGTGTTTACGACTTCCATTGCTTGCTGTTAGGTTGTTGTGGTTATGCGGACGAATTGCATAACTCTCTGCTGGCACACTGCTATCAGCTTGAAAAATTAACTTCTCTACTGCTGCGGATAATGCTTGGGTTGGCACGTCTTGAGGCAGTCCAAACATTTTGCACAATTCTTCCACTGCTAAGTAGGAAATGGTGATGCGCCGAGAGTCATATTTCATGGGTTTACATTCCTACACAAATTTTTGTTACAGATTTAAGCAGCTTGATTGAGCCAATTTTTTGCATTGGCGAATGCTACTTTCATGTTTCTGTTTTTTCAAAGTCTTCAATTATGGCTATTTAACGCAATTTTTAGTCAAATAACGTTAAATATAAATATCCAGGTAATGGTTAGCCCTAGCAGCACTTTCTGGCTTCTATTGCCTTTGTTTTGTGGCTGTTTTTGGCTTGATAGTGCTATTATAACACTGTATAACACCAGTGACAAGGGAGAAGTTTAGACTGAAAATGGGGTTATTCAAACACCAGACAGTGTTACGATGCCCACAGGAAAAAGGTTAAACATTTATTTCACTGATGAGGATGACTTAGCAATTTACGACTTGGTATATTCTGAAGCAAAAGCTGAAAAACGCTCTATGAGTCAAATGGTGAAAATTCTTGCTTCTGAAGCAATCGCGGCCAGACACAAAAAAACCAAATTTCACAAGCAGGATGAAGTGTAGCTACATGGAAGTACCAAAACGGTAAAACATATTAACTAACAACCACACAGTAGAAATTCAATGTAAACTTCGCAATGTTAGTTAGATATCAGACAGCCATAAGTTTGTATGATGAGGCAATTGCTTAGATGAAGTGGATAACGGAGGTAAATATAAAACAGCACAAAAACATAAATGGACAAAACGCCACTACTAAGTAGTGACGCTCTGCCCAATAAGCAAAATTAAATATTCAATAAACCGGAGCGGGGTTGTCTCAAAGAATCCAAGACAGTGGCCAAAAGTGTAGGAAGCTTGCAAACCACTGATTGGCGAAATGAGATTCAGTCCGCGCTGCCTTCCCATATTATATGGGTTCTTGTGTCAATCGTGGTGTGCATCTAGTGGCAAATTTTGACTAAAAAAGTCATCAGATTGTAATTTCATCGTCCAAAAATCGGCAAAACAAAGTAGCACAGCAAATTTTCAAGATATAAGGTGTAGCAGCGCGATAACCCCCTCCAAATACTGAAAACCAAGTATTTGAGGGTAAATCTGTGATAAATAGCAACCGTGCCTTGGCAGAAAGTCAAGACCAATCGCCGAAGTTTAAATTTGCTGTCAACACTTTTGGCAGAAACAAAGACTGGGACTTTAAAAAACTAGCTGCCAACTTCCAAGATACAGAAGGGACGCTCGCGGATGTCCAGCAGCACATTAAAGCAGGTCACGCCATCTGTGCTGGCTTATTGGGTGGTAAATGGCGCAGTAAAGCCCATATCATCGGTTCTCACTGGCTATTACTCGACATCGATAATTCTGATGTTGCCCGTGATGCAGAGGGCAAGCCAATCAAAGACGAGAACGGGAATTACATCAAAATTTATGATCCCCAACTAACCATTGAAGAAGCCCTAGCCCATCCCTTCATCCGAAAACACTGTGCTTTGATGTACACCACTGCCAGTCACAAACCAGACTGGCATAAATTCCGGCTAATTTTCCCTTTACCCCAATACGTCGAGGGTGCTGACACTGTAGAAGCTTGTACACGCTTCCTGATGCAGCAGTTACCCCATGATCCCGCCTGTAAAGATGCCAGCCGGGTTTTCTACGGCAACACCGAAGCCGAATTTTTCATAGTCAACCCCCAAGCCACATTACCAGTCGAGTGGGTAACTCAAGCGATCGCGATCGCTCACCAAGAAAAAATCGAATATGAGCAACGCATAGCCGAAATTACCTCCCGGCGTATCCAGTTCCAAGAACAGGCTATTGCCCAAAACTGGGACGTAGACCAACTAATTCAACAAGCACTCAGCTATATCCCCCCACGCAGCTTCGGCTCTGGGAATTACCAAGAATGCTTACAAGTCTTAATGGCACTATACAGCCATTACGGGGCTGTAGATGCAGAAATTCTTGGGGAACAGTGGTCGCCCTCCATCAAAGGCACCACCTGGAACATTAGAGCGAAAATCAGAAGCTTTGAACGCTCTCGACGTGCGGGGATCACGATTGGGACACTGTTTCACATCGCCAAGCAGTATGGCTTCCGCTTTCCCCAACGGCAGTACGAACCATCTCAACGCGACAAAGGGCTGATTAGCCGTGAGCAGTGGGAGCTTGGACAAGTCCGAGAAGATTTGACCAGTTTCCAAAACTTATTAAAACAGGCATTCGCTCCTTTTGTTAAAGCTGCCAAAGGATTCTCAACCCCCACATCAGGAGAGCCAGCACCCACATCACCGCAACCAAAACCCGTTTCTACCACCCCAAGACGGCAGGTAATCATCTACAAGCGGGGCAATATCCCCCACAGAAGCGAAATTACAGGCAATATGTATATTGAGTGCCAACCAGAGGAACACATCGCCGCATGGGTAGAAGCCATTTCCAAGGGCTGGACACAAATTCTAGATAATTCCCACCCCGGACTGGGCAAATCCCACAACGCCGGACAACTGACAGCTGCCATCTTCGGGATTGATAAATTAATTTACCAGGATGCCAACCACAGAAACCCCTCTACACTACCCATCGAGGCTAACTTTGTTGACCTCCCCGTGCGGCACAATGGTTTAAAAATTGACACTAGCCGTACTACCCCAATGGGCGAAAACTTTCTCCTGCGTCCCAGACCAGGTGAAACTCCTGATACTGATGGCAATTGTCACCGCAGTTACTTATTTGAAGGATTTCGGGAGAAAAACTTTCAATCTTTAGATTTTGAAGAAAGTTCCATTAGCCCCATCTGTGACGGTTGCTCACTGAAAAATCAATGTCGTTTCGCCTCTGGCCCTGGTTTTGGCTTCCGCAACCAAAAACGCACAGTCATTCAAAATTACTCCGAAATCAGAGCGCATCCCGACTCTACCCCCGTTACCTTAACCAACGTGGCTGGTCAACCTTTCACCGTAGGGCGGATTTGGGAAGAAGCAGGGACTCTCATCAAGCCTGTGCGTTCACTGGAATTGCGGTTGAGCGATTTTGATACCACTGTCGCCAAATTAGCTACAAGCGGCTTACCGAGTGAACAATGGTCAAAACTCCAGCCCATTTTACAGGTTTTGCGATCGCTTCTGGCTCAACAAATTAAGCCCCCTTCTCGTTACGGCTTCAATGATCATGACATCCGGGCGGTACTGCCGGATTTCCCAGAAGATTTAGACATAGAAGCAATTCAGCAGATTTTAGAACCTGATTTAGATTTTCTCGCTGATTTGGACTCCATTGATATCCAGGCTGACAAACAACTCAAAAAAAGCGCCGCCGCCCGTTATGCTGCCAAGCAATTAACTAAAGACAGCGCCCTTCATGCTGGTAGGGAATTTCTGGAATTACCTTTGTACTGGCTCACCGATTTCCTGGAAGCTTGGAAAGGTAACGGTTCTTTGGCTTGTAAGTGGGGTGTAGTGACCATTTATCGTCCTCACACCAAATATACTGAATTAGCCAACTCTGCCCAATTTAATATTTACCTTGATGCCACTACCACCGCCCAGCAGTTGAAATTGAAACTTAACTATCATGACCCCGTGTTAGTCATCCAGCAGTCACGCCCTGACTACAGCAATTTAAAGGTGGTTAATGTGACTGGACTGGGTAAATTGTCTAAAAATCGCTCTAGTTCCTTAACTGACCGTGTTAATGCCCTCAAAGAAACTTTGCGTCAAATCCACAAGCATCTCGGCATCATCGAGTGGAAAAAAATTGCATCTCAGGCTGAAGACCGCATTGAATACGGTCACTTTGTCGATGGTCGCGGTGTTAACAGGTTCAGTGATGCCGATGCTCTAGCCAGCTTTGGCATTCCCTACCAAAACATCGGCTCGTTAGCAGCACATTTTCAGGTGATGACTGGTCAACCCGTCAACCTTGAAGACCCAGAAAGCACCTTCCAAAAGTATCTGATTGAATTGCTCCAAGCCGAAATCATTCAAGAAATTGGTCGATTACGCGCTCATCGTCGCCCCAACGTGGAGCTAACATTCTACTTCTGTGCTGATTATGACCTGAGTTTTCTTTTAGATGAACTCCCTGGCGTGAAATTAGAGGTTGTCGATGCCTGCGATTTCTGCACCGAAGCGGGTAACCGCGAACAGCAGACTGGACACGCCATCGTCAACGCTTTCACCCAACTTTGGCAGTCGCAGCAGAAAATTGGGCAAACGGCAATCGCCAAAATCATCGGCATTAGCCAGGAATGGGTGAGCAAATTTACCCAACGCTGGGGGGGTTGGTTTAAGTTTAGAAAAATATTACTTTTACTATTAGACAGTCTTTATAGCGATAGTCATAAAAATTTCACAGACTTGAGCGACGAGGAAAAGTGGTTCGCCCGTGAATACTTCCCCCACCTGGTTACTGAGTCGGAATCATCACCAGAAGATGCCTTAGAACACATAGCTGAAGTGGCTACAAGTGTTACTAATACTGCGATGCGGCGAATTTTCCACTACTGCACCCCTCAAGTTAGGGCTAACTTGCTGATGATTATCTTGCGTTGCTTACCCACTGAGGTTTACTCAGACCAATCCATTTTTAGCGTTGTTGCCCCGGTGCAAGCTGTAACTAACCCGACAGTGACCTGAAAAAATTTATCGGCTGACATCTCTACTGACCACCACAGTAATAAAAGATGCTCCAAAAGATGATTGTATACTTAATCATTGAGTGAGCGTCCGACTCAACATAGCTAAAAACCCAATTAAACATTCATGTTTACTAGATATTTTTCAAATGTTGCTTACATAGAATTGTCCTCAACTCTGGTTTTTGCGCCTGACAGTCCCAAAAAAGAGCCACCTTTCATCATCTCTAACTCTTGTTTTGGTATCCACGTAGATAACCTACTTTTATTAGCTATACCTATTTTGTTGATATCGTAATTTACTGCTTCGGTAAAACTGGCATCAAGTTCGTCAATTTTGTCGTAGACCCATTCAAACAAACGGCGAAAATTTAACTCAATCGCTCCCAACTCCAGAACAGATTGTCTAGTTTTAGATTCGTTGTACTTGCTGAAAGCTTTTTCATCTTCTTCATCTTCACTCCAATACAAATTTCTCACCACCACATAATCAACTTGATTACCGCAAAATTCCATTAACCGTTTGAGTTGAATAATGCTTTCTTTCCCCCGACCTAGTACCGATACCATAGTGATGCGATAGCCGAGGTCTGCATCTGTTATATCTTGAACAAAATCCCGAAAATATTCCCCCACTCCCGACGGCAGATCCATTAAAGCCACAACAGGAGCTAACGTTGACAAATCATTTTGTAAAACATCTCTGACACCCCGTTGATTAAATTTAATTGTTTTTACCCCCCCTGGCACAACTCTGTTATAGTGCCTCCACAATTGGGGATTATGAGGGTCGCAATCATACGCCAAAACATCAATATCGTTAGCCAAGTACATATTCAAAAGAAACCTAGCTACAATACTTTTACCTACACCTCCCTTATCCCCAGTACACAGCACTATTCTTTGATTGAGTCCTGCTTTCCCTGAACTTCGACGGCTTGTTTTACTCATAATTCAACCAGTTTATAAATCTTCATCCTTGTAAACTTTTGGTTGAAAGGCATAGTCATTGAACTCCCTCTGTAAATCTGATTCACCCTCTTGCTGCTGTGCTACTGGCTGTTGACTTTTTCTCTTGCCCTTGGCACTACTTACAGTTGATTTTTCAGCCTCACTGCTGGTTTTAACTGCTGGTTGAGTTTCACTAGTTTGCTCTGATGACTGATTATTCTCTTGCTCCTCAGATTTCTTTCGCTGACGGCTACTTTTTCTCAACTCACCGATTAAATATTTAATCCGACTACCACTCAAATTAATCCCCAGACCCTTCAACATTTCTGAAACTTCATCGTAAGTGTAGCCGTACTTGTCAGAAGTCAGCTTTTCAATATACCGCCTCATCTTGCGAACAGCTTCCCTGTCTGATACATCCTCTCGTTCTTTTGGCTTTTGTTCCTTCAGCAGATTGATAGCCTGATCAATCTTCTCCTTCGTAATTACCTCTGGATTCTTCTGCTCACCCATTGTTATTTTATGAATATTAATTAACTACTAATTATCAACTATTTGCAAAAATCTCCCCCAGCTTTTTTGAAAAAAGGTAATAAAAATTTGACTATTGCGGCTACGCCGATTGATTGCATTACTCATGAGGTGCTGTTCATCAATTCATGATTACAGCTACGCTGATTGTATGACTTACGAGTTGCTGGTTATAAATTCGCTATTGCGGCTATGCCGTTCTCCCCATTCAATATAAGCCTGAAAAAAGTTGCTATTGCGGCTACGCCGTGACCAAATTTTAGTGTGGCGGCTACGCCGTAACTTTCATTTAATCTAAAAAATTTTTACTACTGCGGCTACGCCGTAACCAGATTTTCATGTAGTGGCTACGCCATGATGATTATTTAGTCCTGCCCTTGATAACTTAGTTACTGCGGCTACGCCATTTCCCCTATTTAGTCCGAGCTAAATTTATCTAGCCCATTGTGCCTACGCCTAATCAAAAATTCCCCCAATGCTTGATTTATTGGTTATTACAGCTACGCCGTTGCTATTCCCCACCGTAGTTGATAGGATTATCAGCACCACGGCTACGCCGTATCCTGCCCCCAGTCTCTCACAGTGTCTCCGTACACACGTAGCCTCTGACACCTCCTCACTACCTAAATTGGGCTGGAAGCCAGCCATGCCTCAAAGCTGACGCTTTGCCTCGCTGCGCTCGGACAGCAGACTGGTTCAAGGGGGAGTTGCCCCCTTGAAAAACCCCCCTCGCAATGTCCCCCAATATCCCGCTTATGGCTAATCGCAAGCAGTCAAAAAGACTCGTCAGAAACCACCTCTTTTCACTCAGACTGAGTGATATTGAATTGGATCTGCTGCGAATCAAATCACATGACGCGGGAATGTCAGCCAGTGAACTAATGAGGCGTAACGGATTACTGCGACCACTACCAAAACGACTGAGTAAAATTAGCCTACAAACATATTGGGAACTAGGACAAATCGGCAATAACTTAAACCAACTCGTCAAAGCCACAAACACAGCCATAAAAATGGGTAGCACTCCACCAGCCAACCCACAACTATTACAAGAACTTTTAAAAGTATTGCATCAGTGTAGACGAGACATTGCCCAAGCTGATACGGAATCTGAAGACTGGTCAGAAGAGGAAGAAGAAAGCGATGATTGGGAAGCAGACGAAGGGTAGAGGTTTTCGCAGTCTGTTAGCTTATTTAGAATCAAGCTCAGACGCTAAACTAATTGGCGGTAACATGAGTGGCAGAAATGCCAGAGAATTAACCAAAGAATTTCGCCTATCTCGACAACTAAATCCAGATGCCGAACGTGTTGTTTACCATGTCTCCCTATCAGCAGCCAAGGGCGATAAATTAGATGATGAAAAGTGGAGTGAAATAGGCTCACGCTACATGAAAGAAATGGGCTTTGATGCCAATCAATTTGTCATCTTCCGCCACCACAACACCGATGATGACCACATCCACATTGCCGCCAGTAGAATCAGGATGGACACAGGTAAACTTGTCCATGATTCCTGGGATTATGTACGCTCTGAAAAAGTCCTGCGACAAATCGAAATTGATTATGATTTAGTCCAAGTCCAGGGCAGTAAAGAGAAACTAACTCGCACACCCAGCACCGGACAAATTAGACGCATTAGACGAGAACAAGAAGAGTTTGAACAGGGACAACGTGACTCTCCTCCACAACGCACCATCAAGGAGGAAATTCAATTTTTAATTAACTATGCGTCTTTTGACCATCCCCAAATGCCTGATTTTATCATGATTTTACAGTCAGCAGGCATTAATGTAAGGACAGGATTTACCAGAAATGGTAAGTCTAAAGGAATTTCTTATGAAAAAGATGGACAAGCATTTAGTGGCACACAATTAGGTGCAGCTTATACCTTCCCTGGACTGCAAAAACATAAAGGCATTGATTATCAACCACAACGCGACGACCAACGCATTCAGCAACTACTGTTAAATCCAGTTAAATCTTTACCTATTGACCCACCACAGCCAGCCCTTGAAATTGAACAGCCAGAAACTAAACCTCAGTTTACGCCCCCAATAGAAGATGAAAGCCTATGGTCTACATTAAAAAATTACCTGACTGAAAAACGTGGCATCTCACCTGTATTTGTGGAAGCATTACATCTTGAGGGGTTGACTTATGTAGACCAGCAGCGAGCTGTTGTGTTTATCAAACATGATTTAGATGGTGAAAAGTCAGGCGCACTGATATGGCATACCCGTAGCCAAGATAATCTCACTGTTGAGTATGAAAAAACCACCAAACCCTCACCGGGTTGGTTTCATATTAGTTTGAGTAGAGAACCAGAGGAAGAAATCAAGAGAGTATTCTTGTGTGATACCCCCATTGATGCCCTGTCAGTAGCAGAGATGGACATGATATCACATAAAGGTTTGCCACCAGTGAGAACAATGTATATGGTGGTGGATGATCCAAATAACTTGCCAGTAGAATTTTTCAAAAATGTCAGCAGAATTGGTTTGGCTTTTAATAACAATGCTCAGGGTCATGAAACCGCCCAAGTTGTTCAGAAAATGCTGCCTGTGGCTGAAAGAATTGCACCTGAAGGACTGACGTGGAATCAGATGATTTTGGAACGGCGACGGCTGAAGCAGTTGGAATTGCAACGGCAAAGACAGCAAGAGAATGAACTTAGTTTGTGATCTTAAAGTGCAGACCAAACTCGTTGTTGTGATTTCCTACCGTGGGCGATTGCCTCCGGCGGGGCGTAGCCCATCGCTCGATTGTTTGATGAAGTGGTGGCTCAAAAAACTGTCCAAAATTTTTTTCGTACTGTGCGTAGTCAACGATTTTTAAAAATGTCACAAATTAGCCACCCAAATAACATAGAGCTACCATAAGTTCATCATAAAAGCATCACAAAATTCTTCTAGGAACTGCTGAGAACTACTTCTAATTTCCACAGAAATGCCACAGCTTTTGTTGTTTTTATCTGAGAATTAACACAGAAATTACACAAAAGTTGTCAGAGTGTACTGATGTGTTTTATTACCTAAATTTTCCCTACTTAAACCTGTCAATATCGTGCAGCTAATTGGTAGTTAATATTGTTTTGTGTCCATCGTGGTTGTGACTGAGGTTGGGTAGCACCAAAACATAACAAGCAGATGATGAAAGCTAAACTAGAGTGTAATTTCTTCACGGACATCAGACATTCCCCAAAAACTCAGCGCCCACCAAACTATGTGCGTAAATTGAGCGCACTCAAACCAAGTAAAAGTAAATACAAGATAGGTAATAGCTACTGTTTCAATGCCCCGGTAAGGAGACTTGATAACCAGCCACAGAGATAATCCCCACAGTGCCAAATAAAAGATTAGTCCCAAAATACCTACGGATAAAGTTGTATCTAAAATCAAATTGTGTGCTTTGGCTGTGATTAACGCTTGTGTGCCACGTTGTCCGTCAAAGTGTTTGTAGTCGAAAGTAAATTCCCCCAACCGCGTAATCTCCACCCATTTGGAATTGATAACATGAGGATAAGCAGTACCAAAACCATTCATACCCCATCCCAGTAAGGGACGTTTACTAATGCCACGCTGTGATACTTCCCATAGATGCACTCGGTCTGAAGTCAGTTGTTTGAGAAACTGGGTATTGCTATCAAAGTTGAATTGATTGAGTGCTTCCAGATGGCGAGTAGTTGAAACTGCACCGATGAACAACAAACCTACCAACACGGTGCAGAACATCAAAGAGCGTACTTGCTTGCTCAGACCTGATTGGCACAGCCAGTAAACTCCCGCCACTAAAAAAGCTAATATCCCCGCCCTAGTCTGAGTGAGCAGCAGTGCAGGGATAATCAGAACACTAGCCATAACAGCATCACGATTAGAGATCCACTGCCAACGCCAGCCGACCAACGTGATAACTTCCACTGCTGCTAGGACAAATGACGCATGACCGCGATGGGAGTACAAGCCGATTGGTTGCTGATTTTGGAAGATGGTACTGGCTAGAATGTTATCTGTGAGTAGTTGCCCGTTGGTGGCAGTATAGTCGATACGCCAGTTAAGAGCTTGGGGAAAGATGCTAATTGCCAGGATGACACCGCCAATTACTAAACCAATAAGTTGAGAACGGGCTAGTTCTGGGTGCAGTCTGAGTAGTAGGCTGTTGCTAAGTGTAAAGAAGGCGATGAGCAACCAGTAGAGTAAGCCATCGCCCATTTGTTCTTGACCGAGTAGGGAACGCCAGGGAAAGGGACTAGCGATAGTTGCAATTAACCCCATTCCCAAAAATACTTCCCATAGCAACCTATTTATTTTCCAACTTTTGGGCAGCTTGAGGCTTTCTCTGTTTTCCCAGAGGATTAAGAAGTTGAGTATGCAGATAAGGCTAATGGCAAATACTTTTGGTTGAGTCCAGATTTCCCCGCGCATTGCACCGATGGGGTTGATGAGAATGATGCTGAGGGAAAATAGCAGGGTGTAGATCAGATTCACGGTTATCTTTCAAAGCGAATTTTCATCGCTTTTATTATTCCCCACGCGCCTAGTGCTAATAGTCCTAATGCAGATGTTGATTCAGGAGTAGACTGAGGAGAGGTTTCTTGAGAAATTGGGCGCATTTTGAAACTGCCAATACGGTCATTAAACGCGAGTTGAATGGGGAATGCAGTTTCTGCGGTTGAACCAAACAATGAATCGATATCAGTAATTTTAAAGTGAGAAATGCCGGAACCAAATAAGGAAACAAAGTCTACGTTTTGTCCAGGGCCAAACTCGCCCAGTATTCTATCTCCGACTGAGACGGTAAATCTATCGTCGTCACCAATGGGGAAATCTAGAATTTCTGTAAAGAGTGTATCGTCAAGTGCTTGGAATTCAAAGCCATAGGTTGTGTGCGGGTCGTACCAACGACAACCAGGAACGTTGCTGAAGATTTGCCAGTTTCCATCTGTTGAGGTGGGGAGGATGGGATTTTGTTGGGTTGTACCTGGACGTTCAGTTCCTACACCACCGCCACCGCTGCCAGTACCAATGACATATGGGAAATCATTTTCATCTTCAAACACATTAACATTAAGCTCATATTTCCCTCCGTCCTTGCCACGAATATGAATTCCACCATCACCATATGCACCTACAGTTAAGTTGATGGTGCCATCACTAAAAACATTACCAGTTAAAGCAGAAGCAAAGCCATCTCCTACAGGACTACTATCATTGTCATAACGCCATGTATCACTCCCATATCTTGTTTCCAAGTATGTATTTGGGTTGCATATATTTCCAGGTATATTGTTATTTATTTCCGCATAAAATTTTGCTCCTGGGGTAAGCCCAGACATATGGAATGTATTTGTTTCATCACTGGAGTAAAGACTACCAAAAAAAGTTTTCTCAAAGTTTTTGGGTGTATACGTATTTTCCCAACCCCATCTTACGCCGCTGTAAATTTCTACTTTCCTTTTCACTATTCCTGTTTGAATATCTGTAGTTCCTCCTGGAACCTCGTTAACTAAATAGGTTTCAGCATAGAAGTAGTGGTTTGTCTTGTTGTAGGGGTCTTGAACGTGTGGTAAGTCAATGAAAGTTGTTGAGTTTGTTCCAGAGCCAGGATAGGACTCATCAAAGTATGGAGTTGAAGCGCCTGGACGAATATCAAGTTTGTCTTTAGGAACTTGATCATCTATTACTCGGTAATTTTCGTCAATGTCATAGTTAACAAGTATCCGTTGAATCCAGTGGACTGTATTACCGATAGGATCGCCTTCTCCAGGAATATAATTTAATTTGATAAAAGCTCCAACTGCGTTAGATACTCCTCTTCTGTCATTCTCACAAAGAAAGTCTGAACCGCAGGCGAAATAGTTTTCAACATTGAATATGCCTGCTAAGTTGCCTTTCGGCACAAACTCCCAGAAGTTGCCAAATCTTTGATCTAACAAATTTAACAAACCAACAGTTCCACCTGGTCTTATTTCAACCACTTGTCCTTTGTTCAGTTCTCGCCGGGGGTCTGGGGGAAAGGGTTTTTCTGGACTAAAATCTGGCCATGCATCTAACTTTGTAACGCCCTGACGAAAGTCATAATATTCCTCGTATTTATAAGTTCTGTCGCTGTCCTTTATTGGTAGTGTTTGGTCTGGTATGATAGTGAATGCAACACTTGACTTACCAGTAATCGCAACTAGTACAGCTGTTGTTAATAAACCTAAAAAGTACTTTTGTGACAACATTTTTTGTAAGTAATGTCAGTTCGGGTTAAGGACTCAAATTTGATCACTTGGACGAAATAATAAGGTTTTCACACTATCAAAACTAACGACAGAATCAAGGTTTTAGGTTTTCCAAAGAAGACTGTCAAAAAAATAACAGTCTTTATTAATAATTAAGAAATAAATGACAATTATGAATGCAACATTACTTCAAGGTTGAACCAAGCAGAATTCCACAAAGGGTGTATGCACCATACCTCTCCAAAAATCTTCAAACACCCCTGTATTGAATGGATGTGTTAGCGATCTGTATGTCAATCGAACTAGATAAGTACCCAACTCCAAACCATTAAACAACCAATAGCCATAACCCGTGCCATCAACTATCAGGTTCAATAGCCCATTCCTTTGCCTTTCAACGTATGCACTAACAAAGAACGTCACACTTTTTCCAGGCTCAACCAAAAGATAATCAGATTCTCTAGCACCAACCCAGCCATGACTGCCACCGCCTAAATTCTGCCCTAAAATACAACCATCTGCTCCCATCAAAGCTGGAATCAAGGTGGTAAATGAGCAGAAGCGCTGAGAGATTGATGTGTTATTTGTGATGCGAAGCTGAATCTGCACAGAGGAACTAGTATCGGATAGCTGAGAGAGTGAAATGTTCCATATTTGCTCTGGCACCACAGTTTCAAAGTAAATGCCATCTACTTCTACAGCATTGTTGTTAGATTCCACAGGGTTGATAAATCCAACATTCACAGATGTTGTGAGCAATGGCTTTACTAAAGAGCATTCGAGTTGAAGGTTGTCCCCAGTCGAGACATCTAAAACTGTAAACTCTCCATTAGGGCTATTGTAGATGAATCGAAGTTGATACATTCCCAATTGGAAAGCATCAAACAACCATGTATGGACAGGATTAGTAGAGATTTGAAAATGGGTACAGACATTCCATTGAAGTTGAAATAATTCATTGTGCCAAGAGAAATAAGCAACTAAATAACAAAGTAAAGTCTGTTGAGATGGAATAGCAATGCGGTCATATAGACTTGGAGCAATTTGACTGCTTATTTGTTTTTGTGGATGTAGTACTTGCCCATCAACGGATAAAAGTTCTGGAGTCAGAATCTTATAAAAGAAAGGAAAATGTGTTGGTGTGTTGTTAGTGATGCTAGTAACAATTTGTAAACAGGTTTTAGTATTTACTCTTTGATTGGGAATAGGCAATACTATAAGGTCTGGTTCCCAGACTGTTATCCAGATACCATTGGCTTCATAAGTGTTGCTGTCATTTGCTTGAAAAGATGTCATATTGGCTACTTTCTTTATTTTCAGGTTTTAGTGTGTCGTTCATAATGGCGGCACATAGCTTAATACTATCGTCCTGAAAAAGAGTGATGATTTGTTGCAGAATTTAGCACAGATTGTTCAAAAAATTTTTAGATTTTAGCTCTCTTTACTAAGGCAACAGCATTAATATTCTTTCAAACACAACACGTCATTTACTCTAATAATTTTACGTAATGCTCTTTCTGATAAGCTATCATCAAGTCTTTAATTTTCTTGGGTGATAGATACATAAATTTACCTTTGATAATCAGCAAAACTCTATTATCGGGACTTAAATATTTTTGAGGCAGAAATGAGCTTCAAACCCATACAGGGCAATGGAAATACATCAAAGGCTCAAAAATGCTTGAAACCCAGATATAGCAAGAAACTAGTCAAAACGATGTCAAAGTCTTTCTGTGTATACATTTGAGTAGTTTTTATGGCTACTTTTTGACTAAGTCCCATTATGTAGCTTTCAGCGCTATAGCCTGAAGGAATGAAACTATTAAGCTAAATGTATGCTTTTTTAAATATGCTGATAACCTTATATTTACTGGATTATTAAAAATAAGTATTTACCGATTCTTCAACAAAATTTTATGAAGTTAATCCAAAGAAAAAGCTAATAAAAAAAGCTAATAAAAGCGGAAGTACAATCCTAAGCTGTACAGAAGGAGATATTGGGAGCAATACTGTCACTATTGGGATTAAAGTTACCGCATCTCTCCGAATTCCCTAATATAGTCTATCAACTCTCTGGTATGCCCCCCCTCAGAAATTCGCCCTAAATTCCCCACCAAGATAAACAATTCTCGCGCTCTGCTAACAGCAACATTGAGTAGATTAGGCCGCCGATTAATAAACCAGAGACTATCAGTTGATTGACATTGGCGGGTTGAGAAAATTATCACTGACTTCTGACCACCTTGGAAAGTGTGAACTGTGCCAATGCTCTCCTTTGGAAAATCTGTCCAGCGAGATCGTAAACGTTGAATCAGCGCATCTACTTGACGGCGATAAGGTGAAATCACGCCAATTTCGCTCTCAGAGTCAGGAGAATTTAAGCAATAACCCGCCCCTAATAACTCCTCAATCAACGCTTCTACTGCATCAACTTCTGCCCAATTAACGTTATTCTCCAGTTTCCCCTCCACATGACAACCAATCAAATTAGTACCCAGTAGGGAATCCTTCGGTTCAGTCTTGATGATCATGCCGTAATTGCACAGGCTTGAGCAAAAATCAGCAATCACCGGAACGCATCGGTAATGATATTTAAGGATAATGCCATTACCAATATCTTGAATTTGTCCTGATGCCCCAGCCGCTCGGTGATAAGCTGTGGTAGCTGTAGGACTGTAGCGGTCATAATCTACATCTGTAAGCCCCTGTGACAGAAAAGACTTGCTACGATATTCCTCTTTCTGCTGGTCACTCAAATTAATCACCGGCTCCAATTGCAACGGGTCGCCCACAATCAAAGCCCGATTACACCGCACCAAAACCGGAAAAACTTGATACGGTGGAATCTGCCCCGCTTCATCAACAATTACTAGATCAATGCAGCCACTATCGGGATAGGGTAACAAATTGCGGATAGAGTGCAAATTGCAAAGAAACACCGGAAATAACAGGCTGATATCCCGATAAATGTTTCTCCAATTTGAGCTAAACTGGCGGTAAGCTTCCCATTCCCCATTCAATAATGCAATGTAAGTCCTGATAGATGTTGTTACCTCATCTTTTCGCCGCCTAGCTTCCTGCTGTTGAAATTGCCAAGCCCATTCAAATAAATCTACTTGCAGCGAGTGTAATTCGCTGTAGAAACGGCTGTAAAAATCTTTGGTGGGATAAGCAGCCAGTCGGTTTTCAACTTGAGAACGGCGATTAATGAGGTTGGTGAGTTGTTCCTGTAATGACTCTAACTGCTGTTGTGTGCTGTCAAAACTATTCTGTTGCTGCTGCCAAGAAGATGCTTCTGCTAATAGCCCCTCAACACTTTGCGCTGCTGCGATGAGAGATTCAGTTGTTAGTGGCATTTCAAAGGGAAATGGAGTAGCCAGCGTCGCCAACACAGGCATTTCTATTTGTTTATGTAACCGTTTGAGGACATGACGAGGGCTGGTTTTGGTTATCGACTGCCACAATCGTCTAATCCTGTGCAAAATCTGGACAAACCAGTTGGCATTTCTACTAGATGCCAGCCAGTAACCTTTAGCCGATAAAGAACGCCTAGCACTGTCAAGATGGTATCCTATCTGCTGGTAGGCTTCTACTGGAAACCTAGAATAGTCGCGTGAAGATTCTAATGGTGATGCCTGAATAAGAGAAGTCTTTATCGCCGATTCAAACCATCGTATTTCTTGCCATAGCTCCTCTAATAATTGCTCATCAACCCTTTTCTGTTGAAGCTCATCTTCATCTTGTTTTTTATAAGATTCTATTTGTTGAACACCTGCTAACAACTGTTGCTTTAGTGACTCCCATTCATCGTAATTAAACGTTTCTTTGGCTAACCAATCGAGTGCAGCTTGCAAATTAGGTAATACTTGGCTTTCAACGAAATCCCTTGACCCTCCTGATAAGTAGAAACGGTCACAGGTCAAGTTACTGGCTAAAATTTTCTCAACGTTCTTTACAGCAAATTTGTTAGTGCTTGTTACCACAGTTAGGTTACTTCTATCTCGACCAGTTGACGCTAATTCCACGGCTCTCAGTACCACCTGCTGCGCTATCTTATGCAGTAACAGTGTCGTCTTGCCATTTCCCGGTGGGCCAATCACCGCAGTCAGAGGATTTGACTGGGAATGCTTCAGAGCAAGTGCTTGATAATCATCGGGAAGTGAATTAGGAAAACCACCTAAAAATAACACTTCATGCTGAGGTTCTTTTGGTTGTCCAAATAGATATTCGTAAGCTGGATGTCCTGGTCTTGCCCACTGAAAGTAATTCTGGTCGCTGATTTTCTGAAAATCTTTTTTGAGGTTGTAATTAAAAGGAGCGTATTCAAAATCCAACAGATAGGGCAGAAGCTTCGACCGCACAGGAAAAGGCGGTAATTCAATCAGTCCCATAAAATCCTGTAGTGTCTTAAAGGGACGATTGAAAGTAGTTTCGAGAAAAACTTTTAACCCTTCCCTTGTGACTAATTCCTCAGCCGCTTCTTCCTCCAACCCGTACCACTGCATCAAATTGGGAATAATAGGCTGAAACTCGTACTGGGTTAAATCCCATCCACTAGCACGATAATTGCCCTCAAAGATAGGAGAAATATCGATGGTAAACAACGGGCGAAATTGACGGCGATTCGTTTCAATTTCATAAATCTGCGGGAAAGCTACAGCAATTGATGGTAATTTTGGTTGTACTTCTTTCTTTGAGCTTTTGAATGGTTCCTTGAGTTCCTTAAATAAAGACTCATCAACCAATAATTTATCGCCTATTAGATTTACACCAGACTCCCAGATATTTGGTTGTTCCAAATCGGCAGCTTCTACTTTGGCATTACTCAAATTTTCTACGTGGATGTAATCTAACCAAGCCTTGAGTAATTGTCGAATCTGTAAATTCTCTGCCATCTCCGTTGATTCCCCTTGCTCACATAGCAATTCGTACCAAATTACTCATCACCCAGTAATGCTTCTAGCTTGTTTAAAAGGTTTACTAGCTGCTTTTGTTTGCGAGGTTCTTTCCATAGCTGACGCTTTTTAATGCGTTGGGTGATAACCTTGAGCCGTTCTGGTATTTGGTTAGGTGTTTTAGATGAGGGAGATGGTTCATCAGGAGTGTTGGCGATGATTTGTTCTTTGATTTGGCTTAAAGACCAATCCGACGCTATTGCCCTTGACAATAGTTCTTGTCGCAGTTCTTCATCTTTTACTCGTGCCAATGCTTGGGCTTTGGTGTATTCCAGTTTGCCTTCCCGCAGTGCCATTAAAATTTCTGACGGCAGATTGAGCAACGGTAAACGCTTGGTGGTGAACGATAGCCAATTCATTAGCCCCAAGCTCTCAAATACCTGTTGTACCGTTTGAAATTGCTCCAACTCCACTTTAGGAGAAACGTTTCTCCTAGATTTTTTTTCATCATCTCCTTTAGCAGAAATGTTGCTCCCAGAGTCCATCTCCTCATCCGATTTAGAAGAAACATTTTCTCCAGATTCCGCCTCCAAATCTCTTTTAGGAGAAACGTGGTTCCTAGATTCTGTTGACTCGTCTAAATCCTCAGAAATGTTATCCCCAGTTTCCGTTTCTTCTGAGTTAGGAGAAACGTTTCTCCTAGATTCATTTAATGAGTCTTTTGACTGCTGTTCTTCTTTGCTGTGAGTGTTCTTCATCCGGTACAGCAGGGATTTGACCGATTCCACATCACAATGTAGCCGGATGGACAACAGGTGCAAAATCCCTTCTGTTTCTTCAACTGGGTTCAGGTCTTCTCGTTGCAGGTTCTCAATTAAAGCCAACTGAAACGCTTGGTCATCTGATAGCTCACGCACGACCACAGGCGCGACTTCAAGTTTTGCTTCTTGCCCTGCCCTTAAACGTCTTTCTCCTGCTACTAATTCGTATTTTCCTCCACCTAGTGGACGCACCAACAAAGGTTGGAGGATGCCATGCTGTTTAACTGACTCAACTAATTCCTTTAATGCTTGTGGGTCAAAGTATCGCCTGGGTTGCTGCTCTGGCAGATGAATATCTTTGAGTTTGATAGTAGTTTCAGTAGCACCTGCTGTATTGACATCGGGTGAGTCTAACCAAGGGGCTGGGGGTGGAGTGGTAATTTGACCCCCAAAGGGTTTATCAGTTTGCTTGCGTCTAATCACAAAGCCTCCAAAGCCAAGGCGATTTCTTCAAGGATAGCGACGGCAGAATGTTTGGGGTCAAACACTGCCAGGGGCGCACGTTCTTCTGTGGCATCGACAAAAGCCGTGGCTCTGGGAATAGGTGGAAATATCCTACCCCAAGCTAAAAGTTGTTCATTAATAGCTGCTAATGCGCGTTTATCGGCTGAGTTTTGTTGAGCATACCGCGTGGGAATAAACCCGGCTATTTGAATTTTGCGGTTGGCTTTATTTTTTACGTGGGTGATAGTTTGTAAGAGTTCGTCTGTTCCCTCAAAGGCTTTGAGATGGGTTTCAATGGGGACGAGGACGTGTGTAGCAGCAACTAGGGAGACATAAGAAAGTAATCCTAAGCTGGGGGGACAATCTATAAGGATGAAATCGTATTCCCCTAAAACTGGTTCTATGGCTTCCTTGAGGCGCAAGTCACGCATGGCAGCGCTGACTAACTGCATTTCGGCTCCACTCAGGACTCGGCTTGCTGGAACCAAGTCCATACCGTGAATGCCTTCATGGATTGGTAAGGGTTGCTCATCGATAATGGCATCGGCAATGGTTTTTTGTAACTGAGATGGCACTAACCCCATGAATTTGGTTAAGGATGCTTGGGGGTCGATGTCGATGAGAAGAACGCGGTGTTCTCGTTGTGCGAGGTGGTATCCCAAGTTCTGGGTCAGTGTTGATTTGGCGACACCACCCGCCTGATTAAACAGGGCAATAATGCGGCATGGTTGGTCAGAAGTTGACACTGGCAGGAGTTCCTAGAAAATACGTTGAGGTTTGGTCAACAGGCTCGGTTTTAGTTTTCAGTTTATTGAAGTGTATCAGAAGAAGAGAAGTTCTAGCTAAGACGGTAATTGCAGCAGTAGATTTTATAAAACTTGGCGATGTGGTCTGAACCCCCTTGTTTTTACCTCATTTCCAAAAGTTTGTGATTTACTGATAATGAACGCAAACGATAATTTAAACTGGTTGAGATTTATTTCTAAAAGTTCAGGGTAAGATGGCAGAAAAAGCAGCAAAGCAGAATAACTCAGAGTCATTTGAGCAGAAATTATGGAAAGCGGCCGATAAGCTGCGAAAAAATATTGATGCTGCTGAGTACAAGCACATTGTTTTAGGTTTAATTTTTCTGAAATATATTTCTGATGCGTTTGAGGAATTGCATCAAAAGCTGCTTGCGGGAGAAGGGGATTACGCAGGGGCAAATCCAGAGGATCGGGATGAGTATTCAGCAGAGAATGTGTTTTTTGTGCCAGTTGAGGCGCGGTGGGCATATCTTCAAGGGCAGGCGAAGCAACCCGACATTGGTAAAACTGTTGATTTGGCTATGGAAGCAATCGAGCAGGAAAACGCCAAACGGTTAAAAGGGATTTTACCCAAGGTGTATGGACAACAGAAATTAGACCAGAAATCTTTGGGTGGATTAATTGACTTGATTGGATCAATTACGTTAGGGGATGCTGAGGCACAGGCACAGGATATTTTAGGGCGAGTCTATGAATATTTTTTGGGACAATTTGCTCTAGCTGAAGGCAAGAAAGGCGGACAGTTCTATACACCTGAAAGCATTGTGAAACTTTTAGTTGAGATGTTAGAACCCTACAATGGGCGTGTATTTGACCCTTGCTGTGGTTCGGGGGGGATGTTTGTCCAGAGTGAGAAGTTTGTCAAAAATCACCAAGGGCGTTTGGATGATATCTCAATTTATGGGCAGGAGAGCAACGAGACAACCTATAAATTGTGCCGGATGAATTTGGCGATTAGGGGGATTGACGGCTCAAATATTAAGTGGAATCCTGAAGGTTCGTTTCTCAATGATGCTCACAAGGACTTAAAAGCGGATTTTGTCATTGCTAATCCTCCTTTTAATGATAGTGATTGGGGCGGCGAGTTATTGCGAAATGATGGACGGTGGCTGGATAAAGACCTTGTACCTCCAGTTGGGAATGCCAATTTTGCTTGGGTATCGCATTTCATTTACCACTTAGCACCGACAGGTTCGGCGGGTTTTGTGTTGTCGAATGGTTCGCTGTCGTCAAATACAAGCGGTGAGGGAGATATTCGCAAGGCTTTAGTGCAGAAAGATTTGGTGGATTGTATTGTCATGTTACCAACCCAGCTTTTTTACAATACGGGTATTCCTGCTTGTTTGTGGTTTCTTAGTCGGTATAAAAACGGGAATAAAAACAGGGAGAGACATGGTGAGGTATTGTTTATTGATGCCTCAGAGTTGGGTTATATGGTAAATCGCAGTAGTAGGGCTTTCACGGAAGCTGAGATTAGCAAGATTGCTGATACTTACCATGAGTGGAAAAAGTCGGGGGGGAGTTACCGCGATATTAAGGGCTTTTGTAAGTCTGCATCAATCGCTGAAATTGAGAAGCATAATTTTGTGTTGACACCAGGGCGATATGTGGGTATTCCTGATGAAGTGGAGGATGGGGTGAGCTTTGAGGAGAAAATGAGTGAGCTTACAATGGCATTAGGTGAGCAAATGCGAGAGGGGCAATTGTTGGATGAGGAAATTAAAAAGCAATTGTTAAAGGTGGGATTTATTGTTAGTGATGAGTTAGTTGATTTTTAAGGAGATGAATATGACTCAAGTTATTTTGAAACAGCTTAATCCCATTGTTATAGAAAAACTAAAACGTCTGGCTCAGAGTCATCAACGGACTTTGGAAGAAGAAATCACATCTATTCTTGAGGATGTAGCAGAAAAAGAGGAAGAACCAACAAGGTCTGAGGGTTTTTGGGATATGACTTTACAATTTAGAGAAAGGATGCAGCAGGAGAATATTACTTTTGATGATGCAGATTTTGCGGATCTTCGTGATCGCTCTGTCGGTAGGGATGTTGAATTTTGAGTATAAAGTATTTATTAGACACAAATATTATTTCAGAAGCCACTCGTCAAAGTCCTAATGTTAATGTAGTCAAAAAATTGACTGAGCATCAACTAGAGACTGCGACTGGTTCGGTTGTAATGCACGAACTTTTATTTGGTTGTTTACGTTTGGTGGAATCACAAAAACGTCGATTTTTGCTGGAATATATTAATCAAATACCTTTAAAAATGACAATACTAAATTATGATTTAAAAGCTGCACAGTGGCACGCCCAAGAAAGGGCTAGATTATCTAAGATGGGCAAAACTCCAGCTTTTATTGATGGTCAAATTGCGAGTATTGCTTACAGTAATAATTTAATTTTGGTAACTAATAATGTTTCTGATTTTGAGTTTTTTAATGATTTAACGGTTGAGAATTGGTTTGTTAATAGTGGTGAAAGCTGAGTTATGAGTGAGTGGAAAGAATACTGTCTAAAAGAAATAACATCAAAAATTGGTAGTGGTGCAACTCCAAAAGGTGGGAAAGAGTCATATTATCAAGACGGAATTTCATTAATTAGAAGTCAAAATATCTTAGACTTTGAATTTTCTGTTAACGGGTTAGCTTTTATTGATGAAGAACAAGCAGACCAATTAAAAAATGTTGTAGTAAAAGAAAATGACATACTGCTAAATATAACAGGTGATTCTGTTGCAAGGGTTTGTAAAGTACCAGATAAAATTTTACCTGCACGAGTTAATCAACACGTATCTATTATCAGAATTAAGGAAGATATAGCTGATTCTAATTTTATTTTTTATTATTTGCTGAACCCTATATTTAAAAAGAAATTATTACAAATAGCTTCTGATGGAGCTACAAGAAATGCTCTTACAAAGAGTCATATAGAAAATTTACGTCTTAGAATACCGTCACTTTATGAACAAAAAGAAATATCTGATGTTTTATCTTGTCTGGATGCCAAAATCGAAAATCTGAGGCGGCAGAATGAGACTTTAGAGGCGATCGCACAAACTCTATTTAAGCATTGGTTTATAGATTTCGAGTTCCCCAACGCAGACGGTAAGCCCTATAAATCATCTGGTGGTGCGATGATTCCCTCAGAGTTAGGTGAGATTCCCGAAGGTTGGCGCGTGGGGAAGTTGGGCGATGAATTTGAAATTATTATGGGGCAATCTCCAGCAGGTTCTAGCTTTAACGAAGATAAACAAGGAATGGTTTTCTTTCAAGGTCGAACAGATTTTGGTTTTCGTTTCCCTACTGTCAGACTTTATACAACAGAACCTACAAGAATTGCTGAAAAATTTGATGTTTTAGTTAGTGTTCGTGCGCCTGTTGGTGACATCAATGTTGCTTGTGAAAAATGTTGCATCGGTCGAGGGTTAGCAGCTATTAAAAGTAAATATAAATCTTATTGTTTGCATAAGCTCAAATCTTATAGGAAGTTTTTTGATGTTTTTGAAAGCGAAGGAACAGTTTTTGGTTCAATAAATAAACAAAGTTTTAATAATCTTGTAAGCGTTGTTCCAATTAATAAAAATATTAAAGACTTTGAAAATATTGTCAAAACTATCGATGAAAAATTGTATCTCAATGATTTACAAATCCAAACCCTAACTAAAACACGTGATGCTTTATTACCTAAACTAATGAGTGGTCAACTTCGCGTCAAGGAATAACCTATAAAATCTTTCACTTTCCATAGAACATAGCGTTAATCTCCTCTGACTCATCATCAAAATCATCAGCAATCCAAACGCGCCCTTCCCAAGCCCCTGGAGTACGCGGCTCAAGTTCCGCCTCATAGCGTACCAAACGCACCAACGGTTTACCCTCTCGACTAATGACCACATCTTTACCCTCTAACACTGACTCTATTAATTCCAGAAGATATGCCTTTGCCTCTTGAACCGTTGCATTCTTCATAGACAAAAAAATTTTATCGATTAAAATCTAATTATCAAATAAAAATTCATGTATCATTTCATACTCCTTTAATCTAAATGACCGCCCTCACCGAAGACGAAATCGAACAATACCAACTCCAACTCTTGCAAAACCTTGGTTATAGCTACAGCAACGGCTACGACATCCAACCAGAAGGCAGAAATCAAGAGCGAGAAACTTTCGGTGAAGTAATTTTAAAAGATAGACTCCCACAGGCAATATCAAGAATTAATCCCACCATTCCCCATGATGCCCAATATCAGGCACAACGGGAAATATTTAATATTGCTAGTTCCGACCTACTCAACAACAACGAAATATTTCATAAATACCTCACAGAAGGTATCACCGTTGAATATCAAAAAAACGGCGAAACCAGAGGCGAACCTGTTAAATTAATTGACTGGGAACACCCCGAAAATAACGAATTTCTCGCCGTCAACCAATTTACAGTCATTGAAGACAACCATAACCACCGCCCCGATATTGTCCTGTTCATTAACGGCTTACCCCTCGTCGTCATCGAACTAAAAAACGCCGCCCATGAAAAAGCCAATCTTAACGCCGCCTATAACCAACTCCAAACCTATAAACGCAGAATCCCTAGCCTATTTACCTACAATGCCCTATTAGTAATTTCAGATGGACTATCCGCCCGTGCTGGTTCACTAACGGCTGGGTTTAACCGCTTCTCCACATGGAAAAAGCCCACAGGCGAAAACCAAATCAACGAACTAGACATTTTAACTAACGGGCTACTCAACAAGCAAACTTTACTAGATTTAATTCGTCACTTTACCGTATTTGAAAAGTCCAAAACCGAAGACCTGAAAACAGGTATAGTTAGCATTACCACCATTAAAAAAATCGCTGCCTATCATCAATATTACGCCGTTAATAAAGCCGTTGAATCTATCATTAATGCCTCATCCCAAGAAGGCGCACGCAAAGGCGGTGTACTTTGGCATACCCAAGGAAGCGGTAAATCCCTTTCAATGGTATTTCTGGCAGGGAAACTGGTTTTAAACGAAAACCTCCAGAACCCCACCATCGTCATGTTGACAGATCGCAATGACTTAGACGATCAACTATTTGATACTTTCGCAGGTTGTCAGCAACTCCTCAGACAAGACCCCCAACAAGCAGGAGATAGAGAACAAGTCCGCCAACTACTCAACACCAACTCAGGCGGCATCATTTTTACCACCGTCCAGAAATTTTCCCCGGCTGATGGCGAAACCCTCTATCCCCAAATCAGCCCTCGCCCTAATATCATTGTCCTGGCTGATGAAGCCCACCGCAGCCAATACGGTTTCACAGCTAAACAAGTTAACGTCCTTGATGCCGAAGGCAACGTGATTGGTAAACGCACCAAATACGGCTTTGCAAAATATATTAGACAAGCCTTACCCAATGCTACCTTTGTGGGCTTCACAGGTACACCCGTAGAACAAACGGACAAAAACACCCCCGCCATTTTTGGTGAATATATCGACATCTACGACATCTCCCAAGCCGTCAAAGATGGGGCAACCGTGCCGATTTATTACGAAAGCCGCTTAGTACAAGTTGATTTAGACGCAGCAGGTAGACAACTCCTAGATGAACTAGACGAAGACCTGAGCTTTGAAGACCTCAGCACCACCCAAAAAGCCAAAGCTAAACAAACCAAACTTGAGGCGATTGTCGGTTCTACTAAAAGAATAAAACAGATTGCCCAAGATATTGTCACCCACTTCGAGGCACGGCAACAGGTAAACAAAGGCAAAGCCATGATTGTCACCATGAGCCGCCAAATCGCCGTTAATCTCTACGATGCTATAATTCAACTCCGCCCCGATTGGCACAGTGAGGATCTTAACTTAGGGAAAATCAAAGTCGTAATTACTACCTCTGCCGCCGATGAAGGTAATTTAGTTAAACATCACACCAGTAAAGCCCAACGTCAAAACCTCGCCCAACGCCTCAAAGACCCCGAAAACTCCCTAGAGTTAGCCATAGTCTGCGATATGTGGCTCACAGGCTTTGATGCCCCTTGTTTGCACACCATGTATATTGATAAACCGCTTAAAAGTCATAATTTGATGCAAGCGATCGCCAGAATTAACCGCGTCTATTTTGAAAAAACAGGCGGTTTGATTGTGGACTATCTGGGACTAGCCACCGAACTCAAAAAAGCCCTATCCTTCTATTCTCAAAGTGGCGGTAAAGGCGACCTCACCCTCAATCAAGATGTGGCTGTGGGAATACTCCTAGCCAAATTGGAAATCGTCGAGCAAATCATGTCAGGCTTTACCTATCAGCATTATTTTGAGGCTGACACTGGCGAAAAATTGAATATCCTCAAAAATGCCACTAACTACGTAGCTGCACCAAACATCAAAGATAGATTTCTCAGTGAAGTTATCGCTCTATCCAAAGCCCATTCCCTCGCCGTACCCCACCCCGACGCGATCGCCGCATCAGAAACCATCTCATTTTTCCAAGCCATCCAAGCCAGCCTCAGAAAACTAGAAGGAAGTGGTGATGGTGGTGGACTCAGCAACCAAGACATCGAAACCGCCATCCGTCAAGTTGTAGATCAAGCTTTGGTATCCGATGCAGTGATTAACATCTTTGATGAAGCTGGCATTAAAAACCCTGACATCTCTATCATCTCCGATGAATTTATGGCAGAAGTGCGGGGCATGGAACACCAAAACCTCGCGGTGGAACTGCTGCAAAAACTACTTAAGGATGAAGTGAAAACTCGCAGTCGGACAAATATTGTCCAAAGTCGTAAACTCTCAGAAATGTTAGAAGATGCCCTACGCCGCTATCGCAACCAAGTCATCAGCGTTACGGATATTTTAGAAGAACTGCTGGAACTAGCAAAAGACACCAAAGCTGCCAACGCCAGGGGTGAAGAACTGGGACTAGAACCCTATGAACTGGCCTTTTATGATGCACTGTCACAAAACCAAAGCGCACAGGATGTAATGGGTGTTGATAAACTGCGAGAATTAGCGATCGTACTAGTAGACCGCATTCGCAAAAATGCTTCTATTGACTGGAATCTTAAAGAAAGTGTCCGTTCCCGAATGAAAGTGGCAGTTAAAAGGCTACTGCGTCAATATGGTTATCCCCCCGATATGGAGGCACTAGCTACGGAACTGGTCTTAGAACAAGCAAAAGTTTTTACTGAATTTGCAGTCTCAATCAAGACATAAAAGGATTTGGTTTAGTGCGAGCGATACAGGTTTCAAGATACCGTTGGAGAATTCATTGGAGGTGATGTTATGAGAAACTGCCAACGAAAGTTTCTCATAACATCACAAGGTTTTACAGCGTTTAGAAATATTTCACCAAGGGTATGATTATCTTGGCAGATCCCCAAACTCTAGTGGCAAACTTTGCCACTAGAGTAGACCTAGCTCCTGTAAAATTTTAAGTAAAGATATTATAAATGAGATGACAGAAGCAGCATCCCTCATAGTTCTAAACAACTTCCACCCATCTTTTGATGGAGGTCTTTCCTCTGCATTCGTATTGGGTTTCCTAAACTTAGTTGCTTCCACAGTTTTTACAATAGAAGAAGAAAAGGTTACACTTTGGGGTGCTGGAGCAGTGTCCACATTAATTTTCATAATCTGTCTTCCTTATGAACGAATTTGATGATTTTGGGATGTGCTATCCCTAAAGACAATTTACAAATAGTAAGTTGCCTTTTAAATTCATGTCTCCATTGTGCTTAACGCTCAAAAGCTAGTCATTACGATAAGTTCCGAAAAAGTAAGATAAAAAGTAAGGTAAAAATTAAGCAGTTCTAATTTTGTTGAAAAATGACTCCTGAAGAGGCTATTAAAGTTGCTGATGATGCTCTATATACGAAGAATGGCAAGCATTTGACAGATATACAAAAATTCATCTTGCTTGAATCTCTATTAGGAAAGAAATATGAGGAAATGCAAGGCTATGAAACACAACACATTAAAAATGAGGGAGCTAAATTATGGAAAACTCTTTCAGAGGCATTAGCAGAAAGAGTTAGTAAAACAAATTTCCAAACAGCATTAGAAAGACGATATCAGTTATTTGATAAGCAAAAACTCAAAAAACCTCTAGAAAATCAAGCTACAACTATTACTACAAGCATTAACAGCAAAAGTAATTTAAAAGACGAAGCAATGTTGTTAATCAAAGAAATTAAAGAATTTTTAGTAGCTACTTATAAACAACAAGAAATAATTAGAAGCGAATATATGGGTAAAGAGCTAGTAGCAAATTCAGAATACAGATCCCAAATATGGAATGAATTTATTAACATTTCAACAAGATTTGGCAATGAAAAGATGATTGAGTATAAAGCTAAGTTTAAAAACAGAGCGATCAGAACAAGAGATAAAATCTTATTACAAATAGGTAAAAATTTAGAAGATATAGATAAAACAACATTAGCTTTTTATGATAATCCAATAACTTTATATATTGCTGAAGAAATTCAAGCTAATCTAGAAGAAATTGCCGCAGAATTAGAAGATCAGCCTTGAATAATATGATTGCAGCAGTAGCAGTTGCTGCAATTAAAATGTGACTCAAGAATTTAAAGACAAATTCTAAATGACTCTTGAGCGAACCGATACTAAAACCCAATCACCGAAACAGCTTTACGCTTCTGCTCTGGCGTAACCTCCAGATAACGCTGCAAAGTCCCCAAGTCACTATGTCCAGATATTTCCTGAATAGTTCTCAAAGGTATCCCAGCGCTCGACATCTGGGTGAGAGCCGTTCGCCTAAACGAATGGGTGCTGACTCCCTCCACCCCAATCCGCTTGCAAGCATCTCGTAAAATCTTGTCTGCCATGAATCGGGTCAGCCGTTCAGTTACACCACGCTTACCAGGAAACATCACCTCCCTCTTGGGCTGATACTCCGCCAATATTGCTGCTAGTGCTGGTGGAATATCTACAATCCGTGTTTTGTACTTGCCTTTGGTGGTAGACTTGCGGAAAGTGATAGTTCCAGACTTGATATCAGTCAAGTTGAGAGCCAACGCTTCTGATACGCGACAACCAGTAAACAGGCAGATGCCAAACAGAGCGCGATCGCGTGGGGTAAGTAAACCCTCAGTGAACAATCGCCTTAATTCGTCTTGGCTGAGTATTTTGCCTTGTCCGTTGCCGCTAACCTTCATCCTTTGTACCTTCTAGGGCATTACACCTAACCTTGAAAACGTGTAATCACACCCCAAAAGTATTGTATCTTCGTTGGGGTCACCACCGCGACAACGAGCGATCAATTTCTACTTATCATTCCCAACGGCTACAACCCGTATGATTCCGTTGGATGATTAAACTTGCTTATCTAGGCTGCACGATGACCACTTGCAGGTATAATCCGCATTAATAGAATTCGCTCATGTTGCGGCTTGCCCAACTGTCTATACTGGGTTCTATACCCCTGGTTGATCCATCGTTGCTATCAAAACCGATATCTTTTTTCTCTGTCTCAGCGTCTAGACATGGTGTAGACGGAAATCAATTGTAAATAAAACTTACCTTCCTAGTGGCGCGGGAACATTTCATGCTATTGTCTGACTGGTTTTATAGGAAATTTCATATAAAATGGATGATGACGAGGATATTGTAGAAATTCCTTTACGACCTCTGGTTTGGATGGGAGACTCTCTCAAAAATATCCGCTCATTTCCTGAAGAGGTGCGTGCATCAGTAGGCTATGCTCTCCAATTGGTGCAAGCAGGGGAAACACCAATGGATGCCAAACCTTTTAAAGGGGTTGGAAGCGGCGTGTATGAAATCGTCAAACGCTACGATACCGATACTTACAGGGCTGTTTATGCAGTAAAGATTGGAGAAAAAATCTATGTCCTGCACGCTTTTCAAAAGAAATCAAAGCAGGGAATTAAAACTCCACAGGCTGATGTTGACCTGATTAAACAACGCTATAAGGATGCGGTAGCAAGGGAGAAACAACAATGACACAAGAATCGGTTTTTGAAGAAAGCAGTGGCAATGTATTCGCTGACCTCGGTTTGTCGGATGCTTCGGAACTTTTTACGCGGGGCAAAATAGGGATTCAGGTATTGCGCCTTTTGAAACAACGCAACCTGAAACAGCGTGAAATCAGTGAACTTCTAGGCATTCCGCAGCCAGAAGTATCTCATTTGATGAAAGGAGAGTTTCAACGGTTCAGCGAGGGCAAACTCCTCATTTTCCTCAAGCGACTCGATACGGAAATTACCTTGCATCTTCGCTCTCGTCACGCGCAGGGTGAATCTGCTGAAACTGTGATATCGCTATAGGGGGTAAAGTTAGGTCGAGGGGGAGTATGATCTCCCGCCCCTCCCAATTAGAACCGGACGTACCCGTTTTGGCTTTACTCTCAAGCCGTACCTTTCGCCATTGCAGGAAAAATTGCTGGCTGATAAGGATTTCCATCGTTAAGAAACATTTCGCCAACGGTATCGTTATCTCGGCGGATTTTGGGTTCTAAGCTAAAACGAGACTGCCCCCTTAATAACTCAACAGGCTCATGACAGCAGTTCCATTCATTTATACCCTAATTCTTCAGCTTGCGTCGTATTAGTTACCCAATCTACACGCTTAGATAATTTATTTAAAACTACTGTTTGATAATTCCCATCATAGTTAAGCATTTTTAAATTAATACGAATTAAAATATCGTGAAGATGCTTAAAAAATCTAACTACATCTTCAAAGTCATATTGGCTATCAAAGTTAAAGTAACCTTCGTGAATTATAGCCCCTCTGTAATAAGATAAAACTCCAGCAAATTTTTGACTATCTGGGCGCGGATTTCTCTGATAATAGTCGTTGATGATAGTAGCATCTTGTAATTGAAACTCAAGATGATTGAGTAGGTCAACAACTGCTAATCCAAAATGCTTTTCTTTGTTTGTGGCGTTTTGTATTCTATCTTTAATTCGATTAAGTATATCGCTTTCGTTTGCTAATGCAGTACTGGTAATACTTTGTATTTGTGTAACAGCATGATTAATAATTCTGTTCAATTGAGTCTTTTGAGAATTATTTAAACCACTGTCTAAAATTTGAGTATTAACCTGATATTTTGTACATAAGCTTTCTAATTCTCGAATTAATAAATCTTTTCTATTTGATAAAAACTGTTTTGGATTTCCTGCCTGAATAGTCAACTCTAAACTAACACGTAAATATGATTGTCCAAAATGAGACGAAGATAGAGATTTTTCAAGTAATTTTCCAATTCCACTATTCAGATCCGAGTCATGACCTTTGATAGCAACATGACCTTTAATATAAGGACAAGGATGTATATTATAGTGAATTCGTTTCACAAGTTTACAATTTTCATCTCTAAATTCAATCCAAGGTGCTTGTACTTCTGTTCCCGTAGCTAATCCTAAAACATATAATAAATCAAAGGGAAAATTTTCTTCTATATCATCAGTAGCAATAGACATAGAGCCTACTTCACCAACCATAATTGATGTAATAGTACAATGCTCTTGTTCTGAGTCTAATTTTCTTCTTATGTCTTCATAATTAGGTAAAGGTTCTATCCAGCTTTCTTTGTTTTTATATTTGAAGTTGATTAAACGATGAGGATAAAATTTATTTACTTCTATTTCTAAAATTTCTTCTTGAATAAACTCTGTTACCAAGTTAGTCAAAGGTATTATCCAATATTTAGGCGTTAGTTGTTCATGTGTTTCTACCTCAAATTTATCAGTTGATATAGTGAGATTAATTCCTTGATTGAATATTATATCACGGGGTAATAATCGAATATTTGAATTAATACATATATCTTCTGAGAGAGTTTTAAAGTTAATATTCTGAATTTTTTGATTAGTATCATAATTGTGTAAATTTATTTCAATATTAAATTTGCCAGATTGTTCAAAATTTATCTGGCAACAAGTATCACCCTCTGAAGAATCACTGAAATTAACTTTACCATTACCTTGATAATAAAAATAAGGTTGAAATGATTGACATATTGGTGAATTAATAATCATTGTATAATATCCATTGATAATTATTTATTTTAAAGATAGTTTTTCTGTTTATTAAGTATTTTTCTTCTGTCGAATAAACCACTCAAACATCCATTTCAGATGAGAGATTGAATATTTTTGTGAATATCCAAAAAATTATGCAGGTACTCTAATGATTGTTTTCTTAGCCCTTGACGTACTGTATTTTTCCAAATTTTAACAATTTTGTGGGTTTTAAACACATAGTCAAGGTCTAAAGACAAGTTTTGTGTCCGTTGAGTCCCCTGCATTTACCGATCTCTGTCATGGTGAATAATTAATTATCCTCTGTACTGGCTTCCATACCCCCTCTTGAGCAAACTTACTCATTGAGTTTTTCCATTGATACGCAAGTTGGGTTTTTTATTTATTTGAGTTTTGTTAACAAAGTTTACGTATGTTCACAGTGTATATGCAAATTATAGTTATAATTGACCAATAAATTACTTAAGTAATATTTTTATATTCTATAATTTAAGTAAAATTCCATACAAGATAGATTATTCAACTAGGAGCAGGGAATGCCTGTAGGACTGCCTGAGTTCGTGGAAAACCCAGAAAATCGTTGCCCAGTGATTCTCTTACTCGATACCTCTGGCTCTATGTCAGGTCAGCCTATCCAGGATTTGAATCGAGGACTGGCAACTTTCAAAGAAGATGTACTTAAAGATACTCAGGCATCCTTGAGTGTAGAAGTGGCTATTGTCACATTTGGACCTGTACGGCTAATTCAAGACTTTGTGACGATTGACCAATTCACACCACCAAAACTGGAGGCAGACGGTGTTACTCCCATAGGTGAAGCGATTGAGTACGCTTTGGATTTGTTGGAAAACCGTAAAGCTACTTATAAAAGTAATGGTATTTTATATTATCGTCCTTGGGTATTTTTTATTACCGATGGAGCGCCCACTGATTATTGGCAAAGTGCAGCACAAAGAGTTAGAGAGGCAGAAGAAAGCCGTAGATTGTGTTTTTTTAGTGTCGGTGTGCAGGGTGCTGATATGAACAAACTCAAGCAAATTGCTCCCCCTGAACGTCCGCCAGTATCACTAAATGGTTTAGATTTTCGCTCATTATTTATTTGGCTTTCTACTTCAATGAAACGAGTTTCTAGTGGCAAAGTTGGGGAAGCTGTAGCACTACCTCCTGTGGGATGGGGTCAAATTACTAGCTAAATTTTAAGGATTTGTTGTGGGTTGGAAAGCAGTTGTGCATTCTGCTATAGGAACGAGTCATCAAAAGCAGGAAATACCTTGCCAAGATAGGGGAGATTATCGCATCTTTAATGATGTGATTGTGGGTGCTGTTGCTGATGGTGCTGGCAGTGCTAAATATTCTGATGTTGGTGCGAAATTAGCGGTAGACACCATACTCAAGTGCTTTGCTGACATTAACGAATCTCTAGAGCAACGCATTTCGCAACCACTTTCTCAAGAAGAAATTAAGAAACTGTTTGAGAAGATTGTAAAAATAGTTATTACAAATTTGCATGATCAAGCAAACAGCCAAGGTTATTCAGTTGATGAATTAGCTTGTACACTCTTAGTTTTTGTAGCGACACCTGACTGGCTTGCAGCTATGCAAATTGGGGATGGATTTATTGTGGTGCGTCTTCAAGACTTAGATTATCAACTGTTGTTTCAACCAGATAAAGGTGAGTTTGCTAATGAAACAACTTTTATTACTTCAAACAATGCACTAGAGGAAATGAAAGTAGACATTATTTCAGGAGCGCAAGAATTTATTTCTGCTTCAACTGATGGATTGGAAAAAGTAGCAATTCGCATGAGTGATTGGCAACCGTTTCCGCCATTCTTTCAACCGTTTGAAGAATACTTACAGGAAACAGCTCATCCAGAGCAAGAAAATGAGTATCTAATGAGTTTTCTTAACTCTGAACGACTAAATGCTCGTACGGATGATGATAAAACTTTACTTTTATGCCTTTTTAATAAAGACTAAAATCCAATGACAATTCTCATTTGTGGTAGCACGAGTGAATCGATTACTCTTTTGGGTGAACCAATAGAAAGCGGTGAAGCGAAAGTTTGGCGAACTAATCACAATGGATATTTAGCAAAAATTTATCACTCCCCAACTCCTGAGCGTGTACAGAAGTTAGCAGTGATGATATCCCACCGACCCACAGAGCCAAATTCTCACCTTAATCATATTTCTTTTGCATGGCCTCAGTCGTCGCTGAGAAATGCTCAAGGTGATTGTGTGGGGTTTTTAATGCCAGAGATTAAGGGTGCAAAAGAACTTCTTGATGTGTATAACCCGCAGCGTCGTAAAAAGCTCAAACTTGAGATTGATTGGCGTTTTCTACATACAACGGCGTTAAATATTGCCTCAATTATTGAAGCAATTCACGCTTCTGGTTATGTGTTAGGTGATATCAAACCACAGAATATTTTAGTCAATAATCGCGCTTTACCTTCAATCATTGATACAGATTCTTTTCAAGTGCGTCATCTGCAAAATGGTAAGGTATATCGTTGTCTGGTAGGTTCACCGGGCTTTACGCCATCGGAACTGATTAACAAAGATTTGTCAACTATAGATCAAACAGAAGTACACGATCATTTCCGGTTAGCAGTCATTATTTATCACCTATTGTTTGGTGGTGAAAGTCCTTTCCAGGGTCAGTGGATAGGTGCGGGGGATTCTCCAGAAATCAACGAATTAATCCGTCGTGGGGTCTGGCTTTATGCACCAAACAGTTTAATTCAACCAATCAGCAGGACTATTCCTTTTGAGATTGTTCATCCAGAGGTTCAACGTTGTTTTTTACAATGTTTTAATGATGGGCATAAAAATGTTAACTTCCGACCAAGTGCTAGGGATTGGGTTAAGGCGTTGAAACTTGCTGTTAATGATTTAACTATCTGTGGCAAGGTAGATAGTCATTATTACAGCCGAAACTTTGGTAAATGCTATTGGTGCGATCGCGCTAATAATCTTGGTGCGGATATCTTTCCTGGAAAATCAACTACTACACAGCAACAAACTGTAGCACCAACAAAAACTCCCAAAATACAACACATTACCTTAGTCAATACGCTTTTAGCACATTCCGCCAAGATTACTTGCTTAACCTACAGTCCAGATGGTAAAACCCTCGCCAGTGGCAGTTATGACAATACTATTAAACTGTGGGATGTAGCTACTGGAATGCAAATCTGCACCCTCCAAAGTATTTCTGCCAGAATTAATGACCTAACCTACAGCCCAGATGGTAAAACCATTGCTAGTGGGTGTAATGACAGTACTATCAAAATGTGGGATGTAGTTACTGGCAGGGAAATCCACTCTCTTAAGGGGCATTCCGCCAGGGTTCTTTGCGTAGCTTACAGTCCAGATGGCAAAACTCTCGCTAGTGGGAGTAAAGATAGCACTATTAAACTGTGGGATGTAGCTACTGGAAGAAAAATCCACATTTTACAGGGACATGCCACCAGGGTTAATACTTTAGCTTACAGCCCAAATGGTAAAGTTCTTGCCAGTGGAGGTGATGACAACACCATCAAACTGTGGGATGTAATCACCAAAGCGCAAATCTGCACCCTCCAAGGACATTCTGCCAAAATTTTTTCTTTAGCTTATAGTCCAGATGGCAAAACACTCGCCAGTGGGAGTGGGACACAGGACAAGACCATCAAACTGTGGGATGTGGCTAATAGAAGAGAAATCCATACTCTCAAAGGGCATTCTAGCAATGTTATTTCTGTAGTCTACAGCCCAGATGGTAAAACCCTTGCTAGTGGAAGTGATGACAATACTATCAAACTGTGGGATGTAGTCACTGGAACGCAAATCTACTCGCTTCACGGACATTCTAGTTCGTTTAATGACTTAATTTACAACCCAGATGGTAAAACTATTGCTAGTGGAAGTAGTGACCATACTATCAAAATTTGGCAACTTACGTCATCGACTACTAAAGCTGCTTCATTACCAGTCAAACCAATTCAATCTCAAGTTCCTCAACTTAAACAAACGGCAAATTTACCTAGTCAAGTTTTATCAGCACCAGCATCATTTACTCAGCATAGTCAACCAAGCACTGTTCTCCACAGTATTTCTTCAGTTATCACTTCTGTTTATCCGAATAATTCAATAATTAATACAACTAAAAACACTACATTAAAACAATGGATTATTACAAAGCTAATTCAAAACCACGAACAACTTATTATCCTTGGTATTGTAGTAATAACAGTATTATTTGCATTTATTGCTCACATTATAAATGAATCAACTTCTGAATTAGATAATATTAATACTACTAGATATGAGACAAAGGAATTAACAGAATTAGAATTATGGAAAATAGCAAATAGTGATGTCAAAAACTATATAATAGGTCAAGAGCGATCGCTTGCTAACCTCGATTCTGGATGGGTGATTCAAACCAACCAAGAAATTACCTTGAACAATCAAGACACCTTCCCCCCAGGCAGTTTTTGGCAAGTGATTGAGACAAAACCCGATCCCCAACCTGCCACTGGGGATTTATTAGTGCATCTGCGCCTGTGTCCCAATCAAAATCCGCCCAACCCAACACTCAACCTTTCCCAAAAAGCAGCATGGATTCAACTCTCCCAACTGCAAAATCAAGTGAAGGTTCTACAAGCCAGCGATACCAGTCCATGTGATCTTCAGTAGTGCTTTTGTGAGTGCAACATCGCCAGAGATTGTATTTATCTTCTACACCTCTCTCTGCCCCCTGCACCCCATTGGCGGCAGCCTGCTTGCGGAAATTAATAAAAACCTGAAATAATACAGGTACAGTAATAACCAGATGAAACATTCACACGACAGACCTTTTACTAGAGGCAAATTATTATTGAAAATTAATTATTATGACCCTTTAGTTTAGTGAATCCATGCCATCCCTGAACTTGGCGATCGCCCGTCTCATCAATACTGATAATAGGTGTTGGTATTTTATATAAAATTGATGAAAAAAGTCAAACACCTATAGTTACTAGCGTTGTTGACAAGTCATCAGCATTTTTAAACGGAATAAAAACTGGCGATAAAATATTATCTATTGATGGCAAATCTACATTAAAAATGAATGCTTTTGAAGTTTCTATTTTGTTTGAAGGCAAATCAGGTAATCCAATTAATTTGCAAATTTTTCGTTCAGAGCGCAATAAATTCAATCTAACATTATTAAGAAAGAGGATGCAAAACCCCAATCTTTCTAAAGAATATTTAAAACTTTGTTTTGCCCATCTTCAATTGGAAGAATATGAAGAGGCACTTGAAAAGTGTAATAAAGCAGTTAAGATTGATATTTACAATGATGAAGCATACCTTCTAAGAGGTAATGCTCATCTAAATTTAGGAAATAAGACAGAAGGAATAGAAGACATTAAAAAAGCTGCAAACAAAGGAAACCCAATGGCTATAATTATACTCAAAGATATAGAACAAAAACCGCTTTTAAAAAAATTAAACATAAAAAAGAATTTTCTAGAGTACCCTGGATGACTAAGGTTAGAGTTTTAAATTTATACAATTCTTGGTATAAACTAATTTTCAATTGATACCCCTCTTTTTATTCTTCAAAATTAATTGGTTTACCGTTGAAGTGCTGGTAAATGCGTTCAGGGTGCATCCAGTTTGGTAGTGTCCTTTCCTCGTCTTCTAAGTTATTCCCGTTCTCATCAACTAGCCCATAACGGACAACGACCCTAGATAATGGCGTTTCCCCATTGGCGCTAAACTTCTCCAGTAAAATTGTCCCTGCCTTCCGTGAGGCGGCTGTACCGTCTGGGAAGCTTTCATTTGTGGCATTGTGGGTGATTCCTAGCAAATACTCCTTGGCTTTGCGGGTGTCAGTGAGGGACATTTTGAAGAAAGCGATCGCACTCTCCCCGCACAATGATTTTAAATTGGTAAATTCATCCACAATTACCTGCTGCTTTTTGGTGGGTTTTTCCTTAATCCGAGTTAACCACCGTTCACAACAATCTTCAAAAGCTGTGCTGATTTCATCCTCTGATTCTGCTTTGCTGGTGGCTTCTAGTAATTGCCATACATCGGCGTTGTCACCTGTGGCGTGACGGTCGATTAATTGATGAATTGGGGCATCAAGGCAGTATTTTCTAATGAGGGCGATCGCTGTGGCTGTATAAGTCTTACCTGACCCTTGATTACCAATCAACCACAATGGTTTGAGTGAATTGATAATTTTCCACAGATAACCATCCTCATGATTTTTCAGGGCATCTATGAGGGCATCTTTCAGCTGTTCGCTGGGGGATTGGGTACTGGCCTTGTGGTCATCCTGGGGAGTGCTAGACAATTTGCTCAACTTCTTGTTAGTTTCAGCAACTTGTAGCTTATTGTCAGCAATAACCTTGTCCATCTCCGACAACTGCAACTCATGATTTTTGAGTGATAATTTACCCTGTAGTTGACCATTGATGTGGTCTAATTGCATCTCACCTGGGGATTTCATAGCCTCGATTGTTTCAGCAGTTTGACGGGCGATCGCTTGCTTGGTGATCTCAGATTGCTGTTGTTTACTAAACTGGGTTAGGTCAATGTGATTGCTAACAATAATGTCGTTCTCCAATGCTTTGATTTTGAGCAATGCGAACTGACTATGAATTGCTTTCTCTTGTTTATCAGTGAGTGATTTACTGGTAGCATAAGCAACGAGCAACGCCACACTTCCACCAATCCCAAATAAGTAAGCGGTGCTATCTTCTGGTGGTAAAACTCGTAAGATTTTAATGCTGTTATCAAATAATTGATTACGGCGCTCATTATCAATAATGTGAGCAATTCCCCGCCGCACACTTGACCCTCTACAGTCAGAATTGACCCTACAGAATAAGACCTCACTATGCTTAATTGAATCGGTAAATAATGGCACAGTTGCAGCTAGTCCACCAATTAACAATGCACCTACTAACAAAGTAGATGCTTTACGCTCACGCCTGAGATTTTCGTTAAATTCTTCTATCTCTTGCATTGTGCTTTTACCCAAAACAATAGATAAATGCCAGCAATTAAGTACAACCAATATCCTTGGATGAATAATCTGATTTTTGTAATTAAACTGTCTACTGTGCCGAGAGTATCAGGAGTAATTAACCAATTCACCAGTGCATCAATGTTAAAAACAAAATCTATAAACCCAGTGGCTAAATAGTTGAGCGTGACAATCGTAGCTAAGGAGCTAATTAAGATTCTCCAAATACTATTTATCCTGTACATTTGGATTACCCAGAGATTTTAAATAAATAACTACTGCCATGAAAATTAGAGCAATCAATAGTGAGATGTTCATGCTGGGTAACTGCCAAGTTAATCCATTGTTAGCTCTAATTTCTTTGTAAGTTTCAGCAATTGCGTCATGGGTAAGTATTACTTCTTTAGTAATTCTGCTAGTCCCTGAAAATGACACTGCACCACCAATTAATAATTTGGCAATTCCTATTAATGGCTTATCTCCAAAGCGTATTCGCCAGTTTTCACTAGATGCTTCAAAATTGAAACCATCTCCTATATGGATTAGTCCAGGTATTAAGGCTATGCAAGAACTAAATACCTGAATAATCACTAATGTTACTCTCAATTCAAATAGTAGCCATGACAGGCTACACGACCCTACCTGACAAGTTAGAAAGAGTATACTACTATCAATTCTTTTTCTCGCTGTAATATCTTCATACAATCGATTTTCGATGTGTTGTAAGTACCTCAAAGTATCTTCGTTGGCGGAAGATTCTTGATTGTCTAGTAATTCTTCTAACTGGTCATTAGGGTACATGGGTTAAATTTGGGGAATGGAGAATGTAGATTGCAGATTGGAGATTGGGATTAAAAGCATTCAATCTACAATCTTCTTTCTGCAATCTGCAATCGTTTTGGGGGGAGTGTTTTTAGAAGCCTAAAGCTGTACGCAATTGTAGTATTCTGGCTTTTAATCCTGGTGTCTGGTAATTTTTCTCAGGGATGAGGTCATAACGAGCGCGATCGCCTTTATTTAATCCCTCGTTTAATTCCCTCATTTCATGCGCTTCATCGGCTGCAATCTGTTTTATTTCTGGTCTATGGGATTGTTCAAGTAATGAGGTTTGTTGGTCTATACCTGCTAAGTGAGCATCAAGATAACCTTTGATTTGGGTGTAGTTCATCTGGTATTGATGACGTTGGTTTTCACCCGTTTTAGATGCGATAAATTCAGCCGCTAGTTCACTTCGTTGGTGTCCATATTTGGAGTTGGCTAAAGTGGCTTGCATAACGGATTTATCGATGGCGATCGCTGACTTGCCAGCTTGAACTAAAATATCCGCAGTGGCTTTGTTGTATGCTTCTGAACCGTTGATAATCTCGATGTAAGCTTGTGCAAGTTTGGGAGCTAATTCGGCTGATAATCGTCCTTGTCTTGCTAGTTCTCCAATTTTTTGAGCAGCTGCTACATCTCCATTCAATGCTGCATCAAAATCAGCCAAATTTACACCAAATTTAGGCTTTAAAACATTGCTAATTCTTCTGGCTTTGGGTGCAACATGGTTTTTTAATGTCGCTCTGGTGGTGGCAGTGGTTGTGTCAGTTATTTTCTTAGTCATAGGTTTGTTAGGTAGTTGTGGATATGTGCTTAACTGGTGAATCCTTCTAGGGCAAAAATATTCAGAGGTTCACCATGTTGATTTAACAACTCTGACCGCAATTCGATTAATGCTTGCTGTGCATCCCCCAAAGTTACGTCTGGTTGATAATTCAAGGTTTTAAACTGGGGATGATTCCTGATTTCTTGAATTGTTTCAAGAGACTGATTGACTAATTCTTGTATTGTTCTTGTTGCCATGATTGCACCTCATTTTTGAAATGATTTAAGCTGCCAAAGTTTTTGATAATTCCTCGCTCTATTTCGTCGTTGGATAGGGTTTCGATATCATCCAAACACTGGATATCTTCAAAATGCCCGATACACTCTATGAGCCATTCCCTTGCAGCTTTTAACACCTCGGCTTCGCTCGGTGTTAAAGCTGAGCGAAGTCGAAGCTTTAAGGTTTCTTCATCCATGCGGGAATCTCTAGATAAATATTAGAGTCGTGAAATTCTCGATACTCTAGCTGGTGGACTCGATGCCTGTTTAGTCGGTAATTATCAAAGGCTACAAGAGCCAGTACTAAAGATGAAATCAACAAAATGGTGTAACCTAATTTCTGAGGATTAACGGCAATTACAAAGTCTTTATCAGCCTGTTTTACTAGGTGGGAGTGCAAAGGCTTTGAGTGCTGTTCTGACGCTACTTTTAAACTTCTGGGAACCTCTTTTGATGTCGTTGTTTATCTCCCGTAATCCATCATTCAATAGCTGGGAGTTTTCATTATCCAATCGCGTTACAGTCTCCCTAACACCTTGCACCATGTTGGTTATCTTTTGCTTAGTAACCTGCGCTTTATGTTGTACAAATGCTGTAATTGCTGACTCGATTTCTGCTATCTCATAATCAGAATTAACACTTGCATAATCAAAGTTTTCAGCAATCGCTGTGACTTCCTCAATTGATAAAGTAATCCCCATATCATTTGCAGTGCTGGCGACTAATTCTGATTTCTCTTGTAGTGCAATGGCTGTTTCTTCTGGTTCCTCATTATTGAATTGGGTTAATGTTTCCGCTTCCTTCTGTGTAGATGTTGCGTTTTTTCCGGTTTCATCAACTACACATATATGTTGCGGCTCGCAAACATAAACGCTCCGGCTTGCAAACAAGAAAATTGTTGGCTCACATTAATTGCAAACAGAAAAAGACTTCGGCTCACATTAATTGCAAACAGACTCATTATTATTTAC
>JAHHIM010000040.1:0-35633 GCA_019358915.1 Trichormus sp. ATA11-4-KO1
ATACGCCGAACCAACCGATGTAAATCCGGTTGTCGGTGCTGGTGATCCACTCACAAAACCGATCCCATACGTTGGCGCTGGAGCGCTGTTGTAAGGTGGTTGTCATAGTTTCTATGATTGCAATGAGTTTTTATGAATTGGGTAGGTAAAGTTGCCTACTTGTATATCACCTTAAAGGAGAAGTTGAGATTTGTAAAGCTATTTTAATTAGGATTTTATCATAAAAATGATTTGTTTTGCTGATGAATCGCGTTTATAGGCACGATTCATCCAGTTTTGATCAACCAGGAGGCCATGCCATTGGTCGTCCCCCTAAGATATGCAGATGTAAGTGGTAGACACTTTGACCGCCATCAGCATCAGTATTGATAACAACGCGATAACCGTTTTTTAAGCCAGCTGCTGCGGCAACATGCTTGGCAGTTAACAGAAGATGTCCTAACAGAGCTTGATCTTGAAATTCAGCATCAGCTAATTTGACAATGGGTTTTTTAGGAATGACTAAAATATGGACTGGTGCTTGGGGATTAACGTCTGTGAATGCTAAAGCTAAATCATCCTCATAAACTATATTCGCGGGAATTTCCCGGCGAATAATTTTGCTGAAAATAGTCTCTGTGGTTTCACTCATGCCGATTTACCTACATATCTGTTAAAGATTTTAGGCGATAAGCCCCTTGGGCATAGCTAACGCATGATAATAGGGAGTGGGGAGTGGGGAAAAGAGATTTTTCTAATGGATTATGGGGGTTTCTCTGCTATTCGGATAACCAACTAAAAAGTTGACCAACAGTAAGGCTGAAGGACTCAGCAAAGGGCGGGACAGGTAGACGATCGCTTTCTACTTCAAAAACGGCAAGAGTGTGATCGGCAAAATAAGCAAATACCACTTCTTCTTCTGGGTCAATCAACCAGCCCATCTGAGTGCCGTGGGCGAGACAGTGGAGGATGTTACGGACAACTCTGGTTTGGCTTTGGTCAGGGGAAAGGATTTCAATTGTCCAGTCTGGGGCGATCACAAAGGTGTTAGATACTTTGCCGTTCTCGTCGCGGGGAATGCGTTCCCATGTGAAGACTGCGATATCAGGAACAATGGATCTACCCCCAAAGGTACAGCGCAGTTCCGAATAAGCACGGGCGATACGCTGGGGTTTGAGTGATAGGTTAATGCCAGTGCCAAGGTCAACCTGAAGCGTGCTGTGTTTTCCTTGGGGCATAGGTTTTTGCATAATCTGACCGTCGATAAATTCGCTGGCAGGTTTGGTTTCCGGCTGTTGGAGAAATTCTTCCAGGGTGAGGGGTTTAGTGGAAATTTGAACCATAATTCACCTGCATCTCTAGAAACTATTCTTTTAGCGATCGCATTAAACACAATATATATCATCAATAACTGAAACTGGATTTTCATTAATTGCTTTTTTAAGCATGGTTGATTCTTGTGCAAAATCGTCTCTGTGGTTCTACCCATGCCAATTTCATGACTCATCTGCTAGAGATTTTAAAGGTTTACCGTTATAGAAGAAATATTTAGCCAATGCTTGCTAGAGTCTGGAGTGCATCAATTGTGGGCATCGATGCCGTCAAAGTAGGCGTAGAGGTCGATGTTTCAGGGGGATTACCAGGAATTGTGGTGTTGGGTCTTCCAGACAGCGCTGTGCAAGAATCCAAAGAGAGAGTCAAGGCAACGCTCAAGAATGCGGGTTTTGCTTTTCCAATGCGAAAAATTGTGATTAACCTAACTCCGGCAGATTTACGTAAGGAAGGGCCATGTTTCGATTTGCCGATTAGTGTGGGAATTTTGGCGGCTTCTGAGCAAGTTAGCGCCGATTTGTTGGGAGATTATCTTTTTTTAGGTGAGGTTTCGCTAGACGGAAGTTTGAGGCCTGTGGCTGGGATTTTACCCATTGCAGCTACTGCCCAAAAAATGGGAATTACAGGTTTAGTAGTTCCTGCTGATAATGCTCAAGAAGCTGCTGTAGTACAAGGATTAACTGTTTACGGCTGCAAACATCTAACTGAGGTAGTGGATTTGTTGAATAATCCAGGAAGTTACCAGGCTGTGCAGCTGGATAACCCACAGGATTCGCCAAAAGCATCGTATCCTGGTGCTGATTTGAAAGATGTGAAAGGACAGGCTCATGCTCGCCGTGCTTTAGAAATTGCGGCGGCTGGCGGACATAATTTAATCTTTGTGGGGCCGCCTGGTAGTGGTAAAACAATGTTAGCGAGACGCTTACCGGGGATTTTGCCACCTTTGGAGTTTGCTGAATCTTTAGAAGTAACTCGCATTCACTCGGTAGCTGGGTTATTAAAAAATCGGGGTTCATTAGTCCGCGATCGCCCTTTCCGCAGTCCCCATCATTCAGCATCTGGCCCTTCGCTTGTCGGTGGTGGTAGCTTTCCCCGTCCAGGTGAAATATCACTATCTCACCGAGGTATACTTTTTCTGGATGAACTTACGGAATTTAAGCGGGATGTTTTAGAATTTCTGCGTCAACCTTTGGAAGATGGCTATGTAACAATTTCCCGCACTCGCCAATCTGTGACGTTTCCCGCCCAGTTTACTTTGGTAGCCAGTACCAATCCCTGTCCTTGCGGCTATTACGGTGATACTATTCAACAATGCACCTGTTCACCCAGACAACGTGAGCAATATTGGGCCAAGCTGTCTGGCCCTTTAATGGATCGAATTGATTTGCAAGTTGCAGTCAATCGGTTAAAGCCAGAGGAAATTACCCAACAACCCACCGGAGAAGCATCTACATCAGTCTTAGAACGAGTTCAAAAAGCACGCGATCGCGCTACCACCCGCTTCCAAGGGGAACCAAATCTGCGTTGCAATGCCCAAATACAAAGTCGTCATCTCCAGAAATGGTGCAAGCTAGATGATGCCAGTCGCAATTTATTAGAAGCAGCAATTAGAAAATTAGGTTTATCAGCGAGGGCAAGCGATCGCATTCTCAAAGTAGCGCGGACTGTTGCAGATTTGGCAGGAGAGGATGAACTAAAAGCCAATCATGTGGCGGAGGCCATTCAATATCGCACGATAGATAGAATGCAATAAGAACTGAAAACTGTATTTCAGATATTTTCATTCATTCCGCCATTATCCAAAGTCTTCAGGTTGTTTAAGATGAGTAAGATACGTGCTGTTGTTGTTGATCCTCATGTATCAGGGCGTTTAACACTACGTGATGTAGATGCACCGACCCCTGCTGCTAATGAAGCTGTGATTCGGGTAGCAGCAATTTCCCTGAATCGAGGAGAAGTTAAACGTTCTAGCAGCGCCGAAGCAGGTTGGCGACCAGGTTGGGATTTAGCAGGTGTGGTAGAAACCTCGGCTGCTGATGGTTCAGGGCCTACCGTAGGGACACGAGTCGTCGGTTTACTTCGTTCTGGTGCGTGGGCGGAATTGGTGTCAGTACCAACCCACTCACTAGCAAAGTTACCGTCGTCAGTCTCTTTTGCTCTAGCGGCTACATTACCTGTAGCTGGTTTAACTGCATATCATGCCCTGCTTAAAGGTGGTTTACTTTTAGGTCGCTCAGTATTAATTACAGGTGCATCTGGTGGTGTAGGTCACTTAGCCATTCAATTAGCACACCTCAGTGGCGCACAAGTAGTAGCGCACATTCGCCGTCCGGAATACAAGAATTTTGTCAAAGATGCTGGCGCGGATTTTATTGTCATTGGTGAGGAGCTTTCGTCAGCCAATGAGTACGGCCCATATCATTTAATTGTTGAGTCAGTGGGCGGAAATACCTTAGGAACAGCCCTCGGTTTGTTGGCAGAAGATGGCGTTACAGTGCTGTTTGGTGTTTCAGGGGGAGCAGAAGTCACATTTGATGCCCAACGTTTTTTTGCAACAGGTGGTGCAAGTTTGTATGGTCTAATTTTATTTCATGAATTAAAACGAGAATCAGCAGCAGTAGGACTACAAAGGCTTTTGAGTTTAGTAGAAGCAGGTCAATTGTGTCCTGTGATTGATATTGAAACTTCTTGGACAGAAATAGCTAACCTAGCACAACAACTACTCAACAGGAACTTTCCCGGTAAGGCTGTATTGCACGTCTCAAACTGATCTGAGTATTCTCACTTAGCCCTTTTCCGTAGACTCCGGCAGTTCAAACTTGTAACCGTAGCCTCTCACAGTCTTAATAAACTCAGGGACAGTAGTATCAACCTCCAATTTCTTGCGCAGCTGACCTATATGCACGTCAACTACTCGTCCATCTCCCACATATTCGCAACCCCAAATTTTTTGGATTAGCTGAGGACGACTCCAAGCTTGACCAGGATGACTTGCCAAAAAATGTAAAATATTAAATTCCAGAGCTGTTAAGGTTAAAGGCTTATCGTTAAGTGTGACTTCTCGACCATCTGGGTTAATTGCTAGCTGCTGGAAGACGAGACGCTGTGGAGGAGAAGGATCGATAGAGCGTGTGCGTCGCAAAAGAGCTTGTACTCTAACTTCAATTTCTGCAAGGCTAAAGGGCTTAGTCAAAAAGTCATCAGCACCTGCTGAAAGAATCTTAATTTTATCAGCTTCAGCAGTCCGCCCAGTCAGTATCATGACTAAAACATTAGTGCGGCTCTGCATTTCCTGACACAGTTGATAACCACTGGTATCAGGCAAATTCCAATCTAGAATCACTAAAGCTGGGTTGAATTGATCAAACAACGACAGAGCTGTTTTACCATCTGCCGCAGACTCTATTTGATATTTTCGACTTAAAAAACGATGTATGAGATTGCGGATGCCGAAGTCGTCATCTACAACTAGGATTTTGGGATTTGTAGCGGGAAGCATCACCATAACGTTTTAGCCTATTTTTCAGTTGGCGATTCGCTATTAGGGTAGCTACTTTAGCTTATTCTACGGGAAGTTTTTCTCCAGTCGGGAAACTTCTAAACGGCACTGCCTCACTGCTATGCCTCTACGGATGTCCTTGAGGATATGAGAAACTGTCTGAAAGCTGATGCTGCGCGCGTTATTTAGGAGTTTTGTTATGTGCTTACCTCGACTGAGTATGTGGAGGTGAAAGCAGCTTGTCGCCAGACATGATCACTGTAGTACTTAGCTACACTTAAGTTTATAAAAAGTTCAGCTACGATCATACATAACAAATATATAAATTTTATATAACTTTGGTATGTTTTTGGTATTAATAATGCTGCTAATATAAACCCAATAGTTAGACATAAGATTGAAAAAATATTATTAGCAATTAGTAAAAACTAAAATAAAAATATTGTTTAATACTATATTTAAAATAAAATTACTAATTAAATAATAAAAAAATAAGCTAATCTCTCTAAAGAAAGATTTTGAATATATTCATACCTACGAAAGAGAAAAATAATGTGTATATTTCGTTAAATTACTGTTAGTGAAATAAGTCAAAAATAGTTATGGATAGCAATCATCTAGGTGGGATTGTTCCCTCACAGCCACCAATAGAACCACAATCTGACGTTTATGCTGTTAAGTCTCGTTTAGAATGGGGTGAACCAGCTTTTACAATACTAGATGTGCGCGATCGCATGACCTACAACGAGGGTCATATCATGGGAGCGATGCCTATGCCCATGGATGACTTGGTAGACAGAGCCGCATCATCTTTAGATAAAAGTCGTGATATTTATGTTTATGGTGCAAATGATCAACAAACTGCCCAAGCAGCGAAACTACTTCGTTCGGCTGGATTTGAGCATGTATCTGAACTCAAGGGTGGTCTAGCTGCATGGAAGGAAATCGGCGGGCCAACAGAAGGCATTATTGAATCTAGAACTCCCGCAGGAGCAGATGACTATAATATTGTCTCGCGGATGCAAGATCATCTGGAAAATCTAGAAAAAGATGTGTAGTTTTTTTAGTCAATAGTTATTAGCAACTATTGACTGTTTCTTTAGTGTGCAAATAAATCCTGGAATTGCAACAAGTCTAAAGAAACTAAAGTCGGTAAAACTTGAAAGCATTCCTGAGCTAGTTGCCAACGTTCTTCTCGTTTGAGCATGTGCGTGAGCTTTTGTTGTACGCTGAGCAAGTAGCGGACATCATTGGCAGCATAACTTAATTGAGCTTCAGATAAATTAGCGGCGTTACCCCAATCAGAACTTTGAGCGCTTTTATCTAGTTCTATTTGTTCCAACTCTTGCACCACATCTTTAAGTCCATGGCGATTGGTGTAAGTACGGGCTAACTTGCTAGCAATCTTAGTACAAAAAATAGGCTGAACCTGGATTCCCAGGTGATGGCGTAAAGTTGCAACATCGAAACGAGCAAAGTGAAAAACTTTGACTACGTTCGCCGCTTCTAAGAGTGTTTTTAAATTGGGGGACTCGGTTTGCCCTTTAGCTATGCGAATTGCTGTCACTTGGCCTTCCAAGTTACATAGCTGAACGAGACACAAGCGATCGCGTTGCGGTAATAATCCCATGGTTTCGGTATCGACAGCGATCGCTTCAGATGTTAAATACTCAGTGAGAACAGCGTCACTCAGGTCGCGATCGCGCACTTGAAAATCTGGTAATGTCATGAATCACTCAATAATAAATGCAGTATCTTGCAGGCACAATTACCGCTAGACACTACATTATTATTGTGCAAAAAATCAGTCAATTAATCTATCTAGTGCGAATGAAAATTTGGGTGAGGTAAACTTCACCTTTTTGATTGGCCGCAACACCAATTCCTGTGAAGTTGTAATTGCCGTGGATGTTCTGCAAATGTCCGGGACTTTCCAACCAACCAGTAACAGCTTGCCTAGCGGGATTATCATATCCCTGATTAAAAGCGACATTCTCTGACGCATTGTTGTAGCGAAGAGGAATAGCTTTAACTCGCTGTTCAAATCCTTGATGGCTAAACGGGACTTGACCGTTAGCCATATTTTGACTATGAATTCTTGCCTGTTGAGTGATATTTGCATTTAGTTTCAATTTTGGCAGTTTCTTAGAAACCCGATAGCGATTAATTTCGTCAAAGACTGATTCCTCTAGTGCATTAGTTTGAAAATTAGTAGTTAATGTTGCAGCCTGACTTGAAGAAATCAACAAAGGTTGATTATGAGTGGTTGTTTCTGTAGAAGTGTTACCTGGTATAGGATCAGTCATTAATCCACTCGCAAAGACAAGCGTACTTAAAGCGATGCCAAAAGCAGGTTGTCGAAACATGGAAAGTTGCGTGATGTGTGTACTTGTTAGACCTATACTCTAACTTCTTGTTCCTAGAATATATAACAGGATACTATTCAAGATTGATTAAATTCGGGCATTTTGGCAAATTATTTCCAGAAAACATAATCCAACAATGTAATGCTTCAAATATCTGAGTCAGTCAGACCCTAATTCTTCCATAAGAATGATTTGCCAGCTTACTTGGACTGCTAGGTGTAGCAAAGTGCTGTGCATCAATCCAGTTGCTTCATTGCTCATAGCAATCAACACTGTCTTCACCTATGTGACTACCTGCTCATACAGCATGGACACTTTATTAATCAAATCAATAGACATCTCCGACCAAAAATTTAGAGACGTTCCCGGGAACATCTCTACAAGGCTTTGGGCAAAAATATAGTTAAAAGTTCTTTATGTATATTTACGCAGGTATCAAAAATTTAGCTACCGTTTGTACATCTTTATCACCGCGTCCAGAGCAGTTAATTACAATTCGAGGACTGCCAGTAAGTTGAGGACATAGGGTTTCTAGATAGGCGATCGCATGGGCAGTTTCTAAGGCTGGGATAATCCCCTCCAGCCGAGATAATCGCTGGAATGCCGCCAAAGCTTCTTCATCAGTGACACTGTAGTATTCAGCGCGACCAGTATCTTTCAAATAGCTATGTTCTGGACCCACGCCAGGATAATCTAAACCCGCACTAATCGAATGCGCCTCAATGATTTGCCCATCTTCATCTTGCAGTAAATAGCTCATTGCCCCGTGCAATACACCAACTTGTCCCTTCGTCAAGGTAGCAGCGTGTTTTGCTGTATTCACACCTTCTCCGGCTGCCTCAACCCCAATTAGCCTGATAGACTGCTCATGGACAAACTCATGGAATAATCCCATGGCATTGGAACCACCGCCCACACAAGCCATAAGAATATCGGGTAAACCGCCCCACTTTTCTAATGCTTGGGCGCGAGTTTCTTGCCCAATAACGGCATGGAAATCACGTACCATCATGGGGTAAGGATGCGGCCCTGCTACAGAACCCAAGATGTAGTGAGTTGTTTCTACATTGGTCACCCAATCCCGAATTGCTTCAGAAGTAGCATCTTTGAGGGTTCCTGTTCCCGCAGCTACCGGACGGACTTCTGCCCCCATTAGTCGCATTCTGAATACATTCAAGGCTTGACGTTCCATATCGTGAACGCCCATGTAAATTATACATTCCAGCCCGAAACGAGCGCAAACCGTCGCCGTTGCCACCCCATGTTGCCCAGCCCCGGTTTCGGCAATTACTCGTTGCTTACCCATCCGCTTCGCCAACAGTACTTGACCTAAGGCATTGTTGATTTTGTGAGCGCCTGTGTGATTTAAATCTTCACGCTTTAAGTAAATTTGCGCTCCTGTACCATCTGGTTGGGCATAATGAGCAGTCAGACGTTCGGCAAAATACAACGGTGTGGCACGTCCCACATAGTCTCTTAGTAGCTGTTGTAGTTCTGCTTGGAAACTTGGGTCATTACGGTATTGCTGATACGCTGTTTCTAGTTCAGCAAGAGCAGGCATCAGTGTTTCCGGGACATACTTACCGCCAAAGCGTCCAAAGCGTCCTTGTAAATCGGGAACCTGAGCATTTGATGGGGAACTTGGAGAGATGGGAGTTGTAGTCACGGAATGATTTTGATGACGGGACGAACTTAATTATTATAAGAGCATAATAGTAAGTACAAGATCCCGATCATCTTCTTTGTGCCTTTGTGGTAAAAAGAGTTCTATTCACCACTAAGACACCAAGTATGTAGAATTTTTCCTTAATCAAAAATTTTATGTCTTCTTCTAAATCTGCCGACAACCGCTTTGTCTACCGTGAATTTGGTAACGGCAACTCTGCTGCCACAGAAAAGCCCATTGTTGAACTACCTCCACAGCAACAAAATCTCAAAGTGCAGGCCTCCCGCAAAGGACGCAAAGGAAAAACTGTCACCGTGGTTAGCGGTTTTCAAACCAAACCAGAAACCTTGGCAGATTTAGTAAAACAGTTGAAAACCCAATGTGGTACAGGTGGCACAGTCAAAGATAACGAAATTGAAATTCAGGGTGATCATAAACAAAAAATTCTAGAGATTTTGACCAAACTAGGTTACAAAGCCAAAATCAGTGGTGGTTGATTCGTGTGGCTCATCTAAGTGTTGAGTGCTTTCTAGTTCACTCAGCACTTTTCACCATATCTCTAGAGTGCTGTTGAGCCAGAAAGGCAATGTTATCTTTAAAGGGTACTCGGCTTGGCTAATCATTAAACTAGCACGCTGCTGATTTTAATATTTACAGGAGGTTGAAATGGATATAATTCGGATTCTGTGTGCTATTTTCCTACCACCTCTGGGAGTTTTTTTGCAAGTAGGTTTTGGCATAGATTTTTGGATTAATATTCTGTTGACATTGTTGGGTTATATTCCGGGAATAATTCACGCTGTGTGGGTAATTGCGAGAAAATAATTATTTACGAAGGGAGGGTGGGTTGGTAGTCCTAAACAGGTGGTGTGAAGGCGAAATACATTAAACATACAGAGGAGCAGAGGTGAGAACTCAAAGGTAGATTCCCACCGTTTTCATTTCTTACCTCAGCAGATCAGCACCTCCTTGTGGAGGTAGTTGTGGGGTAGTAGAGTTACGAGGAATGGTTTGGGTGTTGGGTCTAGTAGCTGGAGTATTTTGGGAATTAGGATTAAAGATATTAGCTAAAACTTGCACTAAGGCATTTCTCTGATTACGGTTGAGGCGTGCAATAACTAGGCGATCGCCTTCTAGGGGGTTTTGCCGCAAAGCATCATTACCTGGATAGGAGTTATCATACATAATTTCATTGGCATTGAGGTAATCAGCCAGAGTTAGTTTCCAATCTAAACGGTAATTTGGGGCACGCCCTTTCACATAAATGTGATATCGAATCAGGCGACTTGCTAAGGTGTTGTTTTCCGCAACTTTACCTGTATCTTTGCTGATATATTGGTTTTCTTTTGGCAGTTCGGGTAATTGCTGATACACTTGCTGCCAAACATCACCAGGGCTAATTCTCTGAGCAATGGACAAAGTTCCGCTTTCAGCGATCGCAGGTTGAATGCCAAGTAAACTTTTAGGGATTAATTTATCATTCCCTGAACTCAAAACCAGCACACTCACCACCAAGAAGGCAGTGAGTGTCTGCCAGGACTTGAGTCGGGGTTGAATGAACGACAATTTTTTGCTCATCCTCACCTTTGCAGAAGTCTTATTTATAGTTCGCCAATAATTTCTGGCTGAGTTAATTCATCGGACATCTCGATAATCGCTCTCAGTACTGGTTTCATCATTACATCTTCTGAGGGACTATCAAAATCTTCGTAACGCCGACGCTTGGCACGATTTGCCACTTGAACTGTAATGCGGTAGCGATTTGAGGCTGCACTAATCAGATCCTCAGCACGGTGCATGATTTGAGACTGCGTTGTCTCGAACTTAGAACGCTTTAGCATAGTCAGTGGTTTTTGGGGTCATTCCCCAGTTTAACAGTACTGACAAGTCTGCTGGTGTGAATTTTTAGTGTGTGGAATTGCCAGCAACCTCTCTGTTGATAGAGGTTAGTAGATTTTCGTGACTTTATAAGTTAAGTTAACAAATTAACTCAACCTTATGGCTGATATTGTAGAAACTGCTGTCAATACAGGCAATTTCAATACTCTGCTCAAAGCAGCTGAAACTGCACAAGTTATAGACACTCTCAAAAGTTCTGGTACTTTTACAGTCTTTGCACCTACAGATGAGGCTTTTGCCCAATTACCAGAGGGTACTTTAGATTCATTACTGCAAGACATTCCCAAGCTGAAGAAAATATTGATGTATCATATCGCGTTTGGGGATGTCAGGTCTGATGACTTGGAGCAGATTGAAGAAGCGGGAACCCTTGAGGGTTCAGTGGTGGCGATTGATTTTCATCACGGTGTGATTAAGGTGAATGATGCCAATGTCTTAGAAACCGACATTCTCGCCGATAATGGCGTAATTCACATAATTGATGCGGTGTTAATGCCAGCAATGGTAGCTGGGAAGTAAGGATATGGGGCGGAGGGGCGGAGGGCCGAGGGGCACAGGAGAAAAAACTTATGTATATTTAGGCAACTCCAAAAATTAAATTACCACTATCCGCATCCAAGACGACTATCAAATTCTTCTCCCCCTGCTCCCCTGCTCCCCTGCTCCCCTGCTCACCACTAACCTACACCCAGAATGCAGCCAGTGCGTGGGGAAAGAGTCAACGAAAGCTGTTCACCATGCCATGCAAATTCCGCAGCGCCATATAAACACTTGTGGGGTTGAGTGTGTGAAGTTGCCACATCTAAATTTGCTGTTGTCGTTGCTGTACCAGCGTTAACGGCAATAATTAATTCTTCTGTCTTTAAAGTTCGCGTAAAAACATACAGTTCTCCCTGAGCGAAAAGAACTTGGTAATCGCCTGTACGCAAAGCGGGGTAATTGTGGCGAAGAGCAATTAATTGGCGATGAATGTTGAGGATTTCCTGATGCCAATTAGCTTCTAAGGGAAAGCCACGTCGTGAGTCGGGATCTATTGCCCCAGGTAAGCCAACTTCGTCACCATAATAAATACTAGGCGCACCAGGAAAGGTGAGTAATAGTAAAGTTGCTAATTCCACACTAGCTTGATCACCGCCAGCAATGGTAATTAATCGTGCTGTATCGTGACTTGCTAGTAAATTGAGTTGCGTTAGCTGAATTTCCCAAGGATAGAGTTGTAGTAGTTCTTGGATTTTGGTGGCGTACTCAGCAGCAAATAAGGGTGGGTAAGGTTGATAGTCGCGGGTTTGCACTTGTTCTAGAACTACGCGATCGCCTGCTGTAAAGGCTATTGTCGGCCCGGCAAATAAGTAATTCATCACTCCATCAAATTGGGTACCATCCAGCCATTGACGCGAATCTCCCCACACTTCCCCCACAATATACGCTTCGGGATTAATGGCCTTGACGCGATCGCGAAATTCTTGCCAAAAACCAGGTGTTTTAATTTCAAATGGCACATCCAATCGCCAACCATCAATGCCGAATTTCAGCCAATATTCGGCAATTTCCATAATGTATTCCCGTACTTCGGGATTGTCATGGTTAAATACTGGCAAAGCTCGATTTCCTGCCCAACCCTCATAGTTGGCGGGTAACTCCCCGGTGTAAGGTGCAAGAGGCCAGTCTGAAATTTTGAACCAGTTCACCCAAGGGGAATGAGGGCCATTTTCTAAAATATCGTGGAAAAAGAAAAAGCCTCGACTTGCGTGGTTAAACACTCCATCCAGCACAACTTTGATATTTCGTTGATGCGCTGCATCTAATAATTCTTGAAAAGCCTCATTACCCCCCAGCAATGGATCAACCTGATAATAATCGTGGGTGTGATAGCGGTGATTACTCGCCGACTGAAAGATAGGGGTGAAGTAAATAGCGTTAATTCCTAAATCCTGGATGTAGTCTAAGCCCTCGATAATGCCCCACAAATCGCCGCCTTTGTAACCTTGGAGTGTGGGTATAGCCTCCCAATCTTCCCAACGAGTGTCATGCAACAGCCGTTTGTGAGGCTGTTTACTTCTAGCAAAACGATCTGGAAATATTTGGTAAAAAACAGCGTGCTTCACCCAGTCTGGTGTTTGAATTTGCATGAATTACTTTTTATGTCTTCAGGAGTGATTGTGGCAAATACTCGCTGATTTGTGTCTCTCACTGATGATAGAAAATCTCTCAAGTGTCATCAGTCATTAGTTAAGTTTATTAGTCATGATCTGGATTTTCTCCCGTTACTGAATATAAATATTATCAGTATAAACTAGTTATCTTATTACAGTATATCGTATAAATATATACTAATTATTTCTTTTGCTGATTACTTAATACTTCTTGATTTTTCTCTATTTAACTTTTTCCGTAATAACTCAGCTAGATACTGTATTCGTCAAGAGTATTTCTAAAAAAGCCGTTAAAATCGAGGTCAAAATGAGACACGAAAAACTTTCTCCAGGGCTGCTATTAGCTTATGAAGACTATCAAAATGAGGGTGTGACAGCTTTAACCACCCACAGGCGATCGCTGGGTATAATAGCACCTAAAAGTTCTATCAAACCAACCAAGAGCGTTGTTTTTATCTATTGCGACTCTGACGCAGACTTGAGTCATTTATCACAATACGGTATTGAAATCAATCAAAATTCAGGAACTGTGCGAACGGCTTTAGTACCGATAGAGGGTTTAGATCCCTTATCTGAAGAGCCTAACATCCAGCGTATCAAGCCATCACGTAAACTGAAACTACGGATGGACGTTGCACCAGGAGCAGTAAAATTACCAGAATTTAAAAACAAAACTGGACTAACTGGCAAGGGAGTAATTATTGGCGTTCTCGACACCGGCATTGACGCCAAACACCCCGCCTTTGCCGGACGGATTTTCAGCGTTTGGGATCAAACACTACCTGGGCCAGGAGTCAAGGAAGGTGGCTATGGGGCTGAATTTACGGGAGTACAAATGACCATTTCGCAAGATACTGATGGTCATGGTACTCACGTTGCTGGTATTGCCTCCGGTGTTGATGCCACTTATGCTGGTGTCGCACCAGAAGCAGACTTGATAATTATCAAATCTGATTTACAGGATGCCCACATTGCCGATGGTGTGCGCTACGTTTTCCGCATAGCCAGAGAATTGGGTCGCCCCGCAGTATTGAATCTCAGCTTGGGTGGACACGCAGATGCCCATGATGGTAGCGACTCCCTCTCCAAAATCATTGATGCGGAATCCGGGCCGGGAAGAATTGTTTGCTGTGCTGCGGGTAATGAAGGGAACGACAATATTCACGGTCAAGCGACGATAACTTGCGGAAAAACTCATGGAATGCGCTTCAATGTGCCTCATCATCAAGTAGGTATAGTCTGGTTAAACGCTTGGTATTCCAGTAATAGTAAGTTAGAAGTGTCGGTACGCAGTCCCAACGGTTTCGTCACCCCTTTTCAAAAAATCATTACTCACGGTAATCCCGCCCAAAATTACAATTTGCCGGATGCACACGTAGAAATTGTCACACCAGGCCCTGACCCCAGCAATGGCGACTATAATTTCTTCGTACAAATTCGTGGTAAAGGAAATAACCGAGTCCAAGGAGGTATTTGGCAGTTACAGGTACGTAATACTTCCGCAGCTAACACGCTATTAGATGTATGGACACTCGATGATGCGTCGTCAGTATTTTTCACAGGTGAAAGCGTGCAGGATTCAGTGAAAATTGGGTCACCAGGGGCTGCCAGCAGAGCAGTTACAGTTGCCGCTTATACTACTAAAGCTAAGTACACAGATATCGATGGTCAGGCGCGAGAAATGGGCTTAGAATTGAATACCATTTCTGGATTCAGTAGTGAAGGGCCTCTACGGAATAATGCCGCCAAACCAGATGTTGCAGCACCGGGAGCAATGATTGTTGCTGCACTTTCTGCCAATGCAAATTTTGATCGCTCAATGATCATTAATTCTAAGTTTACGGCGATGGCTGGTACGAGTATGGCCACACCTTTCGTGACTGGGTTAGTAGCACTGCTGTTGCAGCGTGACCCCAAGCTTGACCCAAATGCAGTCAAAGACTTACTACGCGCCAATAGTTCTATCCCCGGAAAACCTTCGGGAACCTTCGACAAAAAATGGGGTTTTGGACTGATTAATGTAGCCAATCTGTAAATGGGTGTGGGAGGAAGAGGCAGAGGTGCAGGGGGGAAGTTTCTTCCCTATTCCCCATAACTATGTATAAAGATAGGTAAGGACAACGTAGAAATTTGATAGTTTGGTTGTAGGGTGAAACGATGCCTGCCCTTTTTACCAAGGAATTGCTACTTATGAATTATCAAAAGCTAGATGCTCCCCTGGCTGTAGCTCTGAATGATGCTCAAAATTCAGAAGAACAGAGTTTGAATATTTTTATTCATACCGAACCAATTGATGACTCTAATGCAACTACGGTTTTAGAGAGCTTGGGTGTCACAGATGTCACACCTGGAAGGTATGTATTTACGGCAACTCTTTCGCCGAATGCTATTTCCCAGTTGTCGGAGCAATCTTGGGTAAAGCATCTGAGGCTGTCGCAAAAATTGCATTTGGTTAATCAGCGAAAAAGTATGGGCGGTTTGAGAATTTGAAAAGATTTAAGGACTCTGAGAAATTCTGGGTGTAGTGTCGGCAAATGTGTCCAAAATTACTTGTAGTTAACTTCAGTAGAGAACTAGTGAGTAAGTGCTGAATCATGGCGGTGTCGCGATCGCTGTAACTTTTTTAGTAGTATTTGATACAAATTTTGGTAGTGGATTTATTCATCACTTATAGAACTCTGTAAACTTGACTAATTATAATCTGCGATTCCCCCTTACCAGCAGTCTCAGACAGTCCTAAACTTAAGGTGAGAGTTGAAAGGCAGTCGGGAGAAATTTTGTGAAAAAAGTATTAGCAATCATTCTCGGTGGTGGCGCGGGCACTCGCCTTTATCCGCTAACCAAATTACGTGCTAAACCAGCAGTACCAGTGGCAGGAAAGTACCGCTTAATAGATATTCCTGTCAGTAATTGCATTAATTCAGAGATATACAAAATCTATGTCCTGACACAATTTAACTCAGCGTCCCTGAATCGCCACATAGCACGTACCTACAACTTTACTGGTTTCAACGAGGGCTTTGTAGAAGTGCTAGCAGCACAGCAAACGCCAGAAAACCCCAATTGGTTCCAAGGTACAGCTGATGCTGTGCGTCAATATTTATGGCTATTGGAAGAATGGGATGCAAATGAGTATTTGATTCTGTCAGGGGATCACCTCTACCGTATGGATTACCGCCAGTTTATCCAACGCCATCGGGAAACGGGTGCGGATATTACTCTTTCGGTGATTCCCATTGATCAACGCCGGGCTTCTGACTTTGGTTTAATGAAAATAGACCAGTCTGGTAGGGTAATTGACTTTAGTGAAAAACCCAAAGGCGAAGCTTTAGAGCAGATGCGGGTTGATACTACTGTACTGGGATTGACACCAGAACAGGCGCAACTACAGCCCTACATTGCTTCGATGGGAATCTATGTCTTTAAAAAAGAAGTTTTGTTCAAGTTGTTGAAAGAATCTTTAGACAGCACTGATTTTGGGAAAGAAATTATTCCTGATGCTGGCAAAGATTACAATGTCCAAGCCTATTTGTTTGATGATTACTGGGAAGACATTGGGACAATCGAAGCATTTTATCACGCAAACTTAGCATTAACTAAACAACCTTTACCACCCTTTAGCTTCTACGATGAAGAAGCACCAATTTACACTCGCGCTCGTTACTTACCACCAAGTAAACTTTTAAGTTGCCAGGTAACAGAATCAATTATTGGCGAGGGCTGCATTTTAAAAAATTGCCGCATTCAGCATTCAGTTTTGGGAGTGCGATCGCGGGTTGAATCTGGCTGTGTAATAGAAGAATCTCTGATCATGGGAGCAGACTTTTATCAACCTTTTGTCGAGCGCCAATGTAGCCTAGAAAAAGGTGATATTCCTGTAGGTATTGGTACGGATACAATTATTCGGGGGGCGATCGTCGATAAGAATGCCCGCATCGGCCATGATGTGAAAATTATCAACAAAGATAACGTGCAAGAAGCAGAACGCGAAAATCAAGGCTTCTACATTCGCAGTGGCATTGTCGTAGTGCTGAAAAATGCTGTAATTCCCGATGGAACCATAATTTAAAAATGCTGAGTGCTAAGTCATAAATCATGAGTAATCAAGACATTTACTCTTCACTTTTAACTTCCCACTCAGCACTCAGCACTCCCCTTCGACTTCGCTCAGGACAAGCGCACTCAGCACTATTTTTACTAATTGGTCTTCCTGGTAGTGGTAAATCAACTTTGGCACAACAATTAGTCAGAGAATGCCCCCAAATGCAACTAATTTCTACAGATGCCATTCGGGGGCAACTTTTTGGTTCAGAAGCAATTCAGGGTCCGTGGCTACTGATTTGGCAAGAAATAGAACGGCAATTTCAACAAGCGATCGCCACAAATAAAATAACAATTTTTGATGCCACCAACGCCCAAAGACGCCAGCGCCGGGAAATTATCGCCTTAGCTCGCGAGGTAGGTTTTATCCGCATTACAGGGTTATGGGTGAGAACGCCTGTGTGGCTATGCTTAGCACGTAATCAACAGCGTCAGCGCCAAGTTCCTCCAGATGTCATCTGGCGAATGCACCGCCAACTCCGGGATGCTCCCCCCAGCCTAGAAGAAGGAATAGACCACCTAATTTGCTTTCCCCAAAGGAGCGAGTACGGGAATTGCGCTGGTGCGGTGAGCGGGAACCACACTTGATGTTTGGTAATGTCTGTTAATTTAAAATCAGAGTTTTTTTGCTTGGTATTATACCCGGCAAAAAACAAACCTCACATTTTACGAAAAAAGATAACGAAAATTTTTATAGGAGGCTGGTAGATGGCTGCAACCGACTTTAAAGACTATTACGCAATTTTGGGAATCAGTAAAACTGCCAGTCAAGAAGAAATTAAGCAAGCTTTTCGTAAACAGGCTCGCAAGTATCACCCTGATGTCAACCCAGGCAATAAACAGGCAGAAGCCAAGTTTAAAGAGGTTAATGAAGCCTACGAAGTTTTGTCAGATACCGACAAACGCAAAAAGTACGACCAATTCGGTCAATACTGGAAACAAGTTGGCGAAGGGTTCCCATCTGGTGGTGCGGGTGTGGATATGGGCGGCTTTGACTTCAGTCAATACGGCAGTTTTGATGAGTTCGTTAATGAGTTATTAGGGCGCTTTGGTGGTGCTAGTCCTCGTGGTGGGCGGCAAAGTTACTCTTATCGCACTTCCACAGCTAGACCAGGTAGTTATGGCGGCTTTAATGATTTTGGTTTTCAAGATGTAGGTACAGGTGCTGTCCAAGATACAGAAGCTGCGATCGCCTTAACTTTGGCAGAGGCGTTTGCTGGTGTCCAAAAGCGCTTCAGTTTAGGTAATGAAACCATTGAAGTGCGCATCCCTTCTGGGGCGAAAACTGGTACTCGTTTGCGGGTGCGGGGTAAAGGTCAATTTAACCCCATGACTCAACAACGGGGTGATTTATATTTAAAGGTTGAACTTCAGCCACATTCATTCTTCCAATTTGAAGGTGATAATCTGGTCTGCGAAGTGCCCATCACTCCAGATGAAGCCACCTTAGGAGCATCGATTGATGTTCCTACCCCCGATGGCTCAGTGAACGTGAAGTTACCTGCGGGAGTACGTTCTGGTCAATCCCTACGGTTACGGGGCAAAGGCTGGCCTTTAGCCAAAGGTGGACGTAGCGATCAGTTGGTGAAAGTGGCGATCGTGCCACCCAAAGACCTGAGCCAACAAGAGCGGGAATATTATGAAAAAATTCGAGCTATACGTACTTATAATCCCCGCAGTCATTTACAGCAGTTTAAACTTTAGAAGTTAAAGACGTTCCGATGGAACGTCTTTTTGATTTGCAATACCATCACTTAGATCGTTTGTTAATTAAGAATTAAGTAAGTCGGTGAGAAAAAATCAAACTATGTGTTTTGCAATGTAAAATGATTTAATTCATTTCGTAGTGTAGTAAGGGCTGAAGCCCTTTTATTAGGACTAAAGTCCTTACTACAAACTTTGAATTATTTATGTGGTTCTACTTACATCGAGAGACAAGGGCAACCCATTCGTTTAATCGTTCACCATCGATCACCTCAAATCCTGCTTCAGTTAAAGCTGTGGTCACATTTTCTTCATGATCAGTAGTAAACCCGGCTGTAATTAGCAGTCCCGTTTGTGGTTCATTCTGACGCAGCGCCTGCCGGAAGTCATCAGCAAGGGCAATGTGTACCCGCGCTAAGATATTGGCAACTATCAGGTCAAATGTATTTTTCGCCTCAATTTTTGGCACAGTGTTGATTGTATCTCCACCCAGCCAATGCCCCAGATCACTGCCACATCCCAGGCTACCTTGCATTACCTGTACTTGCTGCTCTACAGCATTAAAACATACAGCTTCCTGAGTTGCTTGGACAGCAACGCTATCATTATCTAGTGCTAAGACATTAGCCCCCAGTTTTGCCATTGCCACACTCAAGATCCCCGAACCTGAGCCAAAGTCCAATACCTGCATATGAGGGACAATGTACCGTTCTAGCAGTTGGAGACTAACAATGGTTGCTGGATGTAACCCACTACCAAAAGCGAGAGTTTTTTTGAGTTTTAAAATAATGTTATCTGCTATTTCAGATTGATTGGGTGTATCAGAATTAACTACAACAAATCGTTTCCCAATGCGATGCACCAGTGGCTGCAACGTATCTGTATTTTTTTCTGCCACCACAGAAGTCTGAATAGCTGATGTCAATCCAGTACGCTGTAAAGGTGACAACAGATTGACAATTTTTTCTACACGTGTCCGCGAACTGACATCGTAGGGTAAATATAAGCAAATCGTAAATGTCCAAACGGAATTAGTTGCATTTGGTTCACTATATTCCGTAATGTAAACATCATTAATATCAATAGTCTCAGCTAGTAGCGTACAAACCCAATCAACAGCCTCATGGGTTGTATCGAGACTTAATTCTATCCAAGACATATTCTTTTGCCAATTTTTATGTTTTCAATAGGCCTGTGCGACGACTAGCCCACCAAGCAAATCCAGCACCAGTTACAAACATGAGTAGACTGTAAATTGCCGCCGGAATAGCCATTGTGGGTGTGTTGAGTAGTGTAGGTGTAGAAGCGATCGCAATTGCCAAAGTCCCATTTTGAATTCCCACTTTGGGATAGATTAAAACCCGTTTGAAGTCTTCTAGGGTCAAGGTAAACCCCATGCCCAACATGATAATAAACAGAGCTAGGGGCAGAAAAACAGCTGTCAGAAAATTTGCTTCCATCTTTAACCCACATTGGTAACAAAATAAATTCCTCTGGATTTTACCGTGTTTCCGCTTAAATTCTATTTATGGCTTGGACAACCTTTCGTTAGACATCGCTATGATTAATTTGATTATCCTTGAGCGATCGCTCAATCATGTGAACAGAAGTAAATAAATTTTGATTATGACTCGCACTTTTACGGCAATTGTGTATTGGGAAGAAGATGTCTACGTAGCTGAGTGTCCAGAAGTGGGAACAGCTAGCCAAGGCGAAACCATAGAAGAGGCTATTGCTAATCTCAAAGAAGCAACTGAACTTTACCTAGAAGAAGTTTCTCTTCCTCAAACAAATCCGCGTTTGTTAACTACATTTGAGGTGAGAAGTGCCTAAGCTACCGCGAGTACCTGCTGCTGAAGTGATTCGTGCATTGGAACGCTTAGGGTTTGTCCAAACAAGACAACGGGGAAGTCATGTAGTCTTAAAAAAGCAACTAGTTGATGAAAATGAGTTTGATTAAGTGGCTTTCTGCATTTTTATCTGAGATCGATGAGGCGGTGAGCGAAGATGTCGAACACCAGGTAGATAATCGGTTGAAACAGCAGAATACTTATTTTTGGGTTGATAGCACTCCAGTTTCAGTTGCGTCTAGTAAACAAGTGTTACCTACAATTGGTCGGATCAATTTAGCTTATACACCACCAGAGTATCGTCGTAAAGGATATGCCACTACCTGTGTCGCTGCATTAAGCCAAAAACTGCTAGACCAGGGATGCCGCCATTGTTTCCTTATAGCAGATTTAGCCAATCCCACAGCCAATCATGTTTATCAAGCGATTGGGTATCGCCCCCTAAGCGATTGGCACGAATACTCATTCACCTCCAAGCAGTAAGCATAATAAAGCAATCGCTTCCAGGCTTGGGAAATAAATCAAACCAGAAATATTAATTTTTTCATCAGCTCTTAACCTTGTTTGCCATTGAGAGTACTTTAGATGCGTTCACCCTGACAGTTTGTCAGCCTGTGGGCGTTTTCGCCAAATGGGGATATCCCTATTGAGTTGACACCGTTAACACCTGCGGTGGTGTAGCATCTGGCGGATAAATAAAGTCTACTTCTACTAATCTGCGATCGCCTGGTTGCATATTCAATAAAACCAAGGGTTCTCCTGGTTGACCTCTTCTTTGAACTAAATGAGTAAATTGGGTTTTTGCATGACCTTGGTCATCTTTGTAACGTACCCGCACTGACCCCCGGAAGAATACTTGTGGTGCTGTTGTTGTAAAGAAGCGTAATCCCTGTTTTACCAAATTATCTTCTTTGATTGGTGTCTGCACAGATACACTCACTTTTTGAGCATTTTGTGTAGTGTTATGCAAAGGCAACTTGATACTATATTGAATGCCATAGTTGCCATGAGCGCGATAGGCGGTATCAGGATAACGTACCAGCATGGTAGCACTCTGAATTTGATTAGTTCCTAAAGTACCACCATGCAAGCTACTCAGAGGGTAGGAAAACCTTTGTCCTGGTTGGGGAATCGTTAAATATTTAGCTTTGGGACTATCCACTACAAAGGACCTCCACTGAGAACCTTGAGCAACTCCCGCTACACGTCCATAAATTCTGGGTTTATCGGTTTCATCCAAGGGTGTGGGAACTCTATCCCGTGGAGTTGATAATTCACCAGTTTCTAGTAAATTTTGCCACTCTGCTAAAGTCGGCGCGCGTTCACTACCATCAGCATTTTGCCGGGCAAATAAAGCCATACTAGCTGCATAAACTGTGCCACTACTCCGCAAGCGCATTAATGTAGAGCGGCCATTTAAAGGCGGAGTTAATTCTTTTACTGGTATGGGCAGATTTAGCAACATCTGATTTTGCCCTGGGGGAATGACAATTTGGGCAGGGAAAGTCTCTTGTCGCCTTCCTCTCAGTACATCAGACGTGGCGCGATCGCCTGGCCCGGCGAAAATGTTACCTAAGATATTCTGACTCCAAGCTGGTAATTGAATAAATGGTGCATCTGGTTGACTTAAATAACTCGCCGCTTGCAAAATATTTACCGTCACTGGTTCTGAACCAGGGTTATGTAAAATGATTCCCAAATGCAGCGACCTTAAATCCTCTGGTGGTTCAGCCCTCGCAACATGATGAGCAAAAACATCAAATCGACCCCGAAACGGATAATTCAGATGCGCCTCTGGCACTTTTTTGCCATCTGCGGGAAACGTGGATAGTAAAATTCCCTCTTTCAATACCAATTCTGGACTATTGCTGTTAAAAACAGGCACAGTATCCAGTTGTCCTGGTAAAGGACGTACTTCTTGGGATTGTACCACTTCTTCCGGGGGTGGCGTAGCTGGTGTTGATTGGGCGAGAGTGAAGCCTAGTAACAATGACAACATAATACTTAGAAAATTTCTTCCCCCTAGAGACGCAGACGAATTTATAAAAGTGCCAGATTGTTAATAATTAATAAGAAATCAGCCAAGATGCCTGGCAAATTTGCGGAATTTAACACTGGAACATGGACAAAAATACAATTTGCTGCGAGTTGATTTTGACACAAGTAATTCAAAACTGAATAGTACAATCCTTCACAAACAAATTTACCGCAGTCGTAACTAATGTCAGTTGCTGTTGCTCCTGTTACTAATTTTTCCACATCAACAACTGGGTGCAAAACACTTTCCCCAAAGCTAGCAACGGCTTCCAGACTGAGTTTTGTCCTACTAGCAGCCATGCCACAACAAATAATATTATCGGGTTGCAGTTCAGAGATTTTTGGAATTACCTGTGAACTAGCCAGATTTACATCCACAGGTAAGCGCCGCAAAAATTTCAAATCATGAGGAAGCGAGTCAACTTTGATCACTTCCAGTAATAAATCATCCGCAGAATTTGACTGTTGATCACTCAACCAAATCTCAAAAGAAGTTAATAGTATTCTTTTCGCCATCAGAAATATTATTTAGAATAGAAAAAGTCTCCATAATAAATTTACAAGGAGTCGGTCAATGCCAGTCATTGCAGTCGTAGATTACGATATGGGAAATTTGCACTCAGTCTGCAAAGGTTTAGAAAAAGCTGGAGCTACTCCTAAGATTACTCATTCTCCTAAAGATTTGGCGCTGGCAGATGCAGTAGTCTTGCCAGGAGTAGGAGCATTTGATCCGGCAGTACAACACTTGCGAGCACGTGGTTTAGAACAACCCATTAAAGATACGATCGCATCTGGTAAACCCTTTTTAGGTATCTGTTTGGGATTGCAAATTTTGTTTGAATCAAGTGCAGAAGGTATCCAACCAGGACTGGGAATTGTCCCTGGAAAAGTCCGCCGATTCCGACCAGAACCAGGCATTACTATTCCGCACATGGGATGGAACCAACTAGAATTGACGCAACCAAAAAGCATTTTGTGGGAGCATTTACCAGCCGATCCTTGGGTATATTTTGTTCATTCTTACTATGTTGACCCAATTGACCCGCAAATTCGGGCTGCAACTGTTACCCACGGGACTCAAACTATCACAGCTGCAATCGCGCGGGAAAACCTGACAGCCGTGCAATTTCATCCAGAAAAATCCTCGAATATCGGGTTGCAAATCCTGTCTAATTTTGTTGCTCAAGTCCGTGAAAAAATTGCTGCCTAATCCAACTTTTAATTTGAGTTTTGTCGTTTGTTGTTTGTCCTTTGTCATGGTTTTTCCCAATGACTAATGACTCATGGCTAATGACCAATAACTAATGACTAATGACACTAAGAATTTACGGGAATCGCCAGATAAAAACTATACCAGGGCAAGCTACTAGACCCACCAGTGCGCGGGTAAGGGAAGCAGTGTTTAATATTTGGCAGGGAACAATTACCGGGTGTCGCTGGCTAGATGTGTGTACTGGTACTGGTTCAATGGGTGCAGAGGCTTTGTGTAGAGGCGCCAGCTTAGTAGTAGGAATAGAAAAATCTAGTCGAGCCTGTGCCATTATTCAACAAAACTGGCAGCAGGTAGCCCATGGTGAACAGCAATGGAAACTCTGGCGCAAAGATGTTATCCAGCAGTTAAAAAACTTATCAGGTCAGCAATTTGACAAAATTTACTTTGATCCACCTTATGCTAGTGAATTGTATCAGCCAGTGTTAGAGGCGATCGCTGATCATAATTTGTTAGCTGTGAATGGTGAAATAGCCGTAGAACACAATCCCCAAGGTTGGATACCGCCAGTCATACCCACCTGGGAAATTTGCCGCCAAAAGGTTTACGGTAATACTGCACTGACTTTCTATAGAATCATGGATGAAGGGAACGAAGGGAATAAGGGAGAGTAGATGCTGACAATTAGCCAAGCAAAACCGCATGATATTGAAGACATTAAACTTTTTTACAGTCAGTGTGGTTATCCCTGTTTTGTCACTCTCGGAAAACAATAATCTCAGCCAAATTCTGAGACTTTGATTTAATCCAGGTTTGAGGCTTTATTTCCTAACAGAAACTAAAATTCATAGACGAAAAGTGGAAACTAAAGCACCGTAACCATTTGAGCGATTGGATTCTCCCAAAGTGACAAATGAGGGTTATGGAGGTGGTGTGAGCGATGAAGATTTAATACTTGTTGCTCAATTAGGAGAACTAATGGTTGGTGCAGTACGCTTATGCCCGGATAACGGCTTTCTTGTGCTTCGAGGTATGCAAGTTCTAGCTCCGTTTCAGCGTCAAAGCATTGGTACACAACTACTTCAGACATGTACAGAGCAACTGGCTGATCAAGCATGTTACTGTATTCCGTGGATGTTGCAGACTTGCTAGCTAACGAACCAGATCCCAAATGGATTCTATATTATTCAATAATTGATTGATTTGCATTTGTAGTTTTTCTCGTAATTTTTGCGCCTGTTGATAAACTGCTGTCCGACTTTTGCTTGAATGTACTTTTTCTATAGGCTGGATAAAGTAACGCAAACGAGTTCTCATTGCCCAAACGCCCATTGAAGGAAATATGATTAAAACAAACATTAGCAAAGATACAGGCAAGAATGGTAAATTAAATAGTTGTTGTGATTTTTTTATATTGATACTCCAAGGATGTAACGCTTCGCTACCGATGCAAACAACTGGCACAATCGGAATATGATAGCGATCGCTCAACTGCATAAAACTCACATCAAACTTTTGTAGTTGATAGCGTTTACTCCAACCTTTAAGAGGACCGCGTAATCCTTCTGGTGCGTACAACAGAGTTTTACCTTGGGAAATTGCTGCTTCAAAATTAGCTTTATCTGCTCGCACAGCACCTAAAACTTGAGACCATTTCGGGGGTAACCACCAAATCACCCAAGGATGCTCAAATAATGAGACTTCTGCTATGGGTTGCACTACCCAACCTCGTGCTTTTCCTAATAAATAACCCAAGGTGATAAAGTCCCAAGGAAAACACATTCCCGCATGATTCATGGCCACAATCATCGGCCCTGTGGACGGCAAATTATTAAGTTGTTGCAATTCCCCACGGAAATAATATTCAACTATGGGAGCCAGAATTTCTTCACGAAAAGCCTTTTGATAGTTAGGATTAAATTCATCAACTTCCTGTCGTGGTGAGCGACATCCCAAACGCAACCAGCGACTCAGCAGCGCTAAATAAAATCCCCCAGGAATTAAAAATAAACCATATTCCAGCCAATTCCAGCCATCTGGATCAGCGTGGTAATGCTGCCAATGACGATTGAATAAAATTAGCCAACCAGGAGGATACCACAGACAAAACCAGTCAAACCAGCTAAATTGATATCCTTGTTTGGACGATGTTTCTAATTGGGTATGTATCAGGTTTTTAGAGTATTGATTAATCACAACTACTAAATAGATAACATAATGGTTCATTGAATGAACATAAAACTCATCCCTTCATGGGTGGGGATGTAAGCAAGCCAAAGAAGCTGGTACAATACAACTACCCATGAGAAACATAACAATTCCGGGAAAAAAAGAAAAAGTGGTTTGTCTGTAATCATGGCAGTGGGTTTAACTCAGTAAATATCCTAGCCTGACAACTCCATAACTTGTATCTGACTCAAGACGTAAAAATTATTACTTTATTTTTATTAATTTAGATTTTAAGTTTCTAGGAGTGGCGTTGATGTTATTAGAATTAAAGCGCATCAGTGATTAATTAAGGTGTAATGTATTTTTCTTGGTGTCTTAGTGTCTTAGTGGTAAAAAAGAACTTTTGAACCACAAAGGCACAAAGACACAAAGGTAGAAATCCTAAAATTTTGTCCAATACTACAGCCACTCGAATTTATTTGTGTATCTGATCAAGCACAACATGTCTGCTGCAAATTTTTATCTGGTGCAGTATCTCCTACCTTCACCACAAAAACTTCCCAACGATTGCTATCTGGATCTGTTACCCATACTTTGTCTTGTAAAGCATAGCAACACTCGGTATTTTCTTCAGTAAATGTTGCTAATCCTGAATCGGTAAAACGTTGTATGGCTGATTGCACTTGCTCTGTACTTTCAACTTGTACACCTAAATGAGACAATGCACCACCAGATTGGACGTTAGTAGTTAGGTTCAGTGTCAGGTTTAATGCAGGATTGGGAATATCAAACTTGGCGTAGTCAGCCTTATATTTCACTGGTTCTACACCAAACATTGCTCGATAAAAAGCCACAGACTTTTCAACGTCAGTTACATTCAAAGCCACATGAGTTTTTAACACTGCCATAATTTGCGCTCCTGGTAAAATTATCTAATATCGACGAGTGTCAATATTGATGTATATCAATATATTGCCAGAGTATATTGATGAATGTCAATATAAAAATATGAACTTTCCTCAACACATTTCCAATTGTTGTCAGCCAATGCTATCAAGCTTCATCAAACCTGATGACGCTTTGCAAATAGCAGGTATTTTCCGAGTATTGGGAGAACCAGCTAGATTACAATTGCTGAGTTTTATCGCCAATCAACCAAAAGGTGAAGCCTGTGTCTGTGAGTTAACAGAACCTTTAGGACTATCCCAACCGACAGTTAGCCATCATCTCAAGGTGCTATACGCAGCTGGGTTGCTAAAAAAAGAACGACGCGGCACATGGATATACTATCAATTTGTGCCTGAGCAAATTGAAGCCTTGCAAAAGGCTTTAGCACTACCAGATAAAACTCAATGAAAATTCCCAATTCACGCCTAATGTAAATTAAATAGATTGAGACTGGACTGAACAATGGACTGACTGAGTAGAACTTCTAAATCATTTTTTACCAGTTCAAGTTCTTGACGCTTTTGATAAATCAACTCTTTTTCAGCTTCGCGTTGTTCCAGAGTTTCTTGATGAGCTTTTTCCTGCTGTTCCAGAAGGTTTTCATAAAGTGCGAGCGCTTGCTCAATTACTCCACTTGCTGATTCAACGCGGCTTTTAAACACGGTAATAATTATTTGTTCTAATTTCTCATAAACTTTGTCTATTGATTCATCTAATTTTTCAAAGCCTATTTCAAAAACTTTCACTTTAATTTGGTCGTTTAATCCATCTAGGTCTAGCAGTCCCAATCCAAAGGAACCAGCAATTGCAGCAGCAACACTAGCAACAACAATTGCTATAAATCCCATTCCTGTAAATATTAGTAATCCAGCCGCTAAAGTACCACCTATTCCTACTCCTCCGCCTATTCCTCCTAAACCCATAAATTCATCATTGATACCTGTAATAGAAAAATTTATGCGTTCACTAAATTTTGTATTAACTTGTTCATCTAAGCGCTGAAAATCTCCTTGAATTGCTTCTAGCTCATAAGCAATATGTGTATCTAAAGAATCAATACCTTCTTTGATAATTTTATCTTTGAGTATTTGATTACCCCATTCATCTATTTCGTTTGATAAATCTCTCATAAATTGATTAGTATAATCTTTAATCAGCTTATCTTGACTCAAAACTAAATTATGAGCCGAATACCAGTGGTTACTTTTTTCAGCCATTTTATCAAATAATTCTTCACGCCACTCATCCCAAGATTTAGCAGCTTCATCATACACATCTTCTGCCAAATCAGATGCCAATATACGTATTCTGGCATCTCTTCCACTTGCTTCTCCCATCTTTTCTAAAATCTCTAGCTTTTCTGCATCAGAGATTTGAATTTTTCCGTTTAAAGTATTTTCAGCTTGAGATAAACCATTGAAACATTTGTGAATAATTTTATTAATTTGACTAATAGAAGATTCAATTTTTACTCTGCCACTTTCAACTGTGAGAAACTGTTCAAGAGAAGAAGTAAAATTTTGGAAGCTTTGCAAATATTCATTTTCTACTCCCTGTAAAATGGCGTCTAGTGTAGCTTGAGCAGAAATTAAGTGAACACGGTTGTCACCTGTAATTAAAGGATTTTGACCCAAGACAAAGTTTTCAATTCTCTGTCTTACTTGTTCACGACCTTTTTTACTACGTACTACATCGATAAAATTGCCCACTACAAAAAGATTATTGACAGGTTCATTTCCTTGATAATGATTTAATTGAGTTTTTATATCCTGAAGTAATTCACGCTCTAATTGAGTTAAAGAACGTGAAGCATTAGTAAGAAAAATTACTGCATCAGTATCTTTAAGCAATCTTTGTGTAACTGTAGTCCGGTCGGGGTGTTCATTTAAACCTGGAGAATCTATGATTTCTACTCCACTACTACATAACTCTAAATCAGGATGCTCAAAAACAATTTCTGCAATTTCCGAATTTGCTAATTCATCACTAAGACAATTTATTGCTGCTTCGAAATTTTTGTAATTCTTGGTAACTTATATCTTTGTGTTGTTGATTAATTTTAGGTTCTGGTTTAACAGGTAAAGTCTTGAGAATATCGCTGGCTGTTTTGACAAATATCGTATCTATTTCTTGGAAACGAGAAGGGTCAAGTAAAAAATGCACTTCATTGACAGCAGTAAGTTCTACATTTCCATGATGAGTAAATCCAGTTTCTAAAACTGCTAAGTGTTGTAGATTAATCCCTAACTGCTTAGCAACTATTTGTAAATACTTTTTCTCACGGGAATCCATGTCTCCATCTGCGGCTGATATTTCATAACCAAAGTTGATTAACAACAATCTTTCTGATTCGGAAAGTGGAGCCGCAAGTGTCAATAAGTCATTAGCTTTTTGATAAACTTGATTTTCTTTTACACCCTTAATCATTAAATGTGTTAATCGACGCACATCACTGTCTGGAAGGCTAAATCGATAAACAATGGTCAGTAACCTTTGCTTTTCCGACTCAGCTACTTTGCCATCTACAAATATCACACCCAGCAATACTGTGACTAAATTGGCTAAAAATATTACAAGCGGTGTGATATCTCGTTGACTCAGTTTTTGTCCTGTAATGCGCGACAATAATTCAACAATCTGAGCGCCAATCTTTGAAGTGTCCATATTGCGAGCCGATAAGGTTTTCCAGTTTTAGTATGCCCTAGTTTTACTAAAATTTACTTATTTACCGAATAAATACGGTTATTTTTTTGACTTTAAATTAGTTAGGCTCAAAAAAATTAGCTTTTAGCAATGCAGAAGAAATATGCTGTTCCAATTTGCCCCTGCAATTCAAGCTGGTATTGAGACTGGTAAATATCTTCAAGTTTTGAGCAATGGAATACCAATCAGTATGGCTAGAGATACAGCTACGGGACAGTTTGTTGCTCATGCGATTGGTGCGACAGTCAACAACAGCCCTTTATCACCCCTGGTAGTTGCTCCTAATTTGGTGATGAATGGGATGCAAATGTATCAAAACCATCAAGGCTTTACAGATGTACTCAATAGTCTGCAAACTTTACAAACTAGCTTGGGAGTGTTGCAAGCCACAACAGCTTTAATTGGTGTGGGAACAGTTGCAGGTGTAGCACTAACAGCAGTCAATCTACATCAGACACTTAAGCTGAGAAAAGAAGTAGAACAAATGCGGCTGGAAGTCAAAAATGGTTTTATTGACTTGAAACAAGCTTTAAAAGACCAAGGAGCAGAAATTAGACAATTAATTGAAGAAGTAGCCCAAGATATCAAATTTGAACAACATCGCACTGTTTTAATTCGGGCGTATGGGTTGTTTATCCAGGCGATGAACCGCTTTCGTTCAGCGATGCAATTACAGGATATCAGCCGGAGAAACGCTGAGATTGATGGTGTGAGGGGAATGTTATTTGAGGCTTTAGCCGATTACACTAATCCTCATTTGTTATCAGAAACTTGTGCAGCTGGACAACTCCGCCGACTGGAATGTGCTTGGACAATTGAACAGGGAATTGTGGCGACATATCAAGCCCAAAACGAAATGTCAGCCATTAGCGATAGACTTTACCATCTGCAAAATACCATCAGTGAAAATGCTTGTATGGTAATTGATTCATGCGAATCATGCGATGAACTTGATTTTCTTTTCCCTGAAATCAGCCGGATTCGTAACCACGATTTAGCTGCTGTGGAAACATGGCATCATCAAGTTGACTGGATGCGAACGCTATCTCCATCAGAGGTTAAACTCTTAAATAGCGCTGATTTCAATACTTCAGAATTTAACGACACCCCGGACACCAACGCAGCCACAATCGCTTTAGTACCACCAGAACAACTAACGTATGAAAATTTAAGTGAAAAATCTCACTTTGCTTCTCTGCGTGACCAGTTACTATTTATATTTAAGCCAGCGCTACGTAAAGACTATGAAGCCTACGTAAATCAAAAAGCTGGTGTTGCTGGTTACAGAACATTAGTTCCTCAGAATTTACAGCAAGCTTCTGATTTAACGGTTGCTAATCTTTATTACTACTTCAAGATTCGAGATGAATCGGAAGTTAAGCAAGAACAAGCAGTGTAGGTTATAACAACAAAGCAGTATCTAGTTTCTCAATCACAAAATTCTGAAGTACAAGAAATTCATCTTCTCTAATTAACTAAATATGGGCGTATTTAACAAAATTACAACAACGTTTCAGGAGTCTAGACAATTTATCAAGAAAAGTCTAGAAGAATACATTATGTTTAGCTCAGAAGCTAAACAATTGACTTTGAAAAGAAAAATGGTTTTACTTCTATGTCAAAAAGCTATATCTAGAGTTGAGCAATTAAAAAATTTGGAACCAGACTCTGAGGAAGGACTGATTGCGACAATAGAGTATAATAAAATCCAAGTGCGATTACATTTTTCTCCTGAAAAAATTACTCTTAATGAAGATTGTATTAAAGGTGAACTTCGCTTATTAAATCCCCCTCAATTCGATACAGAATCAATAGTTTACCGTTACCTAATTGCAGGTTGGAAAACATTTTTGGGATGTAAAATACCCAATGGTACTTTACCAAAAGAAGTGAGAATTGAAAACAATAAGGTTTACTATACTCTTCCTCGAAATCAGTTACAGCTTTTAGATTCCCTTTTCCATAATCTTGAAACTGGTTCGGCGTTGATAACTAACCTTAAACAAGGGGATTTAACTATTGAAACTTCAGTAGCTTTGAGTTGGAAGAATTTCAAACTTCAAAATCTGCTTCAACTTCTGAATATCAAATAGGCATAAAAAGAGAAAAAGAATTATTATTCTTTTTAATAAAAGTCACACTTCTCAATATGTCTGGCACGGTTGCACTTGGAAAATTATGTTTTGTATCTATGAACTACAGCGTGGATCTCTTAATGTAGCCTTTTGCGGTTGTCGTGGGAACCAAGCAGCTGTGCGTTTACAAAATTCAACTAGCATCAACATTACTGGTACTTCGATTAAAACACCTACCACTGTAGCCAGCGCTGCACCCGAATTTAACCCGAACAATATCACAGCCGTAGCGATCGCCACTTCAAAATGATTACTGGCTCCAATTAATGCTGCGGGTGCGGCATCTTCATAAGATATATTCAGCTTTAATGCTGCCACATAACTAATCAAAAAAATGAAATTAGTTTGAATGAATAGTGGTACAGCAATTAACAAAATGTGTAAGGGATTGTTAACAATCAATTCACCCTTAAACGCAAACAGCAAAACTAAAGTAATTAACAGCGCAGTAATTGCAACTGGACTGAGATACTTTAAAAATCTCCTTTCAAACCACTCTTTACCTTTGTGTTGGAAAATCCAGTAACGGCTATACATTCCGGCCACCAAGGGCAATCCAACATAAATTAGCACTGATAAAACAATCGTTTGCCACGGTACTGTTAAATCATTGGCTGCTAGTAACCACCTTCCTAAGGGTGCATAAAGGAACAACATCATCAGAGAATTCACAGCCACCATTACCAGAGTGTGACCTTGATTACCATAGGAAAGATATCCCCACAGCAGTACCATGGCAGTACAAGGAGCGATTCCTAATAAAATTGTCCCAGCAATGTAGGAATTAGCGATCGCAATTTCGTTACCACGAATTAATTCTGTACCTGTAATTAACGGACGAAATAACCAACCCAAGAAAAACTGCGCAAATACCACCATCGTGAAAGGTTTAATCAACCAATTAACCACCAAGGTGAGAATTACAGGTTTGGGGGCGCGCACAGCATTGACAGCTTGAGTGAAATCAATCTTCACCATGATGGGGTACATCATGAAAAACAGGCACACCGCAATAGGAATTGACACTTGATAAACACTCATTGCATCCAGTGTCACCGCTATCTCTGGAAATAGTCTCCCCAGTGCAATACCCGCCAAGATACACAAAAACACCCAAACTGTAAGGTATCTTTCAAAAAAACTCAAATTACTTCCCGCTTGTACTGGGGTTGTGTTGGCATTTGTACTCATTGATATCACCTTGAATTGGGGATTGGGTGTGGCGTGTCTCCTCTTAAATCCCTCTACTCCCCACCTTCACCCTTCCATGCGATCGCTTTAGCAGGTTTGGGGTCAGGTAGTTTTAGAGAAACTAGTCCGGCTGCTAGTACTAACAATGTAGATGTCCACAGACAACCTACTAAGTCGAAATATTGAAAAACTAATCCTGATAAGACTGTGCCAGCTAAACGACCACCAGAGTTAGCCATGTAGTAGAAACCAACGTTTAGCGCGACTTTATCGTCATCGGTGAAGGCTAAGACTAGATAAGAGTGAACTGCTGAATTGAAGGCGAATACTACACCAAATAACATTAGTCCGCCAACGATCGCTATATTGCCAGGTACACCCAATTGCAAAGCCAAGGCGATCGCGGCGGGAACGATTGTCAGGGTAAATGTCCAAAACTGGATAGTCTTTGATTTGGGCGGTTGACCAGAACCAAATCGCTGGATCAACATTGGCGCTAAGAACTGAATAATGCCATAACCAATTACCCAACAAGCTAAAAAGCCACCAACTTGATAAAACGACCAGCCCAAAGTCCCACGCAAGAACACTGGCAATCCCACAACAAACCAAACGTCTCGCGAACCAAAGAGAAAGAATCGCGCAGCTGAGAGAATATTAATTTCTCTGCTTTTAGAAAACAGTTGACTAAACTTGACTTTCGTCTTGATTTTGCCCATGCCTTTAGGCAACATGAACCCAGTGAACATAATCAAGAACAATCCTCCTGCCATAATCCACAGGGCATTGATAAAGCCAACGGCAGCCAAAAGGACGCTACCGACAAAGAAACCAACTCCTTTGAGGGCATTCTTAGAACCGGTTAAAACTGCCACCCATTTAAACAAAGATGATTGAGCTTCTTGGGGAACAACCAAGCGAATGGCACTCTTAGAACTCATTTTTGTTAAGTCTTTGGCAACGCCAGAAAAGGCTTGTGCCACCATCACATAACCAACAGCCATCCACTCTGCCCAATCTGGATTCAGCCATGACAGCATCACCATCGAGAAAACTTGTAACCCAATGCCTGCGTAAAGGGTTATTTTTAATCCGAATTGCGAACCAATCCAACCGCCTAAAAAGTTGGTAACAACTCCAAAGATTTCATAAAACAGGAACAGAGAGGCAATTTGTAATGGGGTGTAACCAATATTATCGAAGTAGAGCAGTACCAGCATTCGCAAGGCACCGTCCGTGATGGTAAAACCCCAGTAGGCCAGAGTGACAAGAGTATAGTTCTTGAGATTAGCGCGAGAAGCTGTAGAAGAAGTCATGGTTTAGAGTGCTGAGTGCCTTTCTAAGTGCTGAGTGCTGAGTGCGCTTGCCCTGAGCGAAGTCGAAGGGGAGTGCTGAGTAAAAGCCAAAAACCTAAACAATGACCAATGATTAATGACTCAACGAAACTTTACGGGCGAGTTCAACCATGCGGTTGGCATAGCCCCATTCGTTGTCATACCAAGCAAGTATTTTGACTTGGGTTTCGTTCACCACCATTGTGGAGAGGGCATCAATGATGGAGGAGCGCGGGTCGTCTTTGTAGTCGATAGATACTAAAGGACGCTCTTCGTAGCCTAAGATTCCTTGAAGTGGTTCTTGTTCAGAAGCGGCTTTTAATAAACTATTGATTTCTTCTACTGTGGTGGGTCGCACGACTTCAAACACACAGTCTGTTAAAGAAGCGTTGAGTAATGGCACTCGTACAGCTAAACCGTTGAGTTTGCCGTTGAGTTCGGGATAAATTAGCCCAATCGCTGTTGCTGATCCTGTGGTTGTAGGAATTAAAGATAAGCTGGTAGCCCGCGCCCGACGCAAATCTTTATGGGGCGCATCGACAATAGTTTGAGTGTTGGTGTTGTCATGGATAGTGGTAATAATTCCATGCTTAATCCCCAAACCTTCATGAATTACCTTGACTACAGGGGCTAAACAGTTGGTTGTACATGAGGCTGAAGTCAGAAGATGATGCTTGTCTGGCTCATAGAGATGGTCATTCACCCCCATGACAATATTTAAGGCTTCTTCCTTAACAGGAGCGGCCACAATTACCTTTTGTACCCCTCTTTTGAAATAAGGATCGAGGGTGGCAGGTGTTCGGAATTTACCGGAACATTCTAGTACTAAGTCAACACCAAATTCTTCCCAAGGCACTTCACCTGGTTTGCCATATTCACTGAAGCTGAGAGGTTTACCATCAATCAGGACTCTCTCGCCTTCAGCTTCTACTTCTGGTGTCCAACGTCCGTGGACAGAATCAAACTTCAACAAGTGTGCAGCTGTGACAGCCCCACCTTTAATTTCGTTGATATGGACAAACTCTAATTCTGGCCAACCCCACGCAGCGCGCAAGGCTAACCGTCCAATGCGACCGAATCCATTGATGCCTACACGAACTGTCATTGACTTATTGGGGTGATATGCAAAAGTATGTTTATATCATTTCAAAAAAAATTGATATGTCAATCACTATGAGGCGACTATACATAAAAATTCATCAAAAAAAGTTGATGTATTAGGAAGGCTTATAACCCACCTTCCGCACCCCCAAGTGTCACAAACGGAAATTACTGAGAGAAAAAAAGCAAGCAGGAATAAAAACAGACATATTTAGAAAAAAAAGGGGTTTGAGCAGCCATGAATCACCACAAAAGG
>JAHHIM010000041.1:0-32866 GCA_019358915.1 Trichormus sp. ATA11-4-KO1
TCTCTAAGTATCTTTCGATAAAAATGTGGGTTATATATCTTTTGCGTTTCGGTTTTTACTGTTGAATCCTTTTAATCGGCGCTTAATTTAACAATGTATCAATTAATTTATCCTAAGTCTGGCTAATTCAGGTGTTTTTTCTCTCTTGTGAGAAATCCGGGTTATGTGGGAGTGACTGTGGGTTCGCAGACTATATGAACTAGCTAATATAAATCGGGATGAAATTCTTGTGACCAATATATCCTTGCCCCGCTCAATTTGCAGGTATTCAGCCTTCTGGAATGCATCGCGAGTTTTGGGCAGGGAGTTGCTTCCCAGAAAATCATTAGGCAACTTTATGAAAAAAAGACATTTGAACTAGTTATTACTGAAATAGGTATCTAACCAACATTACGCGTAAATTCGCAGGAATAAACTTGAAAAAACGTGTATAAAGTTACAAGCGCTACTATTAAACCTGATTTAGTGGGGGTTGTTATTTGGGCTATAGCTACTGACCTTTGTTTCAGCCCATAGAAAGCGATTATGGAGTGAGGAATGTAGGAAATAGTGGGTAAAAAAGTTGACAACTTTATTTTTTACTCCTTGTTTCTTATCCCCACCCCGTGTTTGAGAACTGTGACGCTTGGTTTGCCAAAGCGCTACACCACAGCCAAAACAAATATTCATGACTTTAACAGGAAAACATCATGAGCCAAAGCTTAATCACGCAAGAACTTGGGATAATCATTGCTGCTAAAAATCATAAACCAACAATACTTAATCCAGATTTTCTCAAGTATAGTGGCATAATTCCGACTGATTGGGAATTGGCTCGTCAACCCATATATACTCAAAGCGTTTCCCAAGTTGCCTTCACTAATGGCGTAGCAATTATAGCTGAACCAACACGGGTAATGTTCATAGAGGCAATTGAAGACAAAGCGACAAAAGAAATTGTAGTTGCAGACATTGCTAAAAAATATGTTGAAACCCTGCCTAACGTAGAATATGAAGCTGTAGGCATCAATCCTAGAGGCTATGTTTCATTTGAGAAACAGCAGGATGCACCCCGCCTATTCCTAGCTGAAACACTGTTGAATCGAGGTGCTTGGCAAGAAGTTGGAAATGCACCCATGCGAGCTACTGTCAACTTAGCTTACACTTTAGAACGTAGTTCCCTGTACTTAAGCATCAATGAAGCAGCATTGAGAAATCCAGACGAAACCACCACTCCTATCGTCTTATTTAGTGGTAGCTTTAGCTACGAAGTAAGAAGCGAAAGTGTCTCTGAACGTAAAAATAACCTGCATCAAGCTCTTGATAACTGGCAAGCAGATTTAGAAACTTACCAAGAAATTATCAGCACTAAATTTCTTAGCAAAAATATTGAAGACACAACCGTAATTCCCAATGTATTTGCTATGAGTACTGCTGTCTAAACATTACTACTGTTACTGAACTTTGAATCGCAATACTTTTTAGCTTGTGTTACACGCTAAAAAAAGGCATCAAGTTCTTACCAATCTAGACTGTAAAGAAATTTCGGCGGAAGTGACTACGCTATCCGCCGATATTCTGCACGTATAAATCCTTTATATAACGAGCTTTTTAAAATTTATAAAAAAGCCGAAAAAGCCCTATTTTATTAACACTTACTCTTTTTATAATCATTCAGAGGTCTATATGTCAGGGATGAATGAGTTGTTCCCAAACTTCGACTCACAGTTAATGAATGATGGGTCTATAATGCCTGTGATGGAAGACCCGTTTAAATTGAGTCAAGGAATGGAAATCTCTCCTAATAATCCCCCGACATTACCTGTTGGGTCTCCCAGCACAGATATCATCGTAATTGATACTCCTAGTTCTTCGACTTATTTTGGAGAACAGCCATCTAACATAACTCCAGTTCCTCTATTTTTTCAACCAAACTCAAGTGACACCCCAACTAATAGCTTTGACCTGATTACAGGTACTAAAAGTGATGATCAATTAGTTGGGTTCTTAAGTAAAGATGAGGTTATTTCTAGCTCCTTAAGTGTTACTTCTCAGGTAGGAGAAGATAATATTAATCAGCAGCAGCCTGACCAACTGAGCAGTATTACGAGTGTGCTTAGTGAGATAGACAATCACCAGAGCTTTCACCAACTGACACCGGAAATATTGGAAATATTCCGTCAAGAGGCGATCGCACGATGGGCGAGTCTGGGTATTACTCCAGGAGAGCAAGGTATTCTTCAACAAGTGCAACTGGCGATCGCCGACTTACCTGGTTATCAATTGGGTTGGACTCAGGGGTACGTTGTTACCATTGACACCGATGCTGCTGGTGCAGGATGGTTTATAGATTTGACCCCTGCTGATGATGTAGAGTTTAGCAATATTGTTTCGGCAAGTGAATTGCATTCCATTGAAAGCGACCCCGCTTTTGGTCGTGTGGACTTGCTGACAGTCATCAATCACGAGTTTGGGCACATACTGGGTCTGGATCACTTAGATTCTCACCAAGTAATGAATCCGACATTACTAATAGGAACAAGACACCTACCCACGCAGGAAAGTTTAGAAGTTACCAGAGCAACTGAACCTGTAAATGCAGCACTAGAACTGAATTTACCGACAATTTCTGCTAGTAATGGCACAGTTACAGGCTATCTCAGTACAAATGATGTTATCAACCCTACCCGTAATGGCAGATACAGCGATGACTATCAGTTAATTGATTTCACAGTTGGAAAACTGGTTACGCTCGATTTATCTTCTTCAAACTTTAATACCTACCTACAACTGATTAACGCAGATACAGGGCAAATCATCGCCTACGATGATGACTCTGGATATGGTGCTAATTCACTGCTCAGGTTTACTCCTGTTGATGGTATCAAATATATAGTGCGAACTACCAGTTACAGTAGTGGTGTTACAGGAACATACACCCTGATTGTGACAGTTGGTAGACCCGACTTGGTAGTCACAGATGCAACTGCACCTATAACTGCACCTGAACGCAGTACAATTTCCTTAACTTGGACTGTTACCAACCAGGGAGAAGCCGTAGCAACAAACAATTGGTATGATTACGTTTACTTGTCAGACAACACTGTCCTTGATAGCTCAGACCGCTATATGGGCAATTTATGGAATGGTGATAAAATTCCACTAGCCCTTGGTGCCAGTTATACAGCCTCTACAAACATGGCACTACCAGAACGAGTAGGAGCAGGAAAACAGTACTTGCTATTTGTTGCTGACCGGGATAATTACCTAGTTGAAGAGAGTGAAACCAACAATGTCCGAGCAGTTCCCATCGAAATCACTGTACCGGATTTAGTGGTAACAGAAGCAACAGCACCCGTTGCCGTCACAGTAGGTAGTAGTGCGGAAATTTCTTGGACGGTACTCAACCAGGGTAGCGTGCAGGCTACTCATCGCTGGTACGATCGCATTTACATCTCCAATGACCAAACTTTCGATGGGTCGGATACACAGGTTGGTGGATTTGATTCAGGTATACCAGGTACACCCCTGGGCGCAGGAGATACTTATACCCTAACCAAGACTGTTACTATCCCCAAGACTGCTTTGGGTAGTCGTTATCTGCTATTTGTCGCCGATGCAAATAACAATCAATACGAAACTAACGAAACCAACAATATCAAGGCAATTCCAGTCCAAGTTAACGCTCCCGACCTAATTGTCTCTGATGCTTCTGCACCCACCACCGTGGCATTAGGTGAACAAATTACCGTTAACTGGCAGGTAACAAACCAAGGAAATGTAACTGCTGATGCTGATTGGTATGACTATTTTTACCTTTCTGATGACCAAATTCTAGATGGTTCAGATGATTATATTACCTATAAGTGGACAGGAGACAAAACACCTTTAGCTAGTAATACCAGCTACACTACTACCCATAACATTACCATCCCCACCTATGCCAAAGCGGGCAACCGTTACTTACTATTTGTTGCTGACCGTGATAATTACCAAGGTGAAACTAACGAAAACAACAATGTTTACTCAATCCCCATCAATATCAATGCGCCGGATCTGTCCATTTCAAATCCCCAAGCCCCCAAGACTGCTAACCCCGGAGATAGTATAGATGTTTCTTGGACAGTCAAAAACATTGGCGATATAACCACTAATAATGGATGGTATGACCACGTTTACTTATCTTACGACTCAGTTTATGACTATTCAGATACCTATCTAATTAAACATTACAACTCAATAAATTTAATTCAAGATCATAGCTACAACATAACCGAGAGCGTGACATTGCCTAGTGATGGGATAGGTAGCCCCGGAAGGCGCTATCTATTGTTTATTACTGATATTTATAATTACCAAAAAGAAACCAACGAAGATAATAACGTTGTAGCCATACCCATCACTCTCAATGGAGAGAATGCAGATTTAGCTATCTCAGCAGTGACAGCACCAACCCAAGCTGTAGTTGGTCAAAAAATCCCCATAGAGTTGACTGTTACTAACCAGGGAAGCTTAACAACTTCTAGTTATTACTGGTACGACTATGTCTACTTGTCGAATAAACCAACTTTAGATGATTCGGCTGTCTATTTAGATAGTATTTATTCAGCGTACTACAACTCGTACCAACCTCTAGCACCAGGAGCTAATTACACTGTTAAACAGGATATTAACTTACCCAGCAATATCTATGGTCATCAATACCTGTTATTTGTAGCAGAAGGAGATAACTACTTAGACGATGCAGATAGGTCTAACAATGTCAAAGCAGTACCTATCAAGATTGATGCTCCAGACCTAGTAATTTCTAATGCTACTACCCCTGCTCAGGGTGATGCGGGAGCGCAAATAGAAGTAAGTTGGACGGTGCAAAACCAAGGCAACGGTAGTGCATTCCCACCCCAGGGATACTACTACTACGCATATTTGTTTGATTCTGTATATTTGTCGGATGATAATACGCTGGATATCTCCAAAGATACTTTACTCAAAGATGTAAAAACAGAAAAACTGCTGCCGTTAGATAGTGGCAACTCTTACACAGTAACGCAACTGCTTTCAGTACCCAATAACGTTACAAAGGGCAACAAATATTTGCTATTTGTGGCAGACCGACAGAATCGACTGAGTGAATTGAATGAGAACAACAACGTCAAAGCAATTCCCTTCAGCATTGTTGACCCCGACCCCAATCTGCCTCTACTACAAACGGGTAGCCCAGTCCAAAACCAAAATAGTCCCCAATTCGTTACTAACCCCAATACTGCTACTTACACTCCCCTTGCTGGTAGTTCAGCAACCGGACTTTTAGGTCAATATTACGTCCTTGGAGGCAATGTCACTACCTTCCCAGACTTTAGTACTTTGCAACCTACATACACCAAGGTTGACCCACAGGTAAACTTCGACTTTGAAGGTGACAGTTTTGCTGGTATTCCTGGTTTAACAAATAATTTTGCAGCCCGTTGGACTGGAAAAATTAATATTGCCACGGCAGAGGATGTAACTTTTTATCTTAGTAAAGATTATTATACCAACAGTGGTAATCGTCTTTACATTGATGGGCAGTTAGTGATTGATAATCAGGGATATTACCAGCAGGAAGCCTCTAAAACAATTAACCTGACCCCAGGCGAACATGACCTGTACCTAGAATTTTTTAATAACATCCACTACTACGGTGGGGTAAGTCTCAGTTATGCCCCTATGGGAAGCAACAAGCAGGTGATTCCCAGCAGTATTTTGACACCAACAGCCGTGACACCGCCCGCCAACTTACCTGACTTAAAAATTAGCAATGTCGCAGCACCATCCTTGATTGCTCCCGGACAAACTATCAGCACTACTTGGATTGTCACCAACCAAAGCAGCAACAGTACCCAGAGTAACTGGTACGACAAAGTTTATCTTTCAGATGACACTACCTTTGACAGCAAAGACACCTTTTTCGCTGGTTTTGATGGACGTACTAATTCACCTTTGGTAGCTGGTGATAACTATATTCAAACCCAGAACATCAATATTCCCACCAATATTGAGTTGGGAAATAAGTATTTATTATTTGTCACTAATCCAGATAATACTGAGATCGAGAGCGATCGCACTAATAATGCCTACGCTTTACCCGTGACGATCACAAACCCAGACCTAATTGTCACAGAGGCAACAGCTCCAGCGACCGCAGCTGACCGCGAGCAGATTACGGTGAGTTGGACAGTGAAAAACCAAGGAAATGTACCAACTAATGCATACAACTGGTATGACTCTGTTTACCTTTCTGACAACACCGTTTTCGATAGTTCAGACCGCTACATGGGCAACCTTTGGGTTAGCGACAATCTGGCAACAGGAGAAACTTACGACAAGAGTGAGAATTTTACCTTACCAGAACGTACTGGGTCAGGGAAATGGTACCTTCTGGTAATTACTAATACAAGTAACTATCAAGCAGAAACAAGTGATACGAACAACGTCTATGCCATCCCTATTGAGATTACAGTTCCCGACTTGACAATTACCACCAGCAGCACTCCCACAACAGCAGCAGTTGGTGAAACAGTTTCAGTGTCCTGGACAGTAAAAAACCTGGGAGATGTATCAGCCGCCGCCGACCGATATGACTCTGTTTATCTCTCTAATGACCCAAATTTTGAGGCAACAGACACCTACGTTACAGATTTTTACCGTAGTGGTTCTTCACCCTTAGCAGCAGGAGCTAGCGAAGTTCGCACAGGAAATATTATAATTCCCCATTCTCAACTAGGCGATCGCTACCTGCTATTTGTAGGCGATCGTACTAATTCTCAAAGCGAAACTGACGAAACTAACAATATTTGGGCAACTCCCATCACCATTACTGCCCCCGATTTAATAGTATCTGATGTTACAGTTCCAATTGCAGCTGAACTAGGTGAAACTGTATCAGTTTCTTGGACAGTTACTAACCTTGGGGATGTTGTCGCCCTGAGGGATTGGTACGACAGAATATATCTTTCTGATGATTTGATTTTTGATAACTCAGACCAATATGTTACTCAAAAATGGATATCTAATCAAACTCCATTAGCAGCCTTTTCTAGCTATCAAATTATACAAAATGTGAGTCTTCCCACTTATACCAAAGTTGGGAATCGATACCTATTATTCATTACTGATCACAGCAATTACCAAGGTGAAACAAACGAAAAAAACAACATCAAGGCAGTTCCCATCTACATTAAAGCTGCGGATTTAGTAGTAACTGATGCTAGTACTTCAACCAATACTGTAACTCCTGGTTCTACCCTTGAGCTTGCGTACACCGTAAAAAATCAAGGGGAAACTGCCACAGTAAATAATAGTGGCAGGTGGTGGTGGGACAAAGGTGGATGGTATGACCGCATTTATTTATCTTATGATCAAGTTTACGACGGAGCAGATACAGAACTAGCAAATCGCTGGATTTCCCCAACCCCTATATTAGCGGCTGATGGCATCTACACATTCAGCAACATTAGTGTTACCCTGCCTAACAATACAATAGGTCAACCCGGCAGTCGTTACTTGCTTTTCATAGCAGATAAGGACAACTATCAAAGCGAAACCAACGAAAGCAACAACGTCAAAGCAATTCCCATCACCATTACAGGTGATAATGCTGACTTAGAAGTAACAGCAGCAACAGCCCCCAGTGTGGTGACAACGCAACAAACAGTATCAATTTCCTGGACAGTTAAAAATACAGGCGCGTTAACAGCATCAGCAGACTGGTACGACTCTGTTTACATATCTAATGATACTACTTTGGATGCTAGCGACACCAAACTTCGAGATCAATGGGTGTCGTCGCCAACACCTTTGGCAGCTAACGGGCAGTACAACCTTACTAGTGATAGTACAATTCCCCAAGGAAGAACAGGTAATCAGTATTTGCTGTTTGTCGCTGATAGTTATAATTACCAAGGCGAACTTAATCAGCTCAACAATGTTCGTGCTGTCCCAATAACAGTCCAAGCCCCAGACTTAGTAGTCACTGATGCTACAGCCCCAGTAAAAACTTATCCTGGCACGCAGATAGAAGTAAGCTGGACTATTAAGAACCAAGGAAATACCAGCGCTCATGCCGACTGGTACGATCGCATCTATCTGTCAGATGATGCAACTTTAAATACTAGTCAAGATACCCTGCTCAAAGAAGTATGGACAGGCAACTTAACTCCTTTAAAAATTGGGGACAACTATAGTGTTAGCCAGTTATTAACATTGCCCAGCACTACCCCCATTGGCAGTCGCTATTTGCTGTTTGTTGCAGATGCTAACCGTGCTCAAGGTGAAAGCGATGACAATAATAATATTAAGGCGATCCCCATTACCATTGGTGATAACGACCCAGACTTGATAGTCACTACCGCCACCGCTTCTTCTACAGCCGTCTTGGGAGAGACTATTACAGTCAACTGGACTGTATTAAACCAAGGCAACATAGAAGCTTCAACGGATTGGTACGACACAATTTACCTGTCAGATGACGAGACGTTGGATAACAGTGATGTGGCTGTCTCTTCCCAAAGCGTTGCTGACAAGATACCACTAGCTGTAAATGCTACCTACAACTTTAACCGTAACATTACCATTCCCAACACGACAACTGGGAATCGCTACTTGCTATTTGTCGCTGATGCAGGCAAGCAACAAAGCGAAAGAGACGAAACTAATAACGTCCGGGCAGTCCCAATTACCCTCACTGCACCGGATTTAGTCGTTAGTGATGCCAGCAGTACTGTTGAGACAGCCACGTGGGGCGAAACAATCCAAGTGTTTTGGACAGTAACCAACACTCAAACAGTTACTGCGGCTGCCAATTGGAGTGACCAAATTTATCTCTCGGATGACACTATCTTAGATGGCACTGATAAGTTTGTTGCTACCTTTAGTGCAGCTTCTCATGCGCCATTAGCTGGCAACAGCAGCTATACCCAAACCAATAAGAGTATTATTATCCCAACTAATTCGGGAACTGGGAGTAAATACCTGCTATTTGTGACAGATGCTAACGATGCCCAAGGTGAGACCGATAACAACAATAATGTTAAGGCGATACCTTTTGAGGTTCAATCACCCAATCTGCAAGTCACTGACATTAACGCTCCCACAACAGCAACATGGAGGGAAAGCATTAATGTCTCTTGGATGGTAACTAATCAGGGTACTGGTGCAGCCTTAGCAGATTGGTGGGACTACGTATATCTCTCTAGTAATCCTACCCTAGACAGTAGTGATACTTACTTAGGCAATTTATCAGCAGCGAATCAAAGTCCCTTAGCATCTGGTAGTAGCTACACCCAAAGCCGTAATGTTACTATCCCATCTGTTACTCCAGGAACCTGGTATTTGTTATTTGCCACTGACAACAACGGCAACCAACAGGCAGAGAGTAATGAAACAGACAACGTGGGTGCTATTGCTTTGGAAGTCAAAGCTCCTGATTTGGTTATCTCTGCTGTCACGGCTCCTACCTCTAGTATTTTGGGCGCGACGATTCCCGTTAGCTGGACTGTAACTAACCAGGGTACTGGCGCAGCTTTAGCAGATTGGTGGGACTACGTTTACCTGTCAGCAAACCCGACCTTAGATGGAAATGACACCTTCCTGGGCAACTTATGGACAGGACGTGAGACCCCATTGGCAGCAGGAGCTAGTTATACAGTAGGTCGTAATGTAACGATTCCCAATGTGGCAGAGGGAACTTGGTATTTATTATTTGCAGCAGACCGAGATAATTACCAATCTGAGACAGATAACAATAATAATGTCAAAGCAGTCACCATTGAACTGGGTGCGCCGGATATTGAATTAACTGCTGCCACTGCTCCTACAACTGCTAGCGCCCTGGAAACTATTCAGGTCGGCTGGACGGTTACTAACATCGGGAATATTGTAGCTCCAGCAGATTGGTCTGATTATATTTACCTGTCGGATGATGCAACTTTTGATGGCAACGATATTCAACTAGGCTATCTATCAGCAGCCGATAAAACACCCCTGAGTGCTGGTACTAGTTATACTCAAACTTTGAATGTCACGATTCCTGGTACAGTAAGAGGCAACAAGTACCTGCTGTTTGTTGCCGATCGCCACAATATTCAAGGCGAAAGTAACGAAAGCAACAATGTACGTACATTGCAGCTGACAGTCAATGCTCCCGACTTAATTGTCTTTGACGCTACCGCCCCAAATCGCGCTATTTTGGGCGAAACTATTGACGTTTCTTGGACAGTCACTAACTCCGGCAGTGGCTCGGCTTTTACTAAATGGTACGATAGCATTTACTTCAGCGATGACACAAACTTTGATGCCTCAGATACCTATGTTGCTGACTTCTGGACAGCAGAAAAGACGCCATTAGCACCGGGAGCCAGCTACAATCTTGCCAAAAAAATTACTGTTCCCAACACTGCTACGGGCAACCGTTACCTACTGTTTGTCGCTGACCGCACCAATAACCAAGGCGAAACCAACGAGAACAACAATGTACAAGCGATCGCCATTACTCTAGGTTCCCTTGACCTGATACCCACAATCACCTCATCTCCCGCTATAGCCACATCTGGCACAACCGTATCCTTAGAATGGACAGTAAACAACGCAGGTTCAGCAGCAGCAACGGGCAACTGGGTTGACCGCATATATTTATCAACAGACAATAAATTTGATACCAGCGATTTATTGCTCAAAGAACGCCATTTTGATGGTTCGCTCTCCTCAGGTAGCAGCTATCAAGCTCAAGTTGACCTCGACCTGCCCATAAACGTAAACGGCAGTTATTATTTATTGGTAGCCACCGATGCCAATCAACAAGTAATTGAACTTAATCGAGAGGAAAATAACATTGCTGCCTCTTTGATTAATATCGAACTAGCTCCATACGCAGATTTAGCTATCTCCAATGTCACTGCACCTACATTAACCATCGGCGACCCAGCACAGGTAACGATTGACTGGACAGTAACTAATATTGGCACTGGTATTGGTAATACTAACACATGGGTTGACCGGATTATTGCCTCAAAAGACAGCATAATCGGTAATAGTGATGACATTGTACTAGCTAGTTTCTCCAACCCTAAAGCTCTGAATGTCAGTGAAAATTATACCCGCTCTGAAAAACTGCGACTTTCACCCGGTTTCCAGGGACAATATCAGCTATTCGTCCAAACTGATGCCACAGGAGTCGTATTCGAGAACAACTTAGAGGCAAATAATACCATCGCTGCTGATCATACCTTCAGCGTTGTTTCCATTCCCTACGCAGACTTAGTTGTTGACGCAGTACAAGTGCAAGAAACCGCCAGCAGTGGACAAAAAATGCAGGTTTCTTGGACAGTTGCCAACAATGGCATTGGTATAACCAACACCAATTCTTGGAGCGATCGCGTTTCCTTAGCAACCGACCCAGAAGGTAAAAATATCATTGCTAATTTAGGCAGCTTTGAACTCTTAGGCGCATTGGCAGTTGGTGGCACTTACAATCGTTCTGTAGATGTCACCCTCCCCAATGGTCTAACTGGAACTTATTATTTAGTCGTTACCACAGGCGGCCCGTTTGAATTTATTTACACCCACAACAACAGCCGCGTCTCCAATGCCGTTTCTGTGACTCTCACTCCACCTCCCGACCTAGTTGTAACTAATGTCACCTCTCCCACCACAACAGTACAATCAGGCAGCAAGATTGATGTTTCATGGAGTGTGGAAAACTCTGGTACGGGTAATGCAACGGGTACATGGGTTGATAGTATATTTATCCGAGAAGTGGGTAACGTCAATGGTCAATTAATTTCGCTGGGTAATTTTACTTTCGGTAACGGTCTCCAGGCTGGTAAATCTTATACTCGCTCCGAACAATTTTTCCTGCCTTCCACCCTCCAAGGTTTGTACGAAATTGTCGCCAAAACCAACGCCAGTAATTCCTTGTACGAACATGGTGCTACTGGGAACAACACTATTACAGCTACCAACCCTATACTCCTTAGCCTCGCTCCCCGTCCCGATTTGCAAGTCAAGGAAATTATTGCCCCCACAACCGCCAACGCTGGTGGCACAATCTCCCTAGAATTTATTGTGGCCAATGAGGGCACCATTGGAACCACCACCCCCAATTGGCAAGACCGAGTTTATTTGTCGCTAGATGACAAAATTAGCCATGATGACTTGTCCTTGGGCAGTTTTAGTAATGCCGCCGCCTTGGGATCTCTTGAAAGTTACCGCACCCAGGCTAATACCTTGGTGATTCCCAAATACTTCCGGGGTGAAGCCTATCTAATTGTCCAAACAGATGCGGCTGGGCAAGTTGACGAATATCCTCAAGAATCTAACAACCAAAAGGCAGTCAAATTAAATATCAATTCATTACCACCTGCTGACCTGGTTACTAGTAATGTAGTTGCTCCCACTCAAGCATTTGCAGGTTCTCAGATTAAAGTTCGCTACACCGTCACAAATCTTGGTATCGGTGAAACCGATCGCGATCGCTGGACTGATACCATCTGGTTAACTCGCGACAAAAATCGACCATCCCCAGCCAATAGAGAAGGAAGTGCAGAAGATATTCTGTTGACCAGTATTGGACACAACGGTAGTTTGAAAGTTGGCGAGAAATATGAAGCTGAAGTTGATGTTACCGTCCCAGGTCAAGTCACCGGCGAGTGGTACATTACGGCTTGGTCGGATGCGTACAATGTTGTTTTAGAAGATACCCTTGATATCAATGCCAACCCAGATGACCCCACAGAACTGGACAACAACAACTATAAGGCTCGGCCAATTACCATCCTGCTGACACCGCCACCGGATTTGGTAGTCACATCAGTCACACCAACAACACAAGGATTAGGTGGACAACCGTTTAGCGTTACCTGGACAGTACAAAACCAAGGTGCTAATGGTACAGCACAAAGTAATTGGGTTGACTATGTTTACCTATCTGATAGCCCCACACTCAACGCACCAGAAGCCAAACAGTGGTTTTTGGGTAGTGTTGGACATTCTGGCAGTTTGGGAGTAAATGAAACCTACACTCTTAAACTTGATACGGTTCTTGCACCAGGTGCTAGCGGTCGCTACATTATCGTCCAGACTAACCCTAATGGCAGCGTTTGGGAAGGCCCTTATACGAACAACAATTTGCTTACAGCAAACACGAATGTTACCAGCACGCCAGCCGACTTAACTGTGACAAATGTCAAAATTCTCCCTCAGAACTTCTCTGGAGAACGCACCACAGTTGAGTGGACGGTGCAGAATGTTGGTAGTGATATTTGGTCGGGAACACGCTACTGGTATGACGAAATCTGGGTTTCCCCCGACCCCACTTTTATTCTCAGTCGAGCTACTAAAGTTGGATTTGTTCCCTACAGTTCCCAGCAATCTTTACGTACAGGCGACAGCTATACTCAAAGGCAAGATATTACCTTACCTGCGGGAATTGATGGCGAGTACTATATTTACGTTAGTACGGATTACAGCTACAACTATGATACTAGGAAATTCCGAGGTGAAATTCCCCGCAGTGGTGATAACAATTCCTATCGGCAAAGCTTTGAATATCGTGTTTATGAAGACCCAGGTAATAATTTAGGCAGTACACCCCTGACTGTCACTTACAAAGAACCAGATTTACAAATTACTAATCTTGTCCTTCCAGAAACATCGCCCACATCTGGTCAAACGATTTCAGTTAACTGGACAGTCAGCAATACAGGCACCCGTGATACCAGAGAAACTTTTTGGTACGATCGCCTTTACCTCTCGCGCGATGAGTCTTTAGACTTCAATGATACATTACTAGGAGAGTTTACTCGTCGTGGCGGCTTACAGCAGGGTCAATCTTACGCGGGAAGTAGTGAAATTACTCTACCAGATGGCATTGCAGGTAACTTTTATCTGCTGGTATTTACAGACTCAAACGTTAGTCAGGGATACAGCAAACTTAGCTTTGAGGGCAACCCGACCTTGGCGCGCGTACCTGAATTCCAGGACGAAGGCAACAATATCATTGCCGCACCTTTGACAGTTACCTTGCAACCGCCACCAGATTTGCAAGTAACTTCAGTCCGTATTCCCGAACGCGCCACCACCGGACAAACCTTCAATTTGGAGTACACCGTAGAAAACAAAGGTAGTGGCAATACACCCAGCAGACAAAATCGCTGGAACGATTTAATTTACCTATCAAGAGATGAATTTTTAGACCTGCAAAGCGATCGCTATTTGGGCTATACAGAACATACTGATGGTTTAAATGCTGGCAGTAGCTATACAGTTAATAAAACTCTCCAACTGCCCAATGACCTAACTGGTTCCTACTACGTCTTTGTGATTACCGATGCACCTCAAAACAATGTCCGGGGTCATGTATTTGAAGGCAATAACGAAGGCAATAATGCTCAACCTAGCGCTCAACCCTTAATTTTACAACTGCCACCGCCAGCAGATTTACAAGTAGACGAAATTACCATTCCTGCTACTGCTAAGTCTGGCGACTCTATCCAAATTAGCTGGAAAGTGACCAATTACGGTGACAATCCAGCCACGGGACAGTGGAGTGATGCAGTTTATTTGTCAGAAGATGCAATCTGGGATATTAATGACCGTGCCATCGGTCGCGTTTCCTATAGCGGCATCTTAGCTACTGACGCTGCTTACACTTCAACACTGACAGCAAATTTACCACCAGCAACTCCTGGACAATATCGCATTATTGTTAGACCAGATATCTTCAATCAAGTTTACGAAGCCGAGAACGAGGCAAACAACCGCACCACATCTGCCGACCCCCTCAATGTTACCGTCGAGCAGTTACAGTTAGGTGTGCCTTTCAATACAATACTTAACACTGGTCAAGAAAGACTGTTCCAAATTAATCTCCAAGCTGGTCAAACGCTGCGTATAAACACCACTTCATCTGCCACTGATGCGGCAAACGAAGTGTTCGTCCGCTTCCAGTCTGCACCTACCAGTATTATTTATGACGCTGCTTACACAGGAGAATTAGGGGCAAACCAGTCTGTCGTTATTCCTACCACTAAATCAGGCACTTATTACGTTCTAGTGCGTGGTTACTCCCAACCCAGCAATAACACTCCCATCAGCCTACTAGCTGATGTTCTGCCCTTTGGTATTACCGATGCGATCGCCGACCGTGGCGGTGACAGTCGCTACGTTACCACCAATATTTTAGGAGCGCAGTTCCAGCCGGGAGCAATTGTCAAGTTGGTGAGACCGGGAATTGCCGAGTATATTCCAGTCAAGTCACAGGTCATCAACAGTACAAAAATCACTGCCATTTTTGACTTGACCAACGCACCCCACGGTCTTTATGACGTAAAAGTGATCAACCCAGATGGTAGAGAAGCAATTTTACCCTACCGTTATTTGGTAGAACGGGCAATTGAACCGGATGTGACTGTCGGTTTGGGTGGTCCCAGCGTCTTGGCACCAGGAGATTTTGGCACGTATGGCGTGTCTGTACAAAGTTTGACTAACATTGACACGCCCTACGTGCATTTCTCTATTGGTACACCTGAATTGGGGATAAACTCAGATGTCTTCAACCTCCCCTACACGGAATTTAGCTCCAATCTGCGGGGTAATCCAGAGGGTGTTTTATCAGACGTGCCTTGGGCTAGTCTGATCTCTGATGTCAATACTAATGGCGAAATTATCGCCCCTGGTTACGTCCTCGACTTGCCCAATGCCGGATTTGTCGGTCGCACATTTAACGTCCAAACTTACCCAGGACTGCAAGCGGAACTCGCAAAAGATTCCAAAGCTTTAGAGGATGTTCCCGACGATGCTATTGCTTTCAGGTTCCATATCTTGGCAACAGCGACAGCAATGACTCGTGATGAATTTGTCCAAGAACAAACACAACAAGCACTCTTGCTGCGGAACGCTATCCTCAAAGACCAAACTGCATCCCCAGCTTTAACTGTACTGATAGCAGATGCTAACACTTGGACTAATGCTTACTTAGCAGCATTGGAAGAAGCAGGATTGTTGCGGAAAGAAGACGAAGCGCCGACTATCCGCGAAAATCCCCAAGTTATTAGCTTAATGGCAACCCTCGCCACTGGGCTGTTACTTGGTCCGGCTGGCAATGAAATTATCTCCAATGGCAATCTGGTCAGTTTCTTTGAACAAATTCGCAAATGGTACGGTCACAACCCCAGCTTGAGGGGACAGGAATTGCCTCCTGACCCGCAACAATTTGATTTAGGACTGTCGCACACAACTCACGTTCAATCATTTAACGTTTACGTTCCCTTTGGGGACGCTAGGGTTGACCTACCCCAAGGTGCTTCCGTACCGCCACCTAATTTCGCCAGCTTCTTTAATGCAGCAGGAACCACAAACAACCTCGCTACCCTGACAGGTCCAGTAGGTTTTGGTGCAGAAAATATTGTACCTTTGGGTGCGGCACTACCCTACACCATCCGCTTTGAAAATGCTGCCACAGCCTCAACTGCTGTTGGTGAAGTGCGAATTGTCACCCAACTTGACTCCGACCTCGACCCACGTAACTTCCAGTTAGGAGGTTTGCGTTTGGGTGATATCCAAGTTCATATTCCCGCAGGACGTGCTACTTTCTCTGGTGACTTTGACTTTATTCGCAGCAAGGGATTTATCCTCAGAGTCAGTGCTGGGCTAGATGTGATATCTAACACTGCCACCTGGCTGATCCAGGCAATTGACCCCAATACTGGGGAGGTAATGCAAAACCCGAATATTGGTCTGTTACCACCCAATAATGCCAATGGGGTGGGCAGTGGTTTTGTTACCTACAGCGTACTTCCTTTCGCTGGCAGTGCTACTGGTACGGAAATCACCACCGAAGCGCGAGTAATCTTCAACACCGCCGCGCCAATGGATACAGCACAGGTGACTAACATCATTGATGGTGTTGCCCCGACTACGGCATTAACTGTTACACCTTTAGTGGCAGGTGGTTCTGACTACTTGGTGAACTGGACAGCAACTGATGATACCGCAGGTGCAGGAGTTAAACACGTAACCGTGTATGTAGCAGAAGACGGTGGTGACTTCAAGATTTGGCAGCAGCAGACTACGGAAACTTCTGCTGTTTACAGTGGTCGTGCCGGACACACCTACGAATTTTTGGCACTGGCAACAGATCATGCAGGGAATAGGGAACAACCAGGACTGGGTATTAGCGCACCTAGCGACGGCTTCCAAGTGAATTTGGGTACATTACCAACAGTGGAAAAGACTACTCAACCGGATTTGGGTACTCTCCCCGCACCCAAGCCAGAACCATCTACTAATCAACTGTTTTTAGAAGCAAAACAAGGCATTCCTGCCGTCGCACCCGCTACAAACCCATCCGAATTTAAGAGCGTTCTCCGTCCTTTCACTGCTGCTGCTTTTGCTACAGGCATTCCCACCAGCCACGCTAATATCGCTCCCTTGGCAATTACAGTCCTTGAGGATGGTTCGGTCTTAGCTAGCGGCGGTGCAAACCGTGGTTCATTGTACCGCTTTGATAAGGATGGGGAGATAGGAGGAGGGGGAGATAGGGGGCAAAATTCCCCCACTCCTATTGCTACCCTAGAACATCCTATCTTCGACCTTGCCCTAGATAATAACGCTACTCTTTGGGCAACTACAGGCGGCGGTCCCTTACTGCAACTTGATTTACAAACTGGCAAAGTTGTCAAGCAGTACGGTAATAGTATTACTCAAGCACTGGCAATACAGTCAGAAACGGGACTAATTTACGTTTCTTCTGGCAAAGGCATTGAAATCTTCAATCCCCAAACCGAAACTTTCACCCATTATAGTGACTTGCGGGTAGACAGTTTGGCATTTGCACCAGATGGTCAACTGTGGGCGACTACCTGGCCAGAACGTGGAGATATTGTCCGCTTTGATGAGCAAGGCAAAGCCCAACGGATGCTTTCTTTTGATAGTCCTGTTGATTCTATCGCCTTTGGCATGAAGGGAACTCATCTGGAAGGGCTGTTGTTTGTCTCGAATAACAACGGCAACCTAGTAATGGTTGACTTGGCAACCTTGCAGCAAGTCACTGTAGCGTCGGGTGGTAGCAGGGGTGAAAATATCACGACTACAGCAGATGGTCGCGTTTTACTCAGTCAGTCCCATCAAATTGATGTATTTAGTCCCCTTGTCGCGCCCCAAGTCAAAGCGACTAATCCACCCCCTGATGCTATTGTTGCATTGCCGCAGGGTACAATTAGCATCACCTTTGACTCTGATATGTTCATTGGTGCGGCTAACGACACCGCTTCAGTTCTGAATCCAGCCAACTTTGAGTTGGTCAGTGCTAGTGATAGATTTACACCACAGTCAGTCCGCTATGATGCTCAAACCCTCACTGTACTGTTGGATTTCAATACTATTACCCCTGACCATTACGAACTGCGGGTATCCCAGAACCTTAAGAGTATTGCTGGGGCGGAACTGATTGGGGGTTACAAAGAGCAGTTTACAGCCATTTCTGATTTCTCAGCCCTGGTAGACTTCCAATTTAACAATGCTCGTTCCCACCGCGCTAACGAGACAATTTCCTACGATGTCACTCTCAAGAGTAAAGCTGACTCTGACTTACTGCTACCAGTCATGCTGGTGCTTGACCCGTCCCAGTATTTTACGGGTGTACCAACAGGTGCGACACGTAATCCGACTGGTGCATACATGATAGATTTGCGGGACAATTTACCTGAAGGTGTTCTCAAAAGAGGTCAATCTACGACTTCACGTACCATCACCGTTTACAACCCGGATGCGTTGCGGGTGGAATTTACCCCTGGTATATATGCGCTACCTTACCCGAATCAAGCTCCTATTGTCACTTCTGCCCCAGTTTTAACAGCTTATTCTGGTCAATCATACACTTACCAAGTAGCAGCTAATGATCCTGATGGTGCTGTGCTGGGGTATTTACTGTATGATGCACCCCAAGGGATGAAGATTGACAGCAATGGTTTAATTACATGGACACCAACACAATTAAGCCCTGCTAGCAGTAACGTTACATTGCAAGTATATGACCTACGCGGTGCTAAGACAACGCAGACTTTTAGTTTAAATGTTGTAGGTGGCAACCACAAACCTGTATTTAATACCCCTGTTGTCAGTGGTGGGACAGTAGAGGAGGGGAATTTCTCTTCTAATTCCGCTACTGGGATGACAGTTCGTGGTGCCGAAGGTAAAACATTACAAATCAAGGTTGCGGCTACAGACGCAGATCAAGATAAACTTATCTATTGGGCTGATAATCTTCCAGGTAGTGCGGTATTTGACCTCAGCACGGGTATTCTTACTTGGACTCCTAGCTACACTGCTGCTGGTACATATGAAAATGTACAGTTCATTGTTAGCGATGGTATAGAAAGAGTAACGCAAACTGCAACTATCCTGATTGCGCCTACCAACCAAGCACCTACTTTCACACGTCCTGCTGACCGCATAGTTAGAGAAGGTGAGAAGGTCCGCATTCAACTGCAAGCCACCGATGCAGATATAACAGATGCTGTTTCCTCCCTCTCTCCCTCTCTCCTCACCTACAACAGCAATCTCCTCCCTGGCGGTGCAAATCTTGACCCGCGCACCGGATTATTTGAATGGACACCAGCCTACTTCCAAGCAGGGGAGTTTGAAATTCCTTTTACTGTGAGTGATGGTGAATCAATTACTACACAAATTACTAAGATTACCGTCCTCAATGTCAATGCTGCACCTGTCTTCGATAATCTCGGTACTTGGCAAGTGCAAGAAGGACAAGAAGTTCGCTTCCGCGCCTTTGCTTTTGACCCAGATAACCCCGGCTTCGTACCCCAAGACCGCAATGCTGATGGTCAGTTAACTATTCTTGAAGGTAGCGATCCATCTGTTACTTATACTGTCTCAGGTTTGCCGGATGGTGCTACTTTCGATCCAGTAACGGCGATGTTTATCTGGACACCAGGGTATGCCAGTACTGGGACATACAATGTCGCTTTTACCGCCACTGATGATGGCAATGGTACTCCGACGAGCAAATCTGCCGAGGTTACTGTACCAATTTCTGTTCTCAATAGCAACCGTGCGCCGCAAATTAGCGAATTTACCAACATTACCCTGAACCGGGGTGAGGTACAGGAATTAATAATCAGGGTAACTGATGCTGATAATGACCCATTGGTGTTGCAACTCCAACCAGAGTCTACAGGATACAATATTCCTGATTTTGTTAGATTTACCGATAATGGTGATGGGACAGCTACTTTACGTTTAACTCCAAGTGCTAATGATGGTGGTGATTATTCCTTCACTCTCACCGCATCTTCTGATAACGGTAATGGCGGTGGTGCAAATGCTATTCATTCTGATGAATATACCTTTATAGTCACGGTAAATGCACCCAATGACCCGCCGAAATTACCCTTCATTGGTAATAAGGTTGCAGTTGTGGGTGACACTTTAGAATTTCTTGTCAAAGCCAGCGATCGCAATCAAGACAATTTAAGCTTTAATTTGAGTGGTCTACCTGCGGATGCTATCCTTACCCCCACTGCTATTTATGGGGAAGCTTTGTTCCAATGGACACCAACAGTCGCTGCTATCGGTACATATCCTGTGACGATAGCAGCGACTGATAGTGGTAATGGTCATCCTAGTGAAATCCTGAGCAGCCAGCAAGAGTTTAACTTAGTTGTTCGCACCTCTAACACTGCACCGACACTTTCTACAATTGCTAATTCCTCTGTAGCTGAAGGGCAGACTTTGAGCTTAGTCTTCTCCAGCACTGATGCTGATGGCGACAGCATTTCTTATTCTGCATCTAACTTACCCCCTGGCGCGGTACTTGACCCAGTACAAGGAATACTGACTTGGACACCTAATTCATCACAAGCAGGAATTTACAATAACATTTCCTTGATTGCTAGTGATGGCAATAAGAGCAGTTCTCAAAGCTTGGCAATTCTGGTCAACAATACTAACCAAGCACCTGTACTAGCACCGTTACCTATTCAAACAGGACAAGAAAACAACCTCGTCCAGTTTACCTTGACAGCAGGAGACATTGATAATGATTCATTAATATATTCCGCAGTTTCACCTCTACCAACAGGTGCTGTTTTTGACGCGCGTACAGGTCAATTTACCTGGAAGCCAAACTACGAACAGGCAGGTGAATATGTATTAAAATTTGCGGTAACTGATGCCCAAGGTGCGAGTGATGTGCGTGATGTGACTCTGCGGGTGAGCAATGTCAACCGCAATCCAGCTATCTCTGTATCAAACCATGCAGTAGCCCTGGGTGAAACACTGCGATTTACAGTTGTTGGTACTGACCCAGATAATGGGACAAATCTTACCTACAGTGCCGTTGATTTACCAGATGGTGCAATACTAGATGCGGCGACAGGACAGTTTACTTGGACACCCAGCCCCGGACAAGTGGGTGATTATACTATTACCTATACGGTTGCGGATGGCGAGGTCACAGTAACGCAGACATCCCTTGTGCGTGTTGCTGTTGCACCAACACCACCAACTGTGACCCTTGACCTCACGCCTTCTTTCCCCGCAGTTCCCGGACAAAAGGTCATAGTACAGACTCTTGCTTCTGGTTTGGCTGAAATTACCAATTTAACTGCTACGGTTGATGGCAAAGCTGTAACTGTTGATAGTCAAGGCAGAATTGAGTTTGTACCAACTATTCCTGGTCGCCTAATTGTTGATGTTATCGCAACAGATGCAGATGGTCGCGTTGGTTATAACAGTACTGTAGTGAAGGTGCGTGATCCAGAAGACCAAGATGCACCCATTGTGGCATTTGCGGCTGGGTTGGATGGAGCAAAACTGACGGCGGTTACTGACATTATTGCCAGTGTTAATGATAGTAACTTAGATAACTGGGTGCTGGAAATTGCTGATTTTGGTGAAGAAGCGTACAGGACTTTGGCTAGTGGTAATGGTGCGGTGAGCGATCGCACTCTCGCTCAATTTGACCCCGCAAAGCTAGAAAATGGCTTCTACCAGTTGCGGTTACGGGCGACTGATATCAGCGATCGCACCTCTTCAACGCAAGTGGTGGTTGAGGCGAATAGTGCGACTAACAAGAGTGCATATGTGCGGAGTGAAACTGATCTTTCAGTGAATTTGGGTGGCAACAACATCAATTTGGTACGTACTTATAGTTCTCTTAACACCTCGGATGTTGGTAGCTTTGGCTATGGTTGGCAATTGGCAAATGTAGATACCAATATCCAAACTAATGTACCGTTGACGGGTCGTGAATCATTAGGTGTATACGAACCATTCCGTGTGGGAACTCGGTTGTACCTCACTACTCCTACTGGGGAAAGAATTGGATTTACGTTTGCACCCCAGAAACAGACAATTCCTGGTTTAACTTATTACACGCCTACTTGGGTAGCAGACTCAGGGGTGAATTATACCCTCTCCTCAGCAGATGCGAAACTGACTTTGGCTGGTAATCGGTTGTATGACCTGAAGACTGGTCATGCTTACAATCCAGCTAGTGGAAGCTACGGAGGTGCTGAGTACACACTAACCGCAGCAGATGGTACTGTTTATTACCTGAGTACAAGTCGCGGTGTGACTGAGCAAATAGCACCAAATGGTACGCACCTAATTTACAGCGATAGTGGGATTACTGGTTCCACTGGCGAGACGGTGCGTTTTGTTAAGGATGATTTAGGCAGATTAACGCAAATTACAGCGCCAGATGGTAGTTTGGTAACTTATACTTATGATGCTCAAGGTAACTTGGTATCAGCCCGTAATCTCGCATCTGGTGACTCACACCGCTACGGTTATTCTTCCCTCCCTCACTCCCTCCTTACCCTAGCAACAGGAACACCGGGAACACCAGGATCAGCAATTAGCTACTCTAAAAATACACCGCAAGTATCAACCATCAACGCTGATTTGGGTGGTGCGGTATTGTGGAATGGTAATACTACAAGTTCAGTTGGCAACGAACGCTATACTTTTAGTTTGCGCAATAGCGAACTCAAGTCTACTGCTACAGGTGTTGTGTTGGTTGGAGTGGATATCACTGGGGGTGGTGTTTCTGTTCTCAATGGTTTGACTCCGATCTCAGTATCAGGTGGTTATTCACTGTATGCAATTGATCAAGCTGGCTTGAATCTGCTGCAAGTTGCAGGTAATGGCGCGTATGACTGGCAATTGGCGATCGCGGGAGATGTCAACCGCGATGGTAATGTGGATGGGGTCGATAGTGGATTGTTAGAGGGGGCGATCGCTTCTGGGGTTTACAATACTACCTACGACTTCAACCGTGATGGTGTCATCAATGCTACTGATGTGCAGATTCTCGGTAGTAATTATGGGTTTACCGTCAATCGTGCGCCTGTGGTGACGCCAAAACAGATATTAACCCATGTTGATTTAAATACTACTGTGGCACTGAATGGGTTAGCGACTGACCCAGAAGGGGATGCGGTGTTCTTCCGCATTGTGGGTGCAGAAAATGGCACGGCGAGATTTACGCCTGATGGCAAGTCGGTGTTGTTTACGCCAAATGATGATTACTTCGGCGCGGCTAGTTTTAGCTTGGTTGCAGATGATGGCTACAGTATGTCTGCACCTGTGAAGGTGGATGTGAATGTTAGTAATGCGGCGTTGGTGAATCTGGACTTTGCACGGCGTGGTTTGCGTTTGGATGCTCTTGAAAGTGCTGATTTATTAGTAATTGGCGATTTTGCCGACCAACAAAATGTCATACTGCCTTATTCATATTTGCAGTTGGCATCGGATAATTCTGCTGTCGCCTCAGTATCTCAGGGTGTGGTGACTGGGTTAAGCGATGGTGTGTCAGTGCTGAGTGCTTACAGAGATGGTATTACTGCTGTGACGGCATTGCGTGTGGGTGAACTGGGTACACCTACGAATCAAACTGAGTTTAATTTGGCATTGGCTGAAACGAATGGATTAAACGTATATCCGCAAGCTGTAACGCTGGTAGAAGGGGTGAAGCGTCAAATTCTTGTTGGTATCAATGAGGTTCTTGATTCGCCAGATTTGAGGATAGCAACTTCTGGTACTCGTTATTTTGTTAGCAACCCCAATATATTGCAGGTAACACCAGATGGGTTAATTACTGCAATAGATGAAGGGGTAGCGTCGGTTACGGTGATTCATGGTGCAACAGAATATGTGCTGCCTGTAAGCGTAGAAATTCCACATTTGAATTCAGCAGTGCTGGGTAAAGATGGTGGTGCAGTGCAAGCAATTGATGGATCAATGGTCATGGTTGCGCCTGGGGCGTTAAAAGAAAATGCAACTGTTAGTATAGAAACCGTTAACAAAAACCAACTTGCACTATCAGCTTTAGAAGAAAACTATACATTTACTGGAGCATTTAAGTTAGATGTTGGAGAAAGCCAACTTAACATACCCGTACAACTAGCTATTCCAAATACATTTGGAGTAGAGGTTGGCAAAGAAGTATTTTTCATGAGTCAAAGACAACTACCTGATGAAAATGGTGTATTACAGCCAGCTTGGTTTATAGAAGAATCAGGAATTGTTGGTGCAGATGGACTAATTCGCACTCAATCACCACCTTGGAACGGAGTTGTAGAATCCAAAACATACGCGGTAATGGTTCCGAAGTTTTCATATCGTGTTGTGAATGCACAAATTCCAGCTGATTGGATAACTGGTATTGGTATAGCAGGTATAGCTTTAGCGGTAGGAGGTACATACATTGCAGTTGCTGGAGGTTCTGCTTTGATTGCAGGTGCATCTGTAGTTGGCGGTCTTGGAATACTTGCAAGTCCTTTTATCTTCCCCGATAGATTTGAATCAGCAACAGAGCTGATTGATACAGTCGATGTTGTAACATATCCAGTTATTGAGTTGCCTTATATAACTAAAGCAGGGATTGCTTTAAACCTTGGTCAGTTATCGTCACAATCAAAAGTTCCAATTGCTCAAGTCAAACGACCTACCTCACAACCTCCTTTAGCTTCAACACCAACTATCGAAAAGTTAGAGGTAGATTTTGATGATAAAGAAGGAGCTTTTATTCGAGTTACTGGTCAAAATTTAAAATCAGTTCCAAAAGACACGGAGCTAAATCAGGATAATCAACAATCGACTGACAAATTAGTTTTTGAGTTAGAGTATGGTAACAAAATATATCGACAAAGTGAAGTAGAAACTGCGGATATTAATAGTATTAGTGAGCAAGTGTTTACTTTCCGCTTACCAAACCATATTCCAGTTAGCGAAGACCTCAAAATTACTGCTATTCGACAGGTTAATCCTGTGATTGGCCCCCCACAAGAAATCAAAAGCCAGACGCTTTCAGCAATATTCAGTTCTTTTGACCGTGTTATTGCGACAAATCCATTGTCAGGTAATGTCCAAATCATGAATGCAAAGAACGCTCCAGGGGTTGTTGCGGAGTTTGGTAGTCAAAATCTCTTACTAGCAACTATTCCTTTGGGTCAACAAACGCGACCGCGCTATTCAGCTGCTTTGGATGATAGAATCTACGTCCCTTTAGAGGGAAATCGTTCCGTTGCTGTCCTAGATGCTTTAGGGTTGCGAGAATTAGATACTAACCCTGAAACACCGCAAATTGACCGTATTTATCTACCTGCTGGTTCTAGCCCTTCTGCAATTGTTTTTAGCTCTGATAAATACTACGCATACATTGCCGATCGCAATTTGGGTGCAATATATGTGCTTGATGTTAATCCTAATTCACCAAATTACCATAAACACATTGGTACAATCCAAGTTCCTGAGTCGAAAGGTGTTCACCAACTAGCTATCAATAGTGATGGTACTTTACTGTTTGCCACAAGTCCAAATACAACATCAAATAAAGGTGAGATTACAGTTATTAATATCGAGCCTAGCGCCCGTTCACAAAGTTTTCAACAATATAATCGCATCGTCGAAACGGTGAAGACGGAGGCTGGCGTTACGGGAATCTCTGCAACAGAAAATCCCGATGTAATGTTCTTTACTAATCGTTATCAAGATGTACAAGGATTTGGTCAGCTAACTGTTAAACAAGATTTAAAAGGTAGCATCTCTTCTGAAATTGTGACTGCCAAGTTAAATCTTGGCAGCGTCTTTGATTATTTTGATGTGAATGAAGCCATCGCTGTAACAATGTTGCGCGACCAAAAGACTGGGATTGAATATGCTTTTGTTGCGGGACGTAACGGTCGTCAGTTTGGTAGCGGTATTGAAAGTATTGATGGGCAAGGAGCAGGAAGCAATGTTGGTATTGTTCGCATTGCTCCAGGTCAAGCACCTGAACTTGTTGCTGCTACCCGACCAATTCCGATGGGGTTAACTAGTTCGTTGACACTATCGGATGATAATTCCTACCTTTATGTTGCCAACCCTGGTGTAAATTCCACCTTTGTTTATGATGTGAATGAGATGATCAAAACTGTAGAAGCTGCTAACAACAGAGAACAGTTAAAGTCAAAACCTCTTGATGAGATTAATCCACTTGTGGGAATAGCAACAAATATTCAGCAAGGTTCAGATCAAAATAGACCAATTGGTGCAGGGGCATCTTGGGGTACAACTTCACACGCTAAAGACCCGCAAATAATTTCTGTTAAGCCTGAAACTGAATATATTCCTGAAGCAGAAGAAGCACTGCGTAAAATTCGGTTTAAGTTTGGAGTTGATCCCATATTTAGTCCGCTAGAACAAACATACGCATCCGCAAAACCAGTTGTTGAAGCAATTGCAGAAACAATTTTTGGTGAACCAGCCCAAGCACAACCACAACCAGTAATAATACCGAAGCCTTTACTAAGACCAATTCCATTCCCCAAAATTTACCCAAAACCGACTCAGTTTGGAAACCCCATAATATTCCCGAACCCAGGTCCAATCATCATCCCAGATCCAAACCTTGATCCAAATCCTAACCCACAAACGGACAAACAAACTCAGATTGATGAAATTGAATTTTTCCTCAGTACTTTCCCAGAGAATGAAGGGTTAATTCCAAAAGATTGGACTCCTGCACCCTTAGAAAGTGGTAGAGACTATAATCCCAACCGGATTATTTCTGCTCAATGGTCTAAGGGTAAATGGACTGGGAAGGATAGCCAAGGTCAAGAAGTTACTAATGATGGTTCTTACGATGAATTTACTTTGCCTGCTGACCGAATGTTAACAGCAGGACAAACTTACTACTTGGCAATGGTATTTAAGGGACGTAAAGGAAGCGAAGCATTTACAAAAAGATTTACAGATGTTTATAAAGTACCTATTTCGCAACTTCCTACCCAACCTTCAATAGATACTTTTAGCAACGTTACAATTCTTACCCCAGGAATTGAGACAGATGCACAAGAATTTGCCAGTGCTGGTTTAGAAAATATCGCTAGAAAAGTAGCGGCAAATGGTGGAGATGTATTCCGGTATGTTGCAAATACTGGAAAATGGCAACCTGTACGTTACTTTTTCCCAACAACAGAACTTGACCAACAACAGCAACAAGCAGATCATCCAAAAGAATCTTCAAAAGGTAGACCTTTGGTTCTTTTGGCAGATTGGACACGAGATATCGAACAGTCGCAGCTCTATAATTCAGGCTTTGCAGAAGCTGCTGCTGATAGTTTCTTTGCTTCACTAGTAACACTGGATCAAGAACTTGGTGGAAGTGTTGGAAGTTATGATAATTTTGGGAACCTCAAGCGCACCCAAGGTTCGCTATTCAACTCGCCATTGCACTTTATTGGTTATGGTCAGGGGGCAGTTGTTAATTCCGAAATTGTACAACGTTTGGGAACCTTTTTCCCCAATGCTGGAGGCCGCGATCGTTCTAAACGTGATTTACAGGTTACTGTGATTGATCCTATTGTTTATGGTCAATCTTCTTTCGAGCCACAATTGCGGAATATCCTCGATCCAAGAATTACTACTTGGCAGAATGTAACTTATGCTGATACTTATTTCCAGAATAATGCTGGAGAGAATCCTTTCCCAACATTACCTCAGTCTGATTGGGAAACTGATTTGAGTGATCGTGCTAGTTTTGAGTTAAATAATGGTACATTCACACCTCATAAAACAGCGTTAAATTGGTACACTGGAACAGCTAATTTGACTCAAGGACTTGGCACAAATCGTTACCGTCGTTTGGGTGATTTACTATCAACTGGTATTGAAGATTATGAAAGAACTTGGTACACCCCAAATCATACACAAGCCAATTTAAAACATGGAGATGAAGATGCTGCATGGGAAGGGATTGGTACTGGCTGGTTTACTTCTGTATTAGGAGGTGGATTTAATTATCGTCCTTATGGAGATACCAGCCAGAAACTTGGTAAACAGCAACTAGATACTGCATACTTTGAGCGCAATCGGACTCCAGTTTCTCAAGATAATACTGCCGATCCTCGATTGCGCGGTGACTTTGCTGTTCCTACGCTGTTTAATGGTAATTTCGATGCGATTTCCGCACAATTGGATCAAGATATTCCTGGTTGGAATTTCCAAGATTCTAGAGGTATTAACTCACAAAATAATTTGGTGTCCGGTATTGCAGGAAATCAAAGCATAGCTTTGAGATTAGATACTCAGCTAAATAGTATTACGCATAACCAATTTGTAGTTCCTGATTGGGGTGCGTTGCGGTTTGATTTGCATGTGCCAGTTCCCGATTCTGTTACTGATTCTCAAAATAGTGTTGTCAGAGTTTTTCTTGACAACTATGAACTACGAAGTTCCGCTTTTCAGGGATTACTTAGAAAAGACCAGAAAAGAAACAATAATGACGTAGATTATACTGACGACGGATATCCTGCTGTTGACTTGCGGCAATATAAAGGCAATCTAGGTGCTAGAAACGGAGAGGGACAATCTAACAGAATTAGTTTTGCAAAAGAAGGATTTCAAACTTTTCAAGTCGATATTCCTAATGAATTTCGTGGCAAAGTAGCAACTCTCAAATTTGAGTTAAGTGGAGGCAAAATAGTTTACTTAGATAACGTTTTCTTCAAGAGTCAACATCTATTATTTGGTAATCCACAGATGCTAATAGATGGTTCAAATAGACAAGAAGCGAGAAAAGATATAGATACTCCTAAATTCACTACTAGTTACAACCCCTATATCCCCACAGATCCTCCAAGTAGCTTTTCTAATAACTATCTGATTGAAAGACCTCAGTATTCTTTGTCATACAACAATGATTTAAAGACACCAAATTGGGTCAGTTATCAATTAAATAAATCTTGGCTTGGTGCTGAGAATGATAGACCCAGCTTTGCAGGAGATCCCCATTTACCCTTTGCAATTCAAGTTGGTGAAAAGGATATTCCTGAAAGTAGTGGTTATGAGAGAGGGCATATGACTACTGCTAATCACCGTAATCGCAATGAACAGGATTATGTAGCAACTTTTCTGATGAGTAATATCATTCCTCAGCCATTACGTTACTCAAAAGACTCTAACGGGAAAGAACTGGAAGGTCAATGGAATAAGCTAGAACTATATTTGACTGATTTAGTTCAAACTTATAATAAAGAACTTTACATTATTGCAGGAAGAGAAGGAGTAACTTTTAAAACTATAAGTTCAAAGGTTAGCGTTCCTGAAAGTATTTGGAAGGTTGTACTAGTTCTAGATCGTCCTGGTCAAGGAATTTCCGACGTAACTAAAGATACCCTCGCTTTTGGTATTTATTTACCCAACACCCTTGATGTAAATGGTAAAGGGCAAGATCCTAATGACGATTGGAAACAAAACTTTACACTTGACGGAAAGACATTTGGACTATTTAATGTTGAAGAACTTGAAAAGCTAACTGGGTATAATTTCCTGTCTAATATTCCCACAGAAATTCAGAAAGCAATTGAAAACCGTGACGTTAATGATATTTTCACCAGACTAAATGTCATTAAACCTACTTCCCTGATGGCTGCAATAGAGGAAGAGAATCTATTTCCATTTCCAGTAAGGACCCCTTTCAACACTACCACTGGGCATAGTGGTCTCCCAAATCAAATTACCGAACCTACAAATATTAGTCTCCAAGACGTCAGCCGAACGAAAGTTAGCATGAGCCAAAATGGCATAAGAAAAGCCACCGATGTTAGCTCCACAGAAGGTAGCACGACTAGCGTTCATATGATTCAGGTCGGTTCCCCTCAAATCGGCTTCAGTCAAATCACACCAACTCAAGTTGGCGGAATACAAATTAGCATCCCTGACAATAGCGCGTTTCAACCAAGCGCTTTCCAAGGAAACACCAAACAAATCGGCTCCAGTCAAATCGGCTCGACACAGATCGGCTTGTCTCAAATAGGCTCCGCGCAAGTTGATATCTCTCAAAATAGCGCCTTCGAGGTCAATCGAACTGTCGAGGGGAACACCCTCAGATTGAATCAACTCAATCCCTCGAAAATCGCGCTCTCCATCAGCATACCGAGCCAACAACTCCTCAGCAGTTATTTCCCAAACCATAATTTAACCTCCAACTTATTTTCCGATCTTAAATATAGTGCTACTGATCTGTGGCCATCCCTTTTCGACCCCACCTTAAACATCAACCTCCAAATAACCGACCTCCCCACAGGACAACTAGCAGAAGCCCAACTAACCCAATTCGACCCCCAAGGTCGCCCTAACGGAGGCACAATCCTCATCGACCACAACGCAAACGGCATCGGCTGGTTCATCGACACCACCCCGCTTGATAACAGCGAATTCACCACCACCCTCACCGACACAGCCTACCGCGCCACCACAGGCGAAGCATTCGGCAAATACGACCTGCTCACCACCATCCTTCACGAAACAGGACACCTATTAGGTATAATCAACGGCAACCCAGGCTTCGACCGCTACATCCAAACCATCAACAGCACCAAAACCTTAATAGGCAACAACTTCACCGCCACCCTCACCCCAGACGGTAGCCACCTTGACTCCCAGGTACACCCCTACGACCTGATGAACAACACCCTAGCCCCAGGCGTGCGTAAGCTACCATCATGGCTCAACCTACAAATGATTAACGCCATCCGTTCCCAGGAGTGGGGGAGTGGGGGAATGGGAGAGTGGGGGAATACCCTACAAGCACCACTAACCGCGATACTCCTTGCAGACATCACCAACGGCAACTTCACCGAAACCAACACAACCAAACCCGAATACGGCTGGACAACCCGTGGTGCAGCCACCATCCTCAATCAAGAAGCCATCCTCACCGAAGACTCCCCCTTACTCAGCAACTTCACCCAAACCTTCATCATCCCTGAACACGCCAAATACCTCCAATTCACCCTGAAAAACACCACCTTGGGAGCAAACACCTCAACCACCCCAGGTGACGCCTTCGAGGTCGCATTACTCAACCCCAACACCAAACAATCCTTAATCAACACCAGCCAAGGACTCAGCCACACCGACTCCCTACTCAACATCCAAAACGACGGCACATACTACACCAGCAACAAAGTCACCTTAGTCAACACCACACCCAACAGCACCCTTACCCTCAACCAACCACTCACCTTTAAAGTAGACCTCACAGGCATTCAACCAGGAACCGCCGCCACCCTCTACTTCGACCTCCTCGGTTTCGGAGCCAGAGATGCCAAAGTCATCCTCGACAACGTCATGCTACTCGACAATGACTTTGTCGCACCAGTCGCCAACAAAGACACCGCCACCACCAACCAAACCCAACCAGTTACAATCAACATTCTCAGCAACGATACCGACACAGACAGCAGCATCAACCTCACAACCCTGTCCATCACAACCAACCCCAACAACGGGACAATCCAACTAAATCAAGATGGCACAGTCACATACACCCCTAACCCCACCTTTGTCGGCACAGACACCTTCACCTACACCATCACCGACACAGAAGGCTTAACATCTAATACTGCCACCGTCAACATCACAGTCAACAATATAGCCCCAGTGATCACAGTAATTACAGGCGACACCACCACCACCGAAGGCACAACAGCCAACTTTAGTGCCACAGCAGTTGACCCTGGTGACGAACTGACCTACCTCTGGAACTTTGGCGACGGTTCACAATTGGTGGAAGGTGAAAATGTTACCCACACCTACACCGACAACGGTACATACATCGCCACCCTGACTGTTATCGATAGTCTTGGCGTCAATAGCTTCCAAACCCTAGAAATCACCGTCAATCATGTCGCGCCTCCAGAAATTACCAAACTCAAATTCGAGCAAAAACTACTCCATCTCAAAGTTTACGAAAATTCCCAACTAGTAGAACATGTTAAAGGCAAACAAAATCAACCAGTATCACCCCTAGCCTTGGACAGAATCCAAATACTCGCCCTCAACAGCAATGACCAATCCCAGATATTTGATGACATCACCTTCCATGATAGTGGAGAAGGTATTGGCATCACCGACGGAGAAGACGGTAACAAAGCACGTAAAAAGCGCATTGATGGTGATGAAATTTTACAAATCAAAATCCCACCTACGGATAAATACAACAGCGCCAAAACTGCCTTCGTTACCGTAGATCAAGTACAATCCACCACAAATAAAACCATTGGCGGTCAAGTGAAAATTGTGGCACTACGCGGTGCCACAATAGTTGGAGAACAAACTTATACCCTTACCGACAAAAACCAAACACTCACATTTACCAACACTACAGCCTTCGACCGTCTGCACTTAATGGCTGGAGACGAAGATACTGAATTTACCCTCAGAGGATGTTTGAAAAGTTTTAGGGAGTCAAAAATTAAGCCAATCGCTTCACCATAATACGGATCATTGCAAGGTAGAGAAAGGTTTCTGAAGTTTCGGGCAATAATTCATAATCTCTGGCCAATCG
>JAHHIM010000042.1:0-32220 GCA_019358915.1 Trichormus sp. ATA11-4-KO1
GTAATGTTCCAGATTGCATTGTGCTGTGGACGGTTTGCTGATTTTTCTGATTGTCCGATACCTATTCATTGGATGATACTTTTTATCAATCCACTCTTTTGCCACTTTGTCAATGCGTAAGTCCTATTAATTACGTTTTAGCCCATTTTTTAAATTTTATCGTCTGGGAAATGTTTCTATCTATTTAAGATTAATCATGTACTCATAAGTTATGAGCTTTTATGAGTCCGGGTTTGAGATGATTTTTTATGGTTGATGGGGTGCAGGGGCGGGAGTTTTTAAACGCAGAGGTACGCAGAGGGTTTTAGAGGGTGTTTTCAATCAGAGTCCAGGTTCAAGTTAACGAAGATTACGTGATTGTGGCTGATTGGGCATAGAAGGCGGACGTGGAGAAACGGAATTTCGCAACAAGAGTAAAGGAATACTGAGAAATCCTAAAATCATTACTACTCCTGTCATAATCCAAACTGGTAGACGGTTAGTTTGATAATCACCTCGTTCGATTTGCCAAAATACCTGGTTGTACCGCCATGCAGCTAAGGCGATCGCTAAAATACCCACAAGTACTAAAATAATCCCCAAGTTTTCTGAGCTAAATAAAGGATTGACAGCAGGCTCTTCTTGTGTCAGTGCAACATTTAACTGACGCAGAAATAGACCAAATCGAGCGATCGCAAAACCAAAACCAATTAAGGCGATGGAGGTACGTAGCCAAGCTAAAAAAGTCCGCTCGTTGGCTTGATGTTCGCGTTGACGGTCTATTTTTGGCATTTTACTCATTTTAAGAAGAAAGTTTTTTAACGCAAAGGTACGCGGAGGGTTTTTGGGCATTTTTGAAATATGGGAAGTATAAAATAACCTAGATAGTATGCCTATGCTAAAATAGTTAAAAATATGGTGAATAAAAATATGAATAACATTTATTTTCAACAACAAACCGACTTTCAACGCATTTCAGCACTTATAGAAGATTTGATTGCTAATAACAGTTTATATCAAGAAAGATTAGATAAAAACAAAATGACCAATAAAATTTATAATTTGTTTATTCAACCTAATTCTGGTGATGATATAAACACTATTACTCAAGACGACTTAGCCAATAGAATAAATCAAATTTTAGTGGTAGAAGCAATGGCCGGTTTGTTAAACGATTTGACACCAGAAGAAATGAAAATTTTTGATGAAGCAGTCAAGCGTCAATAAATGGGATATCTACTGGACACTAATATCGTTACAGCAATTATTAAGCAAAACGAAAAAGTAACTACTAAGCTAGAAACTTTAAATCGTCAAAACCAGGATGTTTTTATTAGCGGTATTACTTACTATGAAATTGAGCGGGGACTTTTAGCAGTTAAAGCTGTCAAGAAATTATATGATTTTGATAGTTTATTGCAAAAATTTACGATTTTACTCTTAGATGATTTGGCAACATTTAAAAAAGCTGCGGAAATTCATGCTGATTTAAAAATTAGAGGTTTGCCAATCCAAGAAGCAGATATATTTATAGCAGCTACAGCTATAATTAATAATATTATTTTAGTTTCTCACGATGCTGATTTATTAAGAATCCCCGATTTAAAATTAGAAGATTGGTTGCAAGAGTAATCCTATTAGCCCCCTGTTTTAACATCCCACAAAAATAAGCTAGAATTCAAGCAGAACAAGCATTTCTCGCTTAACGACACCTCATGCTGGAGACTCTGCAAACCCGACTTTACGAACTAGAACAATTTACTAATACTGTTGTTTCTGACCAACTAACACACCTCAACTTACTGAGTATCGGTATCATTTTTGCAGCAGGCTTACTTACCAGTCTCACACCCTGTATGCTTTCCATGCTGCCAATTACCATTGGTTATATTGGTGGTTATGAAGCAAAAGGTCGCCTCCAAGCAGCAGCCCAATCCACATGGTTTGCGTTAGGATTAGCAACTACCCTGGCCGGATTAGGTATTACAGCCGCTTTTGTTGGCAAAGTTTATGGTCAAGTGGGCATCGGCTTGCCAATTATCGTTAGTATTATCGCCATTCTCATGGGGCTAAACTTACTAGAAGCCCTACCCCTACAATTTCCATCTTTAGGTGAAACGAATTGGATTTCTCAAGATTTACCTGCGGGAGTGCGTTCCTATTCCTTGGGTTTAACTTTCGGCTTAGTCGCATCTCCTTGTAGTACCCCTGTTTTAGCCAGCTTACTCGGTTGGGTTGCGAGTACACAAGACTTAATTCTCGGTGCTGTTTTGTTACTATCTTACACAGCAGGGTATGTAGCACCATTGATTTTGGCAGGTACTTTTACTGCTTCCATCAAAAAACTGCTGGAGTTGCGGCGCTGGTCTGGTTGGATTAACCCAGTTAGTGGTGTGCTATTAGTAGGATTTGGTGTATTTTCCTTAATTTCTCGATTTCCCTGGGGAAGTTTTTAAGCAATGACTGTAGAAAATTCAGCCTCCACAGCATCAAGTTGGTGGTCAGTACCTGGGCGATTCTTACGGCGAGAATTATTGCCTGTACTGACCAATTTACGATTAGCGATCGCACTCTTACTACTCATCGCTCTTTTTAGCGTTAGCGGTACGGTAATTGAGCAAGGTCAGTCACCCGCATTTTATCAGGCTAACTACCCCGAACATCCCGCTTTATTTGGTTTCTTAACTTGGAAGGTCATTCAAGTCGTGGGATTAGACCATGTATATCGTACTTGGTGGTTTCTGGCGTTACTCATCTTATTTGGTACTAGCCTGACTGCTTGTACTTTCACTCGCCAGTTACCAGCCTTAAAAGCCGCCCGTCGCTGGAAATATTATGAAGAACCCCGACAATTTCAAAAGTTAGCTTTAAGTGCAGAATTAGATACTGGTTCCTTAAATTCCTTAAACGAAATCTTACAGAATCGCCGCTATAAAATTTTTCAAGAAAAAGACAACATTCTCTACGCCCGCAAGGGAATCACCGGACGGATTGGCCCCATTATCGTGCATGTAGGTATCGTCACTATCCTCCTGGGGGGAATTTTGGGGGCGATGACAGGATTTGTCGCCCAGGAAATGGTAGCTAGTGGCGATACATTTCAGGTAAAAAATATTATTGATGCTGGCCCTTGGGCAAATCCCCAAGATTTGAAAGATTGGGCTGTGCGAGTTAATCGTTTTTGGATTGATTACACCCCATCTGGTGGAATTGACCAGTTTTATTCAGATATGTCTGTATTGAATAATCAGGGTAAGGAAGTTGACCACAAGAAAATTTTCGTCAACCAACCCCTGCGTTATCACGGCGTTACTTTCTATCAAACTGATTGGGGAATTGCGGCTGTTCGCATCCAATTTAATAACAGTCCCATTTTCCAGTTACCGATGGCATCATTAAACACTAACGGTAGAGGACGCATTTGGGGAAGTTGGATTCCCACCAAACCAGATTTAAGTGAAGGTGTTTCTGTCATTGCCAAAGACTTGCAAGGCATGGTATTAATTTATGATTCCACTGGCAAGCTAATAGATACCGTAAGGACGGGAATGTCAGCCAAAGTCAACGGCGTGAACCTGAAAATTGTTGATGTCGTGGGTAGTACTGGCTTACAAATCAAATCTGACCCAGGTATCCCAATGGTTTACACAGGCTTTGCATTATTAATGTTAGGCGCAATCATGAGTTACTTCACCCACTCCCAAATTTGGGCATTACAAAAAGGCGATCGCTTGTATATTGGAGGTAAGACTAACCGCGCCCAGGTTGCTTTTGAACAAGAAGTTTTGCAGATTTTAGATAATCTCAGTTCTCAGCCTGGAGTGTAAACACAAGAAGCGCTGAGTCTTTGTGTACCTCCGCGCTTCCCTTCCTTAGCGTTGAAAACTTATTTCTGATGACGCACTTCGACAACTGTATGCACATTCCCACGGGGAGTAAAATCTGCCTTAACTGTAACTTCCAAAGGATCACAAGCAGCCACAAAATCATCCAAAATTTGATTAGCAGATTCCTCGTGGGAAATATAGCGATCGCGGTAACTATTAATATAAAGCTTCAGCGCCTTTAACTCCACGACTCGCTCATCCGGCACATAGGTAATATAAATCGTGGCAAAATCTGGATACCCAGAAAACGGACACTTACAAGTAAATTCCGGTAAAGTAATATTCACATCATATCGCCTACCCACACGCGGATTAGGAAAGGTAATTAATTGACCTTCTGCAATTTCGCGTTCGCCATACTTCATTTCTGACGTTGGCTGGGATACAGTCTCAGGTGCAGAATTGCTCATAGTTGATTAAATATATAACTTTTGTAATTAAAAAACTCAGCGTACCTTAGCGACCCTCTGCGTTTAATCCTTCTCCTCTTCCCAGTCAGGACAACTTTCACCATCCCACCCATGAGGATGCATAGCACAGACTAACAAATTACCACCATAAACTTGACCGTGGTAATTATGACAACCTATGCAAGCAGCATTTTTATGCGGTGTTGGTTCCACCCCATAAGGAAAACCTGGATCTGCATCTCCTACAACATCTTCTAGTTCCCAGTAAACTTCCAAAATCGGGTCAGTTAGATCCTGTAAATACTGGTCAACTTCAGTGGCGATAGAATTTTGTACTTGATCAGTAAATTCTTCCGTTAGCTCAAAAAAGACATCTACCATTTCACTCATTCCTATGAAGAAGCGTTCTACTTCATCAGCCACTGTTTCTATGATTTCTACTAAATCTTTTTGCCATTGTTCCATAAACTCGACGCCCTTACTGGCTATAAACAGGACGTTAGTGCTACCTGGATTACAGCACTAGACTACATCCTAGGCAATGTATGTTATCAAGTTTCTGCACATAACGCCATGCCAAAGTGCAGCATACTGCTAATAATTCAAGCTAAAAAGTAACTTTTTACTGGTCTTGTTGCAGTTTCTTTAACTCTTCTTGCAGTTTTAGCACTTGTTGGCGCAAGTGATCAACATTCTCTGTTGATGTCGATGTCTCTTTCACAGTCGCTTCTTCATCTTCCTCTAAAATTTCTATGCGTCGAGGTTCCGAAGGCTGTGGTTTCTCAGGGGTTTCACTGGATGTTGGCGGCTGTTGAGCCTGCTTCATCATATCTTCGACGAAGCGGCGGGCTTCTTCTGTATTCATTTCACCCTTTGCCACCATTTCATCTGCCAGTTTTTGGACTTGCGATCGCAGTTCGGCTAACTTCCCCCCTGCTTTCTCACCCGCGTAAGAAGCCAAACCGACACCGAGGTAAAAAGCTTTTTGAACAATATCTCCAAAACCAGGCATTGCTGCTGAACGCTCCTAAAAAATAGGGCGACCCGGAGACTACGCCTACTACAAGCATCCCGTATTGCTGCTACCTTCCGGTTCTGACAAGATTTAGGCGTTGCAGTCGCATAGATCCAGGTCTAAATATCAGCATAACACCAAAAGTACTTAAGTGTGTGTTATTCGACTACTATTTTCCATTCATACAACTGATAATTAACACAGCCGTTTTGCACTAATGGGTCAAGAGCGACAATTGCTTCTGCCTCATCCTTAGAAGCAGCTTCAAACAGCAACATCCCCCCTCGTTCCTCTGCCCAATAGCCTGTTCGGGCTTTGTATCCTTTGGCAATCAAATCCTCAACATAAACTTTATGGGCGGGTACGTATTGGTCAAAGGTGGGTTTATCGACTTTACCTGCTTCAATTTTGACAAACCAAGGCATTTGCTCGCAACCTCTTCAATTTCTGTGCCGTAATTATAGTTGTAATATTTTTTCAGCTTTGGCAAAGTGATCACAGTGGAGTAATAAATTTCTCAATGACGCTTTTGCATGTAAATCGGGATGAAATCTCAAATGAGCCGTTTTTTCATTGCCCTTCTACCACCACAGCATATTCAGGAGTACGCCCACAATATTCAGCAGTACTTTGCTGACAACTATGCCAGTCGTGGGGCGCAAAAGTCCCCGCCTCATATTACCCTCCAACCACCTTTTGAATGGTTAGAAGCCAATCTTCCACAGCTAGAAGCATCTCTAGGAGCGTTTGCCAGTAAACAACAGTCAATATCAATTACACTTAGCGGTTATGCAGCCTTTCCTCCACGTGTCATATACATTAATGTGGTCAGAAGTCAAGCACTCTTGACCTTGCAAGCCGATTTAATGGCTGATGCAGAAAGTAACTTAGGAATTATTGACAAGGTTGGTAAAACTCGACCTTTTGCGCCTCATCTCACAGTGGCATTTCGGGATTTAACAAAGCAAAATTTTAGAGACGCTTGGCCAGAATTTGCCCAACGTCAGTTAAATTTTGAGTTTACGGCTGAGAATTTAACGCTGCTACTTCACGACGGTAAGCGTTGGCATATTAAATCTGAGTTTCCCTTTAGCCTTGTATACCGATAGATTGCGTAAGCCAGCCAGAGGTATCGCTCTTGTTTTAACTCCTATGGCTGTTTAGGGAAAAATATCAAAATTATTACAGAGTTGCGATCGCAATAATCTAAAATCTATTGGTAAAGCATTACACATCATTCCTACAGCTTCTGCACTTGTAGCACCTTCAGTAACCATGAATGAGCAAAACATCAGACAATTTTGGGATAAATTGAATAATACAAAGCTAATTCGCTTTGTATTACTGTTGGTGCTTGGTTGGGCACTTGTCCAGGTTCTAGCTTATTTTAGTACAGTAATTGTCATTTTTATATTTGCTGGAATTCTGGCATTTCTGCTGAATTATCCAGTCAGGTGGTCTGAACGTTTTTTACCACATGGTATTGCAGTTATTATAGTTTTCTTACTTAGTCTGCTGATTTTGGGCGGTTTAATTGCCACATTAGGTTTTGCAATTTTATCCCAATTTCAACAATTGCTGAATCAAGCACCTCAATTTATCGATTATGTCGTTTCCCTATTAGACAGATTACAAATTATTCTGACTAATTTAAATTTTCAAGTTGATTTTCAAACGATTGAAGAAGAATTACGCAATCAGATATTAGCAGTAATTGGCACAAGTTTAACAACTTTTCAAGGTTTGATTACTAATTTAGTTGATTTAATTTTGATAGCAGTTGTAGCATTTTTTATGTTGTTAGATGGAAAAAGAGTTTGGAATTTTCTGATGAAACTTTTTCCGGCAAATTTACGTGGTAAGTTAACTGGAGCAATTCAACAAAATTTTTTAGGTTTCTTTTGGGGACGTTTATTATTATCCTTATTCTTTGGAATTTCCATATTTATTGTATTTATTATTTTGCAATTACCTTATGCTTTATTTTTAGCTGCGATCGCAGGCGTATTTGATTTAATTCCTGGTATTGGAGCAACAATTGGCATTTCTTTAGTTTCTTTAATTGTTTTGCCTCAAGGAATTTGGACGAGTCTACAAGTATTAATTGGTTGTGTCTTACTTCAACAAGTAGAAGAAAACTTACTCATGCCGCGAATTATGCAAGGCTCAATCAATATGAATCCAGTCTTTATGTTCTTTGCCTTATTAATAGGAGCAAGAGTTGCGGGATTGGTGGGAGTGTTTCTATCAATTCCTATTGCAGGAGTATTAATTAGTATGTTTGAAATTGAAGAAATGCAGGGAGGAAATTAGCTAAATTACCAACTCAATTTTTTGGCAGTTTCAATAAAATACTGGAAACTGCCACAATAGTAATTACAACTGCTTTGAGTGATATCTACCAGTGAACGCCCCCACTACCAACTCAGCCCAAACCCAATCGCGCAAAGCGGATCACATCCGGATCTGCTTAGAAGAAGATGTTCAATGTCGTGAAACCACCAATGGATTAGAACGCTATCGCTTCACCCATTGTTGCTTACCAGAACTTAACCGCGACGATATTGATATCAGTACAACTTTTCTCGGTAAACACCTCGGCGCACCACTGTTAATTTCTTCCATGACTGGAGGAACTGAACAAGCGGGAATGATTAACCAACGTCTAGCGGCAGTCGCGCAACATTATAAAATTGCCATGGGTGTCGGTTCCCAACGAGTGGCGGTAGAAAAACCCCAGGTAGCCAATACCTTCGCTATTCGCAAGTATGCACCGGATGTCCTCTTGTTGGCTAATGTGGGGGCTGTGCAACTTAACTATAAATATGGTTTAGCTGAATGTCTGCAAATCATCGATATGCTAGAGGCTGATGCTTTGATTTTGCACATCAATCCCCTACAAGAGTTTATTCAACCAAGAGGTGATACTAATTTCCGGAGTTTACTTGACAAAATTAATAATTTATGTACTAAATTACCTGTGCCAGTAATTGCTAAAGAAGTGGGCAATGGCATTTCCGCAGCAATGGCGGAGAAACTGATGGCGGTGGGAGTACAAGCAATTGATGTAGCCGGTGCGGGTGGCACGTCTTGGGCGAAAGTAGAAGGTGAACGGGCAGAAAATGCTTTGCAACGGCGGTTGGGGAATACTTTTGCTGATTGGGGTTTGCCAACAGCAGAATGCATCACCAGTGTGCGCGCGATCGCTCCTACTATTCCCTTGATTGCTTCGGGAGGGTTACGTCACGGATTGGATGTAGCTAAGGCGATCGCTTTAGGTGCCGATATTGCTGGTTTGGCTATGCCTTTTTTGCAAGCAGCAGTGGTATCAGAAGCAGCACTGGATGATTTAGCTGAGGTGTTAATTGCGGAAATTACTACAGTATTATTTTGTACTGGTAATGCTACGTTGGCTAGTTTGCGAAATTCAGGCAGTTTAGGGCGAATTCAGTAAATACTGAAGAATTAAGTTCACTTAGCACATACCGCAAAGGATGCGAAGAATGTGAACAGAGAATTTGCTGTTATATAAGAAGAAAGTAATATTGTGATTTATAACTAAAATGCGTAATTTTCTTAAACAAAGTTTTGCCAGTTTGGTAGGTACTTTACTGGGACTGATGATTTTCTTTGGGATTGGGACAACAGCCTTTTTCTTGCTGTTATTTGCAGCTGCCACTTCTAGAGAAACTAGTCCGCAAGTGAAAGATAATTCGGTAGTGGTTTTTGATTTGTCGATGAACATCACCGATAGTGAGCCTAGTTCTAGTGAATTGCTTCAGCGAGCGTTATCAGGTGCAGAGATAGAAAGAATGACACTCCGTAGTGTGATCGATACTATAGAAAAGGCCCGGCGTGATCCGCGAATTGTCGGGATTTATCTAGATGCCACAAATCCGAGAGCGGCTGGTGTGACTGGCTTTGCTTCCCTCAAAGAAATTCGTCAGGCGCTGGCACAATTCCGCGCTTCTGGCAAGAAGGTTGTGGCTTATGGCGTGGGTTTGGGACAGAGAGAATATTACCTCAGTTCAGTGGCAGATACCGTTGTACTTAACCCCCTAGGGATGATGGAAATCACGGGTTTGAGTAGCCAACCAATATTTCTAGCAGGTGCTTTAGAAAAATATGGAATTGGTGTGCAAATCTTGCAAGAAGGGAAATTTAAGGGAGCCGTAGAACCATTTGTCCGCACAGAACTAAGTCCAGAAAACCGCGCACAAATACAAAACTTGTTGGACGATGTTTGGCGAGATTGGCGTACTACAGTAGGGTCTAGCCGGAAACTTGACCCGCAAAAGTTGCAAGCGATCGCTGATACTCAAGGATTATTAGCATCTAGTGCAGCAAAAGCCAGTGGTCTGGTGGATCAGGTGGCATACCTTGACCAGGTGATTGCTGATCTCAAAAAATTGACAGCTACTGATGAGAAAGAACGCACATTCCAGCAAATTAACTTAAGTAATTACGCCCAAGTTTCTGGTAAGTCTCTGGGTGTAGAACGTACCTCAAAAAATCAAATTGCTGTGGTTTATGCTGAAGGCGAGATTGTCGATGGTCGAGGGGAAGATGGGCAAGTAGGAGGCGATCGCTTTGCAAGAATCTTCAGTAGATTGCGACATGATAATGATGTCAAAGCAATTGTACTGCGGATTAACAGTCCTGGTGGTAGTGCTACGGCATCCGAGGTGATGCAGCGAGAAATCCAACTGACTCGTAAAATTAAACCTGTTGTCGTCTCAATGGGTGATATTGCTGCCTCTGGTGGGTACTGGATTGCTAGCGACTCTCACCGAATTTTCGCCGAACAAAATACAATTACAGGGTCAATTGGTGTCTTTGGAGTGCTGTTTAATGGGCAAAAAATCGCCAATGACAATGGCATTACCTGGGATTCGGTCAAAACAGCCCAACTTGCTGATAGTCAAACGTTAACGCGCCCGAAATCACCCCAAGAGTTAGCACTTTATCAGGGTGCTGTCAACCGTATTTATAATCTCTTTATTGATAAAGTTGCTCAAGGTCGGAATTTACCGGAGCAAAAGGTGGCAGAAATTGCCCAAGGCAGAGTTTGGTCGGGTGTAGCTGCCAAAAAAATTGGTTTGGTGGATGAAATTGGTGGTTTGAGTGCTGCTATTGAATATGCTGCCAAGCAAGCGAAACTAGGTGAAGATTGGCAATTACAAGAGTATCCCAGAGCTAGTAGCTTGGAACAGCGCTTTTTTGGTCGGGCTACTCAAGAAATCCGCACTATTTTAGGAATTGAGGGTGTGACAATTCAACCATCCAATCCCCTGATGGTTGAATTCCAGAAACTACATCAGGAAATGGCAAGTTTGCAAAATATGAATGATCCTCTAGGGGTTTACGCGCGTTTACCCTTCAATTTCCGGCTTGAGTAGTTGTCATGGGAATTGGGTACAATCTTTAGCTAAAGAGAACCCCCACGCTTGACCCGTTCACCGAAGGTGTTCCCAAAGGGTAAGGCAACGTGGGACAGACAGTCCGCTCAAGTCGGGGAACCCGCCCACGCGGTTGTCCTCATGAATGGCGGGGCGATTCTTCGTTATTTGTTTCACTCAATTACGCAACTGGGGGGCATAGGCTGACCGGAGATAGTATCCGCAAAATGCTAGTGCAACTGTGCAATCAAGCCGGAATCAAAAAGCAGATGTCGTCTCACCGCATCCAGCACAGTGCAATTACCACCGCTCTTGATGCCACCGACGGGAACGAACGTGCGGAAAGTGCAAAAACTCAGCCGTCACCATAAGCTAGATACACTGAATGATTTACGACGATAACCGCTAAAAAGACCAGCGCGATATCACCACGCTGTTTGGTGAGATGTTTTAAATCCCCAAAAGGAATTTTGACGGCATTTCTACATAGCAGTCTATACGTGAGGAATCAGCGTCGGATTAATTAGCGATCGCTATTCTCTGTTAGTTAGGGTTGGTGCTTTGTTTGTATAGTCTTAGAATTTTTAGTATATTCACAGAACGTATAAAAATTTTTAAATGAGCAAAGTCATTAACTTATACATGGATGATTCTGGAACAAGACATCCAGACCATAACCCTAGTTTGCCAACGCATGGACATGACTATTTTGCTCTTGGTGGCATCCTTGTAAAACAAGAAGATGAAACAATAGCTCGGCAACTACATTCAAATTTTTGTCAACAACGGGACATAAATTACCCGTTACATTCTGTGGAGATTAGAGGGAAAAGTGAAAATTTCGCTTGGCTAGGAAAACTTAACAAAGACGAATTGGGTTTATTTATAGAACAGCTTTATCAAGTATTAGAAAAATCTGCAATTATTGGAATAGCCTGTGTTATTGATAGACCAGGATATAACTATCGTTACAGAGAAAAATATGGTCGTCAGCGTTGGTCTCTCTGTAAAACAGCCTTTACTGTTTTAGTAGAAAGAGCAGCTAAGTATGCAGATAGCCAAGGTTATAAGCTTCGTGTATTACCTGAGAAGTGCAATAAGGTTGAAGACAAAACTTTGAAAGACTACTATGATCATCTCAAATCTGAAGGAATGCCATTTGAGCAATCTACGTCCTCTAAGTATGTACCGTTGAAAGCAGATGATTTTAAAAGGTTACTTTACGAGTTTAAACTCAAAGAAAAAACTTCACCAATGATTCAGTTGGCTGACTTGTATCTTTGGCCTATGGCGATAGGAGGGTACGATCCAAACAACCGAACATATAAGCGACTAATGGAAGATAGAAAATTAATTGATTGTTTATATAGTCAAGAAGAAATTTCCTATCTTGGTATTAAATACAGTTGTTTTGATTTGATATACGGTCAGTAAGTTAAAAATATTTAGGCATATAAACAACTAAAGTCCTGGTCAACACACAGGACTTAAGTGCGGCTCCCTACGGGAACCTCGTAGGCTATGCCTATTGTTATTATATCAAATCTTTTGTAAAACGCTAACAATATATTTGGGCATTGGGGAAACACCTACCTCATCCCCCTTATCCCCCTCATCTAAAGATGAAGCGGTAAGCGTTAGCTATGAGAGAAGCAAGAGAAAGCGGTGATTTACCACCAAAAGAACATAATCAGGAGAAGTCAGCATGATTGAGATACTTATGAAAAATGGAACCTACAATTGAACAATTAAAGGCTTTCTACGATTTATGTGCCCGAGTAAGCAACTTGCTACAAACAATTGAGCCAACCAGATATGATACGCGATCTCAAAGGATAGTTGTACTTATAGGTCAAACAATTCAGGTAGAGATTTTGAGTAACGGAGAAGAAATTATACAATGAGTAATTCAAATTATCGAGAATTAACCGAAGCAGAATTACGGGAATATATCAAGCTTCACCCTCAAGATGAAGAAGCTTTTCAGCACTACCTCACGATTATCAGAGCTAAACCAAATAGGGTAGTAGTTAGTACAGGTGAACAGTTGGAAACTGAGTTAAGGAAAAGACTGACATCATAAGTCAATATCGCGCAATTTCATGTCGCACTATAAGGTAGAAATTTGCAATGTTTTGATATTCCGTGTTACTTTCTGCCTTGCTGCACTAGCCCCAAAAAATTAGGTGACAGAAACAGCATAGATGTGTAAAGTAGTTGAGGAAAACTAACTATTTCTCATCTTTCACACATCCATCTATGGATAGAAAAACCAAACGCCTGTTGCTACTTGTGGTTTCCTGTAGTCTCACTGGTGTGATTCTCGGAGGTACATCCAGTTGGGCAGAAAGCAATCTGTGCTTGCAAGCTGAAACGGTTACAAGCGATTGCTTGACACAAGATCCCATCAATAAGACTATACAAGGAATGAGTACCGGTTTGTTAGCAGGGGCAGGCGCGGCTTGTGGTGCAGCATGGAATGCACGCCATGAAGACTAAAAACTATAGTTGCGATCGCGCACCCACAAACTCACTGGTACGGCGTTACCTTGAGGATCTACTTTGATTCTCACTGTTATCGGTCGGATCTGTCTTCTTCTATTTCCTCTAGTGTGCTGGACAGATTGGAAGATTTCCTCACTAATTTGCTGCCGTTGTTGTTCTGGAAGGTAGTATGTTTCCACTCCATAGGTGATGGCATTATCTTGATACACGCCTTTTAAGGCTACTTGATTGCTGGGGAGAGACTGAGGCAGATTGCTACTCACTCGTACTGGCCTCCAAGCTCTGGGAACGCCACCATCAAAGGATTGTTGCTCTTGCAAAATCACGTACAAGTTGGTTCCTGGTAGCAATTGTCTGTTTCTCCCCTGATTCCTTCTCAGTAAATTATCCCAGCCGGAAAGTCTTCTCAAATTTTCTACACGGGAGATGTTGTAATCCAATGTCAAGGAAAAATCCTGTACTACATTGTTAGGATCTTGAGGTAGTGTTTGCAGAATCACATCCCTGCCTGCAATATTGGTGTACATTGCTTGGGTGGGAACTGCTAAAATTATCCCGGTTTGAATTAACAGGGGAACTAATAGCCGCCAAAAAGGTAGAGGTTGGTTGGCTTTTTGTTCAGTAGCAATGAGGTAATCCCTAAAAGTCAGCTTTTCGGAAAATTCGACTTCAGGAGATAATGATCTATTTCTACTCGATTCAGAGGAGTCACTGTTCATGAGCGTAGTCCTAAAATGAAGGGGTATTTGTGACAATTTTTCTGGTGGAATTCCCAGAGTTAGGACGAACGCAGAGACACTCTAAAAAGGGTGATGCACAGAGATTGTCATGATTCAGAAATTTAGAACTGGATGTCAACTTCTATTTGCAGCAGGTAGGCGGCGTTCAAACCAAAGTCCAGCGCTAATTAATGCCGAACCGCATAAAACAAAGACAAGAGACTGGAAAAGTAGGTCGGTGTTATATTCTAGCACCCGACTAATAATTTGCAGCGTTAATAATAGCATACCGCCCCAAAAGGTGCGTCTGTCATTTAACTTCAATCCTTCTCGAATTAACCCCGATGCCAAGAATGCCAAAAGTACATTAAAGATGAAACTGCCCAATTCATCAATACGGGTAATAGCTAGATGCCAAAAAGGTGTGATGATAATGAAAGCCACAAAAGTGGTAACGACAGCAGTAGTGAAAATTGCTTCCCGGCGAGGAGGGTTATTTCTCAGGCGCAGCAGGGACAACCATTGTAATAATGCTAAACCACTGAGAATCCCTAAATCAATTATGGGCAGAGACATAAACAAGTTATTTCTGGTGGTTGGCATAAAAGAATTAAAAATTGGGACTACCCATTGCCAACGGAAAGACAAGACATAAAAGACAAGTCCAAAAAATATCAATGCTAAGTTACGAGCTAGAGGTTGAAACAGCCTGTAGTTGATTGTGGGGAAAAGTAAATCGTCATAACTCCAGAATAATGCAGGTGGTAGTGCCAAAGCAAAGGATGCTACCCAAGGTGCCATATTAGAAAAGTTCAGTAATGGCAGGGGATTCAGATTTAACTGCAATGTCCCAGCAAAGACTATGGCTGCTAAAGCAAAAATCCAGCGCGATCGACAAAAATATGCTAAGGGTACAAACAGTAACCATGATAATAAAGGCATATGTCTAACTGCTAGGCGTACCCAATTCCAGTCGCTGGAAGTAAACAACAAGTCTCCTCTTCCCGTCCAATACCCAATTTGGATGAGGATAATGGCCATGGTTCCTAAGGAATTTAGGCACAGACTGTAGGCCATGACTAAGACACCAATTCCCCAAGCAAAAAACAGTTCAGCAGTGGAACCGTTAATATTGAAAATCTGTGCCATCAGCACTATATTTGCGCCTAATATAAAAGCGCTCAAAATTAGTAATCCTTCTCCGAGGATACGTCTGCTTTGTTGCTGTTTATTTCCTTCCTTGTTGTTTTGTTTAGTTGGTTTCCATGTGTAAAAACCAGTGATAGTAGTTGACAGAAACAAACTCATCATGAGGATAAATTTGACTTCTCGTGACCATGCCTGCCAGTTGGCTGCTACAAAGGTAATTACACCTAGACATAAAAGGATACTGCCTATAGAAATCACCATCATCATAAAGCGATCGCGTGCAGCAGCTTCTAGGTTATTAAATCGATAACGTTCTGCTAGGTCTTGGTATTGTGAAGAACTAATTAGTCCTTCATCTCGCCATAATTGTGCTTCTCGGCGTAATTTCTGCTGAAAATTATCTAACATCTATGACCATCTCCAGTGCAGTGGGTTAGTGTGGCAATCATTAATTAGAATGGCGGTCATTATGTTTTCAGTATGCAACCAAGATGCTTGAGAGCATTGTTCTTCTGTAACAGTTTTACTAATGGAAAAACCATCAAATTTATTACTTAAACTCTCACGGCGTTTGTTTGAAAATCCAGATAAACAAGAAAAATTTATTGCGTCATTAATTCATCCCCAACCTTTTCACCCTTGCATTCTTTGGTGTCGAGATCAACCAGATACATTGCCTTTTAAGGTGGAAACACCAATAAATTGGCAACCACAATTTATAGACCGTTTATTTTTAGGTGAAAAACCTGGTAAACATCTCTTACATGACCAAGGTTATTTCTATTGTTTAGATTTTTCTTCTGTGTTTGCGGCTTCAGTTTTGTTAGCGATTCCTCAATCAGTGCGTATAATTTTTGATATGTGTGCTTCCCCTGGTGGTAAGAGTATTTTTGCCTGGAAGGCTTTGCAACCTGATTTACTCATTTGTAATGAAGTAATTGGTAAACGTTTAGGAATGCTTATTTCTAATTTGAAGCGTTGTCAGATTAGTTCTTGTACTGTGGTTAATCGAGATTCTAGGATTTTTGCAGAAAACATTCCCTTATCTAGTGATTTAGTGATAGTAGATGCTCCTTGTACTGGGCAATCTTTACTGGCTAAAGGTGAAAAAGCAGTTGGATGTTTTCATCCAACTGCTATTAATAAAAGTGCGAATCGGCAAAAAAGAATTATTGCTAATTCTGCTCAAATAGTTGCGCCTCAAGGCTATCTAGCTTATATGACTTGCACTTATTCTCCTGAGGAAAATGAGCAAGTTTGTGAATGGTTTTTGTCACGATTTCCTCAGTTTCAAGCAGTGAAGGTGATTCATTTAGATCAGTATCAGTCACATTTAACTCATATTCCTTGTTATCGGCTTTTTCCTCAAGCTCGGCTTGGTGCTGGTGCTTTTACGGTGCTTTTTCAAAATACTGCGGAGGGGGAGAGGAAGCTGGTAGATTTGGATGCTTTGTCTGGGGTATGGAGGAATACAAAAGTTCTTAATTTTGTATAAAGTCGAGTTGAGGTTTTGATAAATTAAGGCTGTAAACTCTGGTGTAGCCCATGTCAAAACAAAAGCCCTTAGTTATCACCACAGAAGCGGAAATATTTCCACTTTACCCCCGGCTGCCAATTATCACGAGTTTAGAAGCCAATTGGCATGGTTTCTCTTTTGGATATATGTGTCAGCCTGCTTATGAATTTCCTGAAGTTTGCACTCCTCGATGGCACTCTATAGCTATTTTTACTCATGGAGCGCGAGTTATTCATGCTAATAGAAAAATGGATGGACGCAGCCATCGTGATGCTGTCGTGGGAGGCGATATACTTATCACTCCTGTTAACGTGGGACATCAATCAGCTTGGGAGGCAGAAGGAGACTTTATTATTCTTGGTATTGAACCACAAATCGTTGCCCATGCAGTTGATGAATCTGAGGATGCAGAACAGGTGGAACTAATACCACACTTTGCGACACCAGACCCCCTAGTTTATCAAATAGGTCTAGCACTGAAAGGCATTCTGGAAAACAACCCTGCGCGTAGTCGTCTTTATGCAGAGGCAATGGTGAATGCTTTATCAGTACATTTATTGCAACATTACTCTACACGAAAACCCGTTATCAAAGAATACAATCATGGTTTATCGCGGCGGCAATTACAGCAAGTTACTGATTATATTCACGCACATATTGACCAAGATTTAGGTTTAGCAGACTTGGCAGCATTGCTAAATATTAGTCCTCATTATTTTTCTCAGTTGTTTAAACAAGCTACAGGTATGACTCCCCATAAATATGTCATTTATTGTCGGGTGGAACGTGCTAAGGAATTATTGCTGAAGGGTCAGTTGAGAATAGCTGAAATTGCTGATTTAGTTGGTTTTGCCAGCCAAAGCCATTTAAATTTTCACTGTAAGCGGTTATTGGGTGTAACTCCCAAAACTTTGCAAGCAAGATAGTCAAAATCTGCAAAAAATCGGACGAATTTGCAAGACTGTAGCCTATAAACGCCATACGCTAAGAAAAAATCGCGACTGGGGTAGTAGTAATTTATGGGCAGAATCGAAACTAAAACCGAGCCAATGGTAATTAACTTTGGCCCCCATCACCCTTCAATGCATGGGTGCTTTCGCATTGTTGTCACCTTGGATGGGGAAGATGTAGTTGATTGTGAACCTGTGATTGGCTACCTGCATCGAGGAATGGAAAAGATTGCCGAAAACCGTACCAATATTATGTATGTGCCCTATGTGAGTCGCTGGGACTATTACGGGGGGATGTTTAACGAAGCAGTGACGGTGAATACTGTGGAAAAGTTAGCAGATATTCCCATCCCCAAACGTGCTAGTTATATCCGGGTAATCATGCTGGAGTTAGCTCGAATTGTCAATCATCTTTTATGGTTGGGGCCATTTGTAGGGGATTTAGGCGCACAGACTCCGATATTTTATACTTTACGCGATCGCGAAATGATTCTCGATCTGTTTGAGGCTGCCACAGGCTATCGCATGGTCAACAATAATTATTTTCGTATTGGTGGGGTGGCGGCTGACTTACCTTTTGGTTGGGTGGATAAATGCCAAGATTTCTGTAACTATTTTGTTCCTAGTATCGATGAATATGAAAAATTAATTACCAATAACCCGATTTTTCGCCGCCGAGTTGAAGGTATAGGTGTTCTCAGCCGAGAGGAAGCGATTAATTGGGGTATTTCTGGCCCGATGTTACGCGCTTCTGGGGTCAAGTGGGATTTAAGGAAAGTTGACCACTATGAATGCTACGACGATTTTGATTGGAATGTCCAGTGGGATATAGCTGGAGATTGTTGTGCTAGGTATCTCGTGAGAATTGGAGAAATGCGCGAGTCGGTGAAGATTATTCGGCAAGCACTTGCGGGGTTACCTGGGGGTGCATACGAAAATTTAACGACTCAACGAATGGTAGCTGGAACTAAATCTGAATGGAACAATTTTGATTACCAATTTATTGCGAAAAAGGTTGCACCTACATTTAAAATTCCCCAAGGTGAACATTATGTTCGCATCGAATCAGGCAGAGGAGAGTTAGGGATTTTTATTGTTGGTAATGATCATATCTTTCCCTGGCGCTGGAAAATCCGTTCAGCCGATTTCAATAATTTGCAGGTTTTACCTCAGTTGATTCGAGGGCAGAAAGTAGCAGATATTTTTGCCATTCTGGGGAGTATTGATGTGGTGATGGGATCGGTAGATCGTTGATGAATTTATTTTTGAATGTAGAGACGTAGCACTGCTACGTCTCTACAAGGTTTTTGGATAACACATATTTGATTTTTAGAGATGTCTAATGAGTAACTGGTAACTGATAATTTGATAATTATTACCCTTTACCAGTTACTCTACTTAACTAGCTACAGCCTCGGCTTTTTCTTCGGCTTTTGCAGTGACAGGCACATAAGGTTTTTCTGCACCTTGTGCTAGATATTCAGCTAGCTGACTTTCTATTTGATCACGGACAATTTGGCGATACTCTAGAAAATGTTCGTTGTGGGCGCAAGCAGAAAGGTAATGTTCGGCAACACCTGGGTTACGCTTGATAATGCTAAACAAATGATGCCAAAACTTCCAACGGGTTTCCCGTTTAATCCCTTGTCGCCAAATCACAGTGAGTAACGCTTTCACAATTATCCAGTCTGGCATTTTGAATGGCGCTTTCCATCTCGGCGCACCCATCATCAGGAAGCAACGATAGGTGCGATCCAAATATTTCACTGGGTCATATAATGCACAAAATGCCTCAATATATTCTCTACCAATATCTTCAAGAGGGCGGGTAGGAATAAAGTTCATCAACGTTGTTTGGTTAATATTACCGTCTTGATTTTCCCGCAGTCGTCCTTCTTTTTTCAGACGATGCCACAATGCGGTATTGGGTAGCGCTTGCAACATAGCGAAGGTAGTAGAGGGAATTGCTGCTTGTTCGGCAAAACGGACAATGCGATCACCTGCACCTGCTTTTTCGCCATCGAACCCGATAATAAACCCAGCCATCGGTCGCAATCCGGCTTTGATAATGGTTTGCACAGCATCGGCTAGGGAACTACGGGTATTTTGAAACTTCTTAGTTAATTGCAAACTATCCTCATCCGGTGTTTCAATTCCTAAGAACACCGCAGAGAATCCAGACTCAACCATAAGTTCCAGCATTTCTGGATCTTGTGCCAAGTCCACAGAAGCTTCAGTATCAAACCGGAAAGGATATTGATGTTCTGCCATCCAGACTTTTAACTCTTTGAGCAACAATTTCACATTACGTTTGTTGCCGATAAAGTTATCATCTACCATAAACACACCCCGCCGCCAACCCAACTCATAGAGGTAATCTAACTCTGCCAATAGTTGTGCTGGGGTTTTGGTACGCGGCTTACGTCCGTAGAGAACAATAATGTCGCAGAATTCGCACTGGAAAGGACACCCACGCGAAAACTGCACCGACATCATGTCATAGGCATCCAATTCTAATAAATCAAAGCGGGGGACTGGTGTACTTGTGACATCTGGTTTTTCTGTAGCGCGGAAAGTCCCAGAAGTTTCACCCCGTTGAATAGCCTCAATAAACATGGGTAGAGTGATTTCCCCTTCATCGAGAATCAGAAAATCTGCACCGACATTTTGCACTTCGTGAGGTACAGAAGTCGGATAAGGGCCACCCACCGCAACTAACTTACCACGTCGTTTTGCTTCCTGAATTTGCCCCAATAAATCTTGCTTCTGGACAATCATCGCGGAGAGAATGACTACATCAGCCCATGCCCATTCTTCCTCAGATACTGGACGGATGTTGCGATCAACCAGCTTAAACTCCCATTCCTGGGGCAAAATTGCTGCCACCGTTACTAAACCCAAAGGTGGTAACAAAACCTTGCGATCAACTAACTCCAGGATTTTTTCGTATGACCAAAAGGTTTTAGGAAATATCGGATATACCAGTAATACTCGCATGTAGTATCAATCCTCACACTTTGATTATTATCCCACTCTAACGAAAATTAAGACTTATTGACTTTTTTTTAAATTTGCTTTATCTTACCGTCAATATTTTTGCTTAGCAATTACACTGCTGTCAAATACCTACACTGACCCGACAGTTGAGTTAAGTGTTCCAAAAAGACGCAATGGAAATTAGTTGCGATCGCTTAAGCTTAAGTAGGTGGGTGGGAAAATTTATCGCTAGGATAAGGCAGAAGGCAGAAGGCAGGAGGCAGAAGGGAAGAGGGTTTTAAGCTGATTCATTTTTCTTTACATAGTTGATTTTATTTGTGCCTACCTACTTACTCTTACTCAAAAAATAAATTAGTATCTCCCGTCGGCAACTTGCGCGATCGCAGTTTACCGCAAATGGGCGATCGCCACTGATGACAAACGAGCGATCGCGGTTTTTCAACAAACAGCCCCAGAACTGCAAATTTTATCAACCTTAGATATCATCAAGCATTGGTCAGAGGTAGCAGGGGTTGATTCGTCAAAGCTACGTGACATACTCAATGCGATTCGGTTTAAAGCACGGTATTTGCCGCCTAACAGCCATCCTCTACGAAGTTGGTGGGCAGAGTTAATATTATCCTTGCTTCAGGATCGAGAGCAGGTAAAACGAAGCGCAAAGTTACCAGCCAAGGATACTGACGAGAACAAGGCATTTCTTGTTAAAAATGCTGCTCGTTCAATCTCCTCTCAATGCCTACGAAGTTAGCTGACGGGCTAGGACTGAGAGATGTCCTTCTCTAATTGGGTGAAGTCTTGAGCTTAAAGTCTTCACTTTTCTTGGAGATAAGCCCCAAATTTGGTTCCTCCGCTCTTGGCTTACCCTGATGAACAAATTTTGTAGGATAAGTAATGAATTAGGCAGACAGACTTATGCTTTTTTGCAGTTAACGTAGCATCGTCAATTATGTCAAGGTAGTGAATAATCATGTTTTATCTATAATTTATGGGAAAATTAGGTTTTTATCCTGGATTTATCAGGCTTTAAGGTTAATTGATTGCTAGATAAATTATCTATCTCAGGGAAGAGATGATGAATAATATATTCCTTTTTAAGTAATTAAGAGAGGGAATAGGGAAGAATATTGGAATACAGCGATTACACGTTTGGTCGTGAAAAATGCGTAAATATTTATGTTGAGATACTTGTAGCTTAATTCAGCCTTACTTAGCTGGTTCTTGCTAAACCAAGATGTTAATGTATAATTCAATATAAGCTAGAGTAAGTCAGCCTAATCCAGCGCGTTATAGTGCATAGCACTGGAGCGGAGGAACCAAATTATGGGGCGTACCTCTGAATCGATTACTGATAAGATTTGCAGTCTGAGAGCGAAAATTCATCCCAGATTCTCAATCTAAAAAATCCCAAATCGATAAGAGGGGGGCATCTCTCAGCCCTAGCCCGTCAGCTAACTTCGTAGGCATTGAGAGGAGACTGAAGAGACAGCATTTTTTTAATGTTTTGATCTCGTCAGTGTCCTTGGCTGGTACTGCTCGGTTTTTTGTACCCGCACTGAGTTCTGTTGAGGTCAGTAATGATATTGCAATTAAATTTAGCAGCGATAATTGCGATCGCTAGTCAAACTACTTGGAAAAAAGCCAAACCTGTAGTTGCAAGAGATGTTTTTATCCTACCTGCCTTAGGGTTTTTAGGCATTATTCTGTTGTGGTGGATTGTAGCATTGCTCAATCATGAATTAATGCCCACTCCACCGGAAGCTTTGATTGCCAATCTTGATTACATCTTAAACCCTTTTTATCAACGAGGTCCTGGTAACTTAGGAATTGGTTGGTTGTTGATAGCCAGTTTAAAACGGGTATTGATTGGTTTTTTATTAGGCGCGATCGTGGCGATTCCCTTGGGATTTCTCATTGGGATGTCTAAATCAGCCATGTTAGCGTTTAATCCCATCATTCAAATTTTTAAACCTGTATCACCTTTGGCTTGGTTGCCTATTGCTTTGGCTATCTTTAATTTGGCAGACCCTTCCGCGATTTTTGTAATTTTCATTACCTCTTTATGGCCAACAATAATTAATACTGCCTTGGGAGTTGCCAGCGTTCCCAAAGATTATTTAGATGTGGCACGAGTACTAGAAATGCCCCGTTGGCGGCGAATTACAAAAATTATTTGGCCTGCAAGTTTGCCGTATATTTTTACAGGTTTACGTATTAGTTTAGGGATTGCTTGGCTAGTCATTGTTGCAGTAGAAATGCTCACAGGTGGTGTCGGTATTGGCTTTTTTGTTTGGGATGAATGGAGTCGTCTCAATCTCAGTTCAGTCTTTTTAGCCGTGCTAGTAATTGGTGTCACTGGATTAGTTTTAGACTTTGCAGTGGGCAAAATCCAAGAATTAGTCACCCACAGACCTACAGCTTTTAAGTAAGTTGCTTGTAGAAATAGAGAGGACTAAATTCCTCATGACAAACGCAATCTAATTGTGCATTTTCCCCTGAATTTGCTGAAACATAATTGATTACCACTGGAGCGACAGAAATGGGTGATCATCGTTGGACGCGACGAGACTTTATTCAAGGCATAGGAGCAACAACGACTGGGATAGCGTTGACAGCTTGTGGTATTGCTGGAAATACTGGCGCTGGAGGAATGAGTGCAGAAGCCTTAGCAGTTGAACCAGTCGTTAAATCTCAAGACTTAGAAAAACCTGATATTACCGTTGGTTATGTACCTGTTAATGATTGTGCGCCATTTGCGATCGCCTGGAAAAAAGGTTTCTTCCGCAAATATGGTTTGAACGTCACACTCAACCGGGAGGCGAGTTGGGCAACATCCCGTGATGGATTAATTTTTGGTCGTCTAGATGCTTCACCTGTGGTATCTGGTGCTGTCACCAACGCCAGAATTGGTGCTGAAGGCGCACGTCATGCCTCCCTATGTGCAGCGATGACCATTCATCGCCACGGTAACGCCATGACCATGAACAAAGCCATGTGGGATTTTGGGCTACGTCCGTGGTACGAATACCAAAAACAATACGGTGACGGTGCATTAGAAGCCTTTGGGCGCGATTTTCGCAGCTACTTTGCCAAGCAACCCACAGAACGGAAAGTTTGGGCAGTAGTTTTGAGTTCTGCCATTTACGAATACTTTATCCGTTACTTATCCGCAGCCGCAGGTATTGACCCACTAAAAGAGTTTCGCATCATTATTGTGCCACCTCCCCAGATGGTGACAAATGTGCGAATTGAGGCAATGCAAGCTTATATGGTGGCTGAACCTTGGAACACCAGAGCAATTTCAGGGAACGAAGGCATCGGCTTCACCTTCGCTCAAGGCAAAGAAGTGTGGTTAGGACACCCAGACCGATTATTGGGAGTGATGGAATCTTTCATTGACGATTATCCCAAAACCTATCGCTCTCTAGTCAAGGCAATGATAGAAGCCTGCCAATATTGCAGCAAACCAGAAAATCGCCAGGAAGTTGCCGAATTAATTACAGACCGTTCCTTTACAGGTGCTAGACCCAGAAATCCCAATGCACCCATCGCTCAATTAACTAGTCCAGGAATTATTGGTAATTACAACTACGGTGGATTTGATGGCAAAGACCGCACCATTAAGTCTGCTGATGGCACAATTTTCTTTGATATTCCTGATAACCTTCCCCAATACCCAGGTAATCATTCGACATTCCTTTGGCAATCCCAAAGTATTTGGTTAATGACTCAAGCTGCACGTTGGGGACAAATATCGGAGTTTCCCAAAAATGCTGATGAAATAGCCCAACGCAGTTGGCGAACAGACCTATATCGAGAAATAGCCACGGAAATGGGCATCGAATGTCCTCAGGATGATTATAAAATTGAGCCGCCAGAAGTCTTCATCGACAAAATAGGTTTTGATCCTAGTAATCCAGTGGAATATTTAAACAAGTTTGCAATTAGAGCTAATGCTCCTACACGTTTCTTCATGTCGTAAATGACAAATTTAAATATTAACTAATAGCTGAAAATTCTGAGGAGATTTGCATGATGAAAGATATGCCATTAGTAGTAAATCCTGGACACCAAGTTATGTCTCGCCCTAATTTTTTAGAAATTGAAAATTTATTCAAGGCTTATCCGACACCAGATAAAGGTAACTTTGTCGTGTTAGATGGTGTCAATCTCACCATTGGGGAAGATGAATATATTTCTGTAATTGGTCACTCTGGGTGTGGAAAATCAACTTTACTGAAGATAGTAGCTGGTTTAGAAAAAGCATCCTCCGGCTCAGTTAGGTTAGATGGCAAAGAAATTCGGCAACCCGGAGCCGAAAGGATGATGGTATTTCAGAACTACTCATTATTACCTTGGTTGACTGTGCGCGAGAATATCCGTTTAGCTGTAGATGAAGTGCTAAAAAATGCTAATCGTGCTGAAAAGACTAGCATTGTTAACGAACACTTAGCAATGGTAAACTTAACGGCGGCAGCAGATAAATATCCTGATGAAATATCTGGAGGAATGAAACAAAGAGTAGGCATTGCTAGAGCCTTAGCAACTTGCCCAAAAATGTTACTGATGGATGAACCTTTTGGGGCATTAGATGCGCTGACTCGCGGCAAATTACAACGACAGGTATTAGATATTTGGGAAAACCATCGACAAGCAGTAATGATGATCACTCATGATGTGGATGAAGCCATTTATATGTCTGATCGCATAGTACTAATGACTAATGGACCATCAGCCACAATTGGGGAAATATTAGAAATTCCCTTTGAGCATCCACGCGATCGCACCGCTGTGCGAAACTCCAAAGAATATTTTGAACTTCGCAACCACGCTCTCAATTTCCTCGATAACTACTTTAAGCAGGAAGAGTGAATTTAGACTATGATTATTTTTAGTGGGTAGCCTAATTCAAATTCATCAAAACTGGGTTTGAAGCGGAGAAACCAAGTATTTGGGGCTAATCTTCACGAAAGACACCTTCCAGTCTTAGCCCGTCAACATAATTCGTAATTGATAATAGAGCCTCCGGATGCCGCCAGGCTGTACGTAGTTACAATCAGTGGGGGCTTGAACCCTCTTTAATTACGAATTACGAATTAGTAATTATTTGGTCAAGGCTGATAGTCCGAAGGTAGACGAAGCAGCGATCACCTTTTTCCTTGACTAGACTTAGAACCTGTCTTTGAGGGCGATATTAGCGATTAATGTATTTACAAATAATTGTCATAAGCTGGTTGCATGTGCGTCATATCGAATTGCTAATTTAAAAAATAATTACAGAATTATTCTCCCCAGTCCTCAATCTCCGTATGTCTACTTTCATTTTGGCTACATTTTTGGTTAGTTTACTCACTGCATCTGGTTGGGTGGCGATCGCTTATCTGTTTCCGCAGCATCATTCTCAAGACTAAGTAAACATCACAGGATACTTAGAGTACGCTCTGCCTTGGCCTTAGTATTACGTAAACCGTATTTTTGCCATCCATCTTGCATATCTCTGGATTTTTTTAATCCACATCATATAATAACTGCATTCAGTTTATTTTTGATGTATCATCCAAGGCTTTCAGGAGTGTTGATAATGAATCAGATACAGTTGACTGTAGTTATTGGTTACTTACTGATGACCTGCTATTTTTTCAGTAATTGGCTAAGATTCACTTTGCGCCATCCAACTTCTAGTCCTGAAGATAAATTTTTATCTTTTGTTATATTTTTGATTACAACTATTTTCTGGCCTTTGATTATTTTGATGTCTTTATGGGAAATATTCAATAAACGGAAATTAGAATTTAATACTGTGATTCCTGTTTTATTGGCAATGTTTGCTTTTAGTATTTCATACTATTTGACTTATCTGTATGAGCATGATTTTTGCTATAATAGCATATTTTGCTCTTTCCCTTCATGAAGGTTTTCAAGTTTATGTTGGAAAGCTAAAAAATCATGTTACCACCGTCTTATCAGCCAATTATAAAACGTCCGTTTTTACAATTACCTAATAATGCCAGAATTGCTGTCTGGGTGGTGATGAATGTTGAACACTTCACCTTCGGCAAATTAGGGACAGCTATTCAACCCCATTTAAATAGTCATCCAGAAATAGCCAACTATGCTTGGAGAGACTACGGTAATCGTGTCGGGATTTGGCGATTATTAGAATTATTTGCAGAATTAGAAATTCCAGTTACAGCCGCAGTCAACGGGGAAATTTGTCAATTTTATCCAGAGATTATCACAGCCATGCAACAACAAAATTGGGAAATCATGGCACATGGGATTAATAATTCCACTGGTCATAGTGGCATGGATAAAGCAACAGAAACCGCCATAATTAATCAAACCATAGATTTACTCAAACAAGCCACCGGCAAAACACCAAAAGGCTGGCTAACACCGGGATTTTCCATCACAGAACATACCTTTGAATTATTATATACAACAGGAATTACCTATACAGCCGACTGGGTAAACGACGACCAACCATATTGGTATCCCTTACCTAATGGACGCTTACTAGCAATTCCCTATACCATAGAAGCAAACGATATTAGCTTATGTTTAAGTAACCGATTTTCCGGAGAAGAATTTGCTCAAGCAATCATCGACCAATTCGATCAACTATGGCTAGACGGAAAAACCCAACCCCGATTCATGGCCATAGGTTTACATCCATTTATCGTCGGTCAACCCCTACGCCTAAAATACTTAAAACAATGCTTACTCCATATTAAAAATCAACCCCACACCTGGCTAACCACAGGTGAAAACATCTATCAACTAATGAAATAAAACTCTCTGCGTCCTTTGCGCCTTGGCGGTTCGTTAAATAATGACAACTTCACCCACCCAAAAATTAAATATACCTATTATCGATGCCAACCCCGAAAACATCAAACCCTATGGATACCTCCTAGGAGACGATGTAGCTAAACCCGGATTAGGCATACCCTTTTATCAAGAAAGAGTATTAGAAGGCGAAAACATTGACTTTACCTATCGAGGAAAAGCAACATTTAGAACAGCCAAAATCTTACCAGGATATCCCCCCATAACCTGGCTAGAAAGACATATGTACATGACCCAAATGTTTATTGGTTTAGGACAAGCAGCATTTATTATGGTCATGGCACCTCCCAACCATGAAACTGGGGAAAACCTACCCAACATCAAGCAAATTCAAGCCTTACGCCTTCCTCCAGGACACGGACTACTATTACATCTTGGCACCTGGCATGATTTTCCCATAGCCTGCGATCGCCCAGTAGTCATCCTCACCGCCAACTCCGATGAAGTCGTCACTGCCTTAAGTCAAATGCAGACACCAGACGAAATGAATCAAGGTGATGTTTATAAAATTTCTCTCCCCAAAAGACTAGGCTATGAAATTCATTTAGATATTAATTAACTCACGCAAAGCCGCAAAGACGCAAAGATTCTCTGTGTACCTCTGCGTTTCAAATATGGATTTACCAAACATCGAAACCTATCTACAACCAAACGATATTCAAGATATCCTTCAATGGGATAAAGGTTGGACTTGGCTAAGTGGCGGAACCTGGCTATTTTCCGAACCTCAACCCAATGTCAAAGTTTTAGTAGATACGCAAAATTTTGGATGGTCAGAAATTACCATCAAAGATAATTATTTAATTATCGGTGCCACTTGTCCATTAATTAAAATATTAGAATATCCTTGGCTACCACAATGGACAGCAATTGCAGGCTTAAAAGCTGCCGTTTCTGCACTGACAGCATCATTAAAAGTCATTAATATTGCCACAGTAGGAGGTAATATTTGTTTAGCCTTATCTGTGGGAACCTTAGCACCCGTAATGGTAGCTTTAGATGCAACTTATGAAATTTGGGATTTAACAGGAAAGTCATATCAAGTTGCAGCCAAGGACTTTCAACTTGGACATAAAACCACAATCTTAAAACCAGGAGAAATCCTCAGAAGAATTGTAATTCCCTTAAGTAATTTACAATGGAAAATTAATTATCAACGCTTGAGTATAGCAGCAAATGATCCAGCATTAGCTATAGTAGTCACTGCCAAGAATCAACAACAGATACGTTGTGTCATAGCTGCAAGTGTAGCCGCACCTCGTGTAATAACTAGTGAGGATTTAGCCACAGAAAATTTTATTAACGATAGCAAAGCTAGTGCAGAATATCGCCGGGAATTAACTAAAATTTTAATCAAGCGATCGCTTGCCCATTTATGACACCAAAACAGTTAAAATTTCAAGTTAATCAGCAAAATTATAGCGAAAACTGTCATCCCGGAACCAGTCTATTGAGTTTATTACGTCAATTAGGCTGGTTTGGCGTACATCGTGGGTGTGACACCGGTGATTGTGGTGCTTGTACAGTTTGGGTAAATGATACGCCTATTCATAGTTGCATTTATCCAGCTTGGCGAATTGACAATCAATCGGTAACTACCATCGAAGGACTTTCCCCCAACGGCGAACTTGCACCCATACAGCAAGCCTTTCTAGCAGCACAAGGCTTTCAATGTGGTTTCTGTACTCCAGGAATGATGATGACAGTAGCCAAGTTACCGCTATTGTCAGCAGCAGAATTACGTTTAGCTTTAAAAGGAAACATCTGTCGCTGCACTGGATACCAAGCAATAATAGAAAGTCTTTTCCCCCCATCCCCCCATCCCCTTGTCCCCCCATCCTCCCCATCCCCGGTAGGCGCCAGCATTCCCAAACAAGATGGTACAGCCATAGTCACCGGCAAAGCAGCTTATACAGGAGACATCGCCCCACCCGGATTATTACATCTCAAGGTACTGCGATCGCCTCATCCCCATGCCAAAATTAAACAAATTCACACCGAACAAGCCAAAGCACTTCCTGGTGTCGTAGCTATTTTCACCCACGAAGATGTTCCCAGAATCCCTTACACTACCGCCGGACACGCCGAACCAGTACCCGATCCGTTAGATCATTACTTGTTGGATAATAAAGTCAGATTTGTAGGCGATCGCGTTGCTGCTATAGTTGCAGAGTCCCCCCATATTGCCGAAAAAGCTTGCGAATTAATTAGCGTCGATTATGAAATTCTGCCTCATGTTATCGACCCCATAGAGTCCATGAATAGCAGTGTGGTGATTCATGATGAACCAGAATCATCGCAAATTCCCGATAGAAATCGTAATATTGCTGGACAAATCTTACTGGAATCGGGTGATTTAGCATCAGGATTTGCTGAATCAGATTTAATAGTAGAAAATACCTTTACTTTACCAGCAGTTCAACACGTCCATTTAGAACCTCATATTAGTATCAGTTGGCTAGAACCAGATGGTACATTAGTTATTCGTTCCAGTACCCAAGTCCCTTTTCATTGTCAACGCTTACTTGCACAAATTTTCAATTTACCATTAGGAAAAATTCGAGTTTATAAAGCACAGCTTGGTGGTGGCTTTGGCAATAAACAAGAAATTTTATCAGAAGACATTTGCGCTTTGGCTACTTTGAAAACAGGTAAACCAGTACAATGGGAATTTACCAGAAAAGAAGAATTTACCACTACAAATAGCCGCCACGCCATGACAATTCGTCTTAAAAGCGGTGTCAAAAAAGATGGTACACTGGTTGCTCAAGATATGGAAATTATTGCCAATACTGGTGCTTATGGTAATCATGGACAAACAGTGGTATTTTTAGCAGGATATATTCCCTTGGGTTTATATCGTTGTCCGCATAAAAAATTCACAGCTTTTGCAGTTTATACTAATACAATGCCTGCGGGTGCGTTTCGCGGTTATGGTGCAACCCAAGGTACATTTGCAATGGAAATTCAAATTGACGAAATTGCTGAAAAATTAAATATTCATTCTCAAGAAATCCGCTTCAAAAACTTAATTTATCCTGGAGATGTGATTAGCTTAGGCACATCCAAAGACCACTTTAACTTAATTGGTAGTTACGCCGTGCAAGAATGCTGGGAAAAAGTCACCCAGGCATTAAATTATATTCCTGGTACACCAGCAAAACTAGAAAATCCTCGCCGTCGTGGTGTGGGGTTTGCCGTTTCTATGCAAGGTAGTGGCTTATCTAAAATTCACCTAGCGAGTGTGAAGTTAACCAAATTACCCAATGACAAATACGAATTAAGAACTGGTTCCGTAGACATTGGTACTGGTTCAGATACCACCTTACGACAAATAGCAGCCGCAGTTTTAGGTGTAACCGTTGCCGATATTTATATAATTGCCGGCGACACCCAACAAACACCCTTTGATGCTGGTTCCTATGCTTCTGCCACAGTATATATTTCCGGACAGGCTGTAAAACTAGCCGCCGAACAACTCCTCACCACTAATCAACCCAGTGTGGAAATATCCTATGCGGCAGACGAATCCACCTTAACCTTTGCCGTGCAAGGCGTAGAAGTAGAAGTAGATATAGAAACAGGCAAAGTCGAAATTTTGCAATGCGTCCAAGCCATAGATATAGGTAAAGCCATCAACCCGCGCATTTGTCACGGACAAGCCACCGGTGGGATAGTAATGGGAATTGGTTACGCCTTAAGCGAAGAACTCATCTTTAACTCACAAGGACACATAACTAACCCCAGTCTGAGAGAGTATATCATACCTAAAGCCTCAGATATACCACCAATCGAAATAATCTTCATAGAAAAAGCCGACCCCTACGGCCCCTTTGGTGCCAAAGGAGTAGGAGAAATTACAATTAATTGTACAGCCCCAGCCATAGCCAACGCGATCGCCCAAGCTACAGGATGCAGAATGTACCAACTCCCCATCACACCCGAAAGACTTTGGCGACAACTCAAATCTAATTATTGAGGAAAAATTTATGCGAACAGTACCAATCCAATTACCCGAAACAGTATTTTCAGCACTCCGCAAAAATCCTGAAGAATTTATCCAAGAAATGCGAATTGCCGCAGCCGTTAAATGGTACGAAATAGATGAAATATCACAAGCAAAAGCAGCAGAAATTGCTGGGCTAACTCGTACTGAATTTATTCATGCCTTATCACGCTACCAAGTAGATTTTATGCAATATACTGCTCAAGAGCTAGCTGAGGAACTAGCAAATGTCGATTAATCATGTAATTATTGCACCTGAAGTAGCAGCTTGGGATTTGGGAAAAGGAGAATCACAAGTATTAAGTTTGGCACTAAAAAATTTAGACTGTGCCGCTATTGTTGACGATAGGGCAGCACGGCGTTGTAGTCAAGCTTTAGGTATTACTACTATTGGGACAGGAGGGTTGCTCATCTTAGCAAAAAGACGTGGACTTATCCCCAGCATATCTCCTGGTATTCAAGCTTTGCGTGACGCTGGTTTGTGGTTATCTGATAGTTTGGTCAATTTGCTGAAACAGCAAGCGGGGGAATAGGGAATTACGCCTAATGTGAATTAAACAGGTTGAGATGGGAAAGTAAGAACATTGATGCCAAAACGGCGACGAAGCAATAAACGTATTTCTTAGATTACGCTTAACTCAACCTACCTTTCTCACTTCCTTCCTCGTGTCCTTCTCTGCGAGACGCTTCGCGAACGTGGTTCGTTATTCATGCTCCTGACTTTTCCCGTTAAGTCTGTTTAGCAAGCTTCCAGCCCTCACAGAGGTCATGCAATTTTAACCAACCGCGCCACAGGACTTGAATACCAATGGGTGTTTTGCTTCGATGTTCGAGGTAGCCAC
>JAHHIM010000043.1:0-32000 GCA_019358915.1 Trichormus sp. ATA11-4-KO1
GAGATTGTGACGGGGGCTTGAACGAGCGAATGAATCAATTCCAAAATTTTTCTTATTCTTCATTTTGTTCGCGGTAGCGTGCCTTGGGCTGCTATTTTGAATTTTGAATTTTGAATTTAAAAAAGGTCACAAACCGTAGTTTCCTGTGGTGACAAAGCCTTTCTCTGTTGTTCAGTTTTTTGCCAGCAAGGGTCTTTTGCCACATCTGTACCTAATCTACTCAGAGTCACCAGAGATTCAAACGGGTATTTGGTAAGCATCAGCTGATTGAGAGTTTTCCCACTATCTTTGAATTCGCTGACTGGGAGTATACCTCCACCAAAAATTACCTGTGGCACTAATACCAAAATTGTGAGTAGGGGAGCGACACTTTGACTGGGTGCGATAAGCCTAACGGCATAGCTTCGCTTACCGCTGAAACCAGCAGTCCCAAGACCATACTACCAAATGATGCCACGAACAAGGTTGCGTACATCCCAGTTATCGCATTTCCAGGAATATTCACTGCACTGACCATACAGCCTAAGAGTACAGCTGATTGGTACAATGCCAGCAGAAATGACAAGTGGAATTTAGAAGCAAGATAGGGGAGCAGCCCTAATCCCGCACTTCTTTCTCTGCGATAAATTGCAGTTTCTTTCGCTATCTCTGGCATAGTGGCCAACGCCCCTGCCATGACTGCCATGATGACTGTGACAAACAGCATTGTGATTGCTTGGCTAGCACTACCAGTTTTGGTGTCTAACAAGTCAGATTTCCACAATAAAAAGTTAAATCCTCCCAGAATTGGCGCTCCCGCCAGCATCAGTGCCAAACTCATTTTGTTTTTGAACAATATGGTTAAATTACGCCGACATAACACTCCCCACTGCTGCAACAAATCCGGTTGTAATGGCACTGGTGGAACTTTGGTTTGGGGTATGGTTTTTTGGCGATCGCTCACAAATCTCTTATAAAACCCACTGCCCCGAAACTGTTCTTCCCACTGTGTTGGAGACAGTTGCCGTTCCACTTTGTTGTAGATGGCATCAAAATCTGGAACTTTAAAATAATCGAATGCCATCTTGGGTGGCCCGAAGTATGCCAGTCTGCCACCCTTAGCAAGAAACACCACAAAATCCGCGATTGCTACATTCTTGGTGGCATGGGTAATTAGTATAATCGTACTACCCTTGTTAGCTAAGTCTCTCAGCAATTCCATGATTTGCAGTTCAGTGCCGGGGTCAAGTCCTACTGATTACCAGGTCATTCCCTAAGTCACTACCAATGGTAAATGGTAGCTGGTCTAGGGTAATTTGCTGAATAGGGTTAGTGTGAGCAGTCAGCTGTAGAGTAAGCATGGCTGTACATTTTTAAAATCGCCCTTCAGCAGATAATACAGCACTCAGCACTGAGTATGGTAAAAAAGCCGAACGAACCCCCGACAAAAAGTTAGAGTTGCCTGATTTTTAGCTAGAAAGGTTTAGCTTTTTGTCAGTTGTAAATATTTTGTACAAGTTAAATACTAAGCACATACTTCCTGATTTTAAACGGGTATGCCAGCATATTCTTATGTAGATAGAGAAGACCTTTCTTCGGAGTATCAGTCAGCGCTGCCAATGGGAATTAGGCGGCGAAATAGAGCGCTAGAAACCAGTACAGTAGCATTAATGGGATTAAATGGGACATTAATGCTTTTAGAAATGTCTTTGCATGGTTTAATACTAGGAGGACTATTAATTTCAGCAGCCGCAATTGTTCTGTTTCAAGAACAAGTCACTAATTTTATCGCCAAGGCAGACAAGAAACAACGCAAGTATAAGGTAAATATTTATGCCATACTATTTTGTTTTCTGTCCTTTGCATTTGTACTAGATTTTTCAACAGCGCCAGCTAGCGCTCAATTCTTTCAGGCTGCTCAAAACTGGATTACAAGCACTGCTTTCGGTAGTGCGCTTAATCCCGATACAGCAGCTACAGTTGTAAACATTTTCAATATCCTGCGGGTATTGTTTTTGTTGTACATCGCAGTTTCGGTCGTCAATGTCATCCAAGCGGTGCGACGGGATGAGGATTGGGCCAGTGCATCTAGAACACCTTTAATTGTCCTGACAGGTGTGTTTGCCGCCGACTTCTTAACAACATTGATTATCTGATGTTGTCAAAAGAAGCAGGGGAGCAACGCGAAAAAGTGAGATCATCGTGAAAAGAGCAGGGGAGGCAGGGGGAGCAGGGGAAGTGAAGAGAGAATTTGAGTACTTTTTACAAAGAAAGGCAGAGGGCAGAGGGCAGAAGCCCAGTTTAAAAAAAAGAATTGTATCGAGACGCGTAGCGCAAGATACAAAGCGTCCTTGCCTCAATCCCACGTTTTTAAACGTGGGTTCCCGAACGGATTGCTTATACACTTATTTCTTTCTCTCCCCCTGCCTCCCCTACTTCCCCTGCTGCTTCAACGATTATCCCTTTTCAAGCGTGCCATTCGTATAAGACCGCAGTTGTATATGCCGGAAAAAAAATTTCGTGTTGTCAATCAAACATTAGGCAGTCAACCGAAAATAGGCCCGTTCCCTGCCGACCAGATTCTGCCGTGGACTGTAATAGCAATAGCCAGCACACTTTTTTTCTACTACATCCTAAATATAGGATGGCTAGCAACTTTATTTACTACATTTTGGGGATGGGCAACGTGGTGGTTTGTATCAACGAACAAAAGCTTCCTGGGTAAATTTGTGGGTACGCCTCGAATCAGTAGAGGATATATGCCCTTTTCATCACTATTAAATCCTCCAAAAAATCAAATTAAAAAACGTAAATAATATTAAGTCAATGTCTAAAAAATCTCAAAATAAAACAGAAAGATTGGGAAAAACAACATTGACACTGACACCCTTTGAAGATGTTGTTCATCTATCGGGTATCTGCGAAATTGAATTAGCAGGGAGGCAAGGAGTAGGAGCATTAATTCTCAAGAAAAAAGAAACCATTCAAATTAAATTTGCTTTTGATTGCAATGGGATTCACCCTAGTTTAGCAACAGAGCAGGTATTACCAATCTTTGAAGGAATAGAAGCTGGTTTAAAAGAATTGCCAGAACGGGAATTTTTGACAATTCACTTTGGTTCTTTTACTAATGATTACCAAAGACAAAAAGAATTAAACCAAATTGAAAATGAATGTAAAATCGAACAAATGAAGCTGCTTTTACGCAGTGAGCGATTACGAGTAAGAGGACTAACAAAGTTGGGGGTTCGCAAAAATAAATTCTTGAGACTTTGGTGTACATACACAGTCAATGATGAAGAAAAAATCGAAGATTTTGCTGAAGTAGGACTGAAGAAAATACAAACCATTTGGCATCAGTTTACAGGAGAAATTCATCAATTAAACAAAGACCGCATCGAAAATATTTTACGTACCTCATTCCTGGACGGATTCCAATCTTGGGAGCAGATAATTTCCAATAAAATGGGATTAATTGTAACGCCTCTAAGCGCTTCAGAAATTTGGGGGACAATGTGGGCAATGTTAAACACAAAAGAGCCGACAGAAATTCCAAATCCCCTAATCCTAAACAAAAAGGGATTGACAGAAAATCAAACGAGTGATTTTCATATTAGACATCATCTTCTAGAAAACGAAAAGTCTGTCCCTGTTTTTGATAGAAAGTGGGTGAAGCTGCAAGACAAATATATAGGAGCGCTAAATTTTAGTCACAAACCAGGGGGGTGGGTAGATGAATATTCACAACTGCGATACCTGTGGGAGGTAATATCTAAAGAGAAGATTTTTGACACAGAGATTTTTTGTCAAATCAGCAAAGCCAACCAAGCGATCGCCAAGACAAATTTGCAGCGTTTAACTAAGCAGTCGATTACCTCAACTACCATGTCCAGTGACAAAGGTAATATCGACGTAAAAGCCGGACTGAACATTGAAGAATCAGTAGAAGCTCAACGTACTCTATACAAAGGTAGTACCGTAATTCATACGGCAGTGGTTTTTTTAGTCCACCGAGCTTCTTTGCAGAAGCTGGATGATGATTGTCGATATTTAGCCAGTTGTTTTCTCAGACCGGCAGTAGTTAGCCGAGAGGTGGAATATGCCTGGAAATTATGGCTGCAATGCTGCCCATTCGTATGGGAGCCATTACTGACAAAACCATTCAACCGCCGACTACCCTATTTTAGTAGTGAAGCGCCAGGGCTAATACCACTAATTAGAACATCCACAGGGGATAAATCAGGTTTTGAATTAATAGCGGAGGAGGGAGGAACGCCAGTACACCTGGATTTATACAAAAACCATAAAAACCTGGCAGTATTTGGTACAACTCGTTCTGGTAAATCAGTGTTAGCTGCGGGTATTTTGACCCCAGCTTTAGCGCAAGGGATTCCGGTAATAGCCTTGGATTACCCCAAACCTGATGGTACGTCTACTTTCACGGATTACACCAAGTTATTGGGTAATGATGGAGCGTATTTTGACATTGCTAGAGAATCAAATAATTTGTTTGAGCTTCCAGACTTGCGCTTGATGAGTGAAGAAATTATTAAAGAGCGGATGTCTGATTTCAAGGATTTCCTGAAGTCCGTGCTAATGACAATGATTATTGGCATGAACTCAATTGGTGTGAGTCCAACAATCATCTCGATAATTGAGTCGATTATCGCTTTGGCATTGCAGACATTCTTTAGCGACGACCAAATAAAACTACGATATCAAGCAGCCCTCAAGGCAGGAATAGGGACACGAGAATGGCTAGATACCCCAACTTTAAAAGACTTTTGTAAATACTGCACGCCTGGATATATTAATCTCGATTCTCTATCTAACAGTAGCAAAGAAGTAACTGAAGCGTTAGGACAAATTCAAATAAGATTGAAATATTGGCTAGGTAGCAAAGTAGGACAGTCAATTTCTCAACCTTCCAGTTTCCGCACAGATGCCAAATTATTAGTATTTGCTCTCCGAAATTTAGCCAGTGAATCTGATGCGGCAATAGTAGCGTTAAGTGCTTACGCCGCAGCTTTACGAAGGGCCTTATCTTCTAAAGCCAGTATATTCTTTCTAGATGAAGCTCCGATTTTATTTGAATTTGATGCCATAGCTGATTTGATTGGGCGACTATGTGCAAATGGTGCGAAAGCGGGGATTCGTGTCATTTTATCGGCACAAGAGCCGGAAAGTATTTTTCAAAGTAAAGCAGCTGCGAAAATTTTCGCCAATCTTAGTACGCGTTTAGTAGGTAGAATTCAATCTTCAGCAATTGATCCATTTGTACAAAGATTCAAGTACCCTTACGAAATTATCAGTCGTAACAGTACAGAGTCATTTTATCCCAAGAAAGAGGGTATCTACTCAAGTTGGTTATTAGATGATAATGGCAAACTTACCTTCTGTCGTTATTATCCAGCATATTGTTTATTAGCAGCAGTTGCTAATAATCCCAATGAGCAAGAATTAAGGTCTTTGTTCCTCGCCAAATATCAACACAACCCTATTCTCGGATTTTATAAATTCAGCGAGGAATATATCAAACTGATTCGAGATGAGGAGCTATCAGAGGAAGCTAAACAATTGTTAACAGGAAACTTATTGAAGAATTCAGGAGCCAGAAATCAGGAGTCAGAATCAATGAGTCTGGTCTGAATCCCCGACTCATTGTAGACCAGCAAAATTTTAATTTAGTGAGGGTCTTATACCCATTTATTCGTCCGCCAGTCACATAGAATTAAATTCTGAATTCTGACTCCTGAGTTCTGAATTCTTCTTGTAAAAATCGCTTAATTATCATGCAACTCAAACCCCAAAAATTTATCATCCCTATTTCTATTGTGCTGACAGGGATATTGATTTCTACTCCCAGTCACGCATTAAGCTTGCCAATTCTTAATTTTGTTCAGTCGATTATTGATGATGTGAGGAATGAGTATAGGCAGTTAGAGCAGCAAGTACAGCAAAAAATTGATAGTTCCTGGGCAGACATCAAGAATGATGCCCGTGAAGCTATTCAAAGTTCAATGGGTTCAATGGGAACACCAGACCCAGTATCCAGTGGTGAAGACTTGAAACAAAGACTGAGAAATAGTCGTTCACTGCCAGAAGCCAAAAATCTGGCTCAAGATTTAGAACGAGATTTAACTCGAGCTTCTGTCTCATCTGTTGTGGGAGTAGAGGGACAACAAGATACGGAAAGAAAAATTCAGGCGACTACTCAAATAGCTCAAGAAGCTCAAAGTTTGGCACAGCAAGCACAAAACATGGATGCCTCCCAAAATATCTTGAAAGTCATCGCGGCTCAAAATGCTCAAATGGTTTCGGCGATCACTCGTCTTCACGCTGATTCTTTAGCTTCTCGACAAGATACAGCCCAATCAAATTTGATGCTGGCACAGATTGCCGACAATTTAGCCAGCACCCGTGAAAAAGAGAATTTACGAATTACAGGGCAGGCTACTTTAACTCAAGAATTAGTATTTATGTCCGTTTTAGATCCAGCAAGAAACTAATATATGTTGCCATTAATCCATTTGTTAGCTCAAACTCCTCCACCTGATAATGTCGCCCAGAGAGCCGCCCAAGTTTCTCAGGCAGTTTCTCAAGGTTTTGATGAGTTGTGGCAAGAGGTGCTGGGAGGCCCACTTTATTCTGCGATGTGTACAGTTGGTACATTATTTGCAATAACAACACTGGGGTTTTACATTCTGGAATGGACAAAACAAGTTTTAAACAATGAAGAACAACGAGCTTTTAGTTCTTTTATCTGGCCCTTAATTATTTCGGCACTGCTGTTTAACAATGGACAACTTTTGGGAAGAACGACTGTTGGAATCAAAGACTATATAAATAATGTAAACAATTATGTGCTAACAAGAACAGCTGTAGGAGTTGACCTAAGAGCGGCTTATACCAGGGCTTTAGGTGTGACAGCAGTACGAAGTGCTATCGGCAGAGAAATTGAGATGTGTCAGTCATCTTCGTTGAGTCCCCAAGATGGCATTGATTGCTTGCAAGAAGCAAGAGGACGGCTCATGTCTCAGTATCCTAGCTACTTTGGTGCAACTGGCCCTTTTGCGTGGTTAATTGACCGCATAGATACTGTGATATCTGCGCCTATTCAAGCTATAAGAGGCGGCGCTAATCCTATTCAAGTTCTACTTTCTCCGTTTAGTGGGTACGTTGGCTCAGTTGTGTCGGAGAATATCACCAATATATTGGTAGGTCTAAGCGGAGCATATCAATGGGGCATAGAATTAACTATGCTTCTGAGCGCTTATCTTGGCCCTTTGGCTGTAGGTGGTTCATTACTACCCTATGGTTCACGTTCAATTTTTGCATGGCTCACAGGATATTTTTCTGTCGGCATGGCAAAACTAGGTTTCAGCATTATCACAGGTTTTGCTGCCGAATTAATTGCTAATTCTCGTTCAGATCAACCGCTATTTTTCTTATTCACAATTGGAATTATTGCGCCTTTTTTAGCCACAGGATTGGCGGCGGGTGGTGGACTAGCATTGCTTAATCAAATTAATAAAGCCGCAGATGAAGCTAAGAATTTAGCCAAAGATGTTGCTGTCACTGTGTCCACTGGTGGTGGTGGTGGTGTGGCCAGAATGATTCGTCCTAGATAATGAATCAATTCAAAATTCAAAATTCAAAATTAAAAATTAAAAATAAAGCAAGTGGCGTTGGGGTTTCTACCTACCTTGGAAAACAAGGATTTTTTTGCTCACAATTCCACTCGGTTTTGAACCTAACTTTTTTTTCATAAAATCAACTATGTAAAGAAAAATGAATCAGCTTAAAACCCTCTTCCCTCCTGCCTTCTGCCTTCTGCCTTCTGCCTTATCCTAGCGATAAATTTTCCCACCCACCTACTTACATATAATTATGCTCAAAATTAAACAAACAAACAAAGAGCCAAGTTTACTGTTGAGTTATGGAGCGGCAGTTCCAACTAGAGTAGCAATTGTAGCAGTAGTGGGATGTTCTGTAGCTTGTATTTCTTTGATTGTCCAATTTCTGAATTATGGGGCAATTAGCAGATTAGCTAAAAATAAAGTACCTTCATTGATTCAATTGTCAAATGGAGAAACTATCTATGCAAAAGCGGTAGACCCAGCAGAGCGCTCAAGTGAAACTATTAAGCAGTTTGTCTCTGATGCCTTTGTTGGAATGTTCAATTGGGATGGATTAGTTCAGACAAATAATGAGCAAGGTAAGCTGGTAATCAAAACAGATCCTGGGGTAGAAATCAAGGGAATAGATAACAATGCCTCTCGAAAAGTGACGACGAAAGCTTATGAAGCTGCTTTCTCTCTGACAGACAAACAAGGCTTCCGTTCGGCTTTTCTCAGGCGACTGGCACAAATGACCGACCCGGAAATATTTAGCGGAAATATTCGGGTAGCTATTGTCCCCAACTATATTTCAAATCCTCGCAAAATTAGCGAAGGAAAGTGGCAGATTGATTACCAATCTACTTTAGTGACCTTCAAGAAATTAGATAATGCTGGTGACGCTATTCCTTTTAATAAAACAATAACAGTTGAATCAGTTACCACCCCGCAAAACCCTCCAGAAGATACTACAGAATTAGCTAAGAAAATATATAGAATTCGGCAACCGGGACTAGAAATAACTCAAATTACTGATTTAAACCTTGGGAAAAATAATTGATTATGAATGAAAATATCTCAAATACAGAAAATCAAGAAAGTTCATCACTTGTTGATGAAATATTAAACATTGATGAACTGGATGAATCTTTCGTTGAACAAGAAGATAAAGCTCAAGATGAGATTCAAGACGTTGATGAAGCTGAACTTTTGACCAAGCATAATGTGATTACTTCCCCTTGGTCGAGGCTGGGTATAATTGGTGTACCGTTAGGTATTGGATTTTTGATTTTTTACTTTCTGTTTAACAACATAATTAACGGCAATTCTCAAGCCACAAACCAAAGTACTAAACCTACAGAAACAGAAGCAACAGAACAATCAACATCTGAATCTAATGATGGAGATGTTTACGCTCAACTAGCATTAGCTAGACAGTCTGAGCAATTAGAAAAAATTTACCAACAGAAACAAGAAGCACCATCACCTGAGTTACCAGAAACCTCTAAAGTTAAACCTGAAACAGTTCCTAATCAATCTCTAACACCGCCGCCACCAGCACCGCCACCACCAGCACCGCCGCCGCCACCACCTAGAAATTACTCCCCACCTCCACCTCCACCGACACCGACTCCTCCAAGAGTAACGCTAGAAAGAGAATTAACTCAAGCTCCCGACCCAATCAGTGAACTGAATAGATTACGGAAAATGGGGTCATTTGGCAATATCGCCTATGCTGCCAATGAAAATGAATCATTGCCTGCTTCACAGCCCATACTCACAAGAATAGAGTCAGAAGAAAACGAACCTGAACTTCCCATTACCAGCCCTCACCAAATTACTCCCAACGCGCTTTCTAGAGAGGGGATTGAGAAGATAGAGCCTCGTTGGCAAGTAGAAAAGCAAAGCAGACAAGCCAAGATGAATGATCTCAAAATAGCGTCAGTTAACTTTTTACCCCAGGAGGCTCAAATTATCAATGAGCGCCGCAGTCGTTACCTAGTAGTTGGAGAGTTCGCTAGCGGCACTTTGATTACTCCTTTGGTTAAAGAACAGTCCACTGATACAAATAACCAGCAGAATGAAGACGGCAAGCACTATGTTGCCAGGCTCACTGAAGACCTCAAAGATAATTACGGAAATGTGGCGATCGCTAGAGGCAGTTTAATGGCATTAGAAATGCTGTCAGTTGATGGTGCAAGTTACGCTCAAGTACAAGTAACAAGCATCATCAAAGACAACACAGAATATCCCATCAGTGCAGGAGCGATTACTGTACAGGGGGATGGCGGTAAACCATTAATAGCTCAACAGCATAAAGATAAAGGCGGCGAAATCGCTAGGTATGACCTCACAGTGGGTTTGGTGAGCGGTTTAGAGAAGATTGGAGAAATTATTAATCAACCCGACATTGAAGATGACATTGAAGACGAATTATTAGATGGTCGGATTCGTCGCCGCCGCCGCGTCAACAATAGTCGTCGCAATATTGGTGGGGCTGTACTAGAAGGTGCATTCGGGAGCCTCAGCGAGATTATTGGTCGTCGGGCTGAAACTTCCACACAAGAAATTTTGGCTCGTCCCAATGTTTGGTACATACCTAAAGACACCAAATTAACATTTTTGGTCAACCGTACTTTAGAGCTTCCTTGATGAAGATGAATAAGCTAAAAATAACTGGATGGGCTATAGGTCTGTGCGTGAGTTTTACCCCACTTATCGCCAATGCATCCACACCTATTGTTCGCAGCTTTAAGCAGTCTCAAGTCAGTGGTGAAACTGCGACTTTTCAAACTATCAATGTTTGGAATGGTCACGGTGTCAGTATCTCATTCTACGAAGTTGGGGAGACAATCAAAAGAGTGTGGTTAGACGACCCCTCCCAAATCCTGGTAGATACTGACGGCTGTTTAGAAGGCATCGACCAAAATTGCCAAAATCCTGGTGCCGGGCTGATTCACCTGCGACGAATTAACCGAGTTAATATTCCTGGCTTACCCCAAGCACCAAGCACTCTGCTAACGATTATTACGCAATCATCAAGTGGAGAGCGCAAGGCTTACAGTTTTCGTGTAGCTACTTCTAATGGCACGCCTAAATATAGTCAAGTAGTGATTACTAATGATGTGGTTGTGCAACAAGAGAAAGCTATTCCACAACTTCAACCGTTAGTAACTACTCTGAAAACTACACGTAATCTCAAAAATGGGATAGCTGTTGCTATTAGGAATAAATTGCTCAATCCCCAAGACAAATTACATCAACGCCTAGAAAAATTAATTAACTACTTACAACAAGGAGATGAAATTACTACGGCTGCTAGTAAAGCGGTTGTCTCAATGGAATTAGTCAATAAAATCATGGAAATAGGCCAAATTTAAAAATGACTACAGAAAAACCATCACAAAAAGCTAAGAAAGATATTGCTAGTTATCTCATATTGTGGGGCTTATTAGGGGGATTATTTATCCATAGTTTTATCAAACATGGAATACTAAATCAAGCAATCGGCTGGATGATTCCCCAGGCATCGGCTCAAGTTCCCATTGTTAATTCCCGTTCTGGATTCATGCCGGATTGGTCAAGGCTTCGCTTCAGCGACATGATTGTACAAGAAAGCGGTAGCGTGAGGTTTCCAGGAAGATTGGGAACAGAAACTAGGACTTGGAGTGCTGGACAAAGTATCGCCGAATTTTTAGAGTTGGGCGATTTTGAAGAAGCAGATTTTGGCATAGAAAGACTCAATGTGCAAGCGATCGCTCGCACCCAAGGGACAAACATCAACACACTGCGTTTATCCGATTTTGGATTATTAAAAAAGCAATCTATAGCGAATTTAGTACAAGCAGTCCCAAGCTTAAGGAATAGATATGTCAGCCAAGTTCCACCAATCAGAGATTTGTTGAGGCGATCTGGATGGGGAACTAGCGGAAGAATAGGTGACATTGCTCAAATCAACGGAATAAGACAACTACAGCTTGGGCGAATCGACTTAAGCCGATATAGATTGTTAGATATTCCAGGGGTGGAGAGGACAGCGATTCAAAGGTTTGCAAACTGGCAAGATACGTTAATTAAAGACATTCCCGGACTGCCTAACTTAACTTGGAACAATTTTCCTAGTATCCCCACAGCTTCCCTGGCATTTATTGGCAAAGTTGATCTACCTTTAGGTGATCTCGAAGCTAACAGAATCCGCAGTATTTCTGGTAGTTACCAAGAAGGTTTCAACGTTCCGTGCAATCTTCCTAGTTGCGCTCACTTTGAATTATCTGGGTTTACGCCTGGCGCTACAGGCGCGCAGTGGATATCAGGTAAATCCCAACAAGTGCGCGGGGGTTTTGGGATTTTACGTGTGGTCAACGGAGGAAGAGAACCCACAGGACGGCATCCGTTTGGTTCCGCCTTTAAACAAGTGGTGTGGAATATCAATGAAGCTGAAGGTAGGGTTGACACCAGCATGTTTTTTAGAATTTGCAAGCGGATAGCTTTTGTTCGCACTTGCACTCCCTATTTTATCGGGCCTGTTCCCTTTATCAATTATCGAGAAAAAGACCCAATAATTCTTGGTAATCCTCCTACAGTTCCGTAAGAATTCAGTAGTCAGGAGCCAGAAGCCAGAATTATCAGGGTTTAGAAATATGTAAGAATTCAGCACCCAGGAGTCAGAAGTCAGAATTAATTCTGAATCCTTACACAGTTCGTTAATAATTATGAGCAAACAAAATACAGTAATCGCGCAACAACCATCACAGTTTAGGCAATTTCCAAATCAGTTATCCACTCAGTTTAATCAACTACAAGACCCACAACATGACATTGGTAAATATACACATAACTTATTTAGTCCCAACGGATTGAGTCTTTTAGGGATGTTAGGGTTATTGATTATTCTGAAAGTCTTTTTTGGTGATAGCAATAATAAAAAGAAACTGGCCAGTAGTTATTGGGGAGGAAAAAAAGAGATTGCTGCTGCTAAGAAAAAAGCCCTAAAACAGATATCAACAATCAAGTGTGATAGTGCTGCTTTATATATTGGCAAGCATCAATTTAAAGGAAGAAAAACAGAAAAAGGTAGTGTGGGTATTCCCTTTTATGTTCCAGATGCCCAACGAGGTACAGCAGCTATTGGCGCTCCTGGTAGTGGGAAAACTTTCAGTGCTATCAATCCTTTAATTTACTCAGCAATTGACCAAGGATTTCCCATAATTGCGTATGATTTCAAATATCCATCCCAAGCCAAAATTGCAGCTTATGCCAAGAAAATGGGATATGACGTGCATATTTTCGCCCCTGGTTTCCCGGAATCTGAAGTCTGCAACCCTATTGATTTTTTAAGAGACTCTGCTGATGCAGAAACAGCAAGACAGCTAGCAACAGTTATTAATAAAAACTTCCGAATTATCAGTAGTGCCAGTGAAGATGGTTTCTTTGGCCCTTCAGGAGATCAATTAACGCAAGCAATTTTAATGCTCACTAAAGAATTTGGCGATCGCGCTGACATTATGACCTCAGCTGCTATCCTTTCTAGTGAGCAAATGGTCACCCGCTTAATGGCAGCTAACTTAAATCCTTGGATTAGAATCGCTTTTGGTCAGTTATTTAGTTCTGCTGGTTCTGAGAAAACTGTTGCCGGAATCACTGCTACTGCATCCTTAATGTTTACCCGCTTCATGGCGAAAAACACATTAGGCTGTTTTGTTGGTAAAACTACTTTACCCTTAGAAATTAAGGGTAAGCAAATGATTATTTTTGGACTAGATAGAGAGCGTCGAGATGCTGTTGCTCCCTTGATGACCAGTATTCTACATATGACTGTGGCGAGGAATATTGCTAAAAAACGCCAAGACCCTCTAATAGTAGCTCTGGACGAATTACCCTCAATCTACTTACCAGACTTGTATAAATGGCTGAACGAATCTCGAAGTGAAGGCTTTTGTGGTGTCCTGGGCTGGCAGAATATGGGTCAACTTGAGAAGAATTACGGTAAGGAAGTAGCTAAAACTATCCTTGGTGCTTGCGGTACCAAGTTTGTCTTTAATCCCGGTGAAAACGATTCGGCACAATTATTTTCTAGCTTTTTGGGAGATGAAGAAATCAGATATAAACACAAAAGCCGTTCCACTGGTGGTGGGAAAGCCAATACGACAACGAGTGAGCAAGAAAAGACTAAGAAACTCTTTGAGTCTGCCCAATTTCTCAAATTGCCAGCAGGTAAATGTGTTTTTATCAACCCTGCATATTCCAATAAAAATGAGGGGTCAGTTCCCTTGCTAAAAACTATCAAAATCCCTAAGTCCATTATCTCAATCGATGATTACAACCAAGAACAATGGAGTAAATTAGTCGCTAAAATGGCACGACGAAGCACCCAAAGACCTCCGACACAACAAGATTTAGATATCAGAATTAGAGAAGTAGACCGGAGACTGCCAATACCTGAAGACCCTGTGGAACCTGGGGTTCAGATGTTGCCTGTAGATAGCCTCAAATCAATGCTGTAGGAGTTTTCAGTGAGAGCAAAGATTAGAGAGGAAGCTATCACTGACTTTCAACATATATACCAATTGGATCAAACAAAAAAAAGATTGCTAGGAAACATAGTAAATGTTTTAGGAGCTACATCACACATTGTCAGTGCTTTTTACAAACAATCCAGCAAGAGACCCTCATTAAAGAAAGTTGGTATATATGTCAAGCTTGTATTTAAGCATGTCCAAAAAATACTTGATGAAAAATATTATGAGCAAATTATTTACAGGTATCTTCAAGGAATTGGCTGGAGCGATTTACAATATATAGCTTTTATTGCTGTTAGGAGAAATTTAGTGGAAATTGACATTATTCTCAATCGAGTTATCTCTAGCACTAAAATCATCGATTTAAAATGCTTGGGTGCTACCTGGATGCAATACGAAATTCTGCAAAAAGTATATACAGAAATAATTAACACAGCCAATAGTAAATTTGTAAAGATTCAGAATTCAGAATACAAGAGTCAGAATATTTCAAACTCTCATATTTGATAAATAAACTAATATTCCTAAACTCTGATAATTCTGACTCCTGACTACTGAATTCTTACATTCCTAAACCCTAATTAATTCTGATTTCTGACCTTTTTTGAATTCAAAATGCAAAATGCAAAATGCAAAATAAAATTTTGCAATTGATTAATTCGCTCGTTCAAGCCCCCGCCATAATCTTTAATTTTGTAAAGCCCTGGCGGGCATGGCTGCGCTTACCGCGCAGCGTGCCTTGGGCTGCTATTAATAATTTTGAATTTTGAATTGATTTGACTCCTGAGTGCTGAATTCTTACCTCAATTTTATGTTTGATCCAAATTCCGTAAATCTTGTTTCCATTTTTTCTAGGGAAGATTATCAAAGAACTCTGAAAATTTGGAATGAAGCAATTGTGCCACTAGTTGAAGCAATTTCTGAGCGTTTAGAGTATGAATGGGACAAGAGAGCAAAGATAGAAATTGGATATGATACTTATGTCATGAAGCCCAATGAATCAGGGGGGTATTCGTGGTCAAAGATTGACCCCCTGATTGATATCGAATGGGATTTTGATGATGATTTAGAAGAAGTAAACAAAGCCACTACGGAGCCGGTTACATCATCACCTGCCGCTTCCCCATTTTCATCAACTGAAGCCACTCCTTTACCTGGAGTTACTTCAAAAGAGCCAGCCCATAATGAAAACACACCAGATTCACCAAATTCCTCTACAGTCTCTCCTACTCCATCCCCTCCAGATCATATTGATTTGGAACATTGGCAAGAAATAGTGGAGGGCAGTGCCATTGACCCAGATATTGCCAGCCGCAATTTTAAAAGTCTTCAACACGACTCAGTAGAACAAGCAAATGAGGCGTGGGAATACCTGATGTACAGTAACAACATCTCCCGCCGTAACGATGGACGGCTCAGAGATGGAGATTTAAACAGATATCAGCACCTAGAAAAAGGCGGTTGGTGGTGCAATGCTGGGGTTGACCCTCGCTCATTCCCAGATTTACAACCAGGCGACAAACCCGATGAAAAGCTGTGGGGATGCTTCAAACCTAACGCACCTAGGGAAAGTAGTGATAAACCTGGTAAATTCATCAAATACGAGCATCCACCCAAAACTGACTTGAGTATCTTTTTACTGGATGTGCCTGGCGCGATCGCTAACAAAATTTACGACAAAGCTGGAGTTAATCCAACCGAGAGCGATCGCCAGAGTGGATTTTGGTACTGTGCTTGGAAACATAATCTACCCATAATTGTGACTGAAGGTGCTAAAAAAGCAGGCAGCTTGTTAAGCCAAGGTCATGCAGCTATTGGATTACCGGGAATTAATGCTGGCTACCGTAGTCGAGATGAACAGGGGAATCCCATTCAGCCTCAACTGCGTGAAGAATTTGCCATGTTTGCGAATAAAGGTAGAGATATCAAATTCTGCTTTGACCACGATATCAAGCCGAAAACCATTCGTAATGTGAACATTGCTCTATTACAAACTGGTAACTTACTTGAGAAAGCTGGGGCAAACGTTAGTGTCATCGCGCTGCCTGGCCCTGAAAAAGGAGTTGATGATTTTACAGTCAAACAGGGTTCAGTTGCTTTTGAACAGTTATTTAAAGAAGCTCAACCTTTAAAAGAGTGGCAGAAAAATTACCAACCACCTGATTTAAAATTCACAATCTTGTTGAAAAACGGCGAGGTACTCAAACTTTATGAAAAACAGGCAGACGGGACTGTTAGTGCCAATCCAGCTAATTTGTCATCAGAAGAAGTTGCTAATTCTATCCCTAAACCTCGCTCATCTCCAGAACCGCAAGCACCTATTAATTCAAAAAACTCAGAAAATAACAGTAGTAAAGAAGAAGCTAATCCCAATGTTGCACTACCTTTAATTGAAAATAATGATAATTATCATGAATCTCAAAATCAACAATACTGGGCAGCACAACAACAAGTGCCAATCTACGCCAAAACTCTTCCTAGACAATTTCTACTGAAGAAAGAAAATCAAGATATTGCATCTACTGCCAAGCAACTTATTGATAATTATGGAGTGGAATTAGATGATAGTAGCTTGGTTTACAAGAGTGATGCTTTTACCGTAAGGAAATTTCGTGACACTTACAGTATCCACCGTGCCGAAGATGAACAGAATACTTATTTCGCTCAACCTCTGATGCAATTTGAGATTGATAAACAAGGTAAGATTGCCATTACCAAAGAGCCGGAAAATATGCTGGCAGTAGAACGACAAGAATTTTTAAATGTTGCTAGCAAGGAAAATCAACTACCTTCATTTTATGAAGATGCTAAAACACTTAAATCTCATCTAGGTTCTCTTGCTCCTTTGGGAACTCAAGAAACTATAAAAAAAATACAGATATCAGAAATTGGTCAACTGCTTAATAATACTTTAAATACAGCACAATCTCGTCATCTACAAATAGGAGCTTACCGAATTAAATCTGAGAATAATCCCCAGACTGGTGATAACTTTATTAAATTGTTTAAAAAAGAAAATAATTTAGATAGAGAAGCTATCAAGATTAATTTAACTACAAATGAAGCTCATACATTTAAAATTGGACAGCAAGATGTCGAAAACCTCCAACTAATTGCTAAGAGGGTACAGTTAGAATATTCTCAACCACAATCTAGACAACAATTTCGCCAAAGTCGCAAGTCTAAAAATCCCGATATCGAATTATAATTAGTGGGAATCATCTACTATGGAACAAGGTAAATCTTCAACTCTAGAAAAAATTAAACAAGTTAATCCTGGAGGCATCTCAGATAATATGATGGTTGCCAGGCTTTCTCGTATATTGAATGAGACGAAAAATGCAGAAAAAGAGAAAGATAATTTAACAGTTGATTCTCCTGAACGCCAGCAGCAACCACAACAAGAATTAGGAAAGTTATTATCTCAAGGGCAAAATACTGATGAGTACAAACAGCAACTCAAACAGCAATACCTCTCCCAATATTTAGCTAAATTTGGACTAGAAGAGCAGAAGCCTCAACCTCAACCAAGTGCAGTAATTACTCAACTTGAGAAATTATCTGAGCGTCAAAAATCACGTCAACAATCTGTGCCACAAAAACAGAGTATTTCATCAATAGTTAAAGACAAATTTAGCAAAGCAGTAGAATCAGTTATGGGGCAGAATGAGCGAACAAATAAAGACCAGGAGAAGAAACCATTTATCATAGCAGTTATGGATGCCATTATCACCAGGGGTAAAAATATTGGCAATGGAATTAATACCTATGAAAATGAAGGATATAAAGCTCAACTTCAAGTTCAAAATACTAAACAGATTCTTAGTATAGACCGCAAGAAACTACAACCGCAGCAACAGAACCCAGCTTTTCAAGCCGAAAAAGAGGGAGCAAATGATTTTAAGATTTTAAGAGACGATCTCTCTCAAGCAGAAGTGAAAAACATAGTTGAACTTAATCAACAAGAGCCACCATCACAATCACCACAAACTCGAATTCAACAAAAGCGAAAAGAGAAAGATAAAGGTCTAGACATTGGTGATTGATAGGAGTCAGGAGTCAGAGTTCAGGAGTCAGAATTCAGGAGTCAGTATGAATGAAAATTCAAAATTCAAAATAAATGGTGAAAAACCGAACCAGATATATAACTTAGTAACCTTTTCAGATAGAGCGTTTGATTTCTGAATTATCAAAGCAGAATACATGCGTCAGTCGCCAGAATTCGGAATTTAATTCTGTGCGAGTGGCGAATGAATAAACGGGTTTAAGACCCCGCTAAATTTTTAATTTAGCGGTCTACAATTAGTGATGGGTCTGAATCCCCCACTAATTGATTCTGACTCCTGACTCCTGACTCCTGTATTCTTCTTCAAGTTTCATACAACATTTAGTACAAAATGGGTAAAAAAAGAATGACAGACAACTCAAATAAACAGTCCGAAACTTACAGTCGCAGATTAGTAATTGTGACTGGTGACAAAGGAGGCGTGGGAAAAAGTACCTTTGCTAGAGGTTTATTACAAACCTACTTAGATACGCAGCAACAGTTCGTAGCCTTTGATGCTGATACGTCAAATCCACAAATCAAAAGATTTTATGAGAAGGAATGCACGGTTTTACCTCTTGATATCTTCAAGAGGGGGCAAGCCGACATCTTTCTAGATCGGTTGAAAAACTTGATAGATCCTCCCAAACAAGAAGGACAGGAAAATGCTGAACCGGGTAAATCTCTATTCTTACTTGAGTTACCACCCCAGTCGATTCAGTTTTTTCGCTCATTTGAGTATGAAATGGGATTCTTTGAAATGGTAGGCAAAGACCTTGACCTACGAGTAACGATGGCAGCAGTGATTAATAGAACAAAAGATTCGGTTAATCAACTCTCGCATTTACGTGATTTTTGTGGAAATAATGTTGATTATGTTGTGATAAAAAACCTATTTTTTGGTGATGAAGAAAGCTTTGAGCGATATGACAATTCTTCATTAGTCACAGAACTAAAAGAACTTAAAGCTCCAATACCAGAAATCTATATGCCTGACTTGATAGCACACGCATACGACTATTTAGATGAAAACAATTATTCATATGCTATGGGAATTACACAAACAGAAAAGCTTTCTGTAAAAGGTAGAGTCAGCAAGTGGATGGAAAATTTCAAGAACTCAATTAGGCCAGTGAAAAACTTGTTGGGATTAGAAAATGTCTCCCTGTAAGCGTCTAATTATGACCGTAGGTGATTCTCGCGTAGGAAAGTCTACGGTGATTCGGCTGTTAATTGATTTTTTCTGCTCTCAAGGAAAGCGAATCAGAGCCTATGACCACGACAATCGCCGCAAATTAGATTCCTACAAATATTTAATCCCTGTTGAGAGTATCAATTTTAACGGAGGTACTGACCAGATACTCGAAGAAATCAAGAATGGCTACGATGCGATCGCCATTGATATGCCAGGACAGCAGATAGATAGAATCTGCGAGTACATGGATAATGTCAACCTTTTCAAAGTTTTGACTGAAGTTGGCTGGCGGCTAACTTTTGTACAACCAATTTCTCATAGATTAGACTGTCTTGAATATCTGGAACAGCTTTTAGCTTTTGCAGAGAACAAGGCTGATTATGTTGTGGTAAAAAACCAACACTTTGACCAAAAATTTCAGCTATATCAAAATTCCAGTTATTCCCAATTAATGACTTTGAGTGGTACAGACATTGTTCTTGATGGGCTAAATAAATATAGCTATGAAGCAATAGAAAGGGCATCCTGCCCATACTCACAAGCTATTTCCTCTATTAGTATTTATTCTGTGTATAGAGCTTACGTTTACAAATGGATTAAAAATTTCCACCAATCAATTTTAAATAATTCTATCGCTCAAAGACATTTAGGACTTTTACAAATAAATCAGGAGCAAGAGCAAAGGCATGACCTTTTTTGAATTCAAAATGCAAAATGCAAAATGAAGAAGAAATAATGCGCGAATTTTGAATTGATAATTTTGAATTTTGAATTGGAGCGAAGCGACATGACGATTTCTAAATATTCTGAAGCAGAAAAGGAAAGAATACGAGAACTTTCAGAGGAAATAGGATTTGACCCCAATGACCCGATGTTCCAAATTATGAGCATCTTGGGTAATTTTGAGGAGATGATGATTCAATTTCCTGCTCAGATGGAAGCCTTGATGGAAGCCGGGGCACTGATGATGGATAAAAAACTAGAATCAGCATCCAAAGCCGCAGAGGTGATGCAACACGCAATCATTACCTCTGCCGTTAAAGAAAGTATTAAAGAAGAAATCCCTCGGCTGAAACCGACAATTTCTCTGCCTGTGGAAGCACCGCAGATTGGTAAAGTCAAACTGGGGGTGTGGTCTATTGGTAGTATTCTTGGCGGCATGATAGCCTTAGGGGCTTTACTCGGTTCTGCCACTACTTGGAATGTCATTGCTAATTACGTGGCAGATCCCACCACTGGAGTTACAGCCAACGATCTGAAAACTTTACAATGGGCGAAATCACCAGAGGGAAATCTTGCAAGGCAAATATTGACTGATAACAAAACCACAATTGATGTTTGTCGGCGAGAAGATCGCTTACAAGGTCACTGCTTAGTTAAAATCAGAAAGTCCAACTGACTTGTAAACTAATGCATGACTTTAAAAATACGCTAGATCAAGTTGAGAATATTATAGCAATTGCCATATTCCTTTGCTTAATCATCGTAGCGCTTGCTAAGTTTGAAATTGATATTTTGGAAACAGTTTTTTACCTGGTACTCGCAGCGATTATATCTCCCTTTACAAAAATAAATAGACCAGCAAAACGTTTATTGCTGGTCTTTGGCTTTATTTGGGGTGTTTTGTTGGGTTATTTTACAAAATAAGGAAGAAGTTAGGAGGAAGAAGGAAGAAGGAAGAAGGAATAGCTAATAAAACAGGAGTCAGAATACAGAACTCAGAATTCAGAATACTCTACCCATAAAGGGATAGAGTTTTAAGGCGAGAATATTTTAATTTTTTTTCGCCCACAATTCCACTCGGTTTTAACCGATATTCATCACCCACTCGTACAAAATTCATACTGAATTCTGACTCCTGAGTTCTGAATTCTTCTTATAAAAACTTTAGTTGTGGGTTTAAAGCCCACTTTTTTAAATGTGGGTCTCTTCTTCTTTCTTCCTTCGTGAATTAACAAATTTCACAGTTCTTGCCCCGGCTGCTTACGCCTCTGTTGTGACTGCTGTTTTTTCCTGGCACATAGCGTATCATTCCAATCTTTACCTTTGGGTTTAACCCTGATGGCATGATGTAACTGTTCCATGATCATTCGTGCCGTTTCATCCCCGGCATGGTCATTGTCATAGGCCACTTCCACTGCGGGAACAGTGTTGAGAAATTCCACAGGCAGACTTTTGGGACTATCTACTGCCATGTACATTGTCCTGGCTAATGGCAGCCCTTGCTGGATTTCCAGTTCAAGCGTTGCCAATGATAATGCCTCAATGGGGGACTTACACAATACTGCCCTTTGAATTTTGTCTTGTGGTTGACCACTTAAACAAAAGTAAAACCACCCATCAGTACGCTTGGTTCCTCTCTCATATCCTTTAAAGGTGTTATCAAGAAAGGCAGAGGGCAGAGGGCAGGAGGCAGAAGGAATACTGTCCTCTGTTCTCTGCTGCGACCACAGTCCTGCCGGGTTTAAGACCCCCACAGTCCTGCCGTTCAGTGGCTCCAAATCAGGAGGGGTGGAATTTCCTCCTGATTTGTTCCTTCTGCCCTCTGCCGAATGCCTTCTGCCTTCTTCAACTTCCCCTCGTGTCCCTCGTAAAAATGCACCTGTGGTTTCACCGTTCAAATCTCGCATCAAGAACACAGTGTTCTGTTGCTCGTCAGCATAGACAAACCCCCGCTCATGAAGGGCTTGCACAAAATTTGGTAGTAATCCCCGTTTTTGTGTGAGGTAATTTTGAACCGCTTGCCAATGGACTTGCTCCTTAACTGGTGCTACAAACTGAGGCTTTGGCTCCACCTGGGCAATTTTCTGAGCTTGTTCTCTGGCATGATGAGTTACAGACCGTTGCATCCCCACTTCACCAAATCGTTCATTTAGCCAGGCGATCGCTTGCCGATAATTACACTCATTAACGTGCATCACCAAGTCAATTGCACCGCCGCAGCCCTTTTGGACATTGGGATGAAAGTCGTAAAACTTGGAGCCATCTATCTTCATGATGTGACCGTGACCTCTCCATCTCTTCGACTGGTCACGGTCACGGTCTAGCCCCAACTGCCATGCTACATCCTCCAGGGGCAAATCCCGTAGTTGTTCGGCTTGCTGTTTCCATAGCAAATTCTCTTTTTCTTGCTCCAGTAAGCGCCGACCTAAATGCTGGCGGAGTTTTTCTGATGCGATCGCTTTTTGTGATGCCCGTTTCTCTAACTCAATCATTCGTCGGCGATCTGCTAATTGATGATCAAGGTCGAGTATGCGTTTGTCATTCTTGATCCGGTCAAGTAATTGTTGGGCTGTTTCCCCAGGTAGCGGTGCGAATCGCTCTAGTTCTAAACTTAAAGGTTTACTGTTGACTGCCTGATAATATTCTTTAACTTTGGTGTGCGTGGCATTGCTACCTTTAATACCCCGTTCAATGCCCAATGATGCAAGTGCTTGTGCATAACTATCTTGCAGCTTCGATAACTTAATTCTTCCTTGTCCCTGACTACCACCGAACATCTCTTTATAGCTCAGTCGTTTGGTTTTTTCGTTGACAGGAACCACATAAGCGTGGATATGAGGAGTCGCTTCATCCAAGTGCAATTCTGCCCTAACGCACTTATCGCCGTAATTCTCCAGCAACCAGTTTTTAGAAGCATTGGCAAAGTCTAACATCCGTTGATTATCCCACTCGCCTGCTCTTGAGGGGTCATGAGGGCGAAAGTATTCTGGTGATGCCGAGAGAAATATTTCACTACACAGTACTGAGTCTTTCCTAGGCTTGTATTTTGTCTGGGATGTGATTTTGTCTTTCACCACCTCTAACAGCGATCGCTCGTCACACTCCCCAATGAGCCGGATGTTTTCTTTAGCTGGGTCAGCATTGGGAGTATCTTGAAGTCGGGCAGTATGTTTCTCACTGCCACCGATGTTGCCAAAGGACTTTAATTTCTCAACGCGCAGAATTGCCAGCGCTACCATATTTTTTAAAACGCGACTATCTAAGTCTTACTTTCGTGCCCCCGGCAGGGCGAACTACTTTTGTGTCTCGAACGCAGTGAGAGATGCCGTAGGCACCCCGCAGGGGCACGAAAGTAAAGTGAGTATACCATCATGGTACTCTACCCGAAATCTCTCTTTTACCCGCCACCGCTACACCCCATTTACACCACATTTACACCCCTTGCTTTTTTTAGTTCTAACTCGATTTTTTGGCTTTTCACACCACGTCTACACCCCCTTTACACCACACTAAAACCACTTTTAACCCCTAGTATTTTTTTAGTGTGTTTTAATACGAATATACTTAGATTTCAGATCATGAGAAAACAACGAAATAAAAATGTTGAACTTCCAAGGTTCAAACGGAGTACCTCAAATTGGGAAGGCAAAGTCATTGAATACTTATTGGCTTATCCTGGAAAAACTGCTGTTGAGCTAACTGGGGAAGCCCTTACTTCTTACTGGTTGGTTGAGGCTTTGGAGGGCAAGGTTAGTGATGAAGAATTTCAAAAAGCTTGCCGTGCTGCTGCCGAAAATCTCTCGAAAAAGTTGGCTTCTATCCAACAAATGTCTAATTTGAATACAATTACATCAGTACCCTCTTTTACACCACCAGTTTCGCCAACAACTCAACCAGTGGTTACACAAGTTCCTCAAAATGAAGAAGATGAAAATGAAGATGATGAGGACGACTGGGATATGAATCTTCAACCCACTGCCGACATGATTGCAGCTAATCAAATATTTAAAAAGGAATAAAATGACTGCTAATAACCAATCTGATGCAATAAAGCTGGTTTTGACTTGTGATTTGGGGGCAAGTCTTAATAAGATAATCGCTCAAATATATCCTGATGCTGTGCCGCAGGTTATTACCATGAGTCCAGAAGTAGCAGATGTAGAAAAGGAGTCCGTTAAAGGACTTGCTGTTGATGCTGCTTCTCAGGACGCAGCTTGGGTGGGAATAGGCTCCGAATACTACGTTTTGGGGAGTCTGGCTAAATCTATCTTTGGTGGTACATCTGCTATTCGGGATTTGAAGTATCAGTATGCGTTACCTAAGCTAGCTGGGTTATTATGGTTGACCTGTCAACATTTCAAGTTAAAAGAGGCTGATATTTTTGTACATTTACTGCTGCCATCCGGTGAGTACAAAGATGGTAAAACTTTAGGGAAGCAGTTGTCTGTGGCTCTCAAGCAAGGAATCATTACACCAACTGGTAAATTAAAACTCAAGCAGCGCAATTTCCATGTTTCTTTGGAAGGTGCTGGTGTTTTTTCTCATCGTCGGCGCACTTTGGATAATGCTTATTATCGTCAGAGCATTGGAATGCTGATGTTAGGTTATCGCAATGCCAGCTTGACTGTGGTTAAAGGTGGTAACCACATCAAAGCTGAATCCACAGATTGGGGGATGAATTGGTTAGTTCAACGGTTTGTTGATCATACTGCTGTTGGTTTGTCTAAAGACGATTTACGTGTACCAAAAGCTTTGGTAGAAGCAAGCTTAGGTAATTGTGAGCTACTCCGTTCTCTATCACGAAAAACTAAATCTGCTGATATAGAGTCTGACCTGGCGTTATTTCAACAGTCTTTAAATCTTGTGCGTCGGGAGTATTGCCGCGCTTTGTTACGGTGGATTAGAAATATCGCATCTGTCGATGAAGTTCTTATTTGTGGTGGCACTGGTGAATTTGTTCGTCAAGAACTGAGTAAATATTTTGAACAAGAAGGAATACCCATTGTTTGGAATGGTGGGGTGAACATTCCCACAGTTCTAGATACTGATAAATTGGGTAGTAGATTGGCTGATGTCTGGGCTTCACACATTAACCACATTGAGATGTTGGATCAGCATTTCAGTTATGATCGTCAGCAGCCACTAGTTTCAGAGCCTCAACCCCAACCCCAAAAAATAGTTGAACTTGCTTCTGCCAAATCTGACCCTTGGAAAGGCTATTTACCGATGAAGGAAGGCCTATGAGCATTACCCAAAAGCTGACAGAGTTTGCCGAACAACAGAATTTCGATGTTAGGTCATCTGAAATTTATGACGGGGTTTGGCAAGATGCAGCGATTACCAATATTCCCGAAACTACCCTCAAAGAGGGCGATCGCTTGCTGTCGCTCCTCAAAGATAGTGAGGCTTCACCAGAATTTATCATCAGTTTCCTCGCATATTCCTATCAAAAAGGAATGCCGCTTTACTTGATGGAACATATCTTGAATAGCGACCTCGATGGTGATGGTAGAACCTTATCTCAAGAGTATTTTCAGGATGGTACAGACCCTTTAGCAATAGATCCTTGTAGAAAACAAGCACAAAAATCAAGACAAATTGAATTGGAGCTATGACTTTTTGCAGTAGTCACTAACAAAAAGTCACGCAAGATATGTGTTTTAGTTGGATGTAATGCCAAATGAAAGTACGTAAAATCTTTTACGTACTTCTTTTTGTGATTGAAGATGCTTGCTCCTTGGGATGAAACTGATTTATATAACCCTGAACATCGAAAAGAAAAACTGGAAATTCTCCTTTGCCAAAAAGCACAACAAGGAGATGATGTGTCTTCACTGATTGAGGCTTTAGGCTATTTCAAGAATACACAGAATGAACAACAGTGGCAAAAAATAGTAAGAAGACAAACCCAAGAACAACTAACATTTGATTCATTACAAAGAATACTCATTACTGCTTTTGCTGTTTTAGGTGTAATTTGTTTCTTCGATAAAGTATTAAATCCTACAGAATCAATAACTAACAGAAATAATCCGACTCAATCTATTGAAAAGCAGCACTAGTACCGCGAGGCGGAATTCAAAATTCAAAATTCAAAATGAATACAGCGTAAGCGTTTCATTAATTTGGAATGGTCTGTTTATTTCCGCCGTGTTGTACTAGTTTAGATATTGCTGTCGATAGTGATTACGCTTTAGTTTTTGGGATTTTCTGCCTGTCCATTGCCAGATGGGAGTTAACCGCTCGACATCCTTAAACAATAATTGCCAACTGTCATTACCTGTATACTTGCTAACAACATTGGCTAGAACACGTAAGCATCGTAATGGTTGACTTTTCACCTGTTCTTCAGCGAAACGAAGAACTATCCAGTTAGCCTCGACAAAGCATTTATTTCGGTAGTCATCCATGCCTACACAGTGAATTGGCTCTTTAGTTTCAAATGCAAATGGTTCATCAACTTCTATATCCACATGCAAGTTTGTACTTACTTCCACGAAAAGAAAGTCGGCACTGTAAGCGCGGTCATGTCCAGGGGGTAGTAACTGTTGTTGAGAAAACACATGAGGGTCAAAATACTTGCCTAGAATCAAACCGAAATTCTTCTCGGAAGCACCTAGTCTCGTGTTTTCGCTTGATTCTGAAGGCAAAATTAAAGGCTTAAACTGACCACGTTTGACGGCTTCAGGAATAAATAATAGTGGATAACAAGGACGATTTTTCATGAGTGCCTTAATCGAACAAGTCTTCAATTTAATTGAACTACAAAATCCTATCGTTGCTATAGAATCCCCACTCCAGGAGAGGCAACGATTACTTACAAGTATTGCAATTGAATGTGAACTACAAGAGAAAAACTGCTATCTGTGGTCACTGGAAGATGATCGACTACATCAATTGCAAATTAACGAGGGTGAATTAACTCTACAGCCAGTCAGTGAATATCAGCCTGTTGTCAACAAATCCAGGCGCGAACATTACTTTGAAATTCTAAAATTCTGGAAAACCACCAACTTAGAAGGCATTTTAATAGTGGAGGGAATATTTCCCTGGCTGGGTACGGATACCAGTAACCCTGATTTTTTTCTCACCTCGGAATGGATTAAGTCGGCGCTAATTAATCTCAAACTCTACAATCGTAACTCTAATAAAACAGCACTTTTATTGGGGCCAAATGCTCATCTTTCATTTGATATCGCTGCGGAAATTCCGGCTGTCACTCAGGAATTACCAACAGTCGAGGAAATTACGGCTTATTTACCGCAAATTTTACCCATATTCTATACTGAATCGGAAATCCATGATTTAGCGATCGCTGCGGTAGGAATGTATATTGCAGATATTGAGTATGGTGTCTTTTCTGTTATCACCGATAACATAACATCTGTCGAAAAGCTTTCTGCTTACAAAATTAATCTACTCAAGCGGGTGTACAACGTTGAGTTTCTCCAGCCCCCAGCGATTGAAGTTGGTGGACTGGAACTGATGCAGGAATCGTTCAAAAAATACAAACGACTGACTACACCACTAGCTAAAGCTTACAATCTACGACTACCCAAGGGTGTGTTATTAATCGGCCCACCAGGAACGGGTAAATCCCACTCGGCTAAGGCTTGTTCTCAAAGGTTGGGTGTGCCTTTAATCATTGTAGAATGGTCTAGTTTTCGCAGTTACGGCAACCTTGCAGAATTCAAACTGAAAAAATTATTGGCACTGGTAGATCGAATAAACAGTATCATTTTTTACCTAGATGACTTTGATAAGGGATTCGCTGGGGATGATGATTTATCCAAGAGGTTGGCAGGTATTTTATTAACTTGGATGCAAGAACGTACTAGTGATGTACTAGTGATTGCCAGTGCTAACAATATAGAATGGTTGCCCCCAGAACTGACTAGATGCGGACGCTTCGATGACATATTTAAGGTGGATTTACCAAACAACGGTGAGCGATACGAAATATTCAAAATTCACCTAGCGAGATTTGACTACCGTTTCCGTTTTGGAGATCCCTTTACTGATGACGAGTGGCGTAGGCTACTCAAGGAAACGTATCGCTGTGTGGGCGCAGAGATCCAAACCATTGTGGAGAGAGCAGCTGCAACTACTTTCTGTGAAATGTTCCCCGAAGATATTCCCATACTCAATGATTTACCGCCACTGGAAATTACTCTAGGCGCACTATTGCAGTCCAGACAATTAATCAATCCCTTGGCCATTAGAGAAGCTGACAGAATTGAATCGATGCGAAACAAAGCTTCTTTACAGGGTTTACCTTCTAGCCCTGTTGATTCTTCTAATTACAGTATTGGTGACGTAAATATCTTTGGGTGAACAAAACAGAATTCAGAATACTCTATTTCCCCATTCTGGTTCCTGACTCCTGACTCCTGACTTCTTTTTTAACTATGCAAATATCTAAGAAACTTGATTTAGTTGCTCTCAAAGGACTTAATCTCTTAGGGCCAATTGCTGGAATAGCAGTTATTGTCGGAACCCTTTCTCTAATATTTCTCTCATCTCGCCCACAACACTTGCCGATTAAATACAAGCTGATCCACAACAATTACACTTTTTACTTGGAATCAGCTACCAAACCTAAAGAACTGGAGAAAGGACTGAAATTTCGAGCTACTCTACCGAGCGATCGCGGAATGCTTTTTGACTTTGGTAAACCTTACACTAATGCTGGTTTCTGGATGCACAAAGTCAATTTCCCTCTAGATATCATATTTCTTAATGATGGTATGGTTACGAAAATTGTTAACAATGCGCCGCCATGTCCCCAAAAGCCATGCATCATTTATAATGCTCCTATTGCCACTCATGTTCTTGAACTTCCTTCGGGTACAGCCAAAAAAAGTAACATCCAAATTCAAGATCAATTGCAAATCCTTAATTATGATCATTAAGCTTTCAAATGATAAGTCAACATCATGTATTTTCGGATTTAAACAATAAAAAATTAGGAGTCAGGATTGAAAATCGAGTTCTGACTCCTAAATCCTAGAATATGATTTCTTTCTTCAGGTTCTTTCTAAATCAAGAAAATTATGATACGCGTGTTAATTATTGAAGATTTACCCATTCTTAGATTTGGACTAAAAACCACTGTTTCCCAACAAACCAATATGGAAGTGTGCGGTGAAGCAGCATCGGGACAACAAGGATTGCAAGCAATAAGGAAGAGTAAACCCAATGTCGTCATCTTGAAAATTGATTTACCAGATATTAACGGCATTGACTTAATTGTCACTATTAAAAAAGAGTTTCCTGATATTAGAATCATTGTTCTGACTCAGCACTCAGATGAAGGACTACTAAAATTAGCTTTTAATTCCGGTGCAAGCTCTTATTTGCTACAAGATACTGAACCGGAGATCCTCTTATACGCAATTAAGATGTCTTATGAAGGACAGTGCTGGATTGACCCTAAACTTTCTCGCTCAATTCTAGATATCAAAGAGGAGGAAAGTCCTTTAAAGAAAGGAAAAAAGTTTGGCGAATCGTTGACTTCTTCCGAAATCAAAGTCCTTAAAATGATGGCTTTTGGCTTTTCCAATGAGCAGATGGCAGAAAATCTCCATGTCTCTATTGGCACAATCAGAGGATATACAAATTCTTTAAATCTCAAACTTGGTTCCCAAAATCGCGCTCATGCAGTTTTTCGTGCGATCGCTTTGGGATACATAAACTGCAAATCACTATTTCTTGAAGTTTCCAACAATGACAATTGGGAAGCCGTCTGATACCATTTCACGAAAAATTTGATACAGATGTAACCTTGAAAGGTTTACTGTATCTAGGTTTTTTAATTGCGAATTGCGTTCGCGGAAGCGTGCCGGAGGCTCTATTGCGAATTGCGAATTGGTATGATTCCCCAAGAGGACATAGGGCTATTTGTCGGGGGCAGAAGCCATCCTCTTCTTTGACCAAAAATCTTCAACTTTTAAAGGAAATAAACAAATGTTAAATCGCTCTTTTTTGACTAGTGGCAAGTACCTAATTCTTTCGTTAGCCTTTGCATCTGCATCCTGTCAGTCTACAGTTGGGTCTAACACTCAACTTGCTCAAAAAAATCAAGCAAATCCTTTTCTTGAAAAAGTCAGAAATATTTCTCGGCAATCTCCTTCGTTGTATAAAGTGACATATGAAGTATGCGGAGTAGAGAGGATTGTGAGCCTCGGAAGTTCAGTTGAAAATCAATGCGTTGAATCTGCCCAACCAATGTATTTTTGGGCGGCAACTGGCGCACATAAGTTAATCCCTACTCGTGATTTTACTACAGGTATTCAGTCTCATCTGTTTATTGAATCGCGAGGGTGTTTTGGTATGGGTGAGGCTACCGAACCTAGCTTCTACAAGGCTCAAACATTCCTCGTAGGAGGGTTTCGAGATGAAGCTAAGTTACCCACGCCCTCGGCTCAGGTGACAGTCAACCAGCTTTCTGAACAACAAAAAGAACAAATGATCGCTGAATATATCTCCAGCCCTCCTGGAAGTTTTCCCACAGGAATTCCAGCTATTTATGATTGCCGTCCCGAAGCACAATGGAGACAAAAATTTCTTCGTGAGTGAATTTCAGATTGATCAGGTTGTGGCGAAGTCCAAGACTCAAGGAATGGAAATATGAATACATTAGATATAGAGCAAGCACAAACTCATTACGAGCAAGGGCTTGAACACCTCAAATCAGGAAATTTAGAAGGAGTTGTGGAATGCTTTGAGCAAGCATTAGTACTTAATCCTAATTTTGCAGAAGTTCCCAATATAATAGGGTTGATGGAGCTTAAAATCGAAAAATATTCAGGTGCAATTCAACTTTTTGATACAGCCTTAAGTATGAACCCAAATTTTGCTGAGGCTTATAATAATCGGGGATTTGCTCGTTCTAAGCTGTATAACAAAGTTGGCTCTATTGAAGATTTTGACACTGCTATCTTGCTGAATCCACATTTTATTGACGCTTATTTAAATCGGGCTCTTACTTATCAAGGGTTGTGGGGTGATAGTCAAAAAGCAATTGATGACTATAATCAAGTTTTATTAATTAATGCTAATTCTTTAGAAGCGTATATCGGTAGGGGACAGTCCTATTTATTCTCTGGAGAACTTGAAAAAGCTGTTGAAGATTTTGAATTAGCAGTGGTCATAAATCCTAATTCCGCAGAAGCATATAACAATAGAGGAGTAGCACGATTCGAACTAGGTGATAAACAGGGAGCAAAAGAGGATTTGCTTAAAGGTTTTGACTTGTATTATGCCCAAGATCATACGATGGCATGTATTTTTACGAGAAGTTTGATAATGCGACTTTCCCCGGATTATGAAGTATACAAAGATTTGATAGGGGTTGAAAGTAAGATGGGAAAATCGAAAAAGTAGCCTCACAACTTGCACCTGGAAATATGAATATCAAAACCACAACTACGTGCAATTTCAATCGGGGAGAATCCAAATTAATCAAATTTCTCCAGAAATAGTAAGTTATTTTGATAATGCAAATGTAAAACTTGATGAACACTTAAAAAAAGTCAAAACAATAGTATAGAACGTTAGGTAAAATCAATGGACACAGTAGAATCAGGGTAAGCTCATCTAATTTGGTATAACATGAACTTGACAAAATAACAAAGATAAGCATAAGCAAACAGATGAAAAATGCACTTGACAAAAATGCACTTGACATCAGAGCAAAAGAAGTGAGATGAAAGCAATGCAATCACCCTAAAAACACCAGGAAAGAAACCAGCCGCAGCACAGGATTTTCAAGGCATTGATTTTAGTTACGACTACCGCATTGAAAAAGGACATCACCGCACGGAAATTCGCTCCTGTTGGTCTGTACCAGTTTCTGCCCTTGGTGAACTTTACCAACCCCAAATCTGGGCTGGACTCCAAAGTATTGTCATGGTTGTTCG
>JAHHIM010000044.1:0-31895 GCA_019358915.1 Trichormus sp. ATA11-4-KO1
TAATGTTCCAGATTGCATTGTGCTGTGGACGGTTTGCTGATTTTTCTGATTGTCCGATACCTATTCATTGGATGATACTTTTTATCAATCCACTCTTTTGCCACTTTGTCAATGCGTAAGTCCTAATTGCTACTATTTATTAGTTGATAAACAGCTTGTTGATTTTTGCGGGACAACTGCTGTATTCCATTAATTGCTTCTGTCAACCAACGGTCAAACTGATTGTTACCACGAATAAACCAATCACGCAGCCCTTCTGGTGTTCCTCCCTCTCCACCACACCATCTATCTGCCATAGTCAGCAGCACATTAACAAGATATTCAGCAGCAAAGTAGTTTGCCTGATATTCAACCGTGAGAACACTAACAAAGGCATGGTGGATGGCATGGTAACACAGATTTTTCTGTGTCGAAGCAGAAAATTGGAGCTTAGTTAGCAAATCGGAATTGAGGTCAAAACAAACTCCCTCCGTCAATATCTGGTATCCTAAAGCACAGTTACTCAGGCTCTCCTCGTCTGCTGTAAAACCCAGGACTCCACGAATTTCTTCAGCTGGTGAATTGTGGAATTTAATTGTGTATTCACTTCCCAAAATAATTCGCTGCACATCTAACAAATTAAGATTTGCAGTTTCGTCACTGTGAAAAACAACTCGTTGTATTAATTCTTGCCCTAATGGATCGCAAACAAGTGAAGGATGACCAGGCTTAAGGGTATATGCGGGCGTGGGAGTATCACCTCGGACAGGGCGAATTGCTACCGCACTGATAGCGTTAGCCGAACAGGAGTGGGCTAATGATTGTGTATCTTGGGCTGCATTTTCAGAGGTACGGCTTTCAGATAATTCTCCTGTTTCTGGGTTACACCACCAAAATGATGAGTTATAGTCTCGACTAAACTGCTTAGGCTTAATTGCAGTGGGACGATATAAATTCAAAAAGTTGGTACTTTTTTTACTAATGTCAACTTTCTTTAGCGCCCGTGTTGGCAAGTTAACTGTATTTGTTAAGCCTTCGTAGAAAATTTGGCACAAAAATCCTTCTGACTCATCGTCAAGTACCTGTTTTATGGCATCGTCTGGGATTGCAAAAGTTTGTTGGAGATAATCTTTAAATTCCAGTAACACTCCAAAATCGACACTTTGCTCCATTAAATACTCGTACCCCTGCCGAGATAAATTATCGAGTTCGAGGTCGATTCCCGCACAACTTGCCCGATAAACTAACCAGTCGAAGAAAGCATAAAATCCATGAATTCTTTGCAGGTATCGGTTTTGGGAATTGAGAGGAAGTTTTTGGAAAGTAGGGTCTGTAAGTATGTGTTCGTTACGAAACAAAAATAAGTCAGTAGATTTATAGGGGCTGAGTACTGTAACTACAATCGGTCGTGTGCCAACTTTCCGCCCTCCCCGACCTTTACGCTGTACAAAACTAGCGACATTTGCAGGTGCTGTGTATTGTAAAACACACATTAATGCTTCGTCGTCGTAACCGACTTCTAATGCTGTTGTTGTAATTATTAAATCATCATCAGGCTCGATAGTAATTGAGCGATCGCTCCCTGTTTTCCGTGTAATATTTAGAGATTCTTGACGTGCCTTATCTTTCTGGCTGAGTACCCACCAGCACTCTCCTGCTTGGAAATATGGACAATTTAAATCTGGAATTTTACTGTTATGGCAATTACAGTCCTGGCAAACTGGATAAACGGATATTGCTTGTCACAGATAGGACAAATCAAGGTTTGTGGGTTTGTGGGACGCACAAGTAATCGTTGTTTATCTGTTTTGCAAGCTTTACCATCTGTACCTACACAGTAAGCAAAAGGTGATAGATAACCTGCATATTCTTCGCTAAAAGTCCAGCCCCGTTGCTTAGAAAGTTTTTGTTGGCGATCCGCAGTGATATCTTGGAAGTCTCGGATTTGATAAACTGCTGCACCACTTTCTACCCCAATTGTCAGTTGTGGAAGATTGTACTTTGCTAGGACTTGGTTGAGATAAAATAATACTTCAATAAAATCAGTCAGTTGATTTTCGGACAGTGCAACCCGTGGGTAAATGCAAATCGCTTTAACCCCTTCTCGCCCGCGCAAGCAACGTTCTAGCACCATCTTGGCGAGTACGGGTAAAAAGAAAGCGTAGGTTTTACCCGCTCCTGTGCTAGCAGTAACTACAACGCCTTTTTCGATACCTTCTTGTGCTTTTAACTCGATTGCTTCGAGAATTCTTTCTAAAGTTCGTTTTTGGAAGCCACTCATCTGACGTAGCTTCGGGAGATAGGTGTCAATTACCTCTAAAATTAGGTTTGCTGTTCGCTGTTGCTCTGTATCACCACTAAGTAAAGGTGTCATGCAGGTTTGTACTGCTATGTTCCTTCGAGGTACGCGACGAGAAGCGACACTAAACTTAATATCTGCCACTAAACGCTTGCTATTGCTGATGCGGTGCGCTACTTTGAGGTTGTTTTCTCGAACAATTCTTTGACGGAGTTTTGATAGCAACCTGACAGTTTCTGCGATTCGACTGCGAAAAATCCAGTTATCAGGAGATTCTCCTTGGTTAAAGCGGATAATTTGCAAGTCCTGTGCAAGTTGCTCTAAAGCCTTTCTGAGAGCTTCTGGTTTTTCTTCAGGAGTTAATTTGATGTCTTCGGAGGGTTGAAAATTATCAATTACTTCAACCCCTGCCATTGTTACATCATAAATGCCATAGGCAACCTGTTCTGCTTCGCGTTGTTCAATGAAGGTCAGAACTTCATCAGCCAGGCGTTTTATTGCGTCAGAGTCTAAGCTCATGGTTGTTGAACTTTAAGGTAGATGAACTCGAAAAATTAGGGTTGGCTAATGCCATCTAGTTACAACGCTTTAGCTGCCATCAACTGTTCTCTTACCCATGTTTGAACGGGCTATTTTACGGTGTTCCAATAACTCATCGAGTAACTGATTTTGTTCATCTGGGTTTTCCCAATCTTTGATGAATCTCCTTAAAGCAACGCTGACCATATCCTGCACAGTAGGTGCAGCACTTTGATATTGGCTCTCAAGCGAGAGCCTAATTTCACGCAATGTTTCGTAGAGGTTTGCCGGTACGCGGACTGTTGAAGACAAGGTTTGATCACTTGATGGGTAACTTTCGCATTCTATTAATCTTGGAGGTACATTTGCCACCATGTATACATGAGTACAAGATTGGTTAGCATTAAGCTTTACATTGGAGAAATAAACTATGGAACTTGTACTTCGGGCTGTACCTGTGCGTCGGGGTGTGCAAGAAATACATCAAAGTTATGTTGGCAGTCTGTATTTTGGCGATGTAGTTCGACTTCTAGACGATGAACGCTTATATATTCCTAACAGTCCAGACTTGCCAGACTTGGCCCAACGTAAACTCAATCCGACACGAGTCAAGGCGATCGCTCGGTATATTCTGGAGACTTATGAAGATGGGACTACGTTTTTCCCACCGATTTGCGTTAACGTTCAGCCACGCCCAACCTACAGGGATGGCAGTCTTTACCTGCCTTATCACTCTGTTGCTTTACGCTTAACTGATGGTCAGCATAGATGCTATGGCATTCGTCAATCGCTCTTAGATATTCAGGCGCAACAGTCAGAGTATGCCATCATCCTTTCACAGTTAGAAATTGGTGTATTGATATATGCGGGATTGCCACTAGAGGAGGAGCGTCAAGCCTTCCGTGACCAAAACCTTTTAGTGCAAAGACCAAGTGTATCGCTTTCGCATATGTTTGATAAGCGATCGCCTACAGTTTTAATTGCCAAAGATTTGCTCCAGCGAGTTCCTCAGTTCCGTAATAATGTAGAAATGGTGGAGAACGGCTTGGGTAAGCATAATCCCAAGTTGTTGACACTTTCTACCCTGGTGACAGCCACGAAATATATGTTTCCCAATCTCAACTCTAAAAAAGATTTGGAATTGCGAATTGATTGGGCAGCAACGTTTTGGGCTGCTGTAGCCAGCATTTTACCTGATGACCCTTGGAAAATTAAAAGCAAGGAGGAGCGCACAGATCAAAGACAGGAGTCCCTGACGGTTAACGCAGTTGTATTCCAGGCTTTGGGAATGTTGGCTCGCGATTTGTTATTAGAAAATGTTCCTGAACAGGAACTGGTCAAGTGGTTGAATAGACTGCGGGAGATAGATTGGCGTAAACGCAATGAATTTTGGTTGGAGCGAGGAGTCACGCAAGTTGGGGCAGCAGGAGACCCAATTATTCAAAATACACGGACTACTGTGGATGCCTGCCATAGAGTTTTGCGTGAGTTTGTTGGTATACTCCCTGTAAGTAATGTTGTTTAATTTACATATTTATTGACAGTAAGATATCACAAGATACCCACCTCATGCTGAGAGTGCGATGGACTATACCCCCACCTTTCCTGGGGATTGCGTTGAGCGCAGTGCTGTAGGCAATCACTGATCAAAGACAACCTATTGTTATGTATCAAATCCTCAGACGGCTAAATAATCCCGTATTACCCGCAGCATACTTGCACTACCTTTACTATTAACCAAAAGAATTGGTGCAAGATTTGATGGGCGATGCGTTTCAATAAAACCTGTGGCTGCGTGTTTGGCACTAGCTGTTACCATGACAACAATATCAGAATTTCTCACCCACTGACGCAGCCTATCATTACCCCCTTTATCATGGCTGAGGTAAACTGTAACCTCTTGGCAAGCAGTTTCCAAAATGCTTTTCACCCTTAAGGCTGCTGATTCTGTCAAAGTGTAAATAAGAATAGATTTCCCCTTCAGTTTTTGGAAGATATTCGCTTCAACCTCAATACTTGGTTCTACCAAACTTGCTTGTTCGCCGAGTAAATTTGGCAGTGATTCTTGTAAGTTAAGGTCTTTCACCAGAGAACGAAAAATCCCCCATTGAGTCTCGTCAATACGTCCGGCAAAGCGACGCAGACTTTCAGCAACCGTAAATAATAACTGTTCGCGCCTCTGGGGAACTGCACAGGGGTACAATACCAGTAGGTCAAGTAGGTCAAGCATCCAATCAACCTTTTTAGGAGCGTTAAAGCGATTCCAGAGTTCCAAAGCATGGTCTAGAATTTCGCTATATATTGCAGCGTCAATTCCCAAAGTTAAAAGTGCGATCGCTAAATCATTAAACAAAATCAAATCAGCATCTCCACCCAGGGTGCTGAGAACTAGCAGTTCTAGCAGCGAATGATAAAGAATCAAAAACTCGCCACGGGGAAATTGTTCATCTTTTTGAAAAAAGGCTAACAAGTGGGGAAGGGCATTGTGCAGCACAGACTCAGCTTTTGAGCCGACTTTATCTAACAATTCGTCAAAATCTGCCACTGCTTGCGGCTGCATCAGCAAACTGGTGACATCCCACTCAGCAGAACCTTGGTATGCAGTATATAAAGCTCGCTCCCAATTTGGATCTTTGTCCAACTGCAACAGCCACTCAAGCCAATTGATCGGCACAGTTTCGGCTGTTGGGGTGTTTTGTGTTGCATCTTCTTGCCTTCCGGACAGTTGGTTAAGAAAATCTCGGTTCCAACGTACCTTGAGCAAAGCTGTTTGCTCATCAGCAGTCAGCGCATCAAAGGCTTGCAATGCAGCTTTTTCTACTGCCAAGGTTCCCAATTCATAGGCACACTGCAAGAGTAAGCGAACTTTGTCCTTCGATGAGGGAGCATCACAGAGCAATGAAAAGGCTTGGTCAAAGTCGCCATCCTTGCATAGCTGTTCAGCTCGTTGCAATTCCCCAGCATCCCACTCTATTGGCTTTTCCAAGTGAGGAGGGGCAATATCGGGTAGGAGTGCAGCTAACCTTTGTAGATAGTGGCGATCGCTCTCCTCAACTCCTGGAATTGCCAGCAGTTCGTCACGGAGGGCAGGTTGTGGCGGTTCTCCACCGACAGCCAGGAGCATGAATAATTTCAACACTTCTGGGAGCTTACTACCAGCACGCACCGCAAAAAGACTTCTGTAACGGGGGAAAATGACTTCTCGGAAATAGGCTATAGCACTCGTAAGGGCGTTATTTTCCTCAAAATGTTGCAGATGGGTGCGGTACACTGCCTGAAGTAAAGCTTGGGTAACAGCAAAGGGTCGGCGAACCTGTAAGAGATTAGTCGATTCTAGAAGGTTAAGTAACTCGTTCCATTGCTGTAATTCTGCTAAGAGTTGTACCCGCAAAAATAGGAGATTGAGGGCATCCAGGCGATGCTGGTCTAGGAGGTATTGCAGGGAGTTTTCCGCAGAAACGCGATCGCCTGCTTGCAGTGCCATGTAAAAGTCGCGCAGTACCCGACCCGTGGGCAGAGGAATTTCTACTACTCGCTTGACTCGGCGATCGCTCACCCGGCGCATCCGTTCTAAAGCTTCCCAAACAGTTGTCGCCTGTCCACTCAATTTGACTACTGCACCGCCAGTAAATTTGTAAACTGCTAATTCTACAGGATCTTGCAAGTTTAGCTGGGCCCGTTGTCCTCGGAATGTAGAGTAGGTGGGGCCAACGAATGCCATCAATTCTTCACTCAAGGTGCGTAATTGGCGTTGGCTTTGGGCTATGCCATACCAATCTACCCCACCTTCACGCCAACGGGGGAGAACCGTTGGTTGAGGTTCAGTTTGGGTCAATCGTTCCACCCAAGGACGAATTTTGGCATGGTTGCCTTCACCACGTTCGATTTTTCCCAGGTCTAATTGATTACCTGCGCCAAAGAACTGCTCTAGGAAACGGCGGACATCGGTATTGCTAGAATTACTCATGGCTCTACTCCTCCCCAACGGTTAGCAAAAATTACCTGTTGTTCAGCGATAATTTCTGGGGATGTCTCATAAATTACTGCTTCCTCATTGACTGTAATACCGTTGTAAGTAAAATTCATCGAACCTGCAAGATAATACCCGTCTCCCAGGATACCTTTGGCGTGTAATTCTTCAGTAATGTGGATGTGGCAGTTTGTGCCGTCATTTCTAACTTTGAGTGCTGACAAAAAACTATGGTTGTGGGAGTCGGGACGGGTGGCGATGTGTATGGTGGTTCCCTGTGCTGCTAGGGTAGCGAGGATTTGGGAAAGGCGAATGCGGGAGCGACTCCAAGCTGGTTCTAGGCACAGGAAGATGTTGGCAGTGTTATCGATAACAGGTATGTCAGATAGCCAGGGGGAAACAAGCCAGATACACTGACTGGGATTAATGAGTTCGGCGACGAAAATAGTTTGGAGTAAGTCAGGGATTTGGCGGGAACTTAGCCGCGAGTGGATATAGCGGGAGGGCATTTAATGTTATTCAATTTGAGCAGATTCTTGTTGTCAATTTTGGCACAAGCGCAAATATTCTAGAATCAGCAAGCGTAAGTAATCTAGCATTCTAATATAAACTTTTATTTGCTTGTAGTCTCCATCGGTGACAAAGTAAAATTGAGCAATAGCAGGAACATCAAAGACTTGCATAGGTTGCAATCGCTCAATTGCCTGCTGTTCATTCTCAATCCTACCCCGTGCCTGAATTTGACTGGCATAGCCTCGGATATCCACTGTTAACAATTCGATTTCCTCTAAAACAGTAAATTCTTCATTAGAAGCGAGTGATAGAGAAGCTAATTTTTTTCGTTCTTCTTTGGTGTTTTTATAATCTTCAGTTAACTGCTGTAATAGATGAGTGATGTAGTTTTTAGTGATTTCAGGGTTTTGAGAATTGAACGTTGCTTTAGTCATCATTTACAAACTAAGTGACTACTTATTGTGATAATCAAATTGTCAGGTGCTTTGAGATCCACTGCAAGTTCCAACGATATCGCGTATATCAGCTAACAAAAGGAGTAAAGATAAATGGATATTGAAGTACAAGATAGTGATGTAATTGAAAAAGATGAAGATACTGCTGAAGAAGATAGAAGTGATAATGGGGGGTTGTATCCTTATGACCCAACTACAGCAGATATTGACATTAGAGAAGATCCTCAAACAGTTTTCGAGTTGATGAGAAAATATGATAATAAAAAACTGATCATTGATCCTGATTTTCAACGTAATTTAGTTTGGACACCAGAAAAGAAAAGTAAATTTATCGAATCAGTAATCCTTAACTTTCCATTACCTCCTTTGTATGTTAATCAAACTGTAGAAGGTAAGTATATTATTGTAGACGGGTTACAAAGGACATCCACATTACACCAATTTGTGAATGATGAGTTTAACTTAACAGCCTTAGAAGCTTTAACAGATTTAAATGGATATAATTTTTCAGAACTTAAAGAGTTGCCAGGTGACTATCAAACAAGAATAGAAGATAAAAAACTTTATATATACATTATTAGACCTTCTGTGCCAGCCAAAGTTGTTTACGATATTTTTAATAGAATTAATACGGGTGGAACAAATCTTGAGCGTCAAGAAGTACGAAATTGTATTTTTTCGGGAAAATCTACTAGACTCCTCAAAGAGTTATCAGAAAAAGACTATTTTAAAAGAGCTATTGATGATGGAATATCCCCTAGAAGAATGAAAGATAGGGAGGTTATATTACGCTACTTAGCATTTAAAATATTTGATTATGAAACAGAATATCAGGGTGAATTGAGTGATTTTGTGGAAAATGCAATGAAAAAAATTAATTTGATGTCAGATGAAAAAATAGATTTATTAAAAAATGATTTTAAGAGAGTTATGAATTTAAGCCTAGATTTTTTCGGCAAAAGAAACTTCCGTTTACCTGCACTAGAAAGGAGAGGAAGAATAAATATTGCTATTTTTGAATCTGTTTCTTATTTTTTATCAATTAATAGTGATGTTTTTTTACAAGAAAATAAAAAAACTATTCAAGATAACTTTGATAAGTTACTACAAAATCCAGAATATATTGATGCTATAAGATATGCTACAAGTAGTAAAGCTAAGGTAATTACTAGATTTAACCTTGCACAAAAAGTTTTAGGAAGTATTTAATGATTACACAAATAGAATTAGAAAATTTTAAAGTTTTTAAAGAAAGAACATCTTTCCTATTAGGTCAAATAACTCTGTTAACAGGAATAAATGGATGTGGTAAGTCTACGCTTCTTCAATCTTTGCTATTAATGAGGCAATCTATTGAGCATAATGATAGTGCATCTCAAATTGTATTAAATGGTAGTTGTGTCAACTTAGGTAGCTTTACAGATATTAAAAACAGTAGTATTTCCAGAAATGAATCAATCAAATTTATCTACCATTATGAAGATAAACATATTCTGAATCCTAATCAAGAAGATAATCTCAAGCTTCACGGCTACGCAGAATATGATTTTGAGGAAAATTTTGAAGATGATATGGTAGCTCAGATAAGCAATATTACTTTTTTTGATAAAGCTGTTATAGATACCAATAAAATCCAATCTAATTATGAATTTCAAGGAGTATACAAAAAGATTAAAGATTCAAATAATTTGAATATAAATAGATTTGATTTTAATGAAGGAAACCGAGGTGAATTACCAGGGCTAATACCGGAACGAAAAGGCTCTTGTGGTCTTTTAAATTTATTACCTTTCTATGGCGGGGGATATGATTTTAAAATTCCAGAAAAATACAGCCTCACATTGGATGTATATTCGCTGCATCAATCTTTGCATTTTTATAAAATACATTACATTTCAGCAGACCGTTTAGGTCCACAAGAATCTTATTCTAAAGCTACTTTGAACAAATTTCCAAATGCAGGAGCCAAGGGAGAATTTACAGTTAACTTACTCTATAAAAAGAGAGATTATTTAATCAATGAAAAGTTATGTCTAGGTCAAGATGCCAAGACTTTATATACTCAAACAGAAGAATGGCTTAACGAAATTTTTAATGGAGCAAAGGTCGAAATCCCTAGTTCTGACAGTAATATACTCGAACTTTTATTTAATACGAGTAACTCAAAAGACCGTTTTAAACCAGCTAATGTTGGATTTGGGTATCATTGCATTTTGCCTATTGTTGTTTCAGGATTGATTGCTCAACCAGGTGAAATATTAATCGTAGAAAATCCTGAAGCGCATCTGCATCCAAGAGCGCAATCCCGATTAGCTCAATTTTTAGCCAGAGTTAGCAGTTGTGGGGTGCAAGTTTTTATTGAATCACACAGCGACCACATCTTGAATGCCTTGCGAATAGCTGTTCTTGATAAAATTGTCACTCCAGAAGATTTAATTATATTATATTTCCAGCGAAATCCAGAACAGCCAGTAGTGCAAATTCCCGTTCAACCAAACGGAGGAATTGAAGAATGGCCAGAAGGATTTTTTGACCAAATGGATAAAGATTTCTCTCGGCTTTTTGGAATGTAAGTAATGGAAATATTTATTAACGAAGTATCCCTAGAAGGACAGTTTATGACAGAGGCAGAATTCCGGGATGCTATAAAAATTTTTAACTCTATTTTTGAATTAATCAATCAAAAAATTAAAGATAGAGAACTTTATAAAGAAGATAACAATATATATGCTAAATATGAAGCAATCAAAGGAGATAGTTTCAATGCTAGTCTTAATCAACTGAAAGATAAATCCTTGAAAACGGCTTTTATTAATATCGTCTTCAATAAGTCAAATCCCAAACAATGGCGTACAGAGCAGTTGCATTCTTCAGAAGATTTATTTGATTGCTTAACTATTGACAAGGATTATAAAAATGTCTGTGACACTTCTTTGGCGGAAGTAACTGAACGAAAAATTCAAAACGAAAACAAGGCATACTTGTTAGTTAATTTTATTAATTCTAGTTTTAAAATCACTCACCCCCATATTATTAACTGTTGTTTAATTACAATTATTAAAAATAATGTGGAAGATAATCAGATATGTATAGATGGTGTTGATAGTAAATTAGCACTGGAATATTGGTTAGAAAATAAATTAAATCTAAGCTCACTAGAATATTCTTTAGATGTTACTGAACCTCCAAGAGATGAACAAACAATTTTCCGAGACACTACAATATTTCAAAAAACTTCACGAAAGTATGATGGCAGATGTATTTATTGTGAATTATCTACAGGAATGTATTGGTATGTAGATAATTTACATTATGGTAAAGCTGCTCACTTAGAAGTTTTTGATAAAAGAGGATATCATATTGGGGAAGCTGACTTACAAGGAAACATTGATACTAGCAAAAAAGATAAAAACAAAACTATTAATTTGTCCTGATAAATGCTTACTTCTCAGCTATTGACTTTAAGATCACTGCACTGTCTCCCTGACTCGTAACCGCACCCCAAACCCCTGTGGATACCTCTGCATCCCCTCCACCACTGGATAAACTTGCAAAAACCCAACTTCCATTGGTTCCACTGCCAAACTCAACATTGCTGACTTTAAATCCCCCCGTGCATCAGGACGCGCTATCAGCGAAACCGAAGCACCTTGCTTAAACGCCTCCTCCACCTGTTTGCGCCAGTCGGGTTCATCCAGCCAAACTGTACGATCGCCTACTTGCAAAACATCCAGTAAAATTTCTCTATCAGCATCGGGAATCACAACAAAGGGATTATAGGAAGATAAGGCACGCGATCGCACTATATTTCCCCTTGCCCACAACAGTCCATAAATCACTTGAAATCGCCAATAGGGATTAGGCTGCAATAAACCAAGATGCGACAACGCCTGATCCAATTGGTCATTATTACTAACTACATAGGCAAAAACCCGCCCATCAATTTCGATACCTAAGCGTTGTTCTTCTGTATGCCACAAACTAATTAAATTCAACAGCAGTTGATCTGTTTCGCAGTTACTCCCTGGACGCAAAACCCGTGCATTAATTGCAGTTATCACTGGGTGTATTGCCAAAATTCCCGCAGAAGATAGGACTTGACGCAGGCGATCGCTTGCCTGTTTTAATTCATTATGCCCCTGTGTTAACCTCACCTCTGCCATTGCATCAGCAACTTCCACACTGGTTTGGGTTAACTCCAGTAACCGAGTCAGTTCTGAATCCACAATCTCAAAATCCGAAGCTGCCAACGCACTCCCCGCCAACCGGAAAAAATTCGCTGGGTCAGCTGCATAACGCCGTAAAATCTCCTCAATCACCCCACCACCGCCAATGGTAGACTCAGTAATCCAGATTTCTTCGCCCTCACTCTCAACATTTACATCTTCTGGACGCGGCCCCGGATCAATATCTAAAATCAAGTCCCCCACATCAAAATGAGGGCATAACTGATTGCAAGCATCCAGCAAAGCCCCTCCCAAAGTTGCTTTGAACCGTAATGCTGCCCAAGTGTGCCACTCCTCATCCGGTTCTGACCAGAGAACTGATGCCAAGTCGTTTAAAATAATTTGAATTGTGTCCGTCCTGCAAAGTGCCAGCAATCTGTCATGTACCCTCTGCCTTTCTTGTATCTGGTCTGGTAACGACTCCTCGCCGTCCTCAAGTAAGGTTTCCTTGACATCCAATGTTTGGAAGATATTGTCTAAAACCCTTGCCATTTCCTGACCTATATCTTCTCCTAAAAGAACCTTAAACGCTTCAGCCAAAGAAATTTTGTCTGTTAAGGCACGGGCAGTGAGCATTGATATATATATTTGATAAAGCCACTCCCGTTGAAAGACATTGGTTAACTCGCACAACCTGATATCTGTCAATACTCGATGTCGGAAATAAGCTGTCCGAAAGGCGCGAACCTTATTTTGATTGGAGTCACTGGGATTGATACGGAAATGAGACGGGATGCAAAAACGAAATACCAAACCGTCAACGGATTGGGCGAATCCGACGGCAGCCGGACTACCGTCCAGTTTCTGTGTAAAGTGAATGGTGGTGTCAAGTTCCTGTCCATTGTCGAAGCGGATGTTAGCATGGGATGCTATGGCAAACCGCCGCACCTCTACTGGTGATTGTTGACTGTGGGTAAAGCAACAAACTTCTGTAATAATTTCGCACCACGGCGAACCTTGAGGTAAGTCGAGTTTTGTGCCAGATTCCGGTGGTATGATTTGACTACGCCATTCTAATTGAGCATTAGATGTAATTGAAACGTTTGCTGGTACTTGAGTTGGGTTAATCGCCCAAGAACGAATGCAGCGAATATCTATAACCTCTTCATTTTGCCAAAACTGAAAATTCCCCGCCTCTTCAAATTCAGCACAATAGTCTTCTACGGGTAAGTATTGTTCGCTTTGTTGCAAGTTAGGTGGGGCAATCCAGTGAGTTGCATAGATATGCTGCACTCCAAAACGGCGCGTTGCCCTGCCTGGGGTAAAAGTTTTCAGGGCTTGGACGATGGGCATGGAGTTGACATCTGGTTCACTGTTACGCGTCTGCGCTGGTGTAGTAATTGTTACTTCTGGTAACAGCAGGTCACTAAATAAATTCGGGGGGACAAAATCCGGTAATGGGTCGTAAGTTTGGTAGTCTTGGTCTGACTCATCTGGATGAATAGGAAGACGCTTCCATCCAGATTCTAACCGCCGTAGCAAAGTGGGAAGTACCGCCATCATTAATGACCTTGGCGGTTCCCAGAGAATTGCTTCGACCTCATCTTGAGTGAGGTGTAGTGCTGTTTGCAGATATGCAGCTAAGTTTTGTTCCCCAGCTTCCGTTTCCAGAATGTTTTTAATCAGTTTTATCTCTTGTTGCTGGCGGTTATTTGAGTATGAAAGCGATGAAGACGATTTGGCAAAGTCATTCCATACACTTCCTTTGCTAGCAGTAGCTAATTGCTGTGCTACCCAATCTATGAAGGCGAATACAGCTTGAATGCGGATAACATAGCGGTTAGCAATAGGTAGAGAACGCTTTTCTAAAACGGGGTTAAACAGCATATCGTAGCCTTGATAGGCAATGCGATCGCGTCCGTAATCAGAAAGTACCACCACCGTCCAAGGTCGCATAGTTCTGCGTCGTCCCGCCCGCCCTTTACGCTGGAGGAAAGATGCCATATCTCGCGGTGCTTTGTGCTGAATTACACCTCCAACTTCTGGGTCATTAAATCCTACTTCCAGGGAAGCAGTAGCAACAATGACATCTGCATCTGGCGTAACTCCGGTATCTTGGGAACTGGTGCGCCCAATGGTTAAAGGAAGTTGCAAGCCGTGACCGATTTCTTCGCATAAATACCAAGATTGACCAGCAATCAGCCGTTCTCTGGTATCGGCTGCACCATGCGATCGCAAAGCTGCTAATGGTTGTCTTCCCCGCAAGGGACGACCCCAACTATCCCGACCTTCAGCATCCAAAAGGTTGTGGAATAAGCGATTTGTAACATCTAAATCATCGGTAAAGGCGAAAACACGAGAACCATAAAAACCTTTGCTGGGGGGTTCGTCAGCCGGGTCTAGTATGCGCCGTAACAACATCGCCGTTTGAATGCTGGTAGACAATAGACTTGTCCCTGATACGGGGTCGCCTCTAAGAACTAATTGATACTCCATCCCCAAGTTGAACTTCACCACGCGGTGGTGAATTAAGGATAGCTGCAACAGCTTTTTGTCGGATCGGAGTTAATAGTTTATCTGCCTCTAGCTGTTCAATTACTGTTTCAGGTGTAATATACCTTTGAGGATAAACTCTGGGACGGATTTGTAAGCGGTAGTCAGCCACTAAAGTAGGCGCAGTTTGCCAATGATTTTTAGGAAATAATTGACGAAGCCGCGCAAATAATCTTACAGCTTCTGCCATTCTGGTGCGGAAAAGGCGACGACCTCTAAGGTTAAATTCAAATAGTAATCGCCGTTCCAGCATTTCATGAATTAAATCCCACATCTCGACATCAGACTCATAATTATTCAGCAAGTCTGCTGCCATTTCTGCAATTTCTTCCTCTACAAATCCTCCATCCACAATTCCCCAGGTGAGGAGTGTTATTTCCTTAATCTCTAGCAAATTTAGGAATTGTTGAATTAAGGAATTTATCGAGGCATTCATAAATATAACAATATAGATAATTAAAAGATTGTAGTAAGGACTTGAGTCCTAATAAAATAACTATAACCGCTTACTACAAATTAAATTGTTAACATAATTTGATTTATTTCTCCCAACTTACGTATCATTCTTAATTTATCAAGGTAGATAATGAACTGATTTCTCCTAGCAAATTTATGAAAATCTGCAAAAACACACGTTTATCATTAGTCTTTTTATATTAGGACTTACGCACGATGTTACCGAAACCCTGATTATTGCGTAGTATTAACTCATGAATTACCAACACTTTAGTTATGTTTTGCGTAAGTCCTGTATATCTGAAACAGATTGTAACTATCATTTAATTCAAGCGAATACGTAAGGAGCTAATGAGTCTATGTTGAATTAGCCATTCTTTTACTTCTGGAGTTAAAAGGTCAATAGTTGCTCCTTGAGTAGCAGCAGTTTTGAGAAAATTTTGTACATCTTCAGGTATTTGGTCTGAATTTAGACTATCTACACATAGCCGTAATTCGTTAATTAAATTATCTATTCTGTCAAATTCTTCACTATTTTTGGGAAACTCAACTTCTTGTATTTGTTTATCTAAAGTATAAATTTTATGAATAGTTGACCTAAGTGTTACCACTTCAGCAAATATTTCCAGCATTTCTTTCTTAGTGCTGGGTAAATACTGATTAAGATAACTTTTCCAAGCTTGTATCAAACTCTGGTGAAGTGAGTTTTTCAAGCTTACTATATCTCTACTAAAAGTCTTACCATTGAATTTATTATTATCAATAATCGATTCAGGATCATTTCGGAAATTGTCTTCAGCAATCTTAACAAAATTTAACAATTTATCTAATTTTTGATTTACATCAAAATTGATAATATTTTTTTGCTTAAAAGCTCTCACCGCAATCATAAGAGGCTTAATTTCTTGAACAGCTTTTGTAATTTCTTCTTGTCGTGATGTAAAGCCATCAAGTTGGTCAGCATACTTTTTTAAATCCAATTTAATTTTAGATAAATCAATGAGGTGTTGACATTTATCCTTTAAAGATTCACGATTATCCTGAGAAATTTGATTAACAGAATTAACAGGTTCGATATTTAAATTTAAATTGTTACTGCTATCTAATATATCTATCATTTCATCCTCCCCAATTAATCGTTTGTTTACCCTTGAATTTCAGTGAGCAAGCTACGCAATTCTACTAAACCATCCTGAATTGCTTGATGGCTTGATTCAACTGTCGCACCGCCAGATGTTTTTAAATCATTTATCTCTTTATTTACTGCGTCGAGAGAAGCATCAAGAAAATTACTTGTATTCTTGAGGAATTCTGTAGCATCTGTCATAGCTTTTTGATAATTTTCGCTTAAATAATGAAGCAGTTTACCTGTTTTAGCTTCAGGATTTTCTTGCTCTATTTGGACACGTTTCATTGTTTCTACATAGCTAGTAAATCTAGTACGGTTAAACTGTTCTAAGAGTGAGGTAAGGTCATCAAAGTTCTTCCGCCCACGAAATACACCTGCTCCTCTGGCTGCTTCCATTGCCTGTTTTACAATGTAGACTACATCTTTTTTCTTAATATCTTCTCCTAATTCATATACCAGAGAATGGTACACAGAAAGCTGGCGCTCGCTCTCTTCCTGAAGTGCTTTGTCTAACAATTCATCTACTTGTTGACGTACCTTACATAATTCTGTAAATTTATCGCGCACATCTTCAGGAATTTGATATTGAGGTTGCCAAGATTTACGGGTTTGTTCTAAAGGTTGTATAATTTGAGCCGCATCAATGATTTGAAATGTAGAGTTACTTCCTTTAGTGCAAGCAATTCTACTTTTGAGAATTTCTAATAATGCTTTCTGATTTTTCGTAAAGACATTAAAAAGCTGTTCCCAAGCTTTCGCACGAGTTATATTTTCATTGTTAGGTAGGTCAATAAATAAAGCATTAATCAAATTTTCGAGCGTATTAGTAGAATACCCCGCCATTGTCGCTGCGATCGCCAATAACTCCACCGTTGCTGGTACTGGGTTCCAGGGTTCTCCAGATTCACGGGGATAAAGGCAAATTTGCTCTAAGACGTACTCACTCCAACGTTCTAAATACTTGGCATAGGTGCGAAAATAGCGATCGCCATCAGGGAATTTCCAATGCTTATAATGGTTGTACAATAAAATACCTTGAAATGCGAATGCAGTTTCTTTAAACTCATTCGAGTCGCTTGGGTTTAGGGGAAGTGATAAAACTACCCCAGAATAAGTCCCTCTCTTGACTTTTGGATTGTAAAAAATTACATTCCTTTGCTGGAACAATCTACCACCACTACCGACAAAATTACCTTTCAGCAGCATTTCTGTATCCCATTCAATTTTTTGGGTAATAGCTGGAAAGACAAACTCACGAATATCTTTAGCGATGTTGTCAGGAAGGATTTCTTGATTATTCCAACTGTCGAGATCCTTTATTTTTTTGCTCAGTGTCTCTGGTAGTTCTTGTACCGTTACCGGAGGTTCACTATCAGGTTCAGAACGAGGCTTGTATGATGTTGCAGAAGCAGCAGCGCGTGGTGTACCAGGATTAATTTCTGTTTGATGAATCTTGACACCTAATGGGGGTAAATTAAAAGCTGTATGAACTTCTGTAGGTAAGTCGCAAAGTTCATTACTATTAGTCCAAAGGTCTAGGAGAATTTCACGACGATCAAAGTTTTGCTGGTCTTTAGCTTTAATATCTAGCTGTACTTTAGCACTCAGCCTCATTTTACCAAAATGTTGTCGTAGAGTTACTGAGGGAAACTGCCTATTTTGAATATCGTCAACCGAATTTTCTAAAGTGTACTTAACAACATCTTTAATTAAAATTCTTGGATTAAAATCGCTAGGGTTAACTCTACTAAACATCTGTATTAAAGCGTTAGGTGTGAATGGATAAAGTCCTATTCCATTAACAGCACCAAATCCAGCATGACAAGCTTGACGGTATTCACACTCTGTACAAGAGCTTATCAGGGATTCTCTTTGAAAATCCTCTTGATTATGAGAATTTGCCCAATCCTCAATCACCTGTTCTTCTAAACGCACAGCGTTTAAATATCTAGTAACAAATGCTTCAATATCAGCCTGAGTAATTAAAGATTGTTCACCAACTTTACCAATATCTAAGTTAACGTTAAAAGTGACACGTTGTTGTACTGTATCAATTAAACTTTCAAAATAACCCGTAGTACAAGCTAGTGCAGTGCGTATAGCACATAATGGTTTGCTTCCTGGTTGTTGAGGTCTTGCCAGGACAGCTTCTAATAATTCTCTATCAATACCTTGCAATTTAGCAAAATCTTCTATAAGTAAAACTAACTCAATGCCCTGTTCTGCTAAAGTCTCACGGACTTCCTTCATTAATCTTTGTAAATCTTCTCGTCCCAAGTTTAACACTTGGGTAATGGCTTCATCTAGATGCAGATTCAACCAATCAACAGTGGCTTTTTGAATATTATCATCACCAATGAGAAGACTGTAAAATTCTTGAGCTTGTTTGCCTGCTTTTGGTAAATTTAAAACATTAAGAGGTAAGTCATCTATAGAAAATTTACGCCGTTCTTCAATAATTTCTACCTTATCTTGATATCCTAAAATATGAATAACTAAGCGATGAATAATACCGCCATCTTGAAGCCAATATTCTCGGAAGAAAGGGTCATATAATAGAGAATCTAGTTCATCAACGAGGTAATTTTGCTCATCAGTGAGTTTAGAGCGATCGCGCCTACCATTATCACCGACTGCTGCGGCTAATTGATTGAGTAATTGTACACGCGCTTGAGTTTCAGTTAAAGTATTGGTTGCTCGATTTACATGTTGACGATATTCCTCAAACTTCTCGCCTTCTATCCCTTTAAGAATCAGAGTGATAATATCTTTTAAGTTAGTTCCAATTTTAGGAATTAGTAATACCTTACGCTGAGGTATAGATTTGATATTAGCTGCTAACCAACGAATAAGGTGAGATTTTCCTGTTCCAGAACCGCCTAAAACAGGCACAAAAGCAAAATCTTTTTCAGCTAGAAAATCTCTGAGAAATTTCTCTTCATCATATTCAACCCGTGATGATGCTTTAATCAATTCTTGACGATACATCGCCACTGGATGATGTGTTGCTAGAAACAAATGATTTGGAGGTTGAGTTGCTTCTACATCCATCACCCGGCGAATCATATTAGGCTTCCAGCAAACAAAATTTTTAAAAGTCATGATTTTTCTCCTTGCCAGATAATATGAGAAATTCGCCCATCATCATCAACTTGATTATTTACTTTGGGCAAAAGCATCAAATCTGCATCTGATTTCCTCAGTAGCTTGATATAACCTTCATCTTGAAGCCTAAATAATGCAAAAGCTGTACTTGTAGAAAGATAATTAGGCTGACGAAGAACAACTTGTGATTCAACTTCTTCCCTAAATTTACCTGTTTCAAACAAAGGACATTTTCTTGCCAAGCGAGTAATAAAATCTGTCAGTAAAATTTCTTGCTCCTCATAAAATATGTCTTTAAGATTACGTTTGATATAAGCAGTTGGATCAGGTACAGTTACTCTTTTTACTCTGGCATTAGAGTCGGTAATAGTAGCTAGTTTTACCCCTAATGCGTGTCCCCAAGCTAAACCTAAATAACACATCCAGTCATCCAATTGACCATGAAGTACGTTATTTGACATTTTCAAAAAATCACCGACTTTCTGTCTGTCTACTTGCCGTTCTACTTCTTCCCAATTTCCTGGCGCATCATAAATATCCTGTGCTAAATACCAAGCACAAACACGACCAAAGTCTTCTTCATCTTCGTTATTGGAAGCAAAGAATAGTTCAGCCAGAGTATCAGGTAATAATTTGTCGCCAAGTTGGGGATTAAGAGCATTTTCTGGCAAATCTGAGTTAATGGCAATTTCTTCGTCTTCTTTGACTAAAATACCAACTTTCACCATCTCATTAATTGTTGCACGCAGCATTGGACGTGGGGAAGGAGCATTTTTTACCAGTTCATCAGGAGATAAAATCTTTTCTAAGACTTCTGTTTTCTCTCGTTGATTTTTTGTAGACAACAAATATCTAAAAACCCCTCTAACTCTGCTGGGTGTTGCAAAAGGTTGTTTTAAAACACTCATATACTAATCTCCATACAGAATGTGTCAAATCTAAATTGCCGTCCTGAAAAAACATTTATGAGTAGTCGGTCTTCTCGACTGGGGTCTGATGTATTAACGGGAAGGAGAATAATACGTGGGTTATCGGCTGTATTTTGATTTAATAAATATCGCTGAGGTAGGGTTTTTCCTGGAGGATGAAAAATTAGAGTAGGGATACGTGCCATCCGAATTGGTTCGTAAGTTTCAAATAAAAAAATCCAAGCGTTATGTATTCTATTAATTTCTTTAATAAAGTGTTGATGTTCTGGTGGAATGACAATATTCTTTATACCCTGTTCGATTAACCATTTAAATAATTTGATACCTCTCCGCATCTTATTTAATTGTTCAAGAGATTCATAAAAAATTAGCATTACATTATCACCTGCTAATAAGCGTTGAATTTCCGCACCTAAAAATGATTTAGTTTCCTGCCATACAGGTTGTGATGCAGGCATAATTCCGACAAAAGGTGTTCTTTTACTTTTTCGGCAAACAGGACAACCACCACAAGATTGAGAGACAATGACTGGACTTCTATTTATAGATGTTTGTTTTTTAGTAATTGTGTAAGCCTCAGCAAATATTTCCGAAATACAACGCTTCGGCTGTAATGCTTCTCTCATTAATTGCAGATTTTTATAGCTCCAATTCTGGCGTTCTTGGCGAATAGGCTCCACTTCCCATTCCCAAGTTTCTCTTAAAAGATGTGAGTCATTACGAATGCGGATAATGCGAGAATTACTATAACTTTCTAATGCTTTAGAATAAGCATCTTCTGATATAAAATTTTTCAGCTTAGGAGGTTCTTCTGAGTCCAATTCAATTAAACCTGCTCGGCTCATCAGAGTTAGAGTGTGGATGTTCCAAGCTGTATTCTGTTCACTATTCATATTAATATCGCCACTTTGAAAAGAAGGAGGGATATTAATTGGTACGCGAAACCCTTTTTCATGTACTATTGTTTTTCTAGCAAACATACTCTGCCATCGCTCAAGACCCCGGTCGATGGTAATTGTTGATTTGTCATTAAGTGCTTTGGCGATTTCGTGGTCTTCAGATGTATATAATGTGAGTGAAATAGAAGCTTTACCATCTCTACCACCTCGTCCCACTTCTTGATAAAAACGGTCAATATTTTCTGGAATACAAACATGAATAACCGCACGGACATCTGACTGATCTACACCCAATCCAAAAGCGGAAGTAGCAACAACTATATCAATTTTCCTTTCTCGCCAATTTTGAATAAGCTTTAATCTTTGGTCGGGGGTAGATTTACCAGTCATCACCGCATATCTTTTGAAGCCAGCGCGAGATAATTCCTTGTCCCAATATTCCACATCAGCAACTTTTGTGCCGTAAATAATTAAAGGCCGTGGCAGATGATAAACTGCCTCAAGTAGTCGTTGCTTCCTAATTTCTTCAGTTTGACAATAAGCAAACCAATATGCGGGTTCTGGACGCAACTGCACGGCAGATATAACTTTAAATTCTCCTGGTTGTCCAAATAATGTTTCTAGAGTATCTAAACAGGATTCTGTTAAAGTTGCAGTTAGTAATAAAGTTGTAAAGGAAGTTAAACGTAATAAATCTTTTCGCAACCCCGGAATTTCTTGAAATGCTGGACGAAAATCATCACCCCACTGTTCAACCATGTGAGCTTCATCAATAACGAAATAGCGCAACAACCCTAAATTTGCTGCTTCGTAAAGAGATGATGCTAGGGACTCCATGAGACTTTCTGGGGAAGTAAATATGATTCGTTGTGTACCTGCACGGATACGCAGGCGTATTTCTTCTCTTTTCTCTTGCCCTTGTAAGCTTTTATCACTGTAATATGCCGTATCGTGGTTGACTAAATGTCTTAATGCCCGTTCTTGGTCAATTGCTAGTGCTGTAGTTGGCACTACTACAACACTGACACCAGCCGTTTGGGATTCTAAAAGTGCAGGAAGTTGAGCGCAAAGGCTTTTTCCTGACCCAGTGGGTAAATTAACTACTAAAGTTGACTTGTCAGGAGCAGTTAAAATGGCGTGAATTGCCTGTTTTTGCCCGATACTGCGGTATGCGTCTAATTGCACCAGTTGTTCCAAAAATGGATCTCCTGTTACTGGTTCATAATTACGGCGGATTTCTTCTTTATATAGAAGAGTATCTGGAGGATATTCAGTGCTAAATTTCAGCCATTCAGGTTGCCAAGCCTTAGGACTAATTAGATAGGTGTTTGCATCTTCAGCCAATACAGTTATGCCTGTTTCTTGCCAAATATTTTTGTCAGGAAAAGGAGGTATTTTGGGTACTTTGAGCAGAGTTTGAGACGTTACGCCCTGTAGTTCATCTTCTCGCCGTAGCAAATGACGTACCAAAGTTGCGATATCTCTTGTCCCTGGTGAATTACGCAGTGCTTCTAATAACCGTCGATGACAAGCTTCAGAAAAATCGCTAGTATCTTCAGGTATTTCACTTGTTTGCAGAATTTCTTTGAGTTCTAAGAAGGAGTCAGTCATTAATCATCTCCTTCATCTACAAATTTAATAGGGTTTCGCCCAGATACAATCATGAAACCCACAGAGTCAAGCTTAATTTGAGGCTGGCGAATTCCTTCTAAAATTGCTGCACTAAAAGCACTTTCTATTTTCAGTTCTCCTGCTAGTTTATAATCCCAAGTCTGTCGATTTAGCCGCAGGCGTAACTGTTCAACTCTGTTACCTAATTTCTGTTCTGCTGACTTAGTACATCCTTGAAGCCAGTCCATATATTCAGAATTATTAGTGAGTAATTCATAGGAAGTCTTACTCGCTTGATAACAAAAGTTCTGCCATTTACTAGCATCAACAAAATCGTCAATAATCCTTAAACGTTCCTTAGCTAAATTGTAATCTCGTCGGTGACTACCATTTTTATATTGATATGGGCGTTCCAGAATATTTAATAGTGTTTCATCTGCAACAATGCCCATTGGTTCATAGCGTCCATCAATGAAGATTGTTTTCATGGTTGGTGGAAATAAAGCATCTACACGCCGCTTCAATGTTTTGTATACAGAACTATCTAGCTGGGAATCTATTAACACCTGTTTGGCAAATTTTAAGTCAGTTTCAATTACATAATTGCATCGAAAACCGAACCACTCCATTCCTTCCCCAGCATCCCAAGATGTATCTGTGCGCCAGACAGCAAAGGATTGACCTCGGTCATCCCAGTTTATATAATTTAGGAGCGATTCTAGCAATCCTTCCCCAATTCGGAAGAGTTTAATTCCAGTATTTTGATTGGCAACCCTGCGGTTATAAGTACCAAATTGCTCTAGATAACTATTAGCAAAACGAATTTTTAATTCATTCACAGGAATCAAAGTGCGAATTGTAGGTTGATAACGCCGTATCTCCGATGAATTTGGTTTATTGATAGGCTTAAATTCCAATACGTCATCAATCCAACCTTCAATTGCTTGTTTAATTTCTAAATGGCAAGCATCATAATTATCTAAATCTTGAAAAGACTGGATGGCAACTTCATCATTAGCATCAATTTCATCTAAAGCATTTTGTTCGCTAATTTTTACGATTTCCGTTTTAATTTGTGACTGAATCGGCTCAATCATTTCCAACAGTCCAGTCGCGCTTGATTGGAACAAAGTTTTTTCTAACTCTGCTAGTTTCTCGTCTACGTAAAACTGTAAACTTGCAATTGATTGTTGAAAGATTCCAAACCCATTTTTTAAAATTTGATACCAAGCATTATGGGGGCTGTCTTCCAAATAGGGGCCAATCAAAACACAGGATTTAACTCCTATTTTGCTGCCAATGCGGTCAAGTCTGCCGATTCTTTGCTCTAATTGATTAGGCGACCAAGGGAGATCAAAGTGAATTAACCAGTCAGCAAACTGAAGGTTACGTCCTTCTTCACCAGAGCGATCGCATACCAAAATAAAGCAGTTTGGGTTATCCTTGAATCTACTTATGCTTTGCTCAACCTTGTCTGGTGATTCTCCGAATTGATGGCTAGCTACCGTCCCTTCACCGAAGGTATCAGACAAATATCGCACAAGTTCTGCACAAGTTTGCACAAAACTGGTAAATACTACAAATTTCGGCAGAATATCGTCCCCAATAGGTCTATGTGTTCTCTGTTGTATTCTTAGTAGTAATTCATTTTTATTTCTGCGAACAGTTGGCGGAATTCTGAAGTATTCAGCTAGCTGATTTAGTAGCACTGTTCTCAAATTTTCCCTACGTTCTCCATCCTCTATAGGTTGACGAATAACTTTTAGTAAGGATTGCAAAATTTCTTCTTCCCCAGGGAATTTGGGGGTTGTAGTCAAGATATGAACATCATCCTCGCCAAACTCCTGGATGAGTCGAGAATCAGTTTCACCATTTAAACGTGCAGTAATTACCTGTTCCAAAATGCCTAACCAAGTACCAGAACCCAGGAATAACAGCCGAAAAACTCGTTGATACTGCTCCTCATCAGGGGCGATGGTACGCCATTCATCGATGATTTCGTGAATGTCCAGCGATCGCTCGTCTAAATCATATTCCTCTTTAGGTATAATATTGCGGTCAAATATGACATCTTCCACCGCAGCGCGACGGTTGCGAAGCATTCGCCGATGCAGGCGATAGGTATCGCTGATGTGAGTACGAATTGCGCGAACAATCTGATCTATCTCAGTGGAATTTGCTTGTAAACAATTTTCTAAATCGTCTGCTAGCTTCAGTAAATACCCATCCTCAGCAAATAAATTTCGTAATTGTTTGAGGTTGGTTTTTAGGACAAAAGGTTTTGCACCTTACATCTGGGTATGTAACTTCTGTCGCCGTTCCTTCGCTTTAGGTTCTACCTTGCCGTTACGAGGTAACTCTAACAACTCATCGTAAGCTAATAATATCTCAAGTGTTTCATCTATTGATAAATTACCTTTATCAAATTCTCGTAAGGATTGCATTGCATTTTGTTCAAGTAATACCAATTCATCACGCGTGAAACCGCTTTCGAGTAAATGTTTAATTCGTATTGAGTGCTTATCCACAAAAGGAATACGAACGGCAGCATATTTTTTACCAGTCATAGTATAATAATTTGCCTTTGGATCTAACCAAGCACGGCGTAAAGGACTAGCCGAATCAAAACTTGTTACACCCAAGTGACGAAAAGCTGGAATAGCATTAATTCGAGCTACTCCAAATAAGTGCAATCGAGTATTAGAAGTTAAATGAGGATGAATTTCTTTTAATATTTCTATAATCTGTTGGCTCGGAGTTCTAGCTAATCCACCAAGTGCAATATATTCATAACCCATACCAATATAGGCTTTGACAGCCTCAGCATAAGATTCAGGGTTCCAACCCTGAACAGCACCAATAGGAGTAAATTTATATTCTCCACTTCGATGCTTTTGAATGAAATCTTCAGCATTTTTAATAGTTAAACTATAGCGTTTTTCCCTGACACCTGGTTCAGCAAATGGACCAACTATCAAATGGTCAATACTGACTCCATAGTTAAAACCTAAACTCTCATAATAATCCAAAATTTCTTCGGTACTGTAGGGAGGAACTTCTTCCTTAAAATAGCCAAAAGCTCCACAATCTCCCATTACTGAACCTTGAAAGCGAATAAAGTTACGAATACCAACTTCGTTAATTTTAGTTTTTTTATTCTTGCTATTTTGAACGACTACTTTAGATACTAAAATTCCATCATAATTAGAAATTGGAAAAATTTCGTGAGCATACACGTCATTCTCATAAAGGTTGCGGCTAGGTGTATTCATATCGTTGAAAAAGTCATATCCGGGGTCTACTCGGTCATCCCAATCGGGAATGAAATACTGCATCCCTAAATGTATATTAGGGGCTGGAGGTAAATCCGGAATCGGAAGAAATTCATTTTCTTCTTGAGAGGTATCTTCAACTTGTTTTTTCTTAACTTGATTATCCTTAAGTTTTACTTCAGGTAATCCCAGTGGTAATTCTAATTGAGTTGCTACACGCTCCACAGATTCGGTAAATATTTCTGGCTTCTCATAGACTTTTTGCAGCAGTTCAGCTTCAGTAGACACGGATTCAGCAAATTGCTTGAAAAGGAAACCTTTCAGTCCAACTAAACCATAGCGATAAAGCTTTGCCTCTGCATTAGAAAGAGTCACAACAAAGGTTTTTGCAGTTAAATCTCGGATGTAAGATTTACTTGTTTTTGAAGCTAAAAATATCAATGTCTGCTCAGGTTGAGTTGCAACTGGAAGACTAAGCGAACGCAGATAATTTTCTCCCAATAGCAAAAACACTAAATCATAGCCAAAAATAGCCTTTTCAAAAGCTTGGTGAACTTCTAAAAATTTAGACCACTTATCTACCTCATGTCCTTTCATTATGTTGAAGGTAACTTCATAAGGCACAATAATTTTATTCTCAGGAATTAGTCCATAACCAGCAGAAAGAATAACCAAGTCCACTGCTTTTTGACCAAAAGACTGGCGCAGTAACTTTACTCCTTCTATTACCCGTAAATGCTGCAACCCAGTGTACATTTGACTAGCTGGACAAGCAAATTCCGCCAGTTCTCTAGAGCGAGATTGTAATCGAGCCGAGTCTTTGAAGTCCTCTAATGTCAGCTGGTTAGTTGGCTTAAACCGCTTTTCTCCGGTGCAAGAAGTAATAATTAATATGCGAAGATTATGCCACAAGTGAGTTGAATCTAAAGATGTGTTCAGAAAGGATTTAGTCATCTTCATACTCCAGACAAAAATTCCAAATTTTATACACTGGTATTTTTAATAACTCCTTATCTAAGATAAATAATTTGAGGTTAACGACCATACCACGATTAGCCATTTATTTAACAAGCTGATACAGATTTAACTCAGAGTCATATTGCCAAATGAATGTAAATAATATCGTAAAAGAACTGGAGTTCAACTGTCCTCACATCCATGATCTACTTTTTATAGAAGAAACGAAACGAATATACTAGGCAACTGCTTTGGGTTAATCATGTGCCAAAGCGGTTATTGAAATGTACGTTTACGTAACCTTATACCCTAAATGGGAATATAGCGTTTACTAGTCTAATGAAGTACACTAATTAAGATAAATCAGTGCATCTACTCAAGGGTAAAAATGAAACCATATTCCCTCGACTTCCGCCAAAAAATAAGAGAACTGGCAAATATTAAGTAAACTCCATCTTCTGGCAATGTAGTGACAATCTGTGAGTTCAGATCACCAGGGCCTTTGTCAATACTTTGGGCTACTTCTTTGCGTTTACCATCACTGGTGATTTGGTACAGAATTAACACTGGGTTGAACATTTGACTGTTCATTTCAATGACTACCTGTTGACCAGTCCGACCCTGAAATTGGTATAAGTTGACAAAACTGCCATTGTTTCTGATTAGGCGGTTTTTGCCTAAATTACCGTTAATGACTCGACCATTGAGTGAAATGGTAGTAGGGTTTGGTTTTTCCTGGGGTTGAAATATGGTGGGTATGCTAGAAATCTCTCTTCTTCTAGCTGCGGTGAGAAAAGAATGAACTTGTGAAACAGGAATGGCAAAATTCATACCTGTATTCAATTTCTCCTTGGTGGAAATTGCGCTTGTATTTACACCAATTACTTGACCTTGGCTATTTAGCAGTGGACCGCCAGAATTACCACCATGAATCACTGCATCGTGTTGTATTTCGCCATCTGCTGGGTTTATCCGGGTGATGTGACCTTGGGTAAATGTATTTCTATAGTCTCTACTGCGGGGAGTTCCCAAAGCAAAAACGCGATCGCCTACTGAAGCAGCCTCAACTTTAGCCAAAGGTAATGCAGATAAGTTCTTCTGATTATGAATTTTGAGAATGGCTAAATCTAGTCCGTCTCTACCAAAACCCAGCACATCAGCCGCTACTTTTCGTCCATCAGCAAAAACCACAGTTACTACGCTAGGAAAATCATGGGGATTATAGTTTTCTTGTTGACTCGGTGATGGTTTAATCACATGGGCGTTGGTGATAATTAACCCATCTTGACTAACCACAAAACCACTACCATGACCTCTACTCGTCTGAACTGTGACTGTAGCAGGACTGGCTTTTTGATACACTTGGCGGGAAATTCCTTCCTCGGCTGTTTGCGCTACGGCTATATTGTTATTATTCGGTAGTAGCTGTTCTATGCTAGTGCTGCTAATTACAGTCAATGTAGTACAAATCGCTAAAGTGCCAAATTGTAAGAGTCGGTTTTTCATTGCTGGGCAAAATATGAATGTATAATCGCAGACAAATAAAATCTTAAGGAAAGGAAAATTTTTAGCACCCACCATAAGTTTAAAGTTTTTGTAACCGTAAAAAATTTAAAGATTCGGTTAGTTTTGCTAAAATTTCCAAATATTTCACCACAAGCTTTAGCCTGCGATCGCTCCAATTTAAAAAAGGTCAGCGATCGCTTGCTTCTATTGATATTTCGGTTTTAACTTGTAGTTTTTACGCAGAAAAATATTTTAGCCACAAAAGTTTATACTTGGTAGACAGCAGTAGACTTTGTAACTGAATACTATTGACTTAGAGTTTTGATAAAGCCTACAGTTAATAGATGCTGCCCTAAATTAGCGTTAAAGTTCTTGAGTTGCCAATTCCAATACCTTGGATTCGCTTCGACTCTAACAACTGCAACATAAGGTTTGTTCTCTTCCCAAGGGTGTTGCCAATCCATTCTCATATATGCGATAAAAGCACCTTCGTTAGCAAAGTATGTGCATTCTTCGACTCTTGTCCGTAGACCCATCGGTAATAAGAAATACAAGTTTTTCTCTTGAGTCACAATTTTAGTTGCATAGCTGCTAGCGGTATTATGTACTTGATAAGGACAGGTTTGAGCAGAAAGTGCAGGTTTATGAGTAGCTGCAATCATACTCACAACTAATGTCGGTATAACAAACATTGTCTGGAGTAAGGATTGGCAACGGGGCATTTTTTGGGTAGAGTTCTTGGCGGAATAATTTTTCTTAGAGAAAGCAAGCATCAACCTAACCTCTTGTATTTCAATCAAGCTTCTTCTTTAAGTAGTTCGTGGCTAGATTGAAAAAATTACGCAACCCGCCGAAATTTTTTTACTTTGTCCGCAAACCGACAAACTCATATAAGTCAAAGTGTGGGTATGGGTTCGCGGTAAACTATCTATACTTAGGTAGATAAAAAGTGTAGACATGGTGAAAATTGAGCGGGTATCAATCAACTTCAAACTTCCCCAACCTCTAGTCGAAGCACTCAAAGCCAGAGCTAGAGAACAAGAAACCACCGCCACAGATTTAGTCATCAAAGGGCTGCACTATGTTTTGGCTTCGTCTATTACTGGGATAGACAACAGTACAGATAATGTTCTACACGAAATTATCACTCGCATCGAAGCACTAGAAACCAAGCAGGCTGTCGATAGTAATGGTATAGATAATCGTCTACACTCACTAGCAGACAGCCCAGAACCACAGCGAGTTAGTAAATTGGAACAAAAGCTAGAGGTAGTTGCTAGACGATTGGAAATTTTAGAGATAGCGATCGCCTCTGGCAGATACAGTGGCAACAGCAAACCGAGGAAACAATCATACCCATATCAGCAACAATCCGTTGAACTGCAAGCTATGCCTTTGGAAAACTTAGCACCAAGACTAGGTTTAACACCATCGTATCTGGCAGACCAAAAAGACAAACTATCAACTAAAGAATTTATCAGTTGGTCGCGGAATCGAGATCCCAGAAGTATTGGTTGGCAATTTTCCCCACAAAATGCTTTGTATCACCCAGTGCCACAATAAACAGACCTAGCAAACCCAGCTTTTCACCGGGTCCTATTCCTCAACCCAATGAAATACCTACACATCCATCAACTTTAAAGCACTGCTATCACTAGGTCTAGCTTTGAGATAACGGTCAGTAGTCGCTAAATTGGCATGACCCAAAGTTTCCTTTACCAGCACCGGATTAGTCCCCCGCTCAATAGCGTGAGAACCATGAGCATGACGCAACCAATGAACCGAAACTTTATCACTCAGCCCCGTCGCCTCTGCTATTTCCTTAATAATCGGATGTAGATTTTGACGGTCTAGATGTCCTCCCTTCTGACTCTGGAACACCGCATCTGTCGCCAGAGCATCTCCCTTAAACTCCATCAATTCTGCCCACAATTTTGACTTGATGAGAATAGTACGGTTCTTGCTGCCCTTAGTCTTGCGAATATAAACCTGTCCACTATCCCCACGCGGACTTAAATCTCCCCATACGAGCTGACATAGTTCATTAGCCCGTAGCCCTGCTTGGTACAGCAACTTGATAATTAACAAATTGCGACGAGCTACATATTGCCTTTTCGGTGTCTTCACGGACTCCAGTTTCTTCTGTGCCATCCGCACCAACAACTTAATATCACCCTCATCTAAATACCGCTCATTGATTGCGTCTGGCATTTCACTCAACTTGAGTGCCATCCCCACATTGAAAGGCAGATAACCAATTTTATGGGCGAAAGAAATCAAACTTTTAGCTGCCGCCAGATACATCCGTCTGGTACTTTCAGCGCAACCCCCAAATTCCGTCGCGTATTCCACCAAATCTTCATAGGTAACTTTTTTGAGTGGTTTACCCAAAAAAATTAAAAATCGCTTCGTATAACGCTGGTAAGCCTGTACTGATGACTCTGCCTTGCCATCCAACCACAACGAAATCAACTTCGCCTCCGCTTGCATTGGCGTAAGCGATGCGATCGCCTGACGATAGTTGCTCACCTTCACCAACGACAGAGCCATTTTGATTACTCTCTTTTTTATCAGACATAATTGTAGTTTTGTCTGTTTTTATATTGTCTGATTTTTATTGTCTCTCAAGACAGGTACTTGAGATACATATGTTTAATTTATTAAGTTATGTTAAGAGGTAACTTACTTAAGTGTTTGATGAGTGAAAGGCACTGCACTACCAGAGGTCTGTTAAGGATACTCATGACTTCGCCTGGATTGGGACTTGGTAGCAGGGGACTCCAATCGCCTACCTGGGCATAGCCAATAACCTGTAAGTAGTGGATTGTACTGGTTACAGCTTTAGAAGAACCAATCAACAGATGTTTGAGTGGTTCTCTAAGAGGAACTGTGTTGTCAGACGCTTGATTTTGGACGGGTGGATTTGGGTCTTCTACACCGGATAGGAAGCTTTGGGTAATCATGATTCACCTGTGTTGAGCAGGAATGGCTATTACCCACAATAAAGTTGTTGTTGTCATGGTGACAACTAATTAATGCACCCGTGACAACTAATCATTGCACTCTGTATCGTTTTTGCGGCGACGCTTTCTTGCCCAGATTTCTCTGAGGTGAGCAGGTTCATTTTCAAATTGAGTCCACAGCGCATGAATTTCTGCCAGTCTGCGTTTGTCAGCTTCCGACGGTTCTCTACGATGTTCACCTTGAGAAAACCAATGAGCCACCGTGCTTTTAGAGCGTCCGCATAACTCTGCCAGTTCTTCATAGTTGACAGCCCAATGTTTTAGGAACTCTTCAGGCTCCATCTTGATAGCAACCTTAGCTTGATAAACCTTAAACAGTTCCCAGTGTCTTCTAGTAGGGGTTTTGGCTGCAATCATAGTGACAATTATCTAAATGCACAGGTGACAACATAGTAATCATCATATCCTGCTCTTAAACAAAGCAGTCTGTGACTTGAAGAAGATTTTGGACAGGTTTGGAAGAAGAAAATGGACAGGTTGCAGACTGAAATACTTATAACTTCGTTAAGAAAAGAATAAAGCCATTGTCCATTTGGAAGAAGAAAATGGACATA
>JAHHIM010000045.1:0-31884 GCA_019358915.1 Trichormus sp. ATA11-4-KO1
TTGCAAATAATAATGAGTCTGTTTGCAATTAATGTGAGCCAACAATTTTCTTGTTTGCAATTAATGTGAGCCAACAATTTTCTTGTTTGCAAGCCGGAGCGTTTATGTTTGCGAGCCGCAACACATAGACGCGTGTCTGCGTTCACGAGAAAATTGTTACAAGAGCCATGAGGCATTGGCTCTTGTAGAACAAGTTTCAATTGCCTATTCCACATTTGTGCCAATTACGTGTAATGTCAACCGTTAAGAGGTGCGATCGCGCAACAGCGATACGCAGTAATGCCTCTCAAAAAGCTTTAAGAGTCCGGCTTTCATTTGCAAACTAAGAAATGCCTTCACAAGTGTTGCTTAATCAAATGCCCAACCAAGGACGCAGATGAGCGCGTTTAACCCTCACCCCTGGCTGAGTCTTAGTACCGATGCGGATATCGTTTGATTGTCCACACTCCCAGATGTAGACTAGTTCGCCGTTGTAATCAGCTATTGAATCAGCACCCAGTCGCCACACGCTATTAGCTGCGTCCTTAATATGTTGCAGTTGTTCAGGACTAAACCCTTTAACTATTTGCTGTAATTCAGCACTCTCAAGGCTTAGAACGATTTCACCTAGTGTTGACCTGTCCTCCCAAGCCTCAATAATTCGTTGTGTGGTGCTGACTTCCTTTTGTGTGGTGCTGGCATTGGTGCTGGCTGAAACCCTTGCTAGTGCTGGAGGTGCTGACTGTGCTGACTTATCCTGCTGATTTTGACTGCCAGCAGTGTGCATCAAGTAGTCTTGGTTGATGGTGTCAATTGTGTTTTTATTAGTAAAAAGGTCAGCATCACTCTGTAAATCAGCACTATCAATACTTTCAGTCAGCATCGAGGTCAGCACTGGGTCAGCACCAATGTCAGCACCAATGTCAGCACCAAGGTTAGTATTACTGCTATTCAGGTCAGCACCAATGTCAGCATCTCTTTCCGAAATTAAAAGCGGAAAGTCTTGCCCTGACTGGCGAATAGCAATTTTAGTGAGAAAACGCCCTTTCTTGTTCCTGACTTTTGCCGCATCAATGTTGAGTTGAGACTTCAGCAAATTGAGCAGAATTGCTGAAAATCTTTGCTTAGTCATAATGCCGTGAGAGTTACGCTGTGCCCATTCGCAGTAGTTGGGATAAAGGAATAATTCGGGATTTTGACCGTTATCACCGATTTGCGTTTGTGCGCGATCGTCATAGTAAAGACAGTCATTAGCCCAATCCGCAAGAGGATTAGTGCTTAACAGTACTTCGGTGCTAAACGAGGCCAGTGACGGCACTTTGTTGTTAGTGTTGCCTACATAAGCGGCTACATCATCAGCCGGCATTTCTAAGACCCATTGCAATACCCCAGGTAGGTATGGTTCAAACTGCTTTTCTAAAGGGCGGCGCTCGTTTTGAGGAACAATGCGCTCAAATGGTATTGATACACGACGACGGGCCAGCGCATTAGTGTAATCACTGCTTTGGATGATTTCGTTGGACGCAATCCAGACCAGTCCATGAAATCTAAAGCTACCTGTTTGCTGGACTCCTTTTTTCTCGTGTCGCAGTTCATCATCACCTGTTAACTTCTTGAGAGTGCTAACATCACCTGTGTAGCGCTCAGAGTCAGTGATAAACACCGCTTTCTTGCCGTACAAAGCTGCTGTTTCAAAGCGGTTTTGCTCCAATTGTTTCAGCTCTGTGATGGCGTAGTTTTCCCTGCCTAGTAGTGCTTGCACCAGCCGCAATAAAGTCCCTTTTCCCGTGCCGCCAGCGCCTACTAGCTCCATGAATCGTTGTAGCTCTCCGCCGCGCTCGGTGACGGTGGCGTTGATGCCGGCGCGAATTAGTTGCACCCAGTCGCCTTTACCTTCGCAGGCTTCTAGCAACCATTGCTTCACTGGTTCACAACCTACACTACGGTCAGCCCACTTAAAAGGTAGCTGGGTCAGCATCCTGTATCCTGGCTCATGTGGATACTCTTTCAGGGTATTGACATCAAGTACACAATCCTGTAAGCAAATAAATCCTTTGCGGACTTCCCAGTGATTAATTCTCAGCTTTGCCTTGAGTAAAGTCAAAACGCCGTTGACAAACTTACTAGAAAAATGTCGTGTCCGTGTTTCCAACTCTGTGATCACAATTGACATCGCTTCTTCAGAGGGAATTTCACCCCAGACCCCCTGCTTGTTCTCGGCTTCATACCAGTACCAAGCTTTGTTCGCTACGTGCCAAGCTAACCGAGCGCGGTAATCTTCTGCTATCTGTCCAGCAAAACCCGACTCTGATAAGATTTTGTTATCTAAATCGTTCTCCTGAAACTGACGTTCCCAAGTTTCAAAGTTAACAGCCTTGGCTAGTACTTTGTCTCTAAAAGCGTCGCTACCGTTGGACTGAATGTAGTCGTCCATTCCTTTCCCCTCTGCTGCACTCCAATTGCCCGTGGCGATGTACACAGGCACTTTAAACTTAGCTAATTGACAAGCCAGTTTTCTCTGTGCTGCCATCACATTTTTGTTGGTCTTGGCGTTATCATCCGCGTCAAAGGCAATAATCCATCCAAACTTAGCACGGGCTAATAATTCTAGGGTATTGACTAGGTAACGTTTACCTTGGGGGTCGTTCTTAGAGGATGTTAGTCCTTGCTCAACACCAGGGAGGGCCACTGTGGGGAATCCGTGAAAACAGCCGGCTAGAGCTTTAAATAGCCCTTCAGTGATCAGTAAGCAGGGATGACCGTTGATGTGGTAGCAATTTTTTTTGAGTGCGTCTAAATCTTCCCAGTAGCGGGGATTATGAGGATGACGGGGTAACATCGCGTCATATTCTTCTTTGGTCGCTGTGCGATACTTGGGTGCTTTTTTCTCACCTTCGCTTTTCCAAGGCTTGTTAGGGCGGTACTGTCCAAAACCGTTGCTTCCTTCTAGCCAGATACCTGCTGACAAAGCTGTGTATCCTAAGCGCTGGGTCGCTTGTTTTATTTCCATTGAGCGACAGTTAACAGCTATCCATTCTGGACACAAGCCCCGTTTTGTTACACATTCTTTATAATGTCTGTCTGTCAGTCTATTAGCGGTCTGGTTTACAGTTGTTTGTATTGTCTTCACTTTTGTTACTCCGAATTTTTTAAAATCCGGGTAACTCCTTATTGCCACACGACCGCATAACTGGTTAATATAGAAATGCGATCGCGGTTCCGAAAAAGCCTTCTAAACTTTTTGTTTCGGAGTTACCCGCTTAATGATTTGTCAAATAACAGAACCCGCTTAACTTCCCGGTCGAGCGGGTTTTGTCATTTTTGAACCAGTTTACCTAATGGGTGTATGGAAATTCCCATCATCAAGCTACATCCTTTACGGTAAAGCCCTTGCTACACCACTGAACTAACAGCCATCTGTCAGATTCTTTGTCTAAAGTGGGCTTGAGGCGGAAAGCAAAAAAATCTTCCCAAGCTTCTATCCCATGCAGTGTAACGAATTGTTTCTCAACTTCTTTAAAGCCTTCCCAGTTACGATCAGCGATCGCGGTCAGCATTGGAATTAATTCACTCACTGGTATCTGAGTAATTGTTTCACGCATCTGGGTGGGCCTCAAACGGATTTTGTTCTGCACGATCACCTGTGGCTTGCTCTGAGTTTCTCATTTTATTTATCCTGCTTTTTTCGTTCTTTATATTGAGCTATCCAATCTGCCAGCGCGATGCTGGCAAGATTGGAAACGGATCGTTGTTGCTCGTCGGCAATTGTTTGTAGATCGTCTAATAATTCCTGTGATGCTAAATAAATTGTTAATCGTGGTTTCTTTGTAGCCATTACGCATAAAAAGTATGCTGTATTGAGCTATTAAATACCACTTCTAAGCCATTTGCAATTTATGTATGTATGGTGTTGACACTTCGCTTAAGTTCACTTAATATATTAGTGTCAAGTTTATCGATACGTCAATAAATTAGATCAACAAAGATATCCAACTATTTGCATACAAATCTAACTAGCGGTCGCTCTATCTCTGCGGTCGTTGTGGTGTTGTGCGAATGAACACGCTGCAACAACAGAATACACGGTCAACGGAACGATAGAAATGACATTGCAGGCGTGATCAAGTCCCGAAAGTGTAGTGTTTCACAGGAGCCGAAAGATTCATGCACATCAATTTACGCAACTTAGAAGCAATCAACGAATTACCTCAACTGAGAGTAATACTTAATCCTATTCAAAGAAGAAAGTTAGAAGTTATGGATCGCTCAGAGAAATCAGAGATTCAGAGGAATTTAAGTAATTGGAATACTATGCAGATTTGACGCTAGGCGACGCAATACAAGCAGTGGGCAAACTACTACAATCACACGAAGCATGAAGTTCCAGGTGTGGTTGCCAGTCATAAACATAAGTATACCTTGTTCTGATGTGTTTAATGCAACTGGCTTTAATGCTCCGGTAGCGAGGCGATGCCTGCGGCGGGCAACGCCAACGCAAAAACTAGGCGATTCAGGGGCGTAAAAGTGGGGGTAAACCAGAAAGTGTCAGTAAGTCGCAAATTCTGAAAAGTCTTGTTAGCGCGTGGTTATATGCGACAAATCTTGGTTTTGGAAGTTCGTCCAAAGTTAAAAATCCAAGGTTATTGATAGCCGTCAGACTCAGGACTATATCAAATACCTCGAATCAGACTCAGGGCTATATCAAATACCTTGGCATCACCGGATATTTAGTTAATTTTTAACCCAATTAAGTAATAGCTTGGAGGTAATGTGACCACAAAAGCGTATTCAGCTAAGTATCGCCATCTGAAACAAATTTATGAGCGCAATATGGGAAAACAAATTTCAGATATCACTTGGTATCGAGTAGTAGCTTTTCTCAAACAACGTTTTAGCTTAAATGTGGAGTCAGCCAACGCTCAAGAAATAGTTGAGACGTTTGCAGGATTAAGGCGGCGCTACGGTGCGTTAACCCCTAGCAGCAAAGGATTTAATGAGCGTTGGCAGGTTTTTAAGCATTTCTATGAGTTAGACACTAGCTATAACGGTAAGAGCTTTTTAATGGCGCTGGCAGACTATCTAAAAATCAACTTGGAAGACGTACCACGCAGCACTCGTTACTACTGGTTTAGTCAAGCCGGACTATCTTTTAACGCCCTTAATACTTACCACTCCAAAGATTTAGCTCTTGTCGCGTTTGTTGCGGCTAAATGGGCAATCAACAAGCGATCTGCCGCCTACGGCAGATCGCAGCCCATGAAATCCGCTTTCCCCCAAGTTTTAGTACTAGCCAAATAAGGATTAATCATCATGTCTAACAAATTTACTAACAACGTCCGCGCTCGTTTATACAAGCAAGGTTATCAAGGATTTACCAAGGACGACTACACAGAAGCCGCAATTGCTATAGAGTGCGATGACCTAGAAAATCCCACCAAAGAACAATTGAGTCAAGCCGTTGACTATCTCAAACTCAAAGCTCAAAGCAAAATATCTGTAGCTGATGAGTTTGTTGAAGAAAAATTGCACTCACAAGTAGAGTCTGAACAATCTCAGACTGAGGTTGAAACAGATGTGGTTGTAGAACTTGAGAAACAGGTGGAACAGGAAAAACCAGCACTCGTTTCAAAAATCACACAGCGCGAAGGGATTGAGTTAAATGAAGAAACCCAACTAAAACCAAGCATAGAACAATCTGAAATGCCAGCGATCGCCTCTGAAGATGAACCAGAAGAAACAGCCATTGCACTACAAGAAAAAACTGAATTAGTCGCCAGCACTGCAAATGATATGGGCATTACTTTATCTATTGAGGAAGTCACAGCAATTGCTGAAAACTTTGATTATGCGAGTGAAAATTCTGATTATGAAATAGCAGAAATCGAGTCAGCAATTACAGCATTTGTACAACATAAAGCGCAGGTTACTAAGCAAAAGATAACCAACATGGTGCAAGGTGTTAGGGAGACTGTAACGCGATTGGATAATGAAAACTCCCAACTCTTGAATGATGGACTACGGGAGATAAATAACGACATCAAAAGCGGTTACCAGAGGTTTAAAAGCCAAGTCAGAACAGCACTCAAAGCCTTTGCGCTCCCACCTACTAAAACAGGCTGATAGAGGTTTGATAATTGCCTTTAATTCTCAGAAATTAGGCTACGTCATTTTGTTGATTTCATCCTTATTACTGGCTCTTGTAGCCTTCGATAATTACCGCTTCAATAGGCATAAAGTTACAAAGCCTGAGTATCGAGAATTTCATGACCCTAATATTTACTGGGAGATTCCCCAATGGTTCAACAGATAACAGAAACCAGAGAACTATCAAACCTAATCAATCAATCATTAACACTGATTGAAAAAATCAAGAGTCATCCTCAGTTCAAGCTAGTAGAGTATAGCCCAGATTTAACTTTGGGAGATGCACAGCAAGCATTAATCGAATTGCAATCAGAATTGCCGATTAATTACAGTTCAAATGTAAAAAATACGTCTAGAGAATCTTTAAATTTTTTCACATTGGAAGACTTCACTAGTTAGCCCTCACCTTCACCCGCAACCAATTTTAGCTGTTTCCAGGAATGACCCTAAAAAGTAAATAGGAGTTATCAAATAATGACTAAAAAACTAACTGACTCAACCACTGCCACCACCAAAGCGACATTAAAAAACCACGTAGCACCCAAAGCCAGAAGAATAGGCAATGTTTTAAAGCCTAAATTTGGTGTAAATTTGACCGACTTTGATGCAGCATTAGCCGGAGATGTAGCAGCTGCTCAAAAAATTGGAGAACTAGCAAGACAAGGACGATTATCAGCCGAATTAGCGCCAAAACTTGCACAAGCTTACATTGAGATTATTAACGGATCAGAAGCATATAACAAAGCCACTGCGGATATTTTAGTTCAAGCTGGTAAGAGTGCGATCGCCATTGATAAAGCCACCATGCAAGCCACTTTAGCTAACTCCAAATATGGACACCAACGAAGTGAACTAGCAAGTGAATTTGTCAAAGCTAAGAATACAGAGAATCAGCGTCATCGATACCAGATGAATTATCAAGAAATCAAAGGTTATATTGACGCTCATCTAGTAGGGATTGACCAAAAAACTTCACTTTTAGAACAGTCCTATAGACCTGAAATTAAGCAAATAGCCGCAGATGAACAACATGAAATGCGGGAATTAAACGAGGGATTAAATAAAGGCGATCGCGCTCGTTATGACCTCATCCCTGAGAAAAATTACCAAACACCAGGATTAAAAGCCCGGATATTGCAATTAAAAACAGCATTGGGCTTTTAGTTAAAAATCCCCCTAAATAAATAGGGGGGTGATTTTTCTGACATCATCTTTTTTCATTATGAACCCTGACCAGTTAGAAGAATTGCTAGACAATCAAGAATCTTCCCCCAATGAAGATACTTTGAGATATTTACAACACATCGAAAATCGATTGTATGAAGATATCGAAGCCAGAAAACGAATTGATAGCGGTATACTCTTTCTAACTTGTCAGGTAGGGTCATGTAGCCTGTCATGGTTGCTGTTTGAACTGAGAGTAACACTGGTGATTATTCAGGTATTTAGTGCTTGCATAGCCTTAATACCTGGATTAATTCATATCGGGGATGGTTTCAACTTTGAAGCATCTAGCGAAAACTGGCGAATACGCTTTGGAGATAAGCCATTAATAGGAATTGCCAAATTATTTATAGGTGGTGCAGTGTCATTTTCTGGGACTAGCAGAATTACGAAAGAAGTAATATTAACCCATGACGTAATTGCTGAAACCTACAAAGAAATTAGAGCCAACAATGGATTTACTTGGCAGTTACCCAGCATGAACATTTCACTATTGATTGCTCTAATTTTCATGGCAGTAGTTATTTATTTAAAATCTCTGGGTAATCCAAATGTACAGGATAAATAGTTTCTGGGGGATTTTAATTAGCTCCTTAACTACAGTGGTCACGCTTAACTATTTAGCCACTGGTTTTGTAGACTTTGTTTTCAATATTGATGCAGTGGTGAATTGGTTAATTACTCCTGATAATCTCGCCACAGTAGAAAGTTTGATAACAAAAATCAGATTATTCATCCAAGGATATTGGTTGTACTTAATTGCTGGCATTTATCTATTGTTTTGGGTAAAAGCACAATGCAAGAGATAGAAGAATTTAATGAAAATCTCAGGCGTGAGCGTAAAGCATCTACTTTATTAGTAGGTGCATTGTTAATTGGTGGACTAGCTGCAACTGTGCCATTGTTCACCGACTCAATTAAGCATTCTGAAATTTTATTCTGTAGAGTCAATTCAGATTGCAAAGGGTCAAGTGTGCGCCGGGGAATTGCTCACATTATTGATAATGAACGCCGCAATCAACTATTTGATATTAATATCCGAGTGTTGAGAGTTTTACCACCAGAAGACAGTACAGCTTATCTATTTGGGATTGGGGGCAGTGTGGCGCTGCTCGTTGCTTATGCTACCAGTAAATCACTCACTGACAAGCAAGAGAAAGCGATTCATAGTCAGTTCGCATTATTGAAAATCAAAGCACTAGAGAATGACATAATCACTCAAAATCATCTGGACTTAACAGCATTCTCCAAAGCCCAACAAAGTGAGATAACCAAGCAGGCGATCGCCCGTCAAACTGCTGAAACAATCGAGGCTATGAAGTCCCCAGGAGAACAACAACTAGACCACCTTAATGGAACTTTACAGGGTGAATTATCCATGAAAAATCATGAGTTGCAGTTGTCAGAGATGGACAAGGTTATTGCTGATAATAAGCTACAAGTTGCTGAAACTAATAAGAAGTTGAGTAAGTTATCTGGCAATATCCAAGACTCACACCAAGCCCAATCATCACCAGATGAACAGCTAAAAGATACCCTCATTGATGCCCTGAAAAATCATGAAGACGGGTATTTGTGGAAAATCATCAATTCACTCAAACCATTGTGGCTGATTGGTAATCAAGGGTCAGGTAAGACATACACAGCCGGAGCGATCGCACTCATTAGAAAATACTGCCTCGATGCCCTAATCCATCAATTAATCGACCGTCACGCCACTGGTGACAATGCTGATGTTTGGAAATTGCTAGAAGCCACCAGCAAAGCCGAATCAGAGGATGAAATCAGCACAGCTTTTGAGGATTGTTGTGATAGGTGGCTGCAACGAATTAAGGAAAAACCCACCAAAAAGCAGCAGGTGATTGTGGATGAATTTACCAATTTAAAATCACTTTGTGGTGACACGGCTATTGCATTCTTCAAAATGTCCCTCACCGACACCCGTAAAGCCAAGGAATATCTGTTGGGAATCACCCATAATGCTACCAATGAATCATTCCCAGATGGTACAGCATCAGCACGGAAGGCAGGGACAATTTTACTGGAGAAGTTTAGCGCCAATGGTGAGACACCACTATCTAGGGTAGTTGTCCGCTATGGCCTGGTTGATGAGAACGGCAATAATTTAGAAGACGAGGAAAGGACATTACCTAGCTGGATGCACCCTGAGCGCATTTACCAGCACTTCCACGGTAAGCAGCAAATTAATTTTGATGACTAACTTCTTAATGCTGTTATCTGTGTATTTACGGGGTCAATTATTAGTATGACTCCGCTAAAATAAACAGTATAAAATTTTGAGTTATTCAGAATGGGTACCTGCATTAAGGATATAGAAAATCTGCTTATTCAGGGAGAATGGAGAAAGGCAGATATTGAGACTGAAAAGCTAATTTTCTCATTCTATAATTCTAAAAAAAATTCTTGGTTAACGCCAGGAGACCAAAGAGGTATACAGTTAAAATCAGCAATGGGGATTGACTACACGCGACTACATGATTTACTCGCAAGTTAAGTGAAAACGTGCTAGAGATAGATAACTAATTTAGAAATGATATGACCAAGGTTGCAAGCCCCGTTTCTACTGGTGGAGGTGGAAGTGACTACGAAAAGCGTGTTGGTGCTTACTATTTAGCAGCGCTATTGCTTGGTTCCGTTCCCCGTGGTTTAGAGGCGGGTATTACACGGGAGGTGCGTTTTCAGCGCCTTTTTGAGGGAGACCCCTTAGACGACCTTGTTATCATTGCAGACCTGACCGTTGGTGACACAAAACTTGCTCTTCAAGTCAAGCGCGACCTCACCTTTGGTGAGAAAGACGAGACATTTGATGAGGTGATGCTTGCTTGCTGGGAGACATTTAAGTCCCCTAAATTTAACATTGGAATTGACCGTTTTGGTATTGTTGTTGCACTTTATTCAAAAAATATAGATGAAAATTACCAAAGTGTTCTCAGCTGGGCACGTAACAGTGCTAATACTGGTGATTTTCTGACTAGAATTGCTCAACAAGGACTATCGAATAAAGAACAGCGTAAGTTTGTTGAATTGATACGCAAAAAATTAGATAGTTACAAGGGCAGCAATGTTAGTGATGATGAGCTATGGCAATTCCTGCGCTCGATGGTCATTCTATACTTTGACTTTCAACGCGAGGGGTCGCGTGATTACACTTATACTGTCGAGATAATTAGCCAGTTACTAAGCCCAGATAAAAAAGCTGATTCTCCCCAACTTTTTGCTCAACTTGTTGAGTATGCAGCAGAAGCCAATCGAACTGCTGGCAGTTTTAATACAGAAACACTTAGACAAAGACTACAATCGCATTTTGCCCTAGTTCCATCTCCAGACTGCCGTGCTGACCTGCAAAAGTTGCAGCAGGAAGCAGAATTTGTGTTGCAAGACATACGTACTGATATTGGTGGTCTTACCCTCAGCCGAACTAACCTAGTCGCTGCTGCTAGAGAAATGATGCGAGAAACAAGACTGCTGGAATTGGTTGGCTCGCCTGGTGCTGGTAAATCTGCGGTGTTGAAAGCACTGGTTGAAATTCAACAGGGAGAGGGCCCTGTAATTTTGTTCGCAGGCGATCGCATGAGCGGTACAGGCTGGAGTAGTTATGCTAACGACCTACAACTGACTCAACCCTTAGCTAAATTACTATTAGCAGCCAGTAGCAGTCCTCAACCCTCAATTTTTATTGACGGTATTGATAAGATTTTTGATTCTGGCAGACGCAAGGTTGTAAATGATTTGCTCCGTAGTCTAGCCAATTTTCCTCTGAGTGAAGATGGCTCTCGACACTGGACAGTTGTTGTTTCAGTGAGAGAGGAAAACCTTCAAGAGGTTCATACTTGGATCGATTTGAGAGTTTTGGGAAAACCAAAAACGCTAGCAATACCAGAACTAACAACCGAAGAACTACAAAGCATTATCGAGCATAGCCCTCGCTTAAAGCCACTTTTATTACTGACTCAACTGGAAGCAGTGATTAAAAATCCATTTATGCTAAGTCTACTGGAAGACCAACGAATGCTCCCAGATTCAGAACCACTACCGCCAATTGCTACAGAGATAGAAGTCAGTGAGGTTTGGTGGGAAAGGGTTGTAGGTGAAGTAGATAAAGACCGTGTTCTTGGTATTGCGAAACGACAAGCACTTTTGAAACTGGGCAGACAAGTTGTTAACTTACCAGGAAATCGCCTTTTGGTTGACGAAATATCTCCTGATGCCCTTATTGCTCTTGAATCTGACCAAATAATTTCGCGAGTCCCGTGCCGGGACGTGTATCGTTTCCGTCATGATTTGCTGGAAGATTGGGTAATTTGTCGGATTTTAGACCAAAATCGGGAAGAATTGGTTTCATATCTTCAAAAAATTGGTCAGCCAATAGGATTATTTCGGGCTGTTCAACTATTGGGAGCTTCTCTGCTTGAAAAAAATGAAACTGACACCTGGGTGCAGTTAGTCAGAGATGTTGAACAAGCAAATGACCTGTCTCCTAGATGGCGACAGGCTCTACTGACTGCTCCCCTAATTTCGCCTCGTGCGCCCGATTTGCTTGACCAAGCAGAGCCACTACTTGTATCAGATGATGCTCAACGTTTGACACAATTGCTAGTGGCACTGCGGACTATAGAAGTAAATCCTGATTTTTCACTGTTGCCTTTTTTACAAGAACCGAATAAGCCTCTTAATGAGTTGCTCCCAATTTTAATGCTCAACCCTGTTCCTGTATGGCGGGTTTGGTTACCACTAATGAGGTGGCTTGTTCCACGTTTAAATAATTTACCAAGTTCTATTCGACCAGAAGCAGCCAAACTGATGGAAATATGGCAAACTAAAACACCAGTTGGCTCAGTTTATCGGAGAGAAATTGGAGAACTAGCAGTTGCTTGGCTGAAAGAAGTTGAGAGGAATTATAGACGTGACTAGAGATGATTACGAAAAACAATTAAGAAAAATTGTGCTTCATTCAGCCGATATTATTCCGGAGAAAGTAGCGGAATATCTTCAGGAAGTTGCTAAATACGGTTATGCAGGTACCAAGAGACAAATTCTCAAAGAATATAAGCCCTTAGCCGATCATATTCCTAAAGCATTTGTTGATTTTGCACTTGATATTTTTATTAAAATACCCAGAAAACGAAGACTTCTACCTTTAGTAACAAGTGATAATTCGGTGGAAGCAGAAGATTCAAAGTTGAAGAAAAATTTACATTCTTATCTTTTTCAGGAAATAATTCCTGATGATGATTATGAACCTTTTGATTTCAGTAAATTAAAAATTGAAGACTTCAATGACTTTTTAGCACCTGCTCACGTCCAAGGACCTTTCCTGTATCTGCTCCAAAAAAATGAGGATGAAGGGCTACGATTAGTCCAAACTTTGACAAATTTCGCAGTTGCAAAATGGCGGGAAAGAGAACAAAAACCTCAATACGATGAAAGCGGTATAATCCCTTTACCTGTGATTATTGATTTACCATCAGGGGCACATGAGTTTTGGGGTAATGCAGATATTTACTGCTGGTATAGAGGCACAAGTGTCGGGCCATATCCGGTTATTTCGGCACTAATGGCTTTGGAAGTATGGATGGAAAGACAAATTGAAGCCGGCAGAAATGTAGAAGAACTTTTCGAGAAGATTTTACTTGGTAGTAACTGCGTAGCTGTCTTGGGTATTTGTCTTGGTATTACTCTGGCTTACCCAGATAAATGCCTGAGAGCAGCAATACCAATTATTAGTTCCCCCGCTGTCTGGGAAATGGACATAAGCCGTTGGGTTAATGACCGAAGTAATTCATGGAAATTTGTTCAGGGATTTGAGCGACCATCAGTTCAATGGATTTACGAATTGATTGAGGAACGTAATAAAAGACCACAACGTTCTTTAGAAGCTAGACATCTTGCACAACTTTATATTCTTGCTAACGATGAAAGCTTAAGATTTCCAGTTGAGGAAGCAATCGCCAAATTCACAGAAAATCTTCCTTTCTTTTACCAAGATGAAACAGAAAATGCAGAAGCTATTGCCATTATTAGAGAGCGGATGGAGAATTATCAGGCTTATGGTAATCGGGCAAATTACAGGATAAAAGACATAGGAGATCAACAGATGATATGGGTTGAGCCTCCTGAAGATGTCAGAAAGCGCAATGAAGTTGAGCTTAACCCTAACTCCAAGTTACAAAGCTGGCTCGGTTTATGTATGTGGGCGCAAAAAACAATTGAGCAAGGAACAGCCGCAGATAACATGACGATTGAGCAAGCAGTAGCATCTGTCAAAGAACTTCAACAAGCTGAAGATTTTTCCCTACCATATGAAAATACTGAACAGATTACTAGACGTTTAGAAGCAATAGCTAGTGTTGCAGCAGCTATTTTAATTACCGATTTTGAATGGGCACAAACACAAAATTTAGTTGCTTGGAGCCGTGACATTTTAATTGCTGCGGCTCGTATGCCTGATGCCAATCAACCACATCTCATCTCTTTTCATCCAAAAGTATCAGCAGGGCGAGGACTTGGAATGCTCATTGCTCATGATGCAGCGGATATAGAAGTGAGACAACAAGTTCTTCTGTTGCTTGGAGATGAACAGGAAGAAGTAGTTAAAGCGGTCTTTTGCAGTCTTTATCAAGCATGGGAAGTTGATGAAATTCTTTGCTGGAATGCTTTGAGCCTCATTCTATCATTGTGCTTGATACCAGCAAACATTGCCTTTGGAAGATATGTGGGTAATTTTGATACGAATTTTGATGAAAAAGAAAAATGGCAAAAAACTCTCATAGCAAACCATTTAGACAATTTAAACCAAAATCAATTTCCAGTAATTCCAAAAGTACCTTCAGTCAAAGAGATAATATTTTCTCAGAAACTAGCTACTATTTTTTTATACGCTCTCCCTATTCCTGAATTATTTAAAAACCCTACAGCTAAACAAATAATTCTTCAACTCACTGATGATTTGATTGCGTGGACAGTTGAGGCTAACACACTTGAAGACGAAAATCGTAGATATCATGACCGACCTCCTTTTGAGTGGAATTATTCCTTCTTCAGATGGGCATCATACGTAATGCGCTCGCTTAGTTATGAAGAAGCACGTCAACATATCCTTAACCCCGTCCGAAATTGTTGGTCAAAAGCACCACGTATAACAACCGACCTTTTAGATGGTTATATTGAATACCATATTGCATATTTAGAACCGCTAACTACTGAAGCAATATTAGGATGGAGAGAAATATGTAACTGGGTACTTGATAGTTCAGAGATAGCGAGGTGGGCTAATAATGCTTATCTAAGCAACGATATGTCCGATACTGTTTCACGCATCCTCTTTGTTCAACTTGGCAAGTGTTGGTTCAAAGAAGAATGGTCTCATGCGGCTTTATTCTCCGACATTATAGAAAAGTGGGTCAAAGTTATTGGACATAACCCCCAGGCTTTCAGCTACCTGATAACAATGTTGAGCAGTTCGGGATGGCAATTTGCACCAGAACCTACACTGGAATGGCTAACTCAATGCGTAAACGCAAGTACTCATCCACTTTGGCAAGAACGAGATAACAGTGAGAGAACAGCCGAATTGCTGCAACGGATATGGAATAATTTTGAAAAACAAATTAGGGATCGCACAGCTACTTTGCAACGGTACTCTGACCTAGTGTATCGGCTAGTAGATGCAGGTGTACCCTTAGCAGGTTTGCTGCGGCAAAAATTAGAGCAACGATCAAAGTAGGCTGAATTGAAACGATTACGAATTAACCCAGTGTTTAATGTCAGCATTGCTATCCAGTTTGCTTACTAATAATCGTTATTGTAGGCGCAAACCTGGACACAATATTTTCCATAGTTCGGGTCAAACCATAACACCCTGACCCCCAACAGCTGCATAATGGTGTTGGTATTGTCAAAGTCCATTCCGAATACTAGACAATCAAAATAAAGACAGTTGCCCCGGCGATACATTCCCCCTGCGTCGCGTATGAAAACTCAGGTGACAAGCCGTACATAACGCACATAAATTTTCTCGGCGATTATCCTCTGGCAGAAAATTTCGATGATGCACTGTTAACGTTAGCGCCATTCTTTGGGAACGCTCAATTAGAGATGTATCATCACCAGGGCGAATACATTGCAACCCACACTTAGAACAACGCCAATTTACAGATTGTTTCACCTCAAAAGCGATATCTGACCAGTTTAGAGGATAACGTTCGTGATATTTTTTGGGCATTTCCTGATTCTAAAAACTGCCAACCATGCTCACTGAAAGTTCTTCAGTGACCACCTCAACGAATTAATTAACCATACTTGGGTAATATTAATCTACTATAATTAGTCAAGTTATTAATTTTTATCAATCATCTTTTTTCAGCATTCCGGTCAACAATTCCGACATCTCCCACAAATCTTTATTGCGGTTATCATCATAAATCATCAGCGTCCTGGGGTCAGCATGACGGCTCAACTTCTGCACCTTTCTAATATTCCCATCCGTCGCATCCAATGCCGCCGTAATCGCCGAATGCCTGACCCTGTGCGGTGACATCGGTTTCTTCACCCCCGCCTTTTTAAAAGCCGCCGACACAATTTTATAGATCGCATCCGCAGTCAATCTATGCCCCTCATTATGAAAATCCAACGCCGTAAAAATCGGTAGATTAACATTCAAATCCCCCCTAGCAATTAACCAATCCGCTATCGCCGCCGCCACATCTTTGGACATATCCAAATATTCTTCATTCGTTCCCTTACCCTTACCCAAAACCCGCAACTTGCGCCCATAAAAATCAAAGTCACCCACATTTAACTGACATATCTCCTGGCGACGCAAAGCCAAACCCCACAACACCAAAAAAATCGCATAGTTGCGCTTCCCAATCAAAGTCTCCCGGTCAAACTGCTGTAGTACAAGTGCTATCGTCTTGCTATCAACCCCCCGCGTATCCCGATAAGCCTTGACCTTTTCCCCCTCCACGTCTTCCAGGGAATAATTGCACACCCCCAACTTCCGTCCCATCTTCGCCAAGGACTTAATCGCCGCCAACCGCCGATTAATGGTTGCCTCCCGTACCCCCGACGCTATCAGTTTCGCCTTGTACTTCAGCACCACCATCACCGCCTGCTCTCGCTGCAAGTGCAAAAACTCCAGCACGCTATCACTACTTGGCGGCATTAGAGTCATCTTGATAAAGAAATCCTTCAAATCCTTCTCATAAGCCCGGCGAGTATTGGGGTTACGCTTATCTGCCAACAGCTGAGCCAACACATCCGGGTCGCCCTGAAGCTCTGCGTCAAAATACCGAGTAATCGGCGCATCTAAACACGCTTCTAACGAAGCAAAGACAATTTCTCCCCTGCCCCCCTGCCCCTCTGCTCCCCTGCTTCCCCAAACCGGCTCATTAGGCATAAATGCTCACTACTACGTTATTGATAATGCGCGTTTCCAATAACGTCTATCATTGCATACAATGTTTTGGCTTTACTGTTTACACAAGATATAGCAATAGCTACTTGTTGCGGAAGTCACTAAGTATCATCAGCGCTGTGTTAGTCTGTAAAATTGCTGCTTTGATATCGAATTTGATATCAGTTTTGAGAACACAAGAATACTGGGGATTCTGCCCCAAAGCGATGCCTGCCGTTCTTGCTAGCCAACACCCAAAAACTGCTGCCGTCTATGGTAAGTAGGCTAATATTACTTACTCGTACTTTTTTCAACGCAGTGTCTGGTTGTTTTCGTTTTACTCTGTTGAAAATTGTTCGAGCCACGGGATTTAAGGCGTTTGTTCTACAAAGTCTTAACCCTCATCAGCAGATTGCAAGACAATTGCATACAACTTTTGGCTAACCCGAAAGTCAGCAGTAGCAATTAACTGATCAATCAATGGTTTAATAGCTGGAATTAGCCCTTGTTTTTTGGCTTGTAGCAAGACTCCCAACAGACCCGTTACATTTAGTCCATAACTTGTAGCGACTGCTCGTCCTCGGCGTTCGTCCATTAATAGCAAGTCAGCTTTCAGTTCTTTGGATAAAATAATTGCTTCGGCTTCTCCTAAGTCAATATTGTCCTGTTTTTCCTGAATTTCTGTAACTTGTTGAGAATTAACAACAGCTATCGTCTGAATCCAAGATAGCTGTTGTACTTCTACTGCCCCAGGGACAACTTTATCTACACCTACCATCTCGTTATAAACGGCTTGGGGAATGATAACGCGACTATACAACTGACGCAGTAAATCTAACTGACCAATCGCTGCCAAGTTTGTGATCGGTGATGTGTCGCTAACTATAATCACAACAAGCCCATTGATTGCAGTGTCCGCACATCGGATTGGAAGTCTTCTACATCATAGTTGATGTGTAAACCGCGTTTAGCCAGTTCATGTTGGAATTCAAGTACTGTGATTCCTGTCCAGGCTCGGACTTTGCCACTGCTAATTTTACCTTGCTCATAAAGCAAGATGCCAATTTCTAATTTCAGTTCATCCTCAGTCATGTTTAATGCTCGGAGGATGTCATCGGGAATTATGACGCTCATAAGGGAAAACTCCAATTCATAGTTTATTCTAATTCTTCTTAATCGCTTATTTTTCAGCTTACTGATAAATTCTTGTCCAGGTCGCACGCTTTAAACGCGGTTAAGTTACCTAGTTTTTGAGCGATCGCTACCTAGAAAAGGTAAAAATAGGGAACTTCGACCAGGGTTTATTGGGAATAAGCCCTGGTAATTGAGATATAAAATCCGATCTCACATTTTCGCGTTGCTCCCCGCCAAAAGCTATGGCAGCCCTTGGTAAGAAATTAATTAGTATGTTTCTTAGTTTTGTTATCTAGTTTTGATATTGCTAAGAACCCCAATCTCCCCCTGCACATAAAATTTATAACCAAGATTCAGGTACATTACTCAAAAGGATTTAAGTCATAATCAAATTTGGCTCTGCCACGAGTCGCGTAAACAGACTGAAGACATTCTTGAAAATCATCACCAGCCCAAGTCCCTGCGTGTCTGAGGATGGAACGACCAGAAGCCGGACGGTAGGGTAGCTGAGAACTGTCTGTCGGCTTTTCTTTTGCTTGAGGTAGGGTATCGGAACTTCCTGTTTCTGGCTTAATGTGCGGTGATTGAGTATCTTTTTTAACTGTTTGTTTGGTTTTCAAAAAACGTAAAAAATCAAGAGTTTCTTCTAGGAGTGACTCTGGAGAAGATTCAATTTCTTGGAGCAGAATTTCTTTGATAGTCATAAGAATATTGTTTCTATTGTAGGGAAACCGGGAATGGCTTTATCTTTCATTATCGCAAACGCCTCAATCAATCTAATTTGGAATTTCGCCTTGGTGTAAATTCGCCAAGTAGCAAATCTATATTTTCACCTTGCTGCCATTTCACCCAGACAGCCATGAGAAAATCTACCAATTCGCTTTTATCAATCTCTACGCCACGCCTTTTGAGTTTAAGTAACTCTTCCTCTACATCTAAATCTGTTGAGCGTTTCACATAGTAAGTGCGCCCAATCCAAGCCTCATCAGATCGCTTTCCAGTTGCAGGTCTGCCACGTTTGCGTGGTTCATTTTGAGTTGGTGCTGGTGGGGGTGGTGTTGGAGTTTGTGTCACGTTACTATCTGTGGTTGCTTCTGTTAGTTGTTCTGGCTCTTGTTGTGGTTCTTCTTTGATTTCAAATAACTTTTTAAAAGGGCTAGGCTTGCTCATAACAGTATCTCCTTACCCACCTCTTGATACTCGCGCCATGCTATTTTGCTGCTGCGGTCTTTTACTTGATAAACTGGCAACCCCTCCAGTGCCGCTTTTTCATAAACAGCAAATCGTCTAATCCCATGTTGAAATAGTGGTATTCCCTCTGCCTCTAATGCTTCCCGTGCCTGCTGTCCTGTTAAGCGGGGGGCTGGAGGAATGATTGTAAGCAACACACGATACCGATCGCTGCCTAATGATTTAAGTGCGCCTACAGTCTGCAACAGGGCATCCATCGCTAAAGCATCAGGGGTAGTAGGCAGGATTAATAGATTGCACCCGTCAGCAAGTGCTTCTAAATCTTCAAAGCTTGGTCGGGCTGCTGTGTCAATGACCACATGATCATAATTACGGCTGTGCATAGGGGCCTGCAATAAATCCACAACTTTAAAAGGTAATGCCCCTCGCTTTGCCCATCCCGTAGCACTGTGGTTTGGGTCGCCATCGACCAGCAACGTGCTGCCCTTCTGAGATAGAAAGCAAGCAATATGGATGGCACTTGTCGTTTTTGCTACGCCGCCTTTGAAACTAGCCAGGGTGATTATCACTCCATATACTCCCATAAATGCTGCTAGTTTACCCTTTAAATAACGAAAATTTGTATTTCTCAATTTATAAAATCTTAACTTGGCGACAATTCAAAATTTCGCCAATTCAAAAATCTAAAAAGTTCCAAGTAGCAACCATTAGCTTGGACGGACTACACCTGAACAACTAAAATTTGACTTTAGCTGTTCAGGTAGCTTTGCTCTCTTCGGATGGTCTACTGCTTAGTACAGTCTGCGTGAGTTGCTTAAATTGGCAATAATACAAATTTCTAGTAATACAACAATACGTATTTTCGATAAGTCATATTTTCGCCAATTCAAAATAAAAGCAGCACATCTTACTACCTAAGTTTTACGGCTGCATAGGCGATGTCTACGACGGGCTACACCGGGAGCACCTAGTCTGACATCACTGGTTAACCATCTATTAACCATTTACTGGATGCAGAGAGTTGGCTTCTATGTCATCCTAAAAAGTGAGAGTTAATTCGGTGAAGCGCGTTTGTTTTTAGTATTCACAGGCTTCTCTCCGAAATTTAAATCTCTACACGCTGATAATTTTGGAGAAAATCGATGTCAATTTATGTAGGCAACCTCTCTTATGAAGTTACAGAAGACGATATTAAGGGTGTTTTTACTGAATATGGTACTGTAAAGCGGGTTCAAGTACCTACTGACCGCGAAACAGGTCGTCCGCGCGGCTTCGCTTTCGTGGAAATGGGAACAGACGCTGAGGAAACAGCTGCTATTGAAGCTCTTGATGGTGCTGAATGGATGGGTCGTGACCTTAAAGTTAACAAAGCCAAGCCCAAAGAAGACAGAGGTTCTTCTGGTGGCGGACGGGGGGGATATGGCGGTGGACGCGGACGCTACTAAGCTTTGAAACGTGCAATCACAGGCTATAGCTACTTTCGTCCCTAGTCACAATTGCTGCCAGCAATAGATTATGAGAGTAGTGACAATTGAAGAAACGAACTGCTGACTTAAGAATTTTGGACATTCCATTTCGCCTCGTAGCAGATACGCCAAATGAAGAATAGAAGGGTCATTAATCTGCATTTTGAAAATGGGCGGCTGATTGAGAAAAATCATTTTCGTGTCAATAATTTCCTCAAATCTTAATAGGCTGAGTGTGATTTGTAGATAATCTAGAAGTGGTGTTTTCTGGACATCGTTCAACCAATCAGATTCAAATTGTTCGGCAATCGCGGCAGTGGCTTCTAAGTAAAGGGGAGCAATACTTATGATTAAATTATTGTCTGAGTTTTGAGGTAGTTGGAGCGAACGTACATACTTGACTCTAATCCCATCGCCATTCGCTTTAAGAATGAAAATATCAGGCTGCATCATACAATTAACCAGGGCGAGTACCTTCTTCGTAAGTCCAGGTCATTTTCATTTGTGTCACTTTCCAGCGACCGTTGATACGGGTTAGCCCATGATTGTAGAATCCACCCAGTGTCCAAGTTTTCCCTGATTGACCGTCAAGATAAACGTGATGCGCCCGAAAGCTGGAAGTGCAGGTAGCTTGATCGCCATTAACTATCACTGCATGATTAGCAATTATATGCTGAGTGACTTTGAAAGTTTTGCTGAAAAAGTCTGCCCAGCCAGCAACTAAAGTATCTGCTGCTACAGTATTGGGAGTACCGCCATTCAAGGAGGTGTAGTCTGTCAGAACTTTATCGGCAAAGGCTGCACGACACGCTTTCCAATCTCGTAAATCTGCACCCATACCAATGATGTTTACGGCATCGATAATTTCAGCGCGGTTTACTAATTTTTGCATGGTTGCAGTATTCATATTAACTGGAGTATTTGCTTGGTTGGGAGATTTAGTACGAGCAGTAGCAATCGCAGTTGAAGAAAAAAATCCTGTCAAGCCAGCACTTAAAGTAAGAAAGAGATTACGGCGTTGGTGATTCATGATTTTATTAGGCAATAAGTTTGAGTAACCTTCTATACAGTAGTTAAGATACACCAGCGCTCGTTGACTGAACCAGCACATCTGTTTGGTATCCAGCTGGCTTAGAGCCAACTGTTACACCACCGTGAATCATACCTTGAATTTCTGAACCAAAGAAGCTGTAAGGAAATTGTGGTTCGGGACGGCTGACAGCTTCCAAACGATTGGCCAGTTCGGTGGGAATATCAAAAGAAAGTGCTTGAATATTGTCCTCTAGTTGCGATTGCTTGGTGGCTCCGATAATCACCGATGCAATCCCAGGGCGATTTGCTGTCCAGTTGACCGCAACTTGAGCCATACTGCGCCCCAGTTGTTGAGCGACTGTTTCTAGTTCTGCCACAATTTTCCAATTGCGATCACTAAACTTATGAAAAGCTGGATTTGAGATACCTTTAACTGTCTCTAATCTCCCAACGCCTGTGAATCCACCCTCGCTTGGTTTGTACTTACCACTGAGAAGACCACTAGCCAACGGACTCCAGACCATAGTACCCATTCCCAACTCCAGACCGAGGGAAATAAATTCCCGCTCAATGTTACGCTCAATTAGGGAGTATTCGAGTTGGAAAGTGCAAAGCGGTTCGTAATTGCGCCACTCGGCGATAGTTTGCGCTCGTGCTGCATACCAGCTTGGCGTGTCACTTAATCCGATGTGCCGCACTTTGCCAGAACTTACTAAATCATTCAGTGTTCGCATCACTTCTTCCGCCGGGGTGATCATGTCCCAAGTGTGGAGAATGTAGAGGTCGATGTAATCAGTCCCCAACCGTCGCAGCGAACCTTCTACCGCCCGCATGATATTTTTGCGTCCATTGCCGCCTGCATTGGGATTTCCGGGTTCGGCATTGTAGCTAAATTTAGTTGCCACTACAACGCGATCGCGGAGATTACGCTCGGCAATAAATTTACCTAACCAAGTTTCGCTAGTACCGTTTGTATATAAATCTGCTGTGTCAATAAAGTTACCTCCTGCATCAACATAGGTATTAAACATTTGGCTTGCGGTGGCTTCATCGCTGCCCCAACCCCATTCAGTGCCGAAGGTCATTGCACCAAGGGCCAGACGACTGACGCGCAGCCCAGAACGTCCTAGATTGTAGTAATTATTGAGAGACATATTGCAATTCTTGCATGAGGATAAAAATTGAAAATTGTGGAAAGTAATACTGAAAGTCTTGTTTTTATGAGGTACTTGATTACTGTTGCCCAGTAAAGCCACTAGGATTACCCCAAGCCTCTATAAAAACGATAGGGTTGTAATATTCACGAAATAGTACAACTTGTCCATTACGGAATTGAAAGAGTCCAGCATAGGTGTTGTTGTAAGGTTTTTTCGTTGCCAGCACTTCAATTTCACCGCGAAATTCTACAAAGAAAGTATTGGGGTCAGTGGTTGGGTAAATCTTCAAGTCAGAAAACACCATGCGTCCCACGCTAGTAGGTAATGCAGAATAATGTTTGGCAACGGCGGCTTTACCTTCAACTCGTTTAGGAAATCCAGCCGGAGAGTAAGGCATATCCTGTACACCATCATCCGCCCATAGCTTTAACCATTTATCCATGCATTTTTGTGATAGCAACTGGAAATATCTGCGAATGGTTTGCTCGTTTTTGAGCCTCGTAGTTTCGGCACTAGTGTTGACTGTGGGGATATTCGTTACATTAGCTTGGCTTTGAGGTGCGATCGCCAATAAACCCAATGTTAAAGTTAAACCAATTAGCGCTTTTTGCATTAACATCTTGCCAAATTCCTTTTCAACAATCTCACAGAAACGATGGACTTCAAAGCTTTTATAAGGATGTTCTCAATTGTTTAACAGTCAGCGCAACAGCTTGATTAATAGTTGCTTCTTGGTCATAGAAATCAAATTGATTAGCTTGGGGAAACCAAACTATATTTTTGTCCTTCCCTGGAATTGTTGCAAAGAACCGACGCGCACCATCAGGAATTGCCGCTTGTTCACTGTGGATAAATAAGGTAGGTACTTTGATTTGCTTGGCTTGTGGCATAGCACTAAAAGTTAACCATTCAGCCCAAGACATCACCGCGAATTGGTTCGCCCATTGAGGAATTGCACCCCGTTTTGGATTTAGATAATAGTCCACATTTCCATACATTGCTGCCTGTTTATTTGTAGTGCTAATGGCAGGAACGTATTCTGCTTTGCCAGTCTGCTCAAATTTGGCTCGTGCTGCCCGTGATGACTCAATTTTTGCTCGTACAGTTTCCTCTCCACCGTAGATGGTATTGACAATTGCTGCATCATGAATCCAAGGGGCAACAGCTACAAATGACTTGATGCGGGAATCTGTTGCTGTAGCTACTGCCATGTAACCTGCCGAAGCACAAATTCCTAAGCCGGCAATCCGATTTTCATCGACAGCATCAACAGTTTGCAAAAAGCTGACAGCATTTTTAATATCTGCAATCTTGGCTGTGGGAGACTCAAAACTGCGAACCTTACCGCCGCTTTCCCCAAAGAAGCGAAAATCAAATGCTAAGGCAGCAAATCCTTGCTCGGCAAGCTTTTGAGCATAAGTGGCTGGCATTTGCTCTTTCACTGTTGTCCAAGAACCAGCAACAATCACTGCGGGTAACTTATCGCCTGCTTTGTAGTTTGCAGGTAAATATAAGTTACCAACTAGTTTTTCGCCTTCGCTTTGAAATGTAACTCGATTGATACCAGCTTTGTAGGGATTAGCAGCAATAACAGTATCAGAAACTTGCTGCACTTGCGGCTGTGTTAAATTCTTGCTTGCCGACAAATTTTGAGCTTGGGCGTAACCGCTAACAGCTACTAAAACTAGTGAAAGGGCAGAAGCTTTAATGGTAGAAGATATTGCTTTCATGGTTGATTCTCTTTTGTTTTTTGTTTGTTAAGTACAATTTAGAGAATCTGCCCAAAGAAATCACGCCCGATTCTTGCGCGGTTATATCAAAATCATGCTTAGTTAAATTTAAACACTATCGCGGAATTGCTTTGGCGTTACCCCAGAAAGCTTGCGAAATTGGGCGGTAAAATGACTCGGATTGGAAAAACCTACCTGATAGGCAATTTCTGCTGATGAAAACCTTGTTACTTTGAGCAATACTTTTGCCCGTTCGATTCGTCGTTGCAGAATGTAGCGATGTGGTGGTTCTCCTACCAGTGTTTTGAATCCACGAGCAAAATGAAACTGACTCATGGGTACTAATGCAGCCAGATCCGCGATCGCTAATTCCGAGCCTAAATTGTCTTCAATATAATCTTTAATTTGCTTGAGCTTTAGTACATCAAGAACACCCGCTTCTACAGGGATAGAGTTAGTTAATACTCCACCATAGTTTCTTAGTAGATGCACCGCCAGCAAGTTTCGCAACGACTCGACATATAAATTGCCAGCCAAGCCACCACTGACCACCTCAGACTTTAATAACTGTGCTATATGCCCAATAGTTGGATCTGGAAAAATTACGCGGTGTTCCAAGTTAACCGGAGTAGACAGTCCACTTTCATCTGCCAGTCGCTCCAGCAAGAGCGGCTCTATTTTCAGATTTACGTATTCACTCTCCTTTTCCCGTCGATGCCAGACAAACTCACGCTCCGAATATAAAAACACACTTCCGGCCGGCATAGGAGTGGTTTGTGGCTTACCTCCATCCACAGACCAACTGACACGTTCGTGGGGAATAAACGCCACACTAATAGCGTGTTTCGGCATCGCAAAGTCAAAATCTCCAATGTCTTCCAGACGACCGTACTCGACAATCAAGTCATTCCATTCGGCTTTGAGAATCACCGCCGTTTGTTGGGGCTTGGGTTGCTGCATCAGAGAATTAAGTATTTTTTACATTAATATTTATATACCTTAAGTAGTTCAATTTTAATTGAGTTAGCAGTATCTTAGCTCTGAAGCGTGCATAGTATAAAAATTAATCCTCTATCTACATAGAGGTATTCTGCAATTCCACCAATTTAGGAAAAGGTGGAATAGGCAATTGAATTGTTTTGACATTGGTAATGGCGTTATCCTCAAACATCATTACCAAGGCAATCAGCTTTTTTACATTCCTCAAAACACTGTATCATACACTACTCTTTTTTAGCGTTCGCTTTGATCTAAACTGAGAGAACCAGATCCATAAGTAAGGACTAGGAGCAGTCCACCGATAATCGACAAGTTTTTGAAAAAATTATTGAATTGACTAGGATCAGCAACAGGATTATGAAAAACAATGGTAGCGGGAATCAGAAAAATGATCAGTAGAATCGCGCCAATTTCCGCTTTGTAGCCGAGAATAATGGACAATCCACCTAAAATCTGAAATGCAATTGTAAAAACTAGTAGCACTCCTACTATTGGTAGTCCAGCTTTAGCCATAAACTCACTTGTCTGAGCGAAATTAAACACTTTGTTCAAGCCAGTGTAAATAAAAATCACGGCTAAAAATGAACGAGCAACCAAAGGAATGTATTTTTTCAACATGATAGATATTTTCAGATTCAGTTAGTGAGATGGGGTTACGGGTGCAAAATGCCAAGATATTTAAAAGTACTCAGACTATTTTGGAGTGCAGCGATCACTGCTGAAATGGAGTATCGCATAAATTTCCTCATTACTACACTCAGTAGTTTAGGTAATTTAGCTGGCAGCTTATTTGGACTATTTACCGTACTGGCTATACTTTTACTGGCTGGTCATAGGAAGCTGCTTTACTCGTGTTGGGAATTTTTACTTGACTGCAAGGCTTTTCTGCTACCTTTCTCGCACCCAACCTCAATCGTATCGTCCGCCATGTCCAAGAAGGGACTTTAGATTTTGTCCTCCTCAAATCTATCCGCAGTCAGTTTTGGCTATCTATTCACACCCTATCCCCTTGGGGAATGCCAGATTTTATTTTTGGCGGCGTGATTATTTATTGGCTATGCTGGTAAACGCCTGGACTTGGGTATCGGTAACTACAGAAATGTACCCAGGCATTGACGCAATAATTATTGAAGCTGATTTGAAAGCCGTTTCAAACTCCTCAACCATGCTGGGTTTGACTTCAAGAATTGCCACTTCTAGTATCATCGACCGACATCAACGCCACAAATGCGGCGAATAATATTAGCTTGCGCTTCCAATTGATGCAGCGCCCAAAGAGTTGACAAACGCAATTGTTCACCGCGCACTCCTCTTGAGTACAAAACTAAAGGCAGCCAATGGGTTTTGAGAGTAACCATCACCGCATCAGCCAGAGTTGACCCTGGAGAAATCGGATCTGTCTTTAAAAAATTCAACACCTGACCATCAACGCTGTCACTGTCTCGTTTAATAGAAAGAATTTCTTGCTTGGCATTACTCATATAAACACCATAAATTACGTAGGATTAAAGTAGAAACTAAGTACAGAAAAAGTAGTTTTAACTACAAATGCCCAACTGCTGCCCAATAGCCATAATATGACACAAAAACACGCCATGTTACTGCTATTAGCAGTTAATAGCAGTTTGACTCCAAAAATTCAGTTGAGCCAAAAAACGTGACTCGACTGCTAATAGCAGTCAAAAGTGGTCAAATTACGCCCAACTGTCACCTACTGGTTTTGAGTGAAATTGCCCTCTAATTCATACACCGAGCTACTTTGAGCCACTTTTAGCCATTTTCACTAGGTAACTTTGACGAAAAATCTATATTACATTTATGTTGCAAAAGTAATTCAAAAAACCGTTCAAAAAATATTCTGTAGGTGTTGATAATACAATTAGTTACAAAATGCCTGTGTCAGTCTTTGAAAAAACTTGAGTGACTCTGAACAACCACAGTTATTGTCATTAAACTAGGGTTATTGATAATAAAATAGCCTGAAACCCTTGTAATTGCGTTATATTTGTCAACCGGAATGTAAACAATCCCCCAGGCATTATTGATAGTAATTAGAGGTAAACATTGATTTTAAAAGAGAATTTCTCTTCTTATAAACTAAGAATTAGTAATAATAAATCCACAGTGTAAAAACTTCTGAATTACCAGTCAAACAGCCAGTTTTTCAGTATAAAAACACCTCTGTACACTTGCCTGAATCATGGCAGACAATCCCACAAAGCCAGACTGAGCGCCGCCGTTGTCCTACTACTGGAAACGCATTTCGCGCAGGTGTATTAGTATGGTGGTGAACTCACTACACTTCCATGCCCCTGCGGGGTGCCTGCGGCATCCCTCGCTGCGCTCGTGACATAGAAGCTACGTTCGCCCCTGCGGGGGTTTTGCACACCTGTCGTCATCGAATGAAAATCAATGGTAGCACTGGCGATTCTGCGTGTTGAAAAATTAAAAACTTTCGGCAAAGTCGGTGGTAGTGAGAAACATACCGCCCGTCTTCAAGATACTCCAAATGCCGACCCCAATAAAAAAAATATCAGGCTGATTGGCATGGATGATGGTACACCACTAGAAGAATTGGTAAAAACCAAAATAGCCACCAGCACAAAACATAAACCGCGCAAAGATGCAGTGCTGTGTAGCGATATATTTCTTTCGGCATCCCCAGAATATTTTCGCCCATACAATCCATCACTAGCTGGCGAGTGGGATAACCAAAGAATGAAAGATTTCGCCAATGCTTCTAAAAATTGGTTGATTTCAAATTACGGTGATAAGTGCGTCAGGGCAGAATTGCACTTAGATGAAGCCACCCCTCACATTCATGCTTATATCGTCCCCATCAACGATAAAACCAAACAACTCAGCCACAAAGCCATGTTTGGCGGTGATGGTCGTGCTGCCAGCATTAAGTTGTCCAAACTCCAAGATAGTTATGCTGCTGCCCTTGCTCCTTTGGGTATTGAACGAGGGGTAAAAGGCTCTAAGGCAACTCATACCAAAGTTAAGGAATATTACCAAGCAGTCAACAGCGAACCTCTGAGTTTGGAACTAGAGCGATTTGCACCCCAAACAGGAGAAACAGCGCTGCAATTATATGAGCGCCTTCAGGCTGATAGAGCAATTCAAGATATTAATCATCAGTTGGCTGACCGTGAGATATTGCTGGAACAATTACGCCGCGCTGAACAAAAAGCTCATGCTAGTGAGAAGCTGCGGCAGCAGTTAGAACAGCGAGTAGAAGAGTTAGAGAAAGAAAAAATTGCTTGGAACCAGCAAGCAGAAAAGTTGCGGGATTTGCCCCTGGAGGATGTGGCTTGGCAGTTGGGGCTAGACCGTGACCATAAGCTGCCTCTTAGATGGAGAGGTCACGGTCACATCATTAATATAGATGGCTCAAAGTTCTACGATTTTTCACCGGAACAGCAAAAAGGCGGCGGTGGTGCAATTGACTTGGTGATGCACGTTAATCAGTGTAATTATCGGCAAGCGACCGCTTGGCTGTATGATGGCTTTGGAGCACTTGGGGCAGAACGAGCAGCGATCGCCCAGGCTCAGAAGATGACTGCTGAGATTATTCAGTTAGAGCCACGTCCCAAATTCACCCTACCAGTTGAGGACAAAACTAAGTGGCAGCCAGTTTCTAATTACCTGACCCGGAAACGAGGGATACCATCAAATTTTGTAGAAGTGCTGCATAACCGGGGGCTGGTTTATGCTGATGCCCAACAAAATGCTGTGTTTGTGATGCGGAATCTTGATGATCAACCCCAGGCTCAAGGTGCATTCCTGCGAGGCACACGCGGAGAAAACAACACTTTCAAAGGCTACGAGAAAGGGACTAAACGCCGTGATAGCTGGTTTTACTTTCACCTGGGCGGACAGCCAACTGATTCAGTAGAGAAAGTGGTGCTTTTGAAGTCGCCCATCGATGTCATATCCTTCGCCATGCTGGAGTATCAAGTTAGAGGCGATGTGCCACCCACGAGAACACTTTACATGGCAGTAGACAGCCCTAACAGCTTGCCACTAGAGCAATTGCAGCATATTCCTAATGTGCAGGTGGCTTTTGACCCTTCGGGAGCAGGTAATGCAGCTGCACGGGCTGTTAAGGAATTACTGCCACAGTCAAAGCGGCTCAAGTGCAAGGCGGCAGATTGGAATCAGCAGCTACTCGATTATGGGCAGCAGTTAAAACAACAGCCAAGACAGGAGGAGGATTTGAGTCTTTGAAAGCTGTTTTGTAGTGCAAATGTAGCTTTTAGACCTACTGTGTCAGTTTTGTTAGATGGTATGAGTCTTTCATCTTTGATTATGGTGCGCTCGCCAATACACAAAAACCACGCTCTGTCTCCACTAGACGCACTTGAGTGAAGCCTGCACTTGTGATTATCTGAGTCAATCCGGTACTCGCTTGCCCTGAATAAGGAGTAAAACCCAACGCTATTGTGCCACCCGCCTTCATCACTCGTCGTACTGACCGCAGCCCAATTACGGCATCTGGCCAGACTTGCATGGAGTTAACAGCCAACACTTTATTGAATGTGTTGTCTTCAAACGGTAAACTTTCCACCAACCCCAGCCGTAAATCAACCCTGCCTGCCTCAATCTCTGCCTTGTTCCTCGCTGTAGCTTGCTCGACCATTTCTTTTGAGTAATCGATGCCTGCGATATATCCGGCTGATGCTAAAGAAGACAGACGCTGAATACCCACTCCAGAGCCAAATCCAACTTCCAGCACTTGGTCGTTCGGCTGAATTTCCAGCAAGTCGATGACCGAATAAGTTAATGCTTGGTTCATGGATGCCATGATCATGCCACCCAACCTACCTAGTAAACCCTTCGGGCGACCAAACATCTGCATGAATATACTGTCTACAATTCTCATCAGTTGTTAATCACCTCCATCCCCCGATGCTTTAATGCTATCTGCTATTGAGTTCACAACATACTGTTCAAAAATTACTAACAGAGACAACTTTGTAGTGTATATGTATGTTTTGTGTATTTTTTTTGATGGATATCCCTTCAAAATCAATTTTGGTTCAAAAAAACTTTCAGCTAAAGATGGCGTACTGTGCGAGGAAAAAAGTTTTGAGAAATTTTCCAGATTTTCCCCAAAAATGCTACAGATTTACCATAAAATTCTCACAAAATTAGTTCTAAGAACTGCTGAGAAATACCACAAATTTACCACAGACCTGCCATAAATTTGCCCGAAAATTACCACAGAATCGCTGACCACCTTCGGGGTAAAAATACTCAGTCCTCGATCGCCTCAACACCAAGTTGCTTCAGTCGCTCAAGGTTATCCTTCATGGTCTTGATCGCTTCTGGGGAGTGCCCCTGCCAATCCATAACCTCGCCCATGACCCGCAGCGGCTCCCGCGAGCGGTATGACTTCGTTGGATTACCTGGGAATTTCTTGTCCGTCACATTGGGGTCATCCTCGATCGGGCCGATCGGTTCCACGATGTAGATTCTGCCGCGTCCCTCGCCGAGAGCTAGTTCAGCCCCCCAGGTTGCCGCATCCAAAGTGGCAGCCAGATAAACGTAGGTCGCCTTCTTCCTCTGACCGTAGTTAGAGTGATAACCGGGTTCGATTAGGTCTCCTGGCTTCAGGTCTGCCCGTGTACCATGATAAAGAGTCCACTCCGTGACCGCTCCCGTGACCCGCAACGGCTCGCGGGAGCGGTATGACATTGACAGATGCTTCGGAAACTTCTGCTCCGTGAGTTCGGGGGCATTTTCAATCTGACCGATCGGCTCTACGATGTAGACTCTGCCGTGACCTGAGCCGATCGCTAGCTCTGCCCCCCAGATAGCCGCATCCAGGTTGGGGGTTAGGTAGACATAGGTTGCCATCCTATCCCGCTCACCCACATCCGGGGGATTGCAGGACTCGATCAGGTCTCCTAACTTCAGGTCTGCCTTTGTACCGTGGTAGAACTGCTGCGAACTCAGATCGTTGATAGCTGCCATCGGCTTGCTCCTTTTACTGTTCGACTGCATTGAAATCACGGGATAGTTATAACTCTCCCTGACGACTAATACATCTTTCCAATAGCCGATCGAAAGTTGGTTGCTTTTATTGTCATATAAAAATCATATAAAAATCATATAAAAATCATAGATTTTGTTGATTAATCAGCCTCAACGGACGATCTCAGGCTACCGATTTACCTTATGTTTACCTTGTAAATACATTAGAGATGCCATTGCAGAACCTTATTTTTGACAAAAAAGAAGCATTTTGTAAAAAACGGTGATTTTCAGAGTTGCAAGTTCATAGATGTTGCGGCTCGCAAACATAAACGCTCCGGCTTGCAAACAAGAAAATTGTTGGCTCACATTAATTGCAAACAGAAAAAGACTTCGGCTCACATTAATTGCAAACAGACTCATTATTATTTACA
>JAHHIM010000046.1:0-30643 GCA_019358915.1 Trichormus sp. ATA11-4-KO1
AATTGCATTTAGGACTGACCACATATCGACTTTACGCTTGCGTCCACCGGGTTTTGCCTCTGGAATCAGGTCACTCAGAAATTCATATTGCTCACGGGTCAAATTGCTGGGGTAAGCTTTACTCATGCCACTCTCTCGGTGCTGTTTACTATTCATTCACAGCTTATACTGAGAGAGCTTTTTTACACCCTATCCGACTTTTCAAACACCCTCTAACTAATCCAGACAGTTCAACAATTTCAGGAATCTCAGCAGCTTGAAGCTTTTGAGTAGTTGGAAACTCCTGTTGCTGAGAAATTGCCATACCTCCGGCAAACAGCGCGTAATCACTTACACTTGGAAAGCGGATTTCAAAAACCGCTTCCTGTAAGGGAGGATTACGCCAAGTTTCATGATTCTTCACCATGTTTAACCACTGCAATGAAGACTAGGAGTTCACTAGTTCTAGCTTAATCGATTTACAACGAGATTTCAGGTCAATCCCACTGCTAAATTTATAAAGAAGAAATAATGCGTAAAGAATTGGTATCTGAGAACTTTTTAAGAGAATTAATATATTACCAATGTATCTTATACAAGTGCAATAATACAACCGTTAGGCTGCTTCAAGTTTTTTTGAGGATTCACTCAAAAGTTATCCGTGGGTAAGCCCGTCAAAAATTACTGATAATTCTACAATTCCCCAGCGATAAGTAGTACAATTAAACTATAAGAGATACGGAAATTTTCCATAGCTTTTGCTGTACTAACTCTGGAAGTTGATGTATGCAGGTTAGTTATTCTGTAACAAGCTGAGGGGGTGGTTATGGTGCTGTCATGTTTTAACGTAGCAGATTACTTTATCTGGTTAGCAAACGAAACAGGTTCTTTTATAAGTAATTTAAAGCTGCAAAAACTTGTTTACTATGCTCAAGCTTGGCATCTTGCACTCCATAACACTCCTCTTTTTCCAGAGGATTTTCAAGCATGGATACACGGGCCCGTGATACCTGCGCTTTACCAGAAGTACAAGCTTTTTGGCTGGCAACCTATTTTAAAGGATGTTAAGCCGGACTTACCTGAAGATGTACAAGCGTTTCTGGATGAAGTTGCACAAGCATATTTTGCCTGCGATGCTTATGAACTAGAGCAGATGACTCACGCCGAATCGCCCTGGAATTGGGCTAGAGGAGATATACCACCTGATGCACCTTCCAACGCAGTTATTAAAAAGGAGTGGATGAAGGAGTACTACGGATCTCGTGCCGAAGAAGATTAAGAAAACTGAAGTTGTTAAAGATGGCACATCAGCTATTAAACCAACCAAGCTGAAGTCACCTAAAGGCATCAGCTTTTCGTTTAAATATTATCAGGACGGACATGACAAATTTGCTTGTACCGAAAAAGAAGTAATTTACTGGCTGACTCTGCTTGATAGGTTAAAAGCTTTATCCAGCTTGACGGCTCAAGAATTGATAGTCAATCGTAGCAGTAGCCTCAGATGTCATCCTATCAAGTGGGAAGATACTAGCGAAAGCGGATTTGGTTTACCTAACGAAGAACAATTAGTTGATACGCCATATCAGTTTTCACTCTCTTCAAATCAACATGGCAGGGTTCATGGGTTTTTTATTGATGAGATTTTCTATATTGTTTGGCTAGACCCAGATCATTTACTCTACCCTGCAAAAAACTAAGGATTTATTGCTACTTTAATTACCTTACGCGCCTTCATATCGCAAAACACCTGTTCTAAATCCTGTAACGATCGCTTTTCACTAATTAGTAATTCAAAAGGTATTTTACGACTAGCTATGAGTGCAAGTGCTGCCCGGACATATTCTGGTGTATTGTGGAACACACCTTTTAAAGTCAGTTCACTGTAATGTAGCTGTTCTGTGTTGACTGTAATAGTTGTATCTCGTGGACAACCACCAAATAAATTAACAGTTGCACCGGGACGAGCGCAAGCGATCGCAGTTTCCCAAACACTAGGTACGCCAGTAGCTTCAATTACCACATCTGCACCCCATCCTTGGGTAAGTTCTTTCACTACACTGGGAATGTCTGGAATTTGATGATAATTAAAAATCTCAGTTGCACCCAGCTTCTTACCAATTTCTAGTCTGTGATCGTTACCACCCCAAAGCAACACTTCAGCTGTATCAGCCAAAGCGGCGACAAACATTAACCCAATTGCCCCATCACCTAATACAACTACTCTATCTTTGGGTTTGATATGAGAACGGGCTACACCATGTAGCACACAAGCTAAAGGTTCTGTCATGGCTGCCAATTCCCAGGGCAACTCATCAGAAACCCGCAATAAATTATGCTTTACTATCGGTGCGGGAATTTTGAGGTATTCGGCAAAGGTGCCATTATTCCATGTCAAATTTGGACACAGCGAATATTCCTGATGTTGACAGAAAAAGCATTTCATGCATGGAGCAGAATTATTGGCTACGACGCGATCGCCTAATTGCCAATCCGTCACACCTGCTCCCACAGCCACAATTTGTCCTGCTGCCTCATGACCAAATAAGGTGGGTAGTGTCAGCATTTTCGCATGACCACCACGCCGCCAGACCTTCAAATCTGTACCACAAGTTGTCGCCACTCCCACTTGGATGACAACTTCACCTGCTGCTGGAGTAGGCTCAACAACTTGCTCTAAGCGTAAATCTTCTTGACCGTAAAGTAACGCTGCTAACACAGCTTTCGACCTAATTAATTAGCTCCACCCGATTTTATCAGGTTGCGAGCATAGGCAGAGGGGCAGAGGAGCAGAGGGGAAAGAACTTATATTAGTAATCTCCCCTTGTCCCCTTGTCCCCTTACTCCCTACTCCCTGAGTGTAGTCTGAGGCAAAACTCCCGTATTTCGGGTCTCTACATTAGGGTTAGGCAAGCGAGTGACAGTTAATAATGGTACTTCTTGCCGACAGGACTGGCAAAACCAATACAGTTCACTATGACGCACATGACGCAGGAGGGAACCACCGCAACATGGACAGGTGTTGGCTCTCATACTCATACCAATGTCCTCCTTGAGAAAAAGTTGTTGTTTGAAATGAGCAAAAAAAGTTGTTGTTTAAAATTGGACTTTAGCCGCATGTATGTAACCATTTAAATTCATGCGACTTTTAATAATTTGTTTGTAAACAGCTTCATAGTCGTTAACCATTTGGTTAACACTAAATCTTTTTTCTACATATTCTCGACAGGCTTGGCGATTAAGTTCCAATGCCGCAGGAATCATACTTGCCATTTCTTGATAGCTTTGGCAGATAAAACCTGTTTTGCCATGAACAATTACCTCTTGTACGGAACCTAAATTCATGGCGATTACTGGTGTACCAGTTACCATTGATTCAATCATTACTAAGCCAAAAGGTTCTTGCCAATTAATAGGAAAGAGAGTGATTGCAGCATTGCCTAGAAGTTCAGCTTTTTCGGCGTGGTTGATTTCGCCTAGGTATTCAATCTGCTGACCATCAATATGGGGGGCAATCTCTTGTTCAAAAAACTGAGAGTCTACTACATCAATTTTTCCTGCCATCTTTAAGCGCCAACCAGTCTGTTTCGCCATGGCGATCGCATGTTGCGGCCCCTTTTCCGGAGAAAAGCGGCCTAAAAATGCCAAATATAGCGGTTCTTGTGGTTGTGCGATGAACTGATAATCTTTGGGTTCTATCCCGTTGTAAACAGTGCCAACATAGTTTAAATTGATTTGACGTTGTGAATTACTAATGCTGACGTATGGTTGTTTTTGGTGGTAGCTAAATACTTTGCGATTGTCCTTGGTAAAACTATCGTGCAAAGTATGCACTGTGGGAGTTGATACCAAACTCGCCAAAGGTAATGCCTTAATCCCTACATGAGAATGAATGATATCGAATTCCGCAGCTTGTTGGTAAACTTGGCTAAGTTCTAAAGTTTCATACGCTGCATAATCTTGGACATATCTGTCTAAGCGCAGCGCCAGTGGATAAACTGCTTTTAAATCAGCCAAGGTTTGAGAGTCACCAGAAGCAAACAAAGTAACTTTGTGACCGCGACGAACTAGTTCATCGGTCAAGTGACTCACTACCAGTTCAATTCCTCCATAACTAGGAGGTGGAACTCGTTCCCATAAGGGGGCAACTTGAGCGATCTTCATAAGTTGTTTTGGTGCAGTGGGTAAAATTTCTTCAAAATTAAGTACTGTCATCATCTGATGATCAATGAGTATTTGTACTTATTTCTGAGATTTAAATTAACCTAAATTGACTTGAGAGAGTGCAATATTGGTTAACCGTACTTTCAACCACTACATAATATATTTGAGACCATTAGTAATAGCTACTAAGCAGCTACACTTTTAAAATATAGCTTAGGTTTTAATAGTTTCATCTACCTTGGGGATCATACTTTTTTGAGCAGTTTTTGTAGCTAAATTTACAAAATGCTAGATTTTGTAGCTGAAAATACTAAAAAGATCAGATGGTATTAATTGTTTGTAACACCAAGTTAGCAAAAATAGTTAAAAAAGAGCAAATTGCTTTAATGTTAAATGATTATAAAAAATTTACTCATAAAAAATTTAATATTTATTTGGAATACTGTTAACTAACTAATGAAAATAGCTACTTGGAATGTCAACTCAATTCGCACTCGTCTAGAACAGGTGATCTATTGGTTAGCTCAAAATCCTGTTGATATCCTCTGCTTGCAAGAAACGAAAGTTGTGGACGCTAATTTCCCGCGATCGCCTTTTGCAGATTTGGGCTACCATCTTTATGTATCAGGACAAAAAGCTTATAATGGCGTAGCTCTAATTAGCCGAAAGCCGCTTACAGATGTTACTACCGGATTCAGGGCTATTTTGCCCGATATTGAACGAAAATGGGATGAGCAAAAGCGGGTAATTACGGGTGTGACTGATGGTATTCGGATTGTGAATCTGTATGTACCCAATGGTTCGGTCGTAGGCAGCGAGAAATACGAATTTAAGCTGCGTTGGCTAACAGTGCTCAGGGAGTATTTGCGAACCCTCCTGCTGTTACAACCTGCTATCTGTGTATGTGGCGACTTCAACATTGCTTTAGCAGCCGAAGATATTCACGAAAAAGTGAATCCAGACAATCACATCATGGCATCCGAAGCAGAGCGCCAAGCCTTACGGGATATCCTGGAACTAGGATTTGCCGATGCCTTTCGCAAATTCACCAGCGAAGGCGGACACTATAGTTGGTGGGACTATCGAGCCGCAGCCTTTAGGCGTAATATGGGTTGGCGAATTGACCATCATTATCTCACCCCAGTTTTATACGAAGGCGCTAAAAGCTGCATCATTGACGTTACTCCCAGAAAATTGACCCAACCCAGTGACCATGCACCAGTAGTTGTGGAATTTGAGATATAAGGATGCGTTAGGACATTAGTCCTAACACACCAAAATTTCTAGCGTAATTTCTAAACGCGACGCAGACTTAGTAGTTCTTGAGGAGAAGCCAGCATATCGATCGCCACGAAGAAAATTTTGCCTTGGGGATTGATTAAGAACCGCCAAGCAATATTCATGCCAACGTTGACGCCAAACCAAGGAGTTTGTACTACACCTGTGACTTTAAGCTGCTTTGAGCCATCTGGCTGAATTTCACAGATACCCTGTTTTGGCATCATGTTCAATCCTTGTGCTTCTTCACGCATGTATTTAGCGATCGCTTCATGACCAACAATCGGTTTTTGGAATGGTGGTTGCAACGCACCATCGGGAGTAAATAGATTGATGGCTTTATCAAAGTCGTCTGCGTTCATGGCTTCAATATATTCCAGTACAGCAGGTTCAGTGATGCCATCAATCTTGATTGAGGAAACAGCTGGAGTTGTACGTTGGAATGCAGGTTCGGCAACGGCTTTGGGATAGCTGCTAGGACCAAGATCAGAAGTATCGAATCCCATATCTACCACGGTGTTACGTAGTACTGTGATTTGCTGACCTGGATCAAGCTTTTTGGTTGCTTCCAGTACTACTTGTACACCAGGAGTCATTTGATAACCACTGGGGATAGGCGCGACAATACCCTGTTTCATCAACTCTCCTAACTCATACCAAAAAGCTAATTTGGTATTAACACTGAAGAAACCATAAGAACGGCTAATGGGAGTATCAGCACGGCTAGCAAGATCTCGCATCACTTGAGTTTGTTCTTCCGGAGACATTTGCTTGATTTGGTTGAGCAAACTTTCCGCTAATTGCAGACGTGCGGCTCCAGGTGCTGCGGGAGTAATTGTCCGACCCATTTCAGTGTAGGCAAACCATAGATATGCCAGTTGGTCATCAACACCGAGTTGGTCGAACAGCGCTATGGTCGCTGGAATGGGGCTAGGAACTTGAGTGTTAGAGAAAATATTTTGAGCGGACTCAATAGTCAAAGCCATGATTGCAATCTCCAATATTGTTTATTAATTAGCTGCTTTCAAAATTCCCACAATGAATCTTAAAGCCGAGACAAACCGCTAAGAAATCAAATTAACTCTCGTTAATCCCAGACTTCCAGCACTAAAAATGAGACCAAACTCAGTCAAAGCCAATCTAGGGACTGTCTTTTCGTTGGTTTATCCTCAGACGTAAAGAAGTGTAACAATAAAACTTAACTTTTGTAAAGTTATTTAACTAATTCGTGACATATTCCGGCAAGTGTGGGCTTTTATATTTCTTGTCGTCAATCCCAAAACAAGTAGGATGCAGGTGGATAAAGAGTGCTTTTTTCCGTTACAAAATTACGCAAGGCACAAACTTTAGATCACAAATAGCGATCGCTGAAATAAACTACAGAAAGTTTTTTTATTGGACTTACTCTAGGCTTTATACAAGCAAAAATCAGGGCAGGCAAATTACCTACCCGATAAAAGACATAAGCTGAGTTAAAAATACTTTTGGCTTTTTTCTAGGCTCTGCGACTTAGCTGTAAAGGTCGCATTAGTAAAACATCTCGATAAAGTTCTTCCAACTGAGTAATATTCTTACAGAGGGTATAGCGGTCTAATACACGCTGTCTGGCTTTCTGTCCCAGCAGGGTAGTTAGCTCAGGATGGTCTTGTAATAGTGGTAAGAGGGTTCTTAATTGCGATCGCACTGTTTTAGTATTCAGAACTATACCTGCCCCTTTCTCTAATACTTCTCCATCGGCACCAACATCTGTGGCTAAACACGCTATTCCCGATGCCATCGCCTCTAATAAAGATAGAGATAACCCCTCTACCAAGGAAGGTAAAATAAATACATCTGCACCCCGTAAAATTTCGATGCGGCGATTTTCCTCTGCAACAAATCCCAACCAGATAATGCCGGATTCTGAACTATAGAATGGTTCCAAGGATGCTTTTAAAGCACCGTCACCAACAACCAGTAATTTACTACCAGCCCTCATTTGTGACTGCTTCCAAGCGCGCAGAAGAGCTTCGACATTTTTTTCTGGTGCTATCCGACCTTGATAAACAAATAAACGTTCGGCTTTAAATTCTGCTTTGACTGTAGATGCTCCTGGAGAATATTTGCTAGCATCAACTCCATTGGGAATCACGGCGATTTTTCCTTCCCGTACACCCAGGCGTGCTAATAACTCTCGTTGAATTTGGGAAAATACAATCACGCGATCGTAGTTACCCAAAAAAGGCGCGTAGAGTTGATAAGCTAAAAGCTGTGTTCCAGATATTAATTTTGCCCCCTTACCAGCAAATGGTGTGTGAAAAGTGGCAACTAAAGGCAAATTCAGTTGGTCACAGATTTCTGGTAGAACAAAGTCAAGGGGAGATAAAGTTAGGGAAGCATGGACTATATCAGGTTTAATTTCTCGTAGCGATTCGGTTAAAAGCTTGGTCGCTTTAAAGGTGGGAATTGTGTAAACCTGGGATTTATAGATGAAGGGCAAGGAAACTTCTTGGAAATTTGGCCAATTGTCGGGTTCAGATTCTTCTTGGGCGAAGTGGAGAAAACTAACTTGGTGTCCCCGGTCTAGCAAGGCATTTGTAATTTCTCGACTGTAGGTGACATTCCCACAAAAAGGTGATTTTTTTCCAATCCAGGCTATACGCATTCTTTATTAGCTATCAGAGAAGCAGGTTTGATATATCAGTTTTATATTTTTTTAGTGGCTTATCTTTTATCCTGTTGAAATTTTTTGCTGTTTATTTGGCATAAAACTCAACCATAACCCAGTTAATAAGGCAAAACTTACTATTATTAACCCCGTATATTTATGGATTCATTTACCCTACATTTATTAAGTTGTTAATGACTATATCTTAATAGCAAATTAGTCTTGCTAATATCAAATTGATACTCAGCAAGTCTGTAGTAGATTTTTGCTGAGATTTAGTTTAGCACGAAAGCAAAAACTTTCAGTAAATTAGTGATGCTTAGTAGGTAATGAATTATATAGCCGTAGTCAAATAGGTGAGGACAGTGTTGGTTGCTCAAAGTTTTGCAGCAACTGGGTTTATACTCAGCAACACTAGGTTCTACCCAGTAGCAAGCCGCGCAAAGCGCGTCTACCAGTCGGCAAAGCCTTATGCCTCAGGCAGTTCCTCTTTGGGGAAACCACTTCTTCTGGGGACTGCGTCACCACAGCACTCAGTACTTTGCTATAACTCTTTTCGTCTCATCATTACTGACGGGAGTTATAGTAAGTTAATATACCTCCCGCTAAGACGATCGCCGCTAATGCCAAAAAAACTGCTTGCAATCCGATAAAGGTTTCAGCTAGTCCGGCTAATGCCAAAGGCAAAGATAAGGCAATGTTAATGACATTATTTTGCAACCCAAAGACTTTACCACGCATTTCTGGTGGAGTTTCTGTTTGGATTGCGGTCTGCATAGGGATACCAACTAGTGCGCCAAACACGCCTAATAAAGCCACTAACAGCAGAACCATCCATAGCTGTGTTGTGAATATTGATAGACCAATCAGAGATGCTGCCATACCTAAACAACCACAGAGACTAAGTAAGCTGTAGGAGAAGCGTTGACCAAACTGACCGAGAACCGTAGCTCCAGTAGCAATCCCCACGCCACCAGCTGCTAGTAAAAAGCCAAACTGCGAGGCTTTTAAGTTAGGAATTATTTCTGCTATGCGAACAGCTAGAACAGTTAATGCGGCAAAAACCGAAAATAAAATAGTTAGTTGTAGTAGAGCATTACGGACACAATAATTAGCTTTGAGGTAGGAGAAACCATCGCGGAGGTCAGAGAAGACATGGGGAAATTCTCTGTCGGGGTCGTGGGGTTTTTCTTTAGTCCTCAAGACCAACAAAATGAATCCGGCGATCGCATAACTCCCACCCACTAAAAGTTCTTTACCTAGTCCACCACTACCACCGATTTGCCGCCACAATGTATCGGCGATCGCTAATAGTGGTTCCCCAATGGCAAATCCCACAATCACTGATGCCATCATGGTTGTCGTGTAGAGCGAATTAGCCGAGAGTAAATGCTGTTCTTCCACCACTAAGGGAATTGCTGTTTGTTCTGCTGGGGCAAAAAACTGGGTCAGTGTAGAAACTAAAAAAGTTACACCCAAGATGATGCCAAAACCCACTGGTAACATGCCAATGGGTTGCCAATCGTGAGTTAACCACAACAGCAGAGGAATTACTAAAACCAGGATGCCGCGCCAAGCATTCGTTGCTACCAGTACAGTTTTTTTCGACCAGCGATCAACAAATACACCAGCCACAGAACCAAATAGTACAGCTGGAATCGTAAAGGCCATCATTAAAGCTGATACCCAACCGCTAATGCTCTGATTACTCGCCTGAAACTGAGTATTAATCAAGCCAATCATCAGCACCAAATATACTTTATCTGCTAGCTGGCAGAAAACTTGACCACCCCAAAGAGCTAGGAAGTTAGGGTTTTTTAATACAGGTAAAAAGCCTTGCTGCTGCACATTCCCTGACGCTGCTTCACCACCGGAACCAGATCCATCTAATTTTGGTGGTTCTGCTTCTGGGGTGGTGTTAACTGGCAAATTCCGCCCATTGCCATTTGTCTCACCAGTGGTTAATTGGTCTGCGGATTGGCTGGGAACATCAGTTTTTGGTATTTCCGATGTCCATTTTTGATCATTTTGGGAAACATCTTGAGTGGTTTTTTCTTGGCTATTGATCTTACTCAGTGCTGAGTGCTGAGTGCGCTTGCCCTGAGCGAAGCCGAAGGGGAGTGCTGAGTCAAAAGAAGAATACTCAGGACTTTCGCACTCGGTACAAGCCCCGTCCCTTGTGGGCGGAATCTTATTACTGTCATAAGGTTGATACCCCGCCCCTTGTGGGCGGTTTTTTAACTCAGCACTCAGCACTTTTAACTCAGCACTCTTCATTGTAGGATCTGATGCCCTATTCTGTTTTTTGGTATAGCTTGGTGACAAAGGCAAGATTTTTGTATCCAAATCAGACGGTTGCATCATGGTTGGCAGCAAAATAAGAGTCGATCAAGGTAGCGGAGCGAATAGGGCGACCTAAATGATATTGAGCATATTGGCGCAAAATTTGCTCAACAGATAACCACCCATAATTTCTAGCAGCATCCATTTGCATTATCTCTGGTTGTGACAACTGTTGGAGCATAGCTAGTTCTGTAGCATCCAGACGACAAGAAATCACTGGAATGTCTTGCCAATGGACGACTGTTTGATAACCAGGGATTGCAGCATGGAGTGATGGAGTAAGAGTTGAATTTTCTCTATCTCCTCCTTTTTTCTGTTCCCTATCTTTTCGCAAAGTTTCCCAAGCCTGTAAGCTGACTGTACCACCAGCCGAAATACTAAATCCCACTCGCCAGTTGGGGTCTGCAAAGTCTGGTGTTAAGGAGTGTTGAGTCAGGCAACATACTTGAACTTGAGGTGTTAATCCGCCTAGGGCTAAAAAATGAAACACTGCATGAGCTAAGCGAGCATAAATACCAGATGTATCTGTTCTGGGCAATGCTTCCAATCGCTGGAGATGTTCATTGAGTAACTCATAAAGTTCTGCTTGGGGTTGTTCGCTTAACGCCTGACACAGGACTATTTCTGCTAAATACTGGCCAGCAGCGAGTTTTCCTAAATCTTTAGCCAGACCTGGATAAGTTTTTAAAGTTTGTGCTTGTGTAATTTTATCGAGCGATCGCCCTTTAGCAATCAGTAATTCATTGACTACAAACATCCCGCTCCTGCCACCAAGGCTAGAGTTATGCTTGCGTGCCCCTGGGGCAACTGCTCGAATCAAACCAAACTCTGGTGTCAAAATTGTCACAATTTTGTCTGATTCTCCCAGTACCTGGGTTTTGAGATTAATTCCAGTTACTTTATAGGTTCTACTCATTAGTCATTAGTCATTAGTCACTTAGTCATTAGTCATTAGTCGTTAGTCATTAGTCATTAGGTTAAGAACAAATGACAAAGACAAAGGACAAAATAAAGAATGACTATTCACCCTTTTCCAGGTTATCGCGCTGGCGGATCAAATCAATACTGCGAGATGTGCCTAATCTAGTAGCACCCGCTAGGATTAATTCTACGGCTTGATTGTAGGTGCGAATACCCCCAGATGCTTTAATACCGACCCTTTCCTTTGCCATGTCCTTCAAAAACCGTACATCTGCCACTGTAGCCCCGCCATTCCAACCTGTACTGGTTTTTAAGAATGCCACCCCTGCTTCCATAGATAGTTCTGCGGCTAGTTTTTTTTCTGCTTGAGTCAGCAAATTGGTTTCCAAAATTGCCTTAACTGTTTGCCCAGTCTCTTCACAAATTTCCGCAATCTCTCTGTGCACTGCTTCAGTGTTACCAGCCTTCAACCAACCTAAATTTATTACCACATCTAATTCAGTGGCTCCATTTTCCACGGCTTCTTGAGCTTCATACAATTTGACGGCGGAAGTTGTCGCCCCAGTAGGAAAGCCAATTACAGTACAAACTTTGGTTTTTTTGCCGTGGAGAAGTTCAGCTGCTTGCTTCACATAAACCGGTTGTAGACAAACCGCCGCAAAATTAAATCTGTCTGCTTCTTCACACCATTGCTCAACCTGCTCTGGAGTAGCCGTTGGCATTAGCAGAGAATGATCGATAAATGGCGCAATATCAATATCTGGATAGTCTGCTGCCATCGTGTCTTTTGCCAGTGATTGATTATTAAACTTTATAAAAAATTAAATCATTTCTTATATATATATTAAAACACATATATTCCGAGTTTATCCCCAAAACAAGCTACTGCGGTGGTTTTGTCTGTCAGTTTTCCGGGATTACTAAATTATTGCTAGTATTTTAATTGACATGAGGTAGTTGTAATTTGAGAAAGTTCAGCAGAATTTTGTCCCCCAGTTGTGAAAAAGTCGCGAATAGTTTGAGCTAATGCCTTTGATGCCAAATAAGGTACACCATTACCAATTGTTTTAAACATATTGGTGAGTGACATATCTTCTGGAAGTACAAAATTTGCCGGCAAAGATTGAATAGCTAAAGCTTCTGCTACAGAAATTCGGCGGATTTTGTAGGGATGTAAATGTACTTCATTATTTCCATAGCAAGCGGTCGGAGAGTAACGCCATCTGTGCAGACGTTTGAAAGACTTCTTAGAGTCATCTCCTTCATCAACAGCAGCCAATCTGGTGATACCTGCCCTGGGTTTAAAATAATGTTGAGCATGAGGATGGTTCAACACATTATTTTTTCTAAACCAGTATTCAACTGTGAGTTCCTGAGGTATGCCTTCAGGACAAGCTAGAAACGAATTTTCTTGGAATGGTTCGCACTTTTGCCAAGGGTAATTAAAAACATGTTCTTGAGGATATAAAATCTGTTTTTTCCAAGTAAATGCCCCTTCATGTAGTAGATGAACACTACTTTTTTCTATTCCCATATCATTGATTAAATTATCTCGGAAACCAATAAGAATAATTCTTTCTCTATCTTGGGGTACACCGTATTCAATAGCATTAATTAACCGTTCTGTTAATATATAGCTTGCTTGGCTTAATTTCTGCTTCAACGATTCAAAAAATAAACGGTGTTTTTTCGTCCGCCATAAACCTTTGACATTCTCAAATAAAAAGAAATCTGGCAGATTTCGACAAATTAATTCTACGTATGCGGCCGAAAGTTTACCATTATCTCCTAAACTTCCTTTATTTTTTCCGCCAACCGAAAAATCAGGACAAGGAGGCCCACCAATAAAACCGACAATATTATAAGACTTCCGACAATTTTTGACTAATTCACAGAGACGTTGTGCTTCTACCCCTTCAATAAGGTTGCTGACGTCTGCTGCTTCCCCTTTACAATATCCATATTCTGGCGATGGTAATTTCAGCACTTCCCGTGAATAACGGTATGCTGCCATAAATGGTTTAAATATTTCATTGACATAAACAATTTTAAACCCGCTAGTTTCAAAGCCTAAATCGAGGAATCCTGAACCAGCAAAAAAGGAGAAAATACAAGGATAAACACTCATTAAAAATCTGAATACATTAGCACAATTATATTAATTATTCTCTAATCTCTCTCTCAGCCAATCTCGAAAATATCGTAAAGTAGCAGTCTCACCTTCAATTAAACTTTTTCTAATCAATTGAGGAATTACCTCTGCTGTGAGTACAGAAAAAGTCGGACTTTGCTGTACTTGATTGTAAATTAAAATCGGCTCAGATAAAACGAAAAACTTTAACTCTCTGCCATTATAGCGCCAAAGTTCTGGAACACCTAAAGCAGCATAAATCGGGTGTTTATTTAAAGAACTGCTATTAATATCAATTTCAATAACTAAATCTGGTGGAGGGTCAAAGTTAAGATTAATATCTTGTTTACCTCTTACCAAAGGCTCATTTTGAATATAATAACAAGAGTCAGGTTCTGCACCCCGCCGCATATCATCACGCTTCAGGGTTAAAGAACCAAATTTTTTTAGATGCATATTTAATTGATCTGCTAATATCCGAATTAAATCATCAATAAATCTGTTAGTGTTCTCATGCTCTCCCAAGGGAGTCATAATTTCTAAATTGCCCTCGTTATATGCTAAACGTGTAGCTCGTTTGTCACCCAATTCTTCCAGAATGGCATTGAACGTGTGCCAACTGATGTTATGAAGAATCACTCTCTGTTCGGCTGAAGTCGCTGTCGTCACTATAGTTTTCCACCAAACTATTTTTTTTAGAGCTTCATGCAAAGACGCTTAAGAGACACTTGGCGCGGAATTCGCTGATGGGGGAGACCACGCCACTCACCTTTGCGCAAAATTATCCTACAACTTCAGGCTGCACTTGTGGTGATAAACGCTTCACACCTTGCTTAACAAACCCTGACAAAAAACCAATCTGCTGGTTTCGCTGAAAGACGTTCTGCAAAGTTTGTCGCAACTTGTCCAAATTCAAAGCATTTCCAGAATCTAGCGCTACTTCCTGCTGTTCCAAATATTCAACTAAACTTAACCCTGCTACCCTGGTGAGATAAGCTGCACTCACACCCTGCACTAAACCACCAGCAACAAAGGTGATAGCATTACTTTTGAGAACAGTGCTCACAGCTTTTGTAGAAAGTTCCACTAAACCCAGTTTCAGCATCAAACTTCCCATTGTTCCCGCTACAGTTTGCGCCTGTTCCAGGGAAAACTTCTGTTGATAGATATTACCTAAATCTATGACCATCTGAGCATTAATTGCCGCAGTTGCCAGAATATCTAGCGCTGGTACTGGGTTAGCAAAAGCAGCCGCCGCAGTTATCCATTGATATTGTTCAATAATTGGGGTGCTGCGATCGCGTCTGGTTTCATTCAATAAATTTTTCGCTTCAGCTTTCAATAACTTGGCTTTTCTGGCGGTAGTTGTCCACACTAGATGCTGTCCTTGCTGTGCCAAAACTTCACTTAATTGCTGTGTTAACTGCTGAATATCTGGTGCTGGTTGTTCCAGCCACTCTTGTACAGTACCATCAGCTTCATGCTTCCGGACTTTCTGAGGAATGGGAGAGGCCGCAGTTGCCACTACATTTCCCGGCATTCGCTGTTTTAATGACAGTAAGACACTAGCACGTTCGTCTGCTAAATACTGGTCTTGTTTGTTGAAAACTAAAATAGCAGGCTGATTTGCTGCTTTTAGCTGCTGTAAGCTTTGAAATTCCGAGTCTGTCAAATCACCGTTTGTCAGGAATAGCACAAAATCAGATTGTTGAAGTTCTACTAAAACAGCTGCATCTGCATTTTCACCCGTTTCTCTAAACAAAGGTGATGTTTCCCAAAAGCTTACTTTTTGGTGTGTTTCTTGCCAACCGCTAGACTCTAGCACTTGAATTAAAGTACTTTTACCAACGGATTTTCCACCAGTTACAGCTAGTTTAATTTCTTGCCTATCTAACTCCAGGAATAATTGAGCAACTTGTTCTTGTAGTATCGCTATAGCTGTGTGATTTTCTGCCTCTTGTGCCAGTTGATTAATCACGGCTTCTGTTTTAGCGATCGCACTTTCCCCGGTAGCCCGATCTACAACCATACCATCTAGCTGCTCTAAACTATCTTGCGGGCGATTTTTCTGGAATAACCACAAACCACCACCGATAGCCAAGGCACTAAATAAACCAATTTCACTCAATTGCACAATTGAATGATGCCAACTTTGTAATATCCACAGAGAAAAGGATAGTCCCAATCCTCCCACTAAAATCGGTCGCTGCAACTTCACAACCATGATTCTCCGCGCTTTTTGTCAGGTTTCTCTTTCAGAATAGATCAAAATTCCATCTCTCCATCTTGAACAGGCGAACAGACATACTTTTCTTTACCTATTTCTTCACCTACAGATGCTTGTAAGATTAACTCCCAAGCTTCACGATATTGTGCAGAACGAGGTTTGCGCTGTCGTTTGTTAGTCTCGACAAGGTGTATCTCACTACCATAATTTATGAACACATTTACCGGGAAGATATAGAATAAGTCAAGTTTTCCTATATATACCAGCGCAAAATCAAAGTCTGAACGCTTGTATGCTGCTCGAATCATGATCCGCCAATTTGTTTTAGTGCGGCGATTATCTACAACATAATTGCCAGAAGGTTCATCAAACCAAGCGTGCTTAACTTGAATTTTGACTAAAGTTCCTTCTACATCAAATACTAAATCTTAGGGTAGCCGATCACCAACAGGCTTTAAAACTCCCCAACCACGCTTTAAGGCATGAAAAACAGCAGCCTGTTCTGCTATGTCTCCTTTCAGCTTTGTATCCATATAGCTAATCATCAGCATAAAACGAAGCCCTGTAAACTTTAATTTTACAGGGCTTCGTTTTATCTTCTGTTTGGTGGCGGGAAGTGGATTTGAACCACTGACCTTCGGGTTATGCTTACCAACTACAGTTTTCACTGCCCGGCTATTCCGGTTTGTGGTCTGGACTGTCCCTTCACCCTCGTCTTTTAATAACGTTAGGGTGCCTGCCTTCCAGTCTCTACACCTTCTTCATTTCTGAAGCTTGGTTCGGGATTACCGCGCTAATGGCTTCCCCGAGTTTGACAGGTAAACATACGCAAGTTTCTTCGCGTACCGCCCACTGTAAGACCAACTAATAAGCGCTTAGCGAACCTTACAATTCGAGCCCGACGAGCTACCAGGCTGCTCTATCCCGCGTCGCTGTTTGACTTTTCTAGTATAACCACAAAGTTATAAGTTTGGCAACTATAACAGCGATAATTCTCCAACTACTTCTAAACGCTTGTATTTACCTAAAGTCATAAACTTCTCTGATAGGCTTTCGGCGGCGCTGGGGCTAATCCAACCCATCTGCTGGAGTACGTGGATAGCAACGGCATATTTTGCCCGTTTGGCTCCATCTATGACTTTAATGGTCAATCCCATGCCTTCACCCAGCCTGCCAATGCATTGCACGCCTTCGGCACCAGATTTACTTACCAGTTCTCCTGGAGCTAAACGCATCAGTTCTGTGTCAAATTCTCCTTCTCCGGCTACCATCGCTGGATGATGCGTCATGGCACGGACAATCCGCTCCATATCGACATTGCTGCTAGAGGCTAGTAGCGCATACAGAGATGCCATTTGACTGATTTGCATGAGATAAGTTGGTGCGCCACAGTCGTCATGTGCGCTGAGAAATTCTTCGGCTGGCATCCGCAGTAATTCTGCTACTTTACCCAAAATTAACTGCTGTACTGGGTGCTTGCGATCTAAGTAGTTATTTAAAGGCCAATGGCGTTGCTGACAAACGGCTAACATCCCCGCATGTTTACCAGAACAATTGTATTCCAAAGGACTTTTCTTACCTTGGGGAATTGGACATTGGAGTGCAGTTGGGTCAAGGTCAGCGCGCCACAGGATGTTAAATGCCTGTCTTACCTGTTCGATTGTGCCTTTGTGGGAACTTGTAATAATAGCTAAGTCGCGATCGCTGAGGTTATAGCGCTCCAGTGTACCTGTGGTAGTGACTGCCAGTGCTTGAAATGGTTTGAGTGCGGAACGGACAAATGCAGCCGTTTCCGAGTTGCCGGCGACGGAAAGCACCCGTCCGCGTTCGTCGCATATAACAGCTTGGACTACATGCCTTGATTCAATAATTCCTTCTCGCAACAGCCGGACTTCTAGGGCTGTGGCTTGAGTTCGCTTTCCCATTGTCATGGGTTAAATTTTATTACCTTTTTTATTTATTTATTAGTCCCAAGTCATTGGTGATTAGTAGCTAATTACTAAACACCAATGACCCTTCGGTTTCGTCAGTTGCTCATTTTGGAAACCAAAAAGACCGCACTGACTCACCAATGACGATTTACGACAATTGCCAGACTATACTACCAATAAGAAACATTCCCGCCAAGCCAGCAAAGGAAAATTTTAACCGTTGCAGAATCGGTTTGATTTCGTACGCCACAATTAGGCGATCGCGCATCAGGACTTCTTGTGGCTTCATCCAAGTTTGACCGTCGTACCAGCCTGACTCTTCATAAAATACGGTTGTATTGTAGAGGCGATCGCGTATATAAAGCCAGCCCAACAACAATCGTACTAGTACTAGCACTACTCCTATACTTGCTCCTGCTGCACCGCAGAGGAGAAAATGATTCAACTGTTTGTGTGGCGGAAAACTGGCGGCTGCTACTGGCCCTGCTACCAGCCATGACACACTCCAAATCCAAACCATTTTCGTGATATATTCTCGCCAATTTAAGATGCAATCACAAAATAGCCAGGATGTTTTTAATTCTTCGTATTCATTCAGTGGTTGTTGGTCTGTAGGAACTGGGCAATTGGAAACCGAAGACCTCATCATATTGGCTTACCCCCACCCTCATCAGCTTTTGGAAGGGAAATACGTTCTGCATGAACCCAGAACGCTTCTAAGTTATAGAATTCTCTCTCATTTGGCATCATGATATGAACGATCACTTCGCCGTAATCTTGTAGCACCCAACTACCCTCGGCTTTTCCTTCTGTCCTCAAGGGACGCCGTTGCCAATCACTTTCTACCTTACCTTCAATTGCCTCGGCGATCGCCCTGACTTGTACCCTAGAGTAGCCAGTCATCATCACAAAGTAATCTGCCAGATAAGATACATCTGCTACCCTAAGCAATAAAATATCACCCGCTTTGCGGTCTAATGCAGCTTCGGCGATGGTTACAGCTAAATTTTCACTCACATCTTTGGTTTCAGCCTCTAGGCTGCTGAGTGCATCCTTGATATCTGAGACAGATTGTAATGGGAAATTTCCTTGGAAATAATCAGACATTAAACCTCAGGTGCTTTATCCCTTTTGTTACAATTTTCTCCAATCACTTACTTACAAACAATAAATTGAATAGCAAGTCTATGTGTTGGTTTTTTTGAATACTAACAAAAAAACAGGTATCTATGGGGTTGTTAAAACAATTAGCTGTTTGGCTCGTCAGATGAATAAAAACCAATGGCGAATAGATATTGTCCTGGGATAAATCAAGCAATGGCTTTCTACCAAAGATTCCAGGTAATCATCCAAGCTTCGCCACACAGCTTTATCCTAAATGTTTATATATATTTTAGACTGCTACCAGATTCTTCCAACTGGTAATATTTATATTTATGTCCTCAGACCAACTAGACATGCTGCTAACAACAGCATACAATACAGCACAGTCATGCAATCTTATCTAAAGTCTGAATCGGCAATAACCAAGAATGCTTGAGGATATTGGCTCAGTATATCGTTAGCACAGGACGACAAAAATCAACCTTGAGTTGATCTCATTCGTGGATATCCCTAATTAGTGCTGTCTGATTGAAGTTGGCTAAGACATCAAAAGTTCCCACAATGATATACATGGTAACTCTATCGCATTGATTGTATTTTCAACCGTGTATTCAGGATATGCTAGCAGTCAAGTTTGGTCATGCGACCAGACCCTTCAGGCTCATATACTCACTTAGTAGCTGATCTCAGGCTTTTTCTGGATAATCGCGCTTTACCTAGCTAACTTGAAAAAGTGCTGAGTGGGGAGCGAAGCATTGGGAAGTGCTCTTTCTTATCCCCCTGCTACTTACTGCTTCTCAGGACGGCTAAATTATTTGGTTTATACTTCCTGTTTTGATACTACTTGAGACTCAACTGCTTGAGTCTCTGCCGTCACTGAGTAAAATAACTCCTCATAGTGATTTAAGGCTTGCTCAAAGGCGTATTGTTCAACAGCATATTGACGACTGTGGTAACCCAGATTTTTGACTTTTTCTGGATGCTTGTACAAGTCTAAAATTGCCATTGCTAAAGCTTTGGAGTCTTCTGGAGGTACAATAACTCCCCCGCCACTTTGTCTAACAGCTTTTGCGGCTGTGCCATTTTCGGGTACAGATGCCACTAAGGTACGACCACTGGCAAGTATTACTTGAATTTTAGATGGCATATTGAAAGATACCACATTTTTCTTTTGTACTACCAAACCAACATCAGCTGCTGCCAACATTTGTGGTAACTGTTCGCGGGGTTGAAACGGCAGTAGCAAAACGTTATCTGCACCACAGTCTAAACAATACTGTTGTAATCTTTGCAAACCTTTTGCTTCACCCACAATCACAAAGGCAATATCTGGAATATGGCACAACTTAGAAGCAGCTTTCACAACTGTTTCCAAACCTTGGGTCAGAGCAATGTTTCCAGAATATAGCACGACAAATTTGCCATTGAGGTTATGTGCCTCCCGAAAAGGATTATTTTCTTTAGGCAAAGGGCGAATAAAATTCACATCGACCCAGTTAGGAATTTGTTCAATTTTATGAGGTTCTACACCTTTAGATAATAAATTTTCTACAAAACCATCAGCAATCACACTAATTTTTGCGGCTGTGTGGTAAGCAAATTTTTCTAATGCAGTAAATAGCTTGATCAGTGCTTTGTTTTTCAGTAATCCGACATGAATTGCTGCTTCCGGCAATATGTCCTGAAGATTTAATACCACAGGGCAAGCGCGCAACCATCCTAAAAGGGCAGCAGGTACACAAACAGGTAGTGATGGTGACGTTGAGAGAATTACATCAGGACGCCAGCCGAACAGGGCGGGTAAAAAGCTAGTCACAACAAAACTAGCATCTAACAATACTCGGTCTAATAGATTGGGTTGTGGGCGAATCCAAACATAACTGCGTTGGATTTGCACACCATTTTTGTCTTCATTTAAATACCACTTACCTCGATAAGCCTCGTATATTTGACGTTCAGGATAGTTGGGCATAGCGGTGATGACGCGAACTTGGTGTCCACGCTTGACCAGTCCCTCTGCTAATTCCGTCATCAGTGGGGCTATACCAATTGGTTCTGGATAGTAGTTGTAGGAATAAATTAAAATCCGCATAACAAATTAGTCAGAAGTCCCCTGGTTTTGTGGATAATGAAAATATTTTGGGAAAATTACTGTTTTGTACTCTAAAGCACCTATATGTAATTCTCTCTTTAGAATCTCTCTAATGACAGGGGTTTTCATTGAAGATTCAGTAAACTTTGTTATCCACCACTTAAGTAGGAATTAAAGTATTTTTTACTACTTCAGAGTTGTTAAAATTGGATATATAAGGGTTTTCTCTAAGTATAATACCTATATTGATTGGTTAAAGACATTGTAAGCAGCAATTCACAGAGCTTTATAAAGAGTATAAAAATATAATGTAAATTATCAGCTTAGTTGCTTGATATTGGGATAGTGAGCAAACGATGGAGGAAAATACTTGTTTTACGTCCAAAAAATTTCTGCTTAGACTGGGATACCAACAAAGGAACAGGAAATAGAAAATCAGGAAGGTAATGGTGTAGGTCTTTTTTTTTCAAAAATCAAGTAGGAGTGTCTCATCTAGTAAGTATATACGTATAAATATAATTAACTATTGCTGTAAATTAGTGTAAATTACAGCACAGTAGTTCGTAATTGGTCACTTGAGGTATAGAACCTTTTAGGGACATATTTGTTCCATTACACTGACCACAAATATTTCTCACAATTTTTACAAGTATCCTTTTAATAGGAAACTACAGCGTTTCTATTAATAATGTAATTTACGCCGTTGCATACGTTGCATAATAGATTACACAAACTTATAGAGATTTTGCAAAGGGGATGGACTGTTTATTCAATGTTGGTGTAAAAGGTGTGGGGTAACAGCATGAATGATGTGGTCTTGAAGAAAATAGAGCTTCTAGAGGATTTGCGATAAAAACTTACGAGTCCGTTCTTCTTTGGGGTTGGTAAAAAACGTGTTAGGGGTGGCTGACTCCACAAGGGAACCACTATCCATAAGAATTACTCGGTCGGCAACTTCACGAGCAAATCCGACTTCGTGGGTAACTACTACCATTGTCATCCCGTCTCTGGCGAGACTTCGCATGACATCTAACACTTCTCTCACCATCTCTGGATCTAAAGCTGAGGTGGGTTCATCAAACAGCATAATTTTAGGTTGCATGGCTAAAGCACGAGCAATCGCTACTCGTTGCTGCTGTCCCCCAGATAACTGGCCTGGATATTTATGCGCTTGTTCTAAAATTCCTACTCTTTCTAGGAGTTGTATTGCTAATTCTTTGGCTTTTGGCTGCGACCATCGACGCACCCAAGTTGGGGCTAAAGTAATATTTTGTATAACTGTGAGATGGGGAAATAAATTAAACTGCTGAAATACCATCCCCACTTCTCGCCGAATTGTTTCAATATTCCGCAGGTCATGACTGAGAGTAATACCGTCAATGGTAATTTTTCCCTGTTGGTAAGCTTCTAAAGCGTTAAATGTGCGGATAAAAGTTGATTTACCAGAACCTGAAGGACCCATCAACACCACTACTTCTCCACGATTTACCGTTAAGCTCACACCCTGGAGAACATGAAATTTGCCATACCATTTGTGAACATCTTCAGCAAGAATAATCGGTTGTAATTCTGACATAGGATTTAAAGTTAGAAAAACTAGTAATATATCTCTATTGACTAATAACCTAAATGTTTTTCTAATCGCCTAGAAGTTAACGACATAGAGTAACAAAATATCCAGTAAATCAATCCAATAAACAAATACACTTCGGCATAGCGACCCAGAAACTGGGGTTGTGCCAAAACGGAACGAGCAATTCCCGTAAGTTCCACTAATCCCACCAAAGATAAAAGTGAAGTGTCTTTAAATAAGCCGATAAACTGACCAACGATCGCCGGAATTACAGCACGTAAAGCTTGGGGTAGGACAATAAAGACCACCACAAAAAAAGTATTCAGTCCTAACGCCTTCGCGGCTTCAACTTGTCCACGCGGGATTGCTTGGAGTCCACCACGCACGTTTTCTGCCATATAAGCAGCACTAAATAATACTAGTCCTGCTACTCCTCTAAGTACCCGATCTAAACGTACATCTGCTGGTAAAAATAACGGCAACATTACCTGAGCCAGAAATAAAATTCCAATCAGTGGTAGTCCCCTGATAATTTCAATGTAGAGGATACAAAACCAACGGACTACAGGCAAATTACTTGTGCGCCCTAAAGCTAGTAAAACGCCAATGGGAAAGGAAAGCACTATACTAACTGCTGCCATTAATAAGGTAAGTAACAAACCATTCCACAGATTTGTGGATACAGATCGCAAACCGAATCCGCCGCCAACTAGCCACAGCATTATGGGGAAAGATAACAACCATGCTAGAGATAGCCAAGGTGCTATTACTTTAGTAAACTTTCCCCCAATCCAAAAACCTGCAATTACTAACACAGCAACTAACAACAACCAGAGGCGGGATGTCAAATCCCAGGGCAAAATTACCAACACAAGTCCCACAATGAAAGCAAACAAAGCAACTTTGAGCCTAGACAACTGTTGCTTACCAAAAAATACACCCCCAGTTACAGCACCTAAGGTGGAAGCGATCGCCAGCACAATCCAGACTCGCCAGTATAATGCTTGAGGAAATCTGCCAACTAAAAATAAACGTAAATTAACCCAAATTACTGTCCATTGTGCTTGAGTGAATGCCCAAGTCAAAATTCCCCGCACCAGCCAAAAGAGCAAAACTAAGCAGACAACAGTTAAAACACCGTTGTACCAAGTACTAAAGAGATTTTTACGTAACCAAGTTAATTGTGGAGTCATGGGGAAGAGGAATTCTTTATTACCTTTCTTTGATCTGCACTTGGCGATTAAATAAGTTCATGATTACGGAAATAGTCAAGCTGAGGGTAAGATAGGCGAGCATGATTAGTAACATGACTTCTACCGCTTTCCCTGTTTGGTTAAAGGTGGTGGAGGCGACAAAATAAATGTCTGGATAGCCGATGGCGATCGCTAAACTGGAATTCTTGGTTAAATTCAGATACTGGCTCGTCAGTGGGGGAATAATTACCCGCAAGGCTTGGGGAAATATTACCAACCGCATCACTAATCCTGGTTTTAATCCTAGCGATCGCGCTGCTTCCCATTGTCCTCTTGGTACTGATTGAATCCCGCCTCGGACAATTTCTGCAATAAACGCGCCTGTGTAAAACACTAACCCCAGTAACAAAGCTGAAAATTCTGGGGAGAGAGTAAACCAAGGAAGTTCTATACCATCTTGGCTGATTCCCAAAAATCCCCAGAGAGATATTTTATTTTCTCTTTGAGGAAAACCGAGAAAGACGGCAAAGTACCAAAATAATAATTGCAGTAATAAGGGTGTATTACGAAAAATTTCTACGTAAACTAGAGCGATTTTTTGTACTAGCCAGTTATCAGACAGTCGGGCTATTCCTGTACTGATTCCCACAATTGTAGTCAGGAAAATTCCCGCAATTGCTATTCGCAATGAGTTAACCAACCCTGCCCACAAAGCGCGGCTGTAGGTGTCAGTTGGTTTATAGTTCAACAGCGATTCGCCAATATCAAAGGACGCTTGCTGCTTGAGAAAATCAAATCCAAATTGAATGCCTAATTGTTGTAAATTGCGGTTGAGGTTACCCCACAGTATTGCGACTACAAATACTGCTAAACATACAGCAATTAATTGTGCAGCAATGTGCCAGAAGCGGTAATCACGCCATATAGGCGGTTTTACATTAGTCATTGGTTATTCTCTTGCTCCCCTTGTCCGCTTTATCGGAATGGCGGCGAATACAGTAATCCACCTTGCGTCCAGAGTTGATTTTGACCACGAGCCAGATTTAATTTTGTATTTGGCCCGAGATTGCGATCGTAAATTTCGCCGTAGTTACCAACGTGCTTGATGATCCTAGTTGCGAAGTCGTTGGTTAAGCCAAGTCCTTCACCGAGGTTACCTTCTTTCCCTAAAAAGCGCTTGATTTCTGGGTCATTACTTGTGGCGAACTGTGCTAAATTTTGGGAATTAATACCCAATTCTTCGGCTTTTATCAGAGAATAAACCACCCACTTCACAGCACTAGTTAAGGTTGGATCACCTTTGGCGACTGCTGGTGCAAGCGGTTCAGAAGAAATGACTTCATCGAGAATCGTGTGAGCTTCTGGGTTGGGTAGAGTGATGCGCCGAGATACTAACGCCGAACGATCAGCTGTAATACCGTCACAACGCCCTTCAGCATAAGTAGCAAAAGTAACATTAACATCTTCAAAGACAACTGGTCGGTAGGTAATGCCTCGTTTCCGCATTTGGTCTGCTAAGTTTTGCTCAGTAGTAGTACCAGTTTGAACACAGATTGCTTTATCTTTCAGGTTTGCCAAAGAATTAATGCCACTATTTTTGCGTACCATGAGGGCTTGACCATCGTAAAAGACAACGGGGGCAAATTCCAGACCCACGGAAGTATCACGACTCAGTATCCAGCTGGTATTACGGCTGAGAACGTCTATTTCCCCGGTTTGCAAGGCTGTAAACCGTTCTTTGGCACTGAGATTACGGAATTCTACTGCATCTGGGTTATCAAATAAGGCAGCTGCTATGGCTCGGCAGATATCTACGTCGATACCACTATAATTCCCGTCAGTGCCGACAAAGCTAAACCCTGGGATTTCACCACTGACACCGCAAATCAACTGACCACGACTTTTAATTGCATCCCAGCGATCGCGAGTTGCTTGTACTCCTGAATTACTACCTGTAGTTGCTATTTGTCCTGAATCTCCATTACAAGCAGTCAAGGCCAAGATTAGGGGGGCGATCGCTAAGATTAATGCTGATTTGCGCATAAACTTCATATATGGTGAACTAGAAACAATGTATTATTAACTACAATGATTGTATGAAAATAATTTAGATGCTTGTGATATAAAACTTTTGGCTGTCCCTGTGTTTGATTTTTCTGTAAAAAGCGGCTCTCAAAAGTTTTATCTATATTTGATACTAGAAATGTTGAATATTGATACAAAACTTTACATAATTGATTATACTAAGCCTGAAAAGCCTAAAATTGTCAACATAATATCATCTCCTCAAACCGATGAACATAACTAATTTTCTGACACATACAAGACTGAAGATAGCGCAACTTATCTAATAACGTATTTCCCCATTGTTTGGGAATAGATAATAGCTGTAAAATTAGACTAAGCTATCAAATTCACATGAATTTGTATAGTGATGCTATTAAAGTTTTTGCTAATTAATTTGTCCAGTTTTAAATGCATTTTCAAAAACTTCCACAACAATTCAACTCCCCACAGAAATATTATTAGTCTTTGACCAAAATCTACCAGATTTAAGTGAATGTCATTTTTAATTTATTATTTTTTGATAAAAAATCTAAGTTAATTTAATAATATTTTGCTGGACTTTTTAATTATAAAATTATTAGTATGTTGATTTGAGTAGGACGACGTAAATAATTAAAGGTTTGTAAGACTTTAGTCCTCAAATTAAGGGCTGTTCGCGCAGCGTTCCTTAGGGTAGCCCTGACTACGAAATTAATTGTAATTATTTTACATTGCAAAACACATAGTTTGATTTATTCCTACAGACTTACTTGTTTTCCCTCTTGTTGATTAGCTTAAATTATTGATGCAAAGGTTAAATTCAAATATAAATCATTGAGTATTGCATAATTTAATTATAATTTTCTGATATTGCTTGCCATATTTATTGAGATGTGTCCCTAAGCTTGGTCAAAACAAACTTATCGCAGAATGATGAGGCTCATATGTCTAATCTTGCCTTCGATTTACAAATAGAAATTTTTTTCAATTCATGAAATCTGGATAAATCAGCAAATAGTTCAACTATTGTGCAAAAAATCATTGCATACTTTTAAAAAGAAGAGAAGTAGCTACACCAACTTAAACACTTGCCACTGGCAGGTTAAACTAGTTTTGGTAACAGCTGCTCCATGGTTCTTTATGAGGCTTTTATGGGAGCTAATCTCAAACAGATTGCCAATTACTTAGACAAACTAGGTTGGGACTACCGTTTTGATCATGAAGAAGACCGCATTATCACAGGTGTTGAAGCTGATAACCTAGAGGATTTTCTGATAGTTGTCCAATTGGATGAAGAGGGAAAATTTTTCCGAGTGTTTGCGCCTCAAGTTCTGGCGGGAGTGCAAGATCATCCCTACAAGGGAGTTATCCTACAGACAATGCTGGCAATTTCTTGGGAAACGAAGATGCTGCAATGGGAATATGACCCAGCCGATGGTGAGATCCGAGCCATTATTGAATTTCCTCTAGAAGACTCAATTCTCACAGAAAGGCAATTTCACCGTTGTCTAAGTGGATTAATTCAGATTGTTGATAATATAGCAATTCCTCGCCTGAGAGAAGTGATGGTAACGGGTCAAGATCCAGGGAATTTAGAACTTGGGGAAAGAATGTTACTGAGTATTCAAGAAGAAGCTCCTGGATTATTAGAAATCCTGGAAAAAGCCATGGAAGCTAGGAGAAAGCGGGGAAGTTTTCCCAGCGAGTGAGGCGAATTATCACTTAAATAGCTATACTCCAAAGTGATACCCTGACTATATACTGAAGTTTTCTAGGGCTGGATTTTATGACATCCTATGCAACCTCCTTTGCCAAGGCAGAAATGAGTGAACTCCGGCGGTTAAAAGGCTTACTACCGCCAGAATTGCAGAGCTGGGTCACGGTTGAAGGCACAACTGAGGTCAATCCACCCCTGATCCGTTGCGAAGAAATTGGTAAAGACCAGGTAGAAATTCAAATAGACCTGGTGAAATGGGATGCTTTGGCGATGGATCAGCGTAATCTGCTTTTTTGGCATGAAGTCGCCCGCGTGCAAAATGATTCTATTCCCAAAGATGGTTGGGAAATGGCAGCATTGGCTATTGGTTTAGGCGGTGCTGTAGGCGAATTGTGGGTACAAGATGGATTGTTGCTGGTGTTAGCTTTGGCGCTATGTGGTGTCTCAGGCTGGCGATTGTATCAGAAGAATAATGGGGAAAAGCAACTGAAAGAATTACTCGCTGCTGACGAGAAAGCGATCGCATTGGCAACTCGCTTTGGTTATAGCCTCCCCAACGCCTATAAGAGCCTGGGTAGCGCCTTAAAAACCATGATCGACAATACTCCTAGCAAGCGCCAACGGTCTCGATACGAAGCACGACTTTCTGCCCTCAAACGCAGTGCTAACAAAGCCAAAGCTAAGTCTAGGACTACAGATGAAGCTGGACTGTAGAACTCAGCAAGTATGTTGGGTGGGCAATACCCACCCCCAAAAAAATAAAATTCCTTGGGTTTGACTTGATGACATCTTTCATCAAACTTTTACAGTTGATTTAACATTTTATGAGTCTGAGGCACGACCCGGACGTGTGGTACAAATTGCTTCATCAAGGCTTGCCACATCAAAACTTGATCTGGAGCAGGTGCCAGTATATGCTTTTCTGTGAATTGTTCACCAGCTGCTAAAGGTGTGACAGGTTGTAAAAATACGGGAATATCTGAACTAACATCTGCTACCACAGAAGCGGCACGTTTCAATTCAGCCGGGTCGGTATCGTGAGAAATAATTATCTTGACAAAAATATCTAAATGTGAATTTGAGCATAATTGTAAAAACTTTGTATGTTCTTGCCAACGACTTTCACCACTGACACTAGGCAGTTTTAAATCCATGCCCACAAAGTCTAGGTAGGGTAAAATTACCGCCAATTGTTCTGGACGATGTCCGCCAGTCTCTAAGTATATGGGTAGATTTGTCAGCGATCGCACTTCGGGCAAAAATTCCTTTAAGAAAGCTGCATGAAGCAGGGGTTCGCCGCCAGTTAAGCTAATGCTATCGTGTAGACAAGGTTGATTTTGCCTTTCGACCCATTCAATTAAGATGGGTAGTGAGACAGGATTCGAGTGGATTTCAAAGTCACGTAATCCGGGCGATCGCTCTATCCGACAAGTAGCGGGTGCATTCCAAGTATGGGCACTATCGCAAAAGTGGCAGCGCAAGTCGCATAAAGCAAAGCGAATAAAAAGTTGACGTGTCCCGACATTCAGTCCTTCTCCTTGAATAGCAGAAAAGACCTCTATCAGGCGTGCGGTAGGTTGAACCTTAGTTTTAGCAGTCATGGGATAGTAGCAACGCGATCGCGCTGCGTCGGCACAAAAGCAGGTATGTTTTTTTTACTTCTTGTTCTATTGTGAATCGTCGCTAGCAATCTTGGCTCTTATCCTTACTAACTAACCATTTAGTCTTTATGCCTACTGATTTAAGATGAGGTTAGGTAAATTGCTAGGACAAAATAATTTTTGGCAGCTTAAATTTACATGGCAACGAAAGTGCAGAGCTTCATGACTAGCCAACCCACACAGGTAGACTTTCCAGTTACTCCCTTAAAAGAAACAGTAATAGTGCAGGTACCAGCCCGGTTAAGCGTGCTTGAGGCAGTAGGCTTTAAGCATATCTGCCAAAAGTTAACTCAAGAAAATACACCTCCCAAGCAAATAATTATTGATTTTCACCAAACTACTTTTATGGATAGTAGTGGTCTAGGTGCCTTGGTCAGTAATTTTAAACATACCCAGGAACAAGGAATTGCCTTGATTTTGCGGAATGTGACTCCTCAAGTCATGGCAGTGCTAAATCTCACAGGCTTAGATCAAGTTTTTCCTATTGAGTCTAGCAGCGAAACGTCGCCAGTAGAAGCTGACAAGCCCACAGATACCCAAAAGAGTAATTCCCGTAAAGTAGAGCCGTTACCAACTACTCATCCTTCTGTGGCATCTTGGATGAAGCGGTTCATAGATATTGTTGGTGCAATTGTGGGTTTAGTCATTACAGGTTTTTTGTTTATTCCCATTGTGATTGCTATTCAAATCGATGATCCCGGCCCTATTTTCTTTGGTCAAATCCGTTGTGGTTGGATGGGGAAACGTTTTAAGATTTGGAAATTCCGCTCCATGTGTGTGGATGCGGAAGCCAAAAAATCCCTAGTCAAAAACCAAGTCCAAGGTGCATTTTTCAAGAACGAGAACGATCCCAGAATTACACGTGTAGGGAAGTTCTTGCGGCGCACCAGCCTGGATGAATTACCACAATTTTGGAATGTCCTCAAAGGAGATATGAGCTTAGTTGGTACTAGACCACCCACACCTGACGAAGTAGAACGCTATGAAGTACCGGAATGGCAACGTTTAGATGTTAAACCCGGTATGACTGGAGAATGGCAAGTAAATGGGCGGTCTACGGTACGTAGTTTTGAGGATGTGATTCGCCTAGATTTGGAGTATCAAAAAAATTGGAGTTTACTATATGATTTGAAATTAATTTTTAAAACGGTAACAATTCTGTTTCATAAAAACAGTGGTGCTGTTTAGTCATTTACCTTAATTAATTTCTAATTTGTTGGTAACTTACAATTTCATTTCGTCTTTGGCGATACCCAGGCTTTTTATGAGCTTGGGTATTATTTTTTTGTTTTATTCACTCTTTTTCATACTCGTCTAAATCAACATATATCAAATTACTTTTCTCTACATTCTCTAAGGCTTTGAGTAAATGTTTTTTGTTAGCTTCTGATTTTAGAAGATAGGTAGTTTCATTTTCTTTAGTGGGTGATTCAACTAGCACAATGACTTCTACCACAGTTCCTTCTGGTAGTTCCTAAGCATAATCACTCTTAACTTTCATCTTTTCTTTAATTTAACCCACCTTCCGCACCCCCAAGTGTCACAAACGGAAATTACTGAGAGAAAAAAAGCAAGCAGGAATAAAAACAGACATATTTAGAAAAAAAAGGGGTTTGAGCAGCCATGAATCACCACAAAA
>JAHHIM010000047.1:0-29003 GCA_019358915.1 Trichormus sp. ATA11-4-KO1
GAGGAGTGAGCTCTGGGCAGTCATCATACTCCTTAATAATCCACACCACACATAGTCCCAATCTTAAAGCCAAAATGAAGTGCTTCTGGTGGGAAATTTCCAAAAGCCCACAAAACAAGGAATTAAATTTTGCTCATCGCTCTGGGGATAGTTTTTTTTCGTTGCATTCATCTAAAAATTTTAGATAACGCTTGGCAAAGACTTGCGGTGAAAACTGGGCGGCGTGCGATCGCACATACTCAAGGTTGAATGAATTTTGATACATTTCAAATTTTTCTACTGCCTCCATCAGAGCTGCTTCTGTTTGTGTCCGGAAGAATATACCTGTTGCTGTGTCCATACAAGAGCGCAAATCTCGTACAGTTTCTAGAGCACCCCCAGCACCGTAGGCAATTACTGGAGTACCACAAGCTTGTGCCTCCACTAAAGCGATGCCAAAATCTTCACAAGCTGCATACACAAATGCCTTAGCTCTAGCCATATATTTTTTTACCACGTCATCGGGTTGCCATCCCAGTATTTGGATATTAGAGTTAGCTATCTCGCGAATCTTGTTCATTTCGGAACCTGTACCAATTATTACTAATGGCCGTTGTAATTGATTAAAAGCCCTGACAATTAAGGATACTTGCTTGTAACTCACTAACCGGGAAACTATCAGATAAAAATCTTCCTTTTGAGGCAAAAACGGTAAATTATCGATGTTCACTGGGGGATATATCACTTTTGCTTCCCGCCGATAACAGCGCCAAATGCGACGGGCTGTGTGGTGCGAATTGGCGATAAAGTAATCAACACGGTTAGCACTCAGTACGTCCCACTGGCGCAAACTATGCAGTAAATACCGAGTTACCCATCCAGCTAAACCATTTCCCAACTTGCTTTGGCGTAGATAGTCAAAGGTCAAGTCCCAAGCATAGCGCATAGGGCTGTGACAGTAGCAAATATGCAACTGATCAGGAGTTGTCAAGACTCCTTTGGCGACAGCATGGGATGAAGACAGAATCACGTCATAATGCCGCAAATCCAGTTGCTCAATGGCTAATGGCAACAAAGGCAGGTATTTTTGGACACCATTACGGGCATAGGGTAGATGCTGAAGAAAAGTTGTGCCAATCTGACGTTGGTATAAATAACTTTCATTATTGGTGGATTCAAAATCAATCAGGGCATATAAATTGGCATCAATGTGATTCAGAATTTCCTGCACAACTAATTCTGAACCGCCTGTGGCTTTAGGTGTTAGCCACTCATGAACCAAAGCGTATTTCAAGGGCACAGCTAACTTTAATTAAGTAGAAAAAACGCAAGGCAATTGTTTAGGTTAACTGAAAAGTTTCCCTTTGTAATCAAGGAATGGGAAGCGCCCCAGATTGAGCCTAAGACGTAATTCTCCCAAAAGTGGTTCCAGAGGGATACTGCAACCTGATAACCTCAAATGGGGAATGGGGAATGGGGAATGGGGAATGGGGAATGGGGAATGGGGACTAAGAAAACCCCCCTCATCTCCCTCACTCCTTACTCCCTACTCCCTACTTCTTCAAAAGCAACTAAAAATAGAAATGGGGAATTTATGCGAATTTTAATTATGGGTGGTACTCGGTTCATTGGTGTCTATCTAACTCAATTGTTGGTAGAACAAGGACATCAGATGGTACTGTTCAATCGTGGTAATCGTCCTGTACCTGCTTTGCCGGGAGTAGGACAAATTATAGGCGATCGCACTGACGCTACCCAACTAAAGGAAAAATTATCACCAGAAAATTTTGATGTTGTTTTTGACAATAATGGACGGGAACTGACTGATACGCAACCACTAGCAGAAATTTTTCAAGACCGAGTACAACATTTTGTCTATATGAGTTCTGCGGGAGTATATCTCAAATCTGACCAATTACCTCACATAGAAGGCGATGCAGTAGACTCGAAAAGTCGTCACCGAGGTAAGCATGAAACAGAAGCTTACCTGAGTCAACAGAAATTACCTTTTACGGCGATTCGTCCGACTTATATTTACGGGCCGCTGAATTATAATCCTTTGGAAAGCTGGTTTTTTGATAGAATTGTTCGCGATCGCCCGATTCCTATTCCTGGTAATGGATTACATATTACACAATTAGGTCATGTCAAAGATTTAGCTACGGCTATGTCTCAAGTGATCGGCAATCAGCAAGCTATAGGACAAATTTATAATATTTCCGGCGATCGCTATGTCACTTTTGATGGTTTAGCCCGTGCTTGTGCTGTGGCGGCTGGCAAATCACCTGATGCTGTAAAAATTGTGCATTACGACCCGAAAAAATTCGATTTTGGCAAGCGCAAAGCTTTTCCGGTGCGGGTGCAGCATTTCTTCGCATCGGTAAATAAAGCGATAACGGAATTAAATTGGCAACCTGAGTATGATTTAATTTCTGGGCTAGCCGATTCTCTAGAAAACGATTATCTGGCGAATGGGCAAGATAAAGCTGAGGTCGATTTCTCTTTAGATGAGGAGATTTTACAGGCTGTTTAAAGCTGTTCTGGATTTACGCCCAATTCTCGCAGTTTTGCTGCCAATAATTCTGCCCGTTGGCTTTCCTGTTCTACGGGCGTGGGAAGCCAATTGCCATTAGCATCGTACCAACGTAGCCACAAGCGCTCAGTTCCTTGATAAGCCCCTTGCCAAAGACCTAATCCTAATTGCAAACTAGGCATCCAAATTCTTGGTGTACTCAATTCTAAATTGCTGTAGCGATCGGCAACAAGTTGAAATGCCTGTAATTTGTCAGTGTAGCGGTCAAAGACAATATAGTAAGGAACTCGCAAAATCCGTTCATAAACTTCCCACTTTGTTGGTGGTTGGTTAACTTCCCGTAGAGTTTGTCCCAAATCTTCTTTTTCTGTACCAGGAGATAGCAACTCTACCACGACAAAGGGGGCAACTCCTTCTTGCCAAATCACATAACTTAGACGTAAGTCGCGTTGTTCGTAGAGGCGAGAAACTCCCACACATGCAAACCAATCGGGGCGTTTGTACCACAGGGGATGGTGGGGGTCGTAATAAAGGTTTAAGTCACTGGCTACGAATACTTGATCCGACGGATAGTCGGGTGGGGAGAAAGTTTCGCGCAAAAGTTGGGGTTGAAAATCGTGAAATTCGTCAGGCAAGCCAGGTTCCTCAGGGTTTTCACTAGGGAGATCATACATGGTAGGTAGAGCTTCTTTCGCAGAAAGAGGAGGGTCTGTTTGATACATAAGTGAAGGAGTAGGGAATGGATAGTGGGATTCTTGATAACTTTAAGTTAGCGAAGTTAGCTCAAAGTCTCAAGGTGAAACTATTTTCTGATACTTAGGGGAGACGCATTTATTCAATTGATTTTTTACCCTAGAATATCCGTGCCATTTTCCAGGCTAGGGTAATTTTTTGATTTATAGGTTAATCAAATGACTGAAGTATTGCCAAATTCACCCCAAAACGTTTTAGCAGCGCGGGCGCGTTTAGGAGAAGGCCCTATCTGGGATGCTACGGAAAATTTACTTTACTGGGTGGATATTTATAACCATCGAGTGCATCAATTTAACCCAGTCACAGGGAAAGATGAGTTTTTTGATGTGGGAGATGTGGTGAGTGCGATCGCTCAAGCAGGAGATAATCGTTTAATAATGGCACTGCGCCACCAATTGGCATTCCTCAACACTCAGACAGGTGAGGTGACACCGATGATTGAGATTGAAGCAGATTTACCAGATAACCGTCTTAATGACGGTAAATGCGATCCTCAAGGTCGCTTCTGGTTTGGCTCAATGTCCTCAGAAAAACCTCAAGCCAGCCTTTACCGTTATGATCCTGATGGTTCGTTGCATGTTATGGAGAAAGGACTGACTATTTCTAATGGTTTGGGATGGAGTCCTGACCAAAAAACCTTTTATTTAACGGATTCTCCCCAACAAAAAATATACGCTTACGATTTTGACTCAGGTACAGGTAATATTAGTAATCGGCGGACTGTGGTTGATTTAACTCATGAATCTTTCAATCCTGATGGATTGACCATAGATAGTGAAGGATATATTTGGTCAGCCATGTGGAATGGGTGGTGTGTGATCCGCTTCAGCCCAACGGGTGAGGAAATATCACATTTACACATGCCTGTACCATTGGTAACTAGCTGCAACTTCGGAGGCGAAGATTTGCAAACACTTTATATCACCACTGCTTCTGTGGGACTCCAACAAGCGGAAATTGACAAAATCTACTATTCTGGTGATTTGTTTGCCTTCAAAACGGAAGTTACTGGATTACCCACATATAATTTTCAGGGTTAGTTGTTAAATAATGAAGTAGAGTATTTGAGAAAATATGCAGACAGTATTAGTCACAGGAGGGGCAGGTTTTATTGGTGCTAATTTCATCCTGCTAGCTAGAAAATTAGCATGGGCTAATGTCATTAATTTAGATAAGTTAACTTATGCTAGCAACCTAGAAAATTTAGCAGAGTTACAAGGTGAGAAAAACTATCATTTTGTGCAAGGCGATATTGGGAACTTTGAGTTAGTTAGTTATTTATTAGAACAGTATCAGCCAGAAGCAATTATCAATTTTGCGGCTGAAAGTCATGTTGACCGTTCTATTTTAAATCCCGAAAACTTTATTCAGACTAATGTAGTTGGCACATTTCAACTATTAGAAGCAAGTCGGCTTTACTGGCAAAAACTTTCACCATCAAGACAGCAGCAGTTTCGCTTTTTGCATGTGTCTACAGATGAAGTATACGGCTCACTCAAATCACAAGACCCAGCTTTTCGAGAAGATACACCCTATGCACCCAATAGTCCCTATGCAGCCTCAAAAGCAGCATCTGACCATTTTGTCAGAGCTTACCATCATACCTATGGATTGCCTACATTAACCACAAATTGCTCCAACAATTATGGGCCTCGTCAATTCCCTGAAAAACTGATTCCTTTAACTATCCTCAATGCTATGGATGGTAAGCCTTTACCTATATATGGAGATGGGCAAAATATCCGAGATTGGCTTTATGTTATTGACCATTGCGAGGCTATTCAACTTGTGCTTCAACAGGGAAAAATTGGTGAAACGTATAATATTGGTGGACTTAACGAACAAACTAACTTGATAGTTGTTGAGAAAATTTGTGTCATTTTAGATGAATTAGTTCCTAAATCAGATTACAGCCATTCTTCTTTAATTACTTTCGTTAAAGACCGTCCTGGACATGATCGAAGATATGCAATTGACTGTAGTAAAATTAGTCAGGATTTAGGTTGGCAACCTCAAGAAAACTTTGATAGTGGTTTACTAAAGACGGTGCAGTGGTATTTGGATAATTCGGCGTGGGTGAATCAAGTTCGCTCAGGAGCTTACAAAAACTGGTTAAAACAAAATTATGATCATAAAAAATTAGAGTAATAATATTTGAATTTGTTGACTATTTTGAGGAATAAAGTCCTCACTACAAACTTATAATTATTATTCAGCAATGCTAACTTTCTGTGGGAGAATATAAATTACCCCAGAGATTAATGTCAAAGCAACAGCAAGCCAAAAAGCAATAATAGAGGGAGTTTGCCATAATTCTGGTAAAGGTGCAATCAAAAGCGCGATCGCAATTATCTGACTAACGGTTTTGAGTTTACCCCAAATATTCGCCCCGGTAATCGTAGTTTGATTAACTCGCCACCCAGCGATCGCTAATTCCCGCGCTAAAATAACGAACACGCCCCAAGCAGGAATTCTTTCTAATTCCACTAACACTAATAATGGTGCAAGTACCAGCAATTTATCCACTAACGGATCGAGAAACTTACCTAAATCAGTAATTTGGTTGAGTTTGCGTGCCAAATAGCCATCTAACCAATCAGTCAACGCAGCAACTAAAAATATTGTCAAACATACCCATCTGGCTTGGGATGAGGGATTATATAAACCGTAAAGTAAAAATGGTATTCCCAAGAGTCGAGAAAAAGTAATCCAGTTGGGTAGAGTCATGAGTTTGGGTTGGAGATTATCTATAACTTCAACCAATCAAATAATTGCCCTAATGTCAACTGTAATTCACTAACTAATTCTGGGACTGGTAATATATCTTGTGCGTCTTCTAGAAATATTGGTTGTTGGTGATGTGGATAAACTAAAATGTTATATTCTTCTGGGTTAATTAACCAACCTAAACTAGTACCATGATTTAAACAATGTAAGATATTTCTAGTCACTTTAGTTATGCTTTGTTCAGGAGAAAGAATTTCAATTGTCCAATCTGGATATGTATTAAAGACATTAGCAATATTGCCTTGTTCATCTACAGGAATTCTCTGCCAAGCGAATACTGCCACATCAGGCACAATGGAACGCCCACCAAATGTGCAACGTAACTCTGGAAAGGCGCGGGCAATTTTGCGCGGTTTGACTACACCATTAATCGACGTAACTAATTCACCTTGAAGTGTACTATGTTTACCTTGGGGCATAGGTTTTTGAATAATTTCGCCGTTAATATATTCACTAGCTGGTTTTGTTTCTGGTAATTGTAAAAATTCCTCTAAAGTTATCCGGCGAGTTGGTGTTTTGATCATAATATTTTCCTGCTGCTATTTAAACTCAAATTTAGCTAAAATAGAATTGAAACCTCCCGATTTGGCTGGGAATGAAAGATTACATAAACCTTAAAGTAAAAATGGTATTCCCAAGAGTCGAGAAAAAGTAATTCAATTGGGTAGATTCATAATTTGGGTTGGAGGTTGTCTATAACTTTAACCAATCAAATAATTGTCCTAATGTCAAGTGTAATTCACTAACTAATTCTGGGACTGGTAATATATCTTGTGCGTCTTCTAAAAATATTGGTTGTTGGTGATGTGGATAAATTAAAACGTTATATTCTTCTGGATTAATTAACCAACCTAAACTAGTACCATGATTTAAACAATGTAAGATATTTCTGGTAACTTTGGTGATACTTTGTTCAGGCGAGAGAATTTCAATTGTCCAATCAGGATATATATTAAATATATTAGCAATATTGCCTTGTTCATCTACAGGAATTCTCTGCCAGGCGAATACTGCAACATCTGGTACAATAGAACGTCCACCAAAGGTGCAGCGTAATTCTGGTAAAGCTAACGCTATTTTTTTTGGTTCTACCACACTATTAATGGCATTAGCTGATTGAATTTGTAATCTACTATGTTTACCTTGGGGCATAGGTTTTTGAATAATTTCGCCGTTAATATATTCACTAGCTGGTTTTGTTTCTGGTAATTGTAAAAATTCCTCTAAAGTTATCCGGCGAGTTGGTGTTTTAATCATAATATTTTTCCTACTGCTATTTAACCCCAAGTCTAGCCTAACTCGTCAACTCAGATATCTGACTTTCCGAATTACGAATTACGAATTACGAATTGGTATTGGTGTATTTGCATGGCATGATCTGTATTTTGAGATTATCCAAACAATACTATGGCTGACAATACAGATTTTCGTATTGAACATGATTCGATGGGCGATCGCCACATTCCTGGTAGCGCTTATTACGGTATTCAAACGCTACGGGCAATTGAAAACTTTGCCATTAGTGGCATCAAACCCTTACCTACTTACGTAGATGCTTGTATCATCATTAAAAAAGCTACAGCAATTGTGAATGGAGAATTGGGTTGTATTCCCCAAGATATCAGTCAGGCAATTATCCAAGCAGCTGATGAAATACTCACTGGCAAGTTCCGCGATCAGTTTGTTGTTGATGTTTATCAAGCTGGGGCGGGAACTTCCCACCACATGAATGTTAATGAAGTTTTGGCAAATCGGGCATTAGAGATTCTCGGCGAAGAAAAAGGCAATTACAAACGCGTTAGCCCCAATGATCATGTGAACTACGGGCAGTCTACCAATGATGTGATTCCTACGGCCATTCGCATCGGTGGCTTATTAGCACTTGCCCAAACATTACACCCAGCTTTATCAAAGGCGATCGCCGCCTTAGAAAGCAAAGCTGGAGAATTTCAAGATATCGTCAAATCAGGCAGAACCCACCTGCAAGATGCTGTACCTGTGCGTTTAGGCGAAAATTTTCGCGCTTGGGCATATATCTTATCAGAACACCAAAACCGTATTTATACAGCCTCTGGGGATTTAATGGTATTGGGTTTGGGTGGTAGTGCTGTCGGCACAGGTTTGAATACTCATCCCCAATATCGCGCCCGTGTGGTAGAAGTGATTTCCCAATTGATAGAATCGCCCCTAGAACCTGCATCCCATTTAATGGCAGCAATGCAGAGTATGGCACCTTTTGTCAATGTTTCCGGTGCTTTACGCAACTTGGCGCAGGATTTAGCGAAAATATCCCACGATTTGCGGTTGATGGATTCAGGTCCAAAAACTGGGTTAAAAGAAATTCAACTACCACCCGTACAACCAGGTTCCTCGATTATGCCAGGGAAATATAACCCGGTTATGGCAGAGATGACATCAATGGTGTGTTTTCAGGTGATGGGTTACGACAATGCGATCGCTCTAGCCGCCCAAGCAGGACAATTAGAATTAAATGTGATGATGCCGCTAATTGCCTACAACTTGATTCACAGTATCGAAATTCTCGGTCATACCATCGCCGCCCTCACCGAACGCTGCATCCAAGGAATTACTGCTAACAAGGAACGTTGTCTAGCATACGCTGAAGGTAGTTTAGCTTTAGTCACGGCACTTAATACCCACATTGGTTATCTCAATGCGGCGGCTGTAGCTAAAGATTCTTTAGCTACAGGCAAATCTCTCCGGCAAATTGTCTTAGAACGAGAACTAATGAGTGAAGCAGAATTAGCCACGGTGTTAAATTTAGAACAGATGAGTTGTATCTTACCCCTCATGGCAGAATCGGGAGAAGTAGATTAAAAAGAAAGCATGAAGATAGAAAATCCTAGAAATTTTTCTTGACCTCTATCTTCACCAATCCTAATTTATGATCCATGTCGACTCAAAAACCATCTGTCAGTCTCATCCGGGCTACTTCCTATGAACGGGAGACTTTACGGGAATCTTTAGTCACCCTGCTGGAACCTTTTGGAGGAATGGCAGGTTTTGTGAAAAAAGGCGATCGCGTTTTACTCAAACCAAATCTCCTCACAGGGGCACGTCCTACTAAAGAATGTACAACCCGCCCAGAACTGGTTTATGAAGTCGCCCGGATGGTAATAGAGGCTGGTGGTAAGCCATTTTTGGGAGATAGTCCGGCTTTTGGAAGTGCCAAAGGAGTAGCACAAGCAAATGGCTATCGTCCTCTTTTACAAGAACTAAATTTGCCAATTATCGAGTTTCATGGTAAGCGTTACCAAACCGTCAATGAAAATTTTAATCATCTGCTGCTGTGCAAAGAAGCAATGGAAGCAGATGTGGTAATTAACCTACCTAAAGTCAAATCACATGTGCAGTTGACTTTGACACTGGGGGTAAAAAATTTGTTTGGTTGCGTTCCTGGTAAAATGAAAGCTTGGTGGCACATGGAAGCCGGCAAAGACGCTAACCGCTTTGGTGAAATGTTAGTAGAAACTGCTAGGGCAATTAATCCCGACTTAACTATATTAGATGGCATCATCGGTCATGAAGGTAACGGGCCAAGTGGTGGTGAACCTCGTCCCTTGGGTATTTTGGCAGCAGCAGCAGATGTATTTGCATTAGATAGGACTATGCTGGAAATCCTCAACGTATCACCCCATCAAGTCCCCACCGTTGCGGCTTCCCAACGGTTAGGAGTTTGTCCAGAACTTGCTACTATTGAGTTTCCCAAATTACATCCTGACTTACTACAAATAGAAGATTGGCAACTACCAGACAAATTAATGCCTATTGATTTCGCCATGCCTCGTGTGATTAAGTCCACGTTTAAACATCTTTATATTCGGTTTCTGAAGGAACCCATGAATGCCTATGGAAGGGAGTAGGAAGTGGGGTGAAGTTGCTTCTATGATTTTCCCTTGTATTTAATTCAGGCTAGCAAAAAGTGCAAATGTTACAACAACTTTAAAATCAGCAGAGTTAAGTTATTAGTAACCTCCGATTGCTTAACCAAACCGCCCTAGTTTAGTGGCGGTTTTTCTCTTGATTAATTTCTCCATCAGATATTTTTTAGATTTACTCCCAACTCCATCCCATAGTTATATAAATTTGCGTGGGAATTTGCATCTTCACTCGTGAACAAGTGATGTCTAAGAGTCTCGAACTATAGTCAAGGCATTTATACTCTACCTATATATAGATTGACAAAATTGGGGTAATATTACTCAGATTTAGTATTTATTCTGCTGAAATATTTTTTTGGTATTATCACTGAATAAATACCAACAAATGTAGCTGATATATCTGTATTTATTCGGTACAAATTGAGGATTTTATCATTAGAGTTACCCAGTAATTTCCGGGTTTCCATCACTTTGAAGTAACTATAGTTGCATGGTGAAAAAAGACTGTTCTTTTTCAGTAAAATCTCGGTGATATTTAATGTATTTAAAACCTGACAAATCGCTAAAACTGACCTATGAAAGCTATTTCAAGATGTTATAATACTAGCATGACTCGATAATTCAGGTTAATAATTAATATGTAGTCAAATGAAAAAATGTAATTTATGATGCTAGTCCTTAATCTATGCTTAACCAAATTGTGACAAACTAAAATCAGGAAATGTAACTTATTAGTCACCAAGTTAAGACTGCAATGTTTACCTGTAACTTTGTATCAAGATTATCAGTTCAAAGATTACTGTTATGACACTTGCCAAACTGGTTAAAGTTTTTGACCGCTACATAGTTGACAGTCAAAAAATAGTTAAAATAGCATCAAGGCTCTCTTTATGAGAGTAAACCTACAAGAAAAGTGAAGAATTTCAATTTTGTATGAATTCAAATAGCCAGTCTGCCGACCCTCCCGATACATATTCCCATCGTTTGGCAGACATTGTGGGAACTGCGATCGCTCTAGTAACTCTAACACTACCTGTGTTTGTCATTGCCCACTATTCAACTGATGTTCCAAATAACCGGCCACCCCGAACCTATACACTACCAAGAAGTGGAAATTAAACAGCATTTGCAACTAAGATTTCACAGCAAGTTAACTCGAGAAAGGAGAAAACAGCTTGTGAGCTAATATTTTGGATGTGTAGTTAACCGGACATAACTCTGAATCTGTATTGTCTTCTGACTGATTTAGAGACGCGGACTAAATATTTTGTGGTTTCTAACCAGAGATAGATATCTGAATCGTAAAAAGCGTTGCGGGGATTCCTGACAACGCTTTTTACTGTTTGGACTGAAGGTAGGGAGTGCTGAGTAGTAGACAAGAGGAATGACTAATGACCAATGACTAACATATAAGTCCATCTTGGCCCTAAAATTCTACACGGGGAGCCAAATTGAGTGCTACCTGAATTCACAGTTATCAGAGGAGTTTTGTTGTGGACTTATCCCGTATTCCTGCCCAACCAAAACCGGGTATAATCAACGTTTTAATTGAAATCCCAGGCGGGAGCAAAAATAAATACGAGTTTGACAAAGACTTACAAGCCTTCGCTCTAGACCGAGTACTTTATTCTTCGGTACGATATCCATATGACTACGGCTTTGTACCCAACACCTTGGCTGATGATGGTGATCCCCTAGATGGGATGGTGATGATGGATGAGCCAACCTTTCCAGGCTGTGTGATTGCCGCACGACCAATAGGTATGCTAGAGATGATCGACGGTGGCGATCGCGATGAAAAGATTCTTTGTGTTCCTGATAAAGATCCACGCTACACCCAAGTAAAATCCCTGAAAGATGTAGCGCCACACCGCTTGGATGAAATTGCCGAATTTTTCCGCAGCTATAAAAATTTGGAAAAGAAGGTAACAGAAATTCTCGGCTGGCAAGATGTTGACAAAGTATCAGCCTTAGTAGACAAATTCATCAAGGCTGCTAAAGCATAATGGAGAAGTTATGAGTTATAAGTTGTGAGTTATGAGTTTTTATTTTTAACTCTTAACTTCTAACTCGTAACTGCTGATTAACTTTGTGTAGATCATCGGAATATCAACAGCTTTCACTGTTGCAAATTGTAAAAATTGCCACAAAACCCCTAAAAAAATGCAGCGTACTCTCCTTTTGGCAAAAATTCACAACTGCACCCTCACAGGGGCAAATCTCAACTACGTGGGTAGTATCAGCATCGATCAAGTCTTGTTAGATAAAGCTGGGATCTTACCCTACGAGCAAGTACAAGTAGTGAATAATGCCAATGGTAAACGCTTTATTACTTATGCCATCCCTGCGGACGCTAATTCAGGTGTAATTGAGCTAAATGGAGCGGCGGCACGTCTAGGCATTATAGGCGATCGCTTGATTATAATGGCTTACGGGCAGTTCACTCCAGAAGAGTTAAAAAATTACTCTCCTACAGTAGTCATTGTGGACGAAAAAAACCGACTCTTAGAAGTGCGGTACTACGATGACCTGCTCAGTAAGGTTTAACTGTCAAGGAAAATGTCAAATTTTGAGCTGTCGGGTTCCCAAAGCTACGTAACTGAAAAGCCCATGATTCCGCTCAGTAGTTCTGTGGGTGAATTTCTGGTAAAATTCTGGGGTGTGCGGGGATTAATTCCCACCCCAGGTAGTAACACACAGCGCTATGGTGGTAACACTGCTTGTATAGAAATCAATGTCGCTGGCAAACATTTAATTTTTGATGGTGGTACCGGCTTACGTGTCCTAGGAAAAACTTGGCAGCAACTGCAAGAGCCGCTAGAAGCCCATTTATTTTTTACTAACTCTCAATCAAATCATATTCAAGGCTTTCCCTTTTTTGCCCCGGCATTTGTAGACAAAAATTGCTTTCATATTTACGGTACAGCCGCCTCAAATGGAGCTTCCATTAAACAATGCTTGTGTGATCAGATGCTCCAGCCGCACTTTCCTTATCCTTTACAGGCGATGCAATCTGAATTGCAGTTCTACAATTTGATTCCGGGTAGTAAGTTGAAGCTAGATGATGCCACAATTGCCACAGCATTGATCAATCAAAATCAGCGTTCAGTTGGCTATCGCATCACGGGAAAAGAATACAGCGTTGCCTATGTCACAGATTTACACAAAAATATTGATGAAGTAGAGCGCGATCGCATTTTACCAATCATTCAAAATGCTGATTTACTAATTGCCAATGCCACCTACACTCCCCCAACAGCTTACAACCATGAAGCGGCTGATGTACATTGGCAAACTGCCGTAGACTTAGCACGCAGCGCAGACGTGCAACGGTTAGTCATTTCTCAGCATCATCCAGACGATGACGATAATTTTCTAGACCAAGTGCAACTCGAAATTCAATCTGTCTTTCCCAAAGCATTACTAGCCTGTGAAGGTTTAGTATTATCAGTTGGGTAGTTAAGTAAATTTGTGACTCTGCATCGCACAATCAGGAGAAGCGCGGTATAACAGCAGTTTGAGAGAACGAGAAAATGAGAAAATAGGGTACAGTACCAGACAATTGGACATGATTGTTCAACTTGACGATCCAACCGAAGTTCTAGAGCTAGCAAGGCAAGTATCGAAGGAGTTTGTCTTTCCTACATTTTCTGAAGAGGGAAAGAAGGTATTTTCTGAAAACCTTGCTGAAGATGTTGAAGCAGCGTTCTTAAAGCCAGAATTTGATGTGTATGGTGTTCGACCAAACCAAACTTTGATTGGTTATGTAGCAGTAAGTAAGAAATCCCATATTTCTCAACTTTATGTAGTTAAAAGTAAGCAACATCAAGGATTCGGCAGAATGTTGATTAATTTTATAGAGCAGCAGGCGAAAGAGTCGGGAGTTTTTCGACTTACTGTTAAAGCATCATTAAATGCAGTACCGTTCTACAAAAAATGTGGTTTTGAGGATACTTCTGATGTGCAGGAGGTATCAGGAATTAGATTTCAAGCCATGCAAAAAATAGTTTAAACAGTTTCCTCCTAAACAACTTTGACATGACAAAGACTGCTATCCTCACCCCACTTAAAGAAGAGTTATCCATTATGGTCAATGTATTGGAAAAGCTCGGACTCAAAAAGCACACGCTCTATCTAAGTAATTTGGAGATTTTTGAGTTTAACGAACTTGACTTACTGCTTGCCCTGGGCGGACACGGCAAAACACAGTTTGGCATACAGGCACAATACTTACTCTGTCATTTGCCCCAGATCGAATTGCTTGTATGTGCAGGGGCAGCCGGGGCGTTATCAAGTGAGTTGCAGGTTGGAGATGTTGTTGTAGCAACTGAGACAGTTGAGCATGATTACAATCTGAAATTTGTCAGCCGCCCCCTACCTCGATTCGCTGGTACTCCTCAAGTTCTTGATGCTATAAAGAGGTTACTGAAAACAGAGTTGAATTTTTGTGTGCATTTTGGGTCGGTTGCGAGTGGAGACGAGGATATCGTTACAGTTGAAAGGGGTCAGGAGTTGTCTCAATTAACGGGTTGCATTGCAGTGGCTTGGGAAGGAGTGGGAGGCGCAAGGTCAAGTCAATTTAGTCAAAAGCATTATGTTGAGCTACGAGGTATCACCGATACAGCAGATCATAATGCTGCTGCTGACTTTGAAGTGAATTTAGCGACTGCAATGACTAATCTTGCACAACTTATTGTGCGATGGCAAACAGCAGGAAGTCGTTGCACTGCATAACAATTCAAATGCAGTGGACGATTGAGAGCCGCTAGCGCTGAATTTGAGGGTATCTGCCACCGCTCAATGAATTAATATAATTTCATTTACTTCAAGTGTTTTCCTCAACTCGACACAGAGAGTCGCCGCTCTAGCAATGGTTATGGGTTTGTGCCTGCTTGTTTATAGTCTTGGTCAAATGTTAATGACATATGTGGTTGAAAAGTGCTGAGTTGAAAGTGCTGAGTGTTGAGTAGATAATTCAGAATTATTAGCACCTACGGTGCTATTTTCACTCAGCACTCAGCACTCAGCACTCAGCACTCAGCACTTATAAACTAGACAGCACTTCTCGTGAGACTGCTAAAGTCTGCTCAATATCTGCTTCAGTGTGTGCTAAGGAGGTAAATCCTGCCTCAAACTGAGAAGGTGCTAAATAAACACCGCGCTCTAACATACCGCGATGGAAGCGCCCGAATTTAGCCATATCCGATTTTTTGGCATCTTCGTAGTTATGAACTGGGCCAGCAGTGAAGAATAAGCCAAACATAGCGCTGATGTGACCACCACAGGCCGGGTGACCAGTTTCTTTGGCAATTTGCACTAACCCATCTGCTAGCTTCTGAGTAATTTTGTCAAGATACTCATAAGTCCCAGGTCTTTGCAGTAATTCCAGGGTTTTAATCCCAGCCGTCATGGCTAGAGGGTTACCCGAAAGAGTCCCAGCTTGATACACAGGTCCTGCGGGAGCAACCATTGACATGATTTCCCGGCGACCACCATATGCTCCTACAGGTAAGCCACCACCAATTACTTTGCCCAAGGTTGTTAGGTCGGGAGTAACGCCAAATTTTTCTTGAACGCCACCGTAAGCAATCCGAAAACCTGTCATTACTTCGTCAAAGACTAGTAATGCTCCATGCTCAAGAGTGATCTCCCGTAAACCTTCTAAGAACCCAGCATCGGGAGTGATAAACCCAGCATTGCCGACAACTGGCTCAAGAATAACACCCGCAATTTCGTCACGGTTTTGTTCAAATAAGGCTTTAACAGCTTCCAAGTCATTGTAAGGAGCTGTCAGAGTACTGCTAGTTGCCGCTTTAGGTACTCCTGGGGAATCGGGTAGGCCTAGTGTGGCTACACCAGAACCAGCCTTGACAAGGAACATATCAGCATGACCGTGGTAGCAGCCTTCAAATTTGATGATTTTCTCCCGGTTTGTGAAAGCCCGCATCAGCCGCAACACTGCCATACAAGCTTCGGTACCTGAATTAACAAATCTGACCATTTCGATGCTGGGAACGGCATCAATCACCATTTCTGCCAAAACATTTTCTAGTACGGAAGGAGCACCGAAGCTAGTGCCTTTTTCCAAGGCTTCATGGAGTGCTGCGATGACTTCTGGATGGGCATGACCACAAATAGCTGGTCCCCAAGTACCCACATAATCAATGTATTGATTGCCATCTACATCCCAAATGTAAGCGTTTTTGACGCGCTCAAAAACAATGGGTTGTCCACCTACGGATTTGAAGGCACGAACTGGAGAACTCACACCTCCTGGCATCAGGTTTTGGGCAGCAGCAAAGATTTCTTGTGATTTTGTTGTTTTAATCGTGGTATTTACCAAGGCTCTCTCCTAAATAGTGGAAAATAAAAAGCTCTATCTTAGGATAGGGTGAAAAACTGTTTAGAAATTCTATCGTATAGAATTAGCCAAACCAGAAAAATAACAATATGTTATACAAGTCCAATGAAGACTTGCCTTTAGAAATTCGTACTAAATTATCTGAGGCTTACCAGGATCTTTACCGGGCAGCTTTTAACTCAGCTATTCATTGGTATGGTGAAGCTTCTAAAGCCCACCAAGTCGCTTTGAGCGCTGTAAAGATGCAGTCTGCAACTGATAGGAATGCTTTTGTTTAAAGCTGAATAAGACAGTTCAATATTTAAAAAAGCATACCAGCGGCCCTATTCAGAATGGTATCGTGAATCCATGAATTTTGTTTAATGAGAACAAATTAACTGGTATGTTATTTACTAATTCACATTCACTGCCTGATTCTATTCCTGTTGAAAACATTCGCTACGATGAACGGGGTTTAGTACCGACAATTGTCCAAGATTATTTAGATGGTACTGTCTTGATGATGGCGTGGATGAGTCGGGATTCATTAAAAAAGACTTTGGAAACTGGAGAAACTTGGTTTTGGAGTCGTTCTCGTCAAGAATTATGGCATAAAGGGGCAACTTCTGGACATATTCAAAAAGTACAGAGTATCCGTTATGACTGTGATAGTGATGCACTACTAATTGGGGTGGAGCAGGTAGGAGATGTTGCTTGTCATACTGGCCAACGCAGTTGTTTTCATCAAGTAGAAGGAAAGATTGCTTCACCACCTGGTGATACCTTGTCACAATTGTTTCAGGTTATCTGCGATCGCCGTGACCATCCAACTGAGAGTTCTTACACCTGTAAGTTATTGGCTGGTGGCGATAACAAAATTTTAAAGAAGATTGGCGAAGAAAGCGCTGAAGTAGTAATGGCGTTTAAGGATGATGAAGCGGATGCGATCGCTGGTGAGGTTGCAGATTTACTCTACCATACACTGGTTGCTTTAGCTCACCATCAAGTGGATTTGAAATCGGTGTATCGCAAGTTGCAAGAACGCCGCCAATAAAAAGGCAGGGGAGCAGGGGAGCAGAGGGGAAGCAACTTCTCCATGCCCCATTCCCTATTCCCCTTAAAAAAATGTTTTTGTAATTCTTATCATTAACTGAAATTTTCCTCACCCATTCCACAGAGTTTCCACAGGTGTTTTGGTAGTTTTCCACAGATAGTCTACGAACTAATAGGCACTTGCTGTCTTACTGGGGATTTTTGTTCAAGAGTTACAAGAAAGTTCAGTGACTGAGTTTTTATTAACTTAAGTAACAAAAATAAAGCTATAACCCTGATTATTTCGTTAATATTTATTTTTTATACCACCGGATTTAACATTTCGCAGCATTGACAAACCTACCCCCCCTTGGCGCACAATGATGCGACTGGCTTGATTTTGTAGTCCGTTCAATCGTTAACACCAAAAGTTACCTCAGATGTTGGCGTAGATGACGGGTAGACGCAGGACTTTGTCAGGCAAATCCCGCCTCACTGCAAGCAACTTGTCCCTCTTGATTGATCTCAGAGAAGGAAAAACTCATGAACGCAACAGTTAGTATTTTTACAGAAATTCCCGAAACACTACATGAATCCCTTAAAAATTACTTAGAAACACACCCTGATTGGGATCAAAACCGAGTACTGACGGCCGCCCTGTCGCTATTTTTACTCCAAAATGGAGACAGCGATCGCCGTGCTGCTCGTGTCTATTTAGAAACTTTGTTTTACCATTCCTAAATAAAAATACTTAACCCAGATTCGCCAGAAATGGCTAATTTACCAGACACTCCAAAGCGCTGGTAACATCGGTACTATTTTGGCTTATATCCAAGCATGGGCACGGCTACCGTGCCCCATCAATGGATGTTGATAAAAGCTAACACAGTCCGAGATGGGAATCAGAACACACTAAAAAAGAATAAATGGATATTTTTACTCAAAAATATCTCAAATATTATTGAATGGCTGCTCTTTGAGCGGATTTGCTAAAGCCAACGAAATTTACCAAGCATTTGCAGCTTAAGTTACAAGTCAAGAGTCAATTATGAAAAACTCTAGAGTACGGATTATAGAATCAGGAATGTGTCTCTAGCTGGGAGTGAGTGGGACATTCAAACTTATAGCCCACACCACGTACAGTCTGAATTAGTGCTGGTTGGCTAGCATCGGCTTCAATTTTCTTACGAATTTGACCGATATGCACATCTACAACCCTCTGGTCGCCAACATACTCATAGTCCCAGACCTCTTGAATCAGTTCTGCACGTCGCCAGACTCTACCGGGATGGCTGGCTAAAAAATGCAATAAATCAAATTCCAGAGCAGTTAAAGGCACTGCTTGGTTGTTAAGTGCCACCTCCCGTCGCACTGGATCGATCATTAATTTTTCAAAAACTAGGCGTTTCTGTTCGGCTGTAGTTACAACTCGCTGACGCCGCAAAATTGCAGCTACTCTGACTTCTAGTTCTCCCAGTCCAAATGGCTTGGTGAGATAGTCGTCAGCACCTTTAGAGAAGCCGCGAATTTTATCGGCTTCATCTGCACGGCTAGTCAGCATGAGAACAAAAACGCCATTACGACTTTGCATTTCTTGGCAGAGGTTGAACCCAATAACATCTGGTAAATTTACATCTAAAATCACCAGATCCGGGTTAAATTGCTCAAATAGTGCTAAGGCGGTTTTCCCATCCTCAGCAGCCTCCACCTGATAGGTCTGCTTAATTAAAAAGCGTTGGATTAAATTCCGGACCGCAGGGTCGTCATCAACAACAAGAATCTTGGCGGGAGCCATGACCATCACTTTGCACAAAAATTCGTAAGATTAACAAAAAGGAGAATTGCGTAAAAACGCAGTTTCCACCTAGAGGGTTATGTAAGGATCTACAAGGGTAAGGAATGCATTTCCTGATTATTCAAATAATAGTGTAATCAGGATTGTGAACAATGAAAGCAAAAATATTCTGCTAGTTACACCTACACTTATTAAGTGTAGGTATTATAATTATCAATTTTGATGTCCACTAGTCAGATATTCACAACATTAGCCACAGCAGTTCGGTAACCTAGGACACTTTACTTAGCCAATTAAGTGGTGATTTAAAACTTTTTAATTTTAAATCCATATCTGGATCTATACCACTAACTACTGTGAGGCTAATTGCACAACATTTCCTCAACTCGTCCTAAAATGCCAAATTTGAAATAGAAAAGTTAATTTCTGCATAAAATAAAGCGTTTTAGGTATCTCTAGTTCAAATTCTAGAGTAAAGCTCACATTAACCAAAAACATGAGGGTATACACGGAGTTATAGCAATATGTTAAAGTTGCTATAGTTAAAATTGCCAAATCAATCCCACTAACCCGTGCTACTATCCTGGTAGGAAATAAAAATAGATCGATACGTTGATTTCGATCAAGATAAAACCTAAAGTTGTTTTTCCTGAAATATAAAGACTGCTGCTGACTAAGGCTAAAGTAAAGTATAAACTCCCATGAGCGATCAAAATCCCTACGAGAAACTTGGGGTATCAGAAGATGCTAGCTTCGATGAAATTCAGGATGCTCGTAATCGCCTGATGGAGCAATATAATGGCGATGCCAAGAGTCTAGAGATCATTGAAGTAGCTTACGATGCGATTTTAATGGATCGCCTACGGATGCGCCAGGAAGGTAAAATTAAAGTACCTGAACGAATCAGGTTTCCAGAATTGCGAGTGCAATTGCCTGCAAAAGAAAGTCCAACCTCTCGCGAACAGTCGCCTGCATGGCTGCAACGAATGCTCGATCAACCAACGCCCACAGATGTGCTGTTGCCTGGAGCTTGGTATTTGGGTTTAAGTGCCATTAGTGTATTTTCCCAAACAGCCGGTGATCAGGTTTTGCAGTTAGTTTTAGTGGTGGGTGTGGGAATAAGTATTTACTTCCTTAAACGTAAGGAAGGCAAGTTTGGTAGAGCAGTTTTGTTAACACTGCTTGGTTTAATAGTAGGTTTAATTGTCGGTGGGTTAGTTGCTAGTTGGCTCTTACCACAAATAAACTTGGGTCAGCTGACGGCTGAACAATTTTCGACAGTGTTGACATTTATATTGTTGTGGCTCATTAGTAGCTTTTTGCGTTAATGGTGGGGCGGCAATGGGTAGTAGATAACGGAGAATTAGCATCTATTACCCATCTTATAAAAACAGTGACCCTTACCCAATATCTACACGCCTAGGTTTGAGGATAAACTCTACAGCTGAACTCAAATCCTGAACAATTAAGTCGGGGTAGTAAAGTTTTAATTGAGCGCGATCGCGAATACCAGACTCCACAGCCATTACCTTAATACCGTGTTTTTTCGCAGCAGTAATATCCGCTTCCGTATCCCCTACCATCCAAGTCTCAGAGGCGGGGGGTAGTTCCTCTAATGCCCGTTCCATCAACAAGGGCTTATCTTCGATGTCACGAGTTTTAATATAGTCATTACTTAGGCAATAACAGCGATTTTCTGGGAAAAATCTGCCTAAATCGTATTTTTTAAAGGCATAATCTAATTCTTGTACCCGACGCATTGTCATAACTGCCAAATCAATTCCCGCCTGTTGAATTTTTAACAGTGCGTCTACAGCACCTGGGATGAGGCTGTCGTATTCAAAATAAGGTTCTGTGTGTACTGTTTTTCGCCGTAACTGGGCAAATTCTTGGGCTTGTGTGGCGTCTAAACCAGAATTCAAAGCGATTTGTTTTTCGGGTATCCGCGATCGCTTTAGCTGCCAAAATTCCGCTTTAGAAAGTTGTTGTACTGATTGCTCTGAACGGCGAATTTTCTCTAAACAGAATTGATAAACACGGTAGTACCGTTCAGAAACATCAATAATCGGGCCGTCGAAGTCCGTAATAAGTCTTAGCATCGGCGGGAAATGTTAATTCTTATGAAAATTATCTCACTCATTGGCCATTACTCAGCACTTCTAGGAAAGAGTACCGCGTTTAATTTGTTCGCTTTCAATAGCTTCAAATAAAGCCCGAAAGTTGCCTTCCCCAAAACCTTGAGCTTGGTAACGACGCTCAATAAACTCAAAGAAAAAGGTCGGCTGTCCAAAGATAGGCTGGGTAAAAATTTGTAGTAGCACTGCGTTTTGGGCATCTTCTTTCCAGTCCACCAAAATTTCTTGTTGAGCGATCGCCTCAAGTTCTAACGCTGACAAAGGAAGGTTTGGTCGTTGTTTGATCTGCGAGTAATAGGTTTGGGGAACTGAGAGTAAAGATAGACCACGAGCACGAAATTGAGCGATCGCCTTGATGAGATTAGTTGTCCGCAAGGCGATGTGTTGAATTCCCGACCCCCGATTGACAGCTAAAAATTCTTGAATCTGGGAATTGGGGGAAGCTGGTTCATTAATCGGTAATTGTACAGTGCCGTTGCGGGAAACCATCACTTGGCTATATAAAGCAGAGCGGTCAGTTTGAATTTTAAAACTTTGCTGGGGTTGAAAATCTAAAATTTTTTCATACCAAGCGACAGCAGATTCTAATTCACCCACTGCGACGTTTAATACTATGTGATCTATGGCGGTAAAAGTGTTTTCCGTTGTCTGTGGTAAATGACCAGTAGTCACCCCCGACCTTTCGATCAATGTATGTGTCAATCCGCCCCAAGCAGCAATTTTGCCACATCTAAAAGCAACATTACCCACCTGCTGTTCCTGGATGGGCTGTAGAACTGTAGCGCCGTGTGTTTCAGCTAGAGCGATCGCTGCTTCTACATCTTCAATCACAAAAGCGACATCAGCCACACCAGGTGGGTGTTGGCGCAGAAACTCAGCCACTGGACTTGTAGGTAATAGGGCTGAAGATAGCAAGAAACAGACAACACCGTTTTTCACTACTTCCGTACAAGTATGAACTGAACTGATGTTACTGTCTACTGATCTAAAACCGAGGTGGTTGACAAACCAATCCCGCCAAACTGTGGCGTCTTCTACATAGAAATGAACGTGATCAATCTTCATAAATCCTGAAAATCTAGCACAACAGCTTACCCTACCTGTAATTTTTGTCTTTTTTGCCAGATTACCAAGTCTTTCTTCAGTAAGAATTGTTTAATCAAGATATGGCATTATTGAAACTACAAAAATAGATGACTCTCAGGTTGAATATTAATTTCCATTGGCACAGCTTGTGGCTCGGCAGATAGGGCAAAGAAAATAGCGTTAGCAGCTGTTTCCGGACTGAGCATTTTTTTACGGTCTACCTTGAGACTCACATTGTCCCAGAACGGGGAATCTACCCCGCCAAAATAGAATAGAGTAAATTTAATACCAAAACGCTTCAGTTCTTCCGCCATGCACTTACTGAAACCAACAACACCAAACTTGGAAGCTGAATAAGCTGCTGCCATTGCCATCGAATGCTTACCCAAAATTCCGACTACGTTACAGATATGGCCAGATTTGCGCTTTTGCATCTCTTTTGCAGCAGCCTGGGTGGTGTAGAAACAGCCTTTTAAGTTGATATCTAGCATCTTGTCTAAATCTGCTGGTTCAAGGCTGTTGTAAGGCTTGAGGATACCAGCACCAGCGACATTTACCAATACATCGATTTGACCAAACTCTGCGATCGCTTTTTCTATTAATGTGTTTACTTGTTGGAGGTCAGTAATATCTGTGGGAACTGTCAAAACTTGTCCTGGTAAATCCTCCGCTAGTGTTGCTAAACGGGTTGCATCCCTTGCAGCCAGTACTAAAGACGCTCCTGTAGGCGTAAGTTGGCGAGTTAAGGCTGAACCAATGCCGCCAGTTGCACCGACAATAACAACAACTTTATTTTGCATGGTACTATTTATATTTCTTTACATACTGTATTAATCATATATCAGTATGGATAAGCTCAGACTTTTAACGCAAAGCGACTTGCCATCCTTTTGCTGTTTGCTTCAAGTTAAAAGAATTACATGATCGCAAAAATTTAATCAAATTACCGTTCATCTGCAAGCATTTGATTTGCTCAGTTATCGGTTTACCATAGCGTTGCTTAAATTCACCACATTAGGATAGCCTGGCTCAGACCATCATCAAAGATGGTAAGTTACACATGTTATATCTGGGTAATAAATTATCTGATAACCGTACAACTGCCTAGAGTAAGCACTTAAAGTTAAATTTAGTGTGGAAATTAGTTTTGGTGCTAAATAATACTCATTACAAGTTATTGGAATTAATTAAATCTGCAATTCTTTTCTTAAACTAGCTTAAAAGCTACAAAAGTAAATATTTTAACTAAGACGAGCAAATACATAGTCGCGGGTGCGACAATCAAGAGGATTAGTAAAAATTTTTTTTGTAGTACCAAATTCCACCATTTCACCAATTCGATGTTCATTACTGTGAAAAAAAGCCGTGAAATCAGATACACGAGTAACTTGCTGCAAATTGTGGCTAATAATTACCATTGTTAATTCTGAGCGCAAGCGCAAACTTTGAATTAAACTTTCAACTTTCATGCTGGCGACAGAATCAAGAGCAAAACAAGGCTCATCCATCAGAATAATTTTCGGCTTAACTGCTAAAGCTCGAGCAATGCAAAGTCGCTGTTGTTGACCACCAGAAAGGTCTAAAGCCGATTTATGCAATTTATTTTTTACTTCATCCCAAAGGTCGGCATCTTTAATAGCAGATTCTACAATTTCGTCTAATTCTGCCTTGGGACGCCATCCGACTATTTTCACCCCATAAGCCACATTATCGTAAACACTCATCGGAAAAAGATTTGGCTTGGGAAGTACCATACTAACTTGGCGGCGTAGTCGATTTAAGTTGACCCGACGCTCATAAATATTTTGATTAAAAAATTCTACCCTTCCTTCAACACGCACTTCTGCTTCTAATTCAATCATGCGATTGAGACATTTTAAAAAAGTAGACTTACCACAACCACTAGGGCCAATAATCGCAGTTACTTTGCTTTGGTAAATTTCCATTGATACCCCTTCAAGTATCTTTTGGTTATTGTAATAAAAGTTGAGGTTTTTGACTTTAATGGCGGGAATTAATTTATTCATGCTGAAAAACAATGTGCAATAAATATTGACTAAACAAAGTAGTAAAAATCAGTAGTACTGTTTTGTTATTTGTGAAGCCAATACAGATTCGTCATAGTTCCGAATCATGGAGGCTAGTATTCATTAGTAGCTAAACAGCAGTATTTAATAGATGTTTGCATCAAAATCAATGCTCAATTTGGCATATCTCAATAAAAGGCAACAGCTTATTCTAAAATTAGAGAGGATGTGCTAAATTAGTTTCATAAAGCACAAATCAAGCAAGTAACATTATAATTTCTTGGTTTACTTAATGCCTTTCAGTTGAAATAGTATATTCATTGCCCTAGATTGTTATCTAATTATCTCATTCCTTTAGACTATTGTCAGGAGGATAACAATTTTATTGCCTTCAGTCTATAGATATGAAGCTTGCAGGATCATTACCTCGTTCACCAAGAATTCAGAAAGGACAGGTTCATTACCTCCTGAATGACCTTGAGAAACTGACGTAAAATAATAGACGAATTCTCCTGTCGCCAAACAACAGCAATCTGTGGGTTTAGGGTTGCATTACCGCGCTAACTTGGGTATGGAAGTTTGCACGAGCGTAATGCTCACAACTTCCCCTTAGACTTGGCTGCTGGTGACAGCGCTCCTGCTATCAATGGCTAATCAAGCGACCTGAGCAGTAATGCCAAACTGAATATAAAGATTATCAGCGCTCTCCCTTTGGGAGGGTGCTTTTTAGTATCAAACAGTAAGCGCTTAAGCACTTCTTCAAACTACGGTAGGAGTGCAACTCTTGATTGGCAACATACATTGGGACTTGATGGCAAAGTCCTGTACCAATTCAAAATAGAGCCGGCACGCTACGTGGTAAGCGCAGCTATGCTCGCAAGGGCTTGACAAAATTAAGAAAGCCAGATTTCACAAGGGTTTCTCAGTTTGGTAGGCATTTAAGTGGAGAAAAAATATGGCTAAGGACAATTACGAAGAGAAATACACCAATCCTGATTTGCGTAGCCAACTCAAGAAAGAAATCAAAAAATCCGATAAAGGTGGCAATCCTGGTCAGTGGTCGGCGCGAAAGAGCCAGCTTTTGGTACGGGAATATGAGAAACAAGGTGGTGGTTATAAGCAAGCGGAAAAAGATGAAGCGGCGAAATCACTCGAAGAATGGTCTGAACAAGACTGGCAAACTGAAGAAGATGAAAATCGTGCCCGTGAAGGCGAAGTTACTAAACGCTACCTACCAAAGGCGGTTTGGGACAAACTGAGCGATGAGGAGAAACAGGAAGCTGAGCAAACAAAGGAAGAAGCTTCGAGGGAAGGTAAACAGCACGTTGAGTGGACTCCTGCTATCAAGCAGGCTATGCATGAAATTGAGGAAGCATCAGCGCAAGATGATGGTTCTGACCATGAACCGACGAAACGGGAGTTGTATGAGCAAGCAAAAGCACTGAATATTACAGGTCGTAGCAAGATGAACAAATACGAACTCAATAAAGCAATTCGTGACGCTCAAAGCTGAGGCGATCGCTTTTCATGATATCAGGCAATTTATTTCATTTTTCCCATTAATCCGAACGATAGGCGATGCGGAGACTTTGGACTAAAATCACCAGAGATGCGATCGCCATCAATCCACCCCAAAACCAGTAAGGTAAAAGTAAATACTTCTGCATTTGCCCTGTATCGGAAATTCCTAGAGGGCCAGCATTGTAGCTAAATAAATAATTTAATTGGTGGTACGAACTCACACAAGCTTGTACACCCAGAAATTGAATAGCAAATCCCTGCATCCAACGAGGAGCTTTCAGGGAGATACCTAAAATAATTAAACCTAGTAAAGGGATGGCCATCAATCCAAACCAAGAACGTACCCAAATTAATGTTGACAGTAACAAAAAACCCCCCAATATCTTTAAACTCAGGGAAGCTGCTGTAAAACTGCGGGAAGCCAAAATCAAAGCCGCACCGGCAATAGGCGGTCCCATAGGCCCTGCGGCTGCAACTAAAGCCGGGCCAATTGGCCACAAAGACCGCGAGATGCCATAAGTGGCCACACCGGAACCATTACTAAAAACTTGTAATTGATGAAACCTTCCCCCTAATAGCAAGGCCATCAAGCCGTGACCCATTTCATGAAACCACGTTGCCAGGATACTAAAAGGGTATAAAATATAATCGCCTCCTGGCACTTGCCATAGCAAAATAGTCGCGATCGCTGCTGCTATTAGCCAAGTTAGCCCCATGCGTTCGAGTGCTGGCGGAGCTTCTCTACTGAGCAAAGACTCAAAATCTTTTCTTGGTTCCCTCATAGGTTACTTTCCTAAACGAAATTACCCCCATTGGGGGAATGTACTTTTATCTATCCTAGTGTACTTATATCGCAGGAGACAGGGAACAGGATATAGGATACAGGCTTGAAAGTCCCTTGGTGTCCATGTTTTATCATTAGTTTATGTCCTCAGCTACTTGGTAAATGCTATACCAGTACCCGTTATTCACTGCGTACACTAGGACAAATGAAAAAGAGGCTAAGGACTAAAGAATTAACCACTCCCCTGCGACTTCGCTCAGGGCAAGCGCACTCAGGAAGGAGGCACTTAAAAAAGCTACAAAGAGCGACATAGTTATCCGTCGCCAGTCTGATGTGGATAATCTGTTCATCCTCCAAGATGGATGATAGAGGCTACTGGAGGATGGAAAGAATCAGTTAAGCAAGTTGAAACAGAAACGTTACTAAGTCTCCCTTACCTAAACTGATGCGATCGCCTGGTCTTAGGCGGTGTCGGTTCCCTGGTAGTAAGGGCAAATTATTAATGTAGGTGCCATTAGAACTGCCCACATCTTCTATGTAGTGAGCATCACCCTCGATGCGAATATCTGCATGTATCCGTGAGACAATTTCCGAATTGGAAAATCCTGAAACATCTACATCCGGAGGAATTCGGTCATTGGGTTTGCCGATGTGAATCACAGACAAGGTTTGCGGCAATTCAATTTCGCGATCGCTTTGGACGTGAAATAACCGTGCTGTTACTTGCTGCAATTGCGTCCTAGAAGCAGCGACGGGGGTTTGTACAGGTTGTGGCGGCGCTGGTGTTGCTTCAGGTGGTGGAGTCGAAACTTCTGGCTCAGGAACCGGAGCTTGAGCCGCAACAGTCGGCGGCTGTGATGGAGGGCTACTTTCTGAGACAGCCGCTTCTGCTGGAGGTGCTGCCATTGCTGTTGGCGGTAAAGGTGAAGCAGCAGGCGGATTGATTCCCAAAGGATCTGGTTGTAACAGTTCTAAAAGCGGGTCAGGTTCTACTAACGGTGGCACTTCTACGGGGATGTCAGGAGCAACAGTTGCTACTGATGTGACAGCAGCAGGTGCAGTATTTGAGTGCAGGTTATAACCACATTGACCGCAGAAAGCAGCATCTGCTTGCACAGTTGCTCCACAGTTAGGGCAATTACTAGTTGTGGGTAACGGCGTATAACAAGCTTCGCACTGGACAGCGCCGTCTGGATTGGGGTGATTGCAATTAGGACAGACGATCATCAATTTAAGCCTTTGTTCAAGATCATCGTAGAATAATATTGGCAAGCAGAGAGAACTATGTAAAGGCTGATGCTTTAACAATTACTCCTGATAGAAAAGTTAAGCGGGGAGTTCCGAACCTGCTGCTGCATCCATTAACCACCAAAGTTCACCTTGGGGTTGAATTAAGCGGGATGGATAAGTGAAGTCATCTGCTACAGGCGCAAAAACTTGAGCTAAAGCTGGCCGTTTATTAGCACCAGCAACCACAAAAATCACACTGCGAGCAGCATTGATAAGCGGATATGTGAAGGTTATGCGGGGGTTTCCGTCTTTGTTACCCACAGTAATCAGCCGATCATGCACCCTTAAAGCTGCGGTGTGGGGAAACAAAGACGCGGTATGTGCATCATCACCCATTCCTAGCAATACTACATCCAAAGCGGGAAATTCGGCGGAGGTAGAATTAAAAAATTCTCGCAGATGCTGTTCATATTTTGCAGCTGACACTGCTGGATCTGCCTCTAAAGTCGGGACAGTGTGAATATTAGTTACGGGGAGGTCAACGCGATCTAACCATGCACGCCGCGCCATTAGTTCATTGCTATCGGGATGATCTGGTGGTACATAACGTTCATCTCCCCAGAACACATGAATTTTATCCCAAGGCAGATTTTGATTAGAGATCGCCTCATACAACGGCTTAGGTGTACTACCACCAGATAAGGCGATGGTAAATCGTCCCCTCTGCTCAATGGCGGGTTCGACTTTGGACAGAATCAAATCCAGTGATCGCGCAACTAGCGCAGACAGATCCGGGAGAATTTCAACCGTTTTCTTCATGGTTTCATCATTACATTGCCGTCTTCCAGCAATACCATACCGAACTTATGACAATCTGCCTTTTTAACTTTTGAAACTTTTAACATGATGCCTTAATTGGGCATTGGGCATTGGGAATTAAATTTTCCCCTTGTCCCCTTGTCCCCCACTCCCTACCTGACTTTTCCCGTTAAGTCTCAAAAAGCTTGCTCAGAAGGGATTGTAGAAAAAGCACAGCATACACGGTACACTAATTGAAATTCTGTGCTAAAGGTGACAAGCAATGTTGGATTGGTGGGAG
>JAHHIM010000048.1:0-27573 GCA_019358915.1 Trichormus sp. ATA11-4-KO1
AGCGGGCTGTGTTGTTTGCCCAGTATTACCGCAGTTCATTTAATGTCCTGCAAGAAACCACCACCCAAAGCGATGATATTAGCTCCATACTGCTAAAAATCTGGGATAAAGCCGTTAAATATCAAGATGGTATCAGTGCCAGAGATGCGTATAGAAGTATTAAAGCCATCCAAACCCGTGCTAAACAAGCTGTACGAGATGTCTGCGCTTACACCACTGAATTATTTGGCAGGCTGGAGCAGATGGGCAAAGGTCAGGTTGTTAAGTTTGGTAAGCAAATTAAATTTGTGGCCAGTTTAGTGCCAAATAATCCACCTCCTATACCAGAAGCAGGGGAGCAGGGGAGCAGGGAGCAGGGGAGCAGGGGAGCAGGGGAGAAACCTTACAATGTGTCTTCCCCTCTGCCCCTCTGCCCCTCTGCCCAGAGGGGTGACAGTATGACAATTCACCAAAACCAGGAAATACAAGCAATTGAGCCGTCACCACCTATTGAAGTGTCACCGGTGACAAATCCAAATAATAGTAATTGTCTCAGTAATGATGATGTAGTGGTTGAAACAACACAGCCAATTAATTCAATGGCTGTCAGCCAAGAGGATGATTTACCAGCAGTAGAACCTGAGCAGGGCGCGAGTGTTGTAGAGCCAAGTAAATCTGAACAATCTCAACCCACACCACAAATTACCCTTGGTGCAAAGGTGCGGGTCTGCTTCCCCGGTAGTCAGAGGCATGAAAAAGAGGGCATTGTCACGAAATTGCTGAATGAACGCGGGTTTAAAAAGGCTGTTGTGCTTTTAGAAAACATTGACTCTAAATTGAGACATTTCTTATGCCCAATCCCTGGAAGTGAACTCATGCACTTGGAATTGATTTGACCACAAATCTAAAAATCCCTAATTGGAGCCTATATTATGCTTCAGGAAATGGTTTCAGTAGAAATTGCGGATCAACTGACTGAAATTGACGAGTTGACCCCCGAAGAAGAACATCAGCGCCTATACTTAGAGCGCCGGGTGGAAAGGGCTTTCTATGAAGCGGGGAAGGCATTGATGGAACTGCGCGATCACCGACTTTATCGCTCAACTCACAAAACCTTTGAAGAATATTGCCGCGATCGCTTTGGCCATAGTCGGCAGAAATCAAACTATTTAATTGCGGCGGCTGATGTTTTCGATAATTTGACAACAAATTGTTGTCAAAATTTGTCGCAGGGAGATTTGACAACAAATGGGACACAAATCCTGCCTACCAGTGAAGGACAAGTTAGACCTTTAACAAAGCTAGAACCATCACAACAGCAGGAGGTATGGCAAACCGCAGTAGAGGAAGCTGGTGGAAAAGTGCCCAGTGGTAGGGTTGTTAAAGATGTGGTACAACGCATCATGGAACGAACCAAAGTTCCTAATACCTATCAGATTGGTGAAGTGTGTCAAATTATTACTAAGGATAACCCTGATTTACGGGGTAAGGGAGGGTGTTGGGCGATTGTCAGTCAGGTAAACGAATTTAGTTGCACTGTGAAAATTTGGGATGGAGAATATACCGTGAGAATTGACCATTTAAAGCCGATGAATTATTTGAATGAGGAGTGTGAGCAAATGCAATTAATCAGCGATCGCATTAGCAGGCTACGTAATCATGAGAACTTGGAAGAGGCTGCTAATGCTGTCCTCAAACACCTGGGGGAACTGAAGCGCCCTTATCTGACTAGGCTGGAAGAAAAAATGTTGAGTTTGCTTGAGCTTGAATGCAATACTACATCTTCATAGCGATGGTGCAAAGCGCCCGCCGGAGGCGATCGCTCTATTACTAGTGATCCAAGGCTTATAATTCTCTCCACTACCTTGACCGCGACCTTCTTTGATGTAGCGTTCAAACTTGGCCTCAGTCCACTCCTGCCTACCTCTCGCCATAAAGCTTACCTTTCTGGATCTGCTCAGACCATGTACATCCAGAAATTGTAGAACTTTATTATTTATTGTTGAACTTTATTATTTCTCTACATAAGCGATCGCAGTAATCCCAGTGGTGAGAAAATTACTTACTAGAACGACACTTCTGATAAGCAAATGCGCCGCCAGACAGTTAAATCACTGGTCTTAACTATTCCCCCACCACTGACTCTACACCCGGCGGCGGTGTATCTGTCTGGGCTGTCCTCCGGTTCCAAATCGACAATGGCGGGGGCGCTCAATGCGATCGCTTCTCTTCTCACCAATGGCGAGTGCGATGCCATGACTTTGGATTGGTCGGCCTTGCGTTACCAGCACACGGCGGCGGCTCGTACTGCCTTGATGCAGCGATACGCCCCGGCGACAGCTAATAAAATGCTCTGTGCTTTGCGACGGGTATTAAAAGAAGCGCATAGACTGGAATTGATGGATGCAAGTGATTTTGCTAAAGCTGTGGATTTCCCATCAGTGAAAGTGAGAAAAAAACTCAGAGGTAGGGCACTATCCCCTGCGGAAATTACAGCACTGATGCAAGCGTGTACTGAAGATACCACCCCACAAGGGGCGAGAGATGCAGCCCTAATTGCCATACTGCGCGGTGCTGGACTACGGCGGGCGGAGGCAGTTAACTTAGATTTGAAGGACTTTCTTGCCGATACCAATTGTCTGGAAGTGCGTGGTGGCAAGGGTGGGAAAGACCGCACAGTGTATCTGCCCACTGTGGCAACTGCTGTGGTGTTAGATTGGCTTGCTGTTAGAGGACGCAAACCAGGCCCGTTGCTGTGTCCGATTCGCAAGGGAGGAGAGGTACAACTGCGACGCATGACCCCACAAGCAGTACTGCTAATTTTAAGGAAACGGGCTACTCTTGCCGGCGTAGACCCATTCTCTCCCCATGACTTCCGTCGCACATTCTGCTCAGATTTGCTAGATTCTGGGACTGATATTGTCACTGTGCAGAAGTTGGCTGGACACGCCACACCTGCGACAACTTCCAAGTATGACCGTCGCGGTGAAGAAACTAAACGTCAAGCTGTGGAGAAGTTGGATATTTCTTATACTCCCCGCCAGAGTTAATACGCAACATCAAATCAACGTCAACGACAAGTTTTCTTACTTTATATATTAGATGCTCCCTTAGTTTCGGGCTGTAGGACGTAATAGTTTATTAAACCGATTTATCTATTGGAGATAGTTCTGCCAAGGAAGACACTGCCCCTAGTACTTGAACCGGATGAACCTCTAAATATGTGTGAAGCCCAGCCAAGTTGCAGTGTCCCGATACCTCTGCGATCACTCGTAACGAAATTTGACTATTATTCATCTGCGTGAGCGCGGTACGTCGGAAGCTATGAGTGCTTACTCCTTCTATGCTTACACTAGCACAAGCTTCCCTAAGTATTTTTGCTGCTGAATCCGAGGTAATATGTCCGCGTCCGTGTCTTCCAGGGAACAAATACAATTCCCCCGCTTCCGGCTGGTAGTCACTCAACAAACTTTGTAAATCTTCAATTATGGGAATGCTGCGAGTGGCAAGTTTTCCCTTCGTGTTGTCCTTGCGGATCGTCAAGTGCGATCGCACCCTCCCATCCTTATCATATATATCAGCAGTGAGCAGCGTTACAACTTCGTTAATCCTAGCCGCAGTAAACAAGGCAGTAGCAAAGATGGTGCGATTGCCTCCGGCACTGCGCTCCGCGCAATCGCGGGTGGTTTTCAATCCTTCGCTAAAGAGTAGCTGTATTTCCTCGTGAGAGAGAACTTTCGCTTTCCCGTGGCGGTAAGCGTTAGCCATGCCGTCAGGCTTATCGCGCTTCATCTTCCAGCACCTGATTTTTCATTTTTCAGTTTAAGCAGTCCTGCCCGAATTTACAATTCTCTTCTAGAGGTAAAATGCCAATACAGAAATACTATTTATTAGACGACAATATGACTGAGCGCGGCAGCACCTACAACTACAACGGCAAGCCATCAGGAGCAAGCAAAGAATCGCGGGACTTAGCGGAAAAATTTGCTACGGCTATTGCTGAATTCAATTGGCAGATTGATTATCTTAAATTTTGTCAACTTTTGGAGTTAGAACCTGGCGATTATGATGATTGATGCGGGGTCAGGCAAGGGGTAAACTTTAGCGTTCTCTGTCATGAGTCAAAACAATTCAAAATTCGCTCATTATCAATTCAAAATTAAAGAGATTAATGGGGGCAAAACAATTCAAAATTATCAATTCAAAATTCAAAATTATTTCTTCTTCATTTTGAATTTTGTACAGCCTGGCGGCATCCGGAGGCTCTATTTTGAATTTTGAATTCAAAAAAGGTCATGACTAAGCACCTGAATCTATGGCAGAAACTCAACCAACGACAGCAAGCCACCCTCACCGCCATTTACCGCGCTGACCAGTCGGCGGAGGCAGCACAAAAAGATGCTTGGCACAGAAGTTCAACGAGAATACCTGCTGCTGTGTGGCGTAATCTGCAATATTATTTTGAACCTACAAGCCATGAAACTTTATTGCACTCTTTGCTGAGAAAGGCTAGCGTGGTTGACCCAGGACTAGGTTCAACTTTGCGAGTGCTGGAAGGATACAACTTAATCCAATGTAATTATGACAGCAGTGAACTAATTTCTATCAAGCTCACCACAACTGGACGTGCTGTTGTGCGTGCGGGGTTAGGTGAATCAGCATCCAAAAAACCACCCAAAGGACAGTTAAAACCAAGGCAGTGGTCAGCAGTGGTCACTGCCTATCACGCAAGTACAGGAGGAATAGATTGGGGCGCAAGTTTTGAGGATTACGCTGGATTTAGTTGGCGGTGGACTTGGTTGAGACTGCTAAATTACTACGGAACAGATAACGGCTTAGTTAAAGAGGTAGGCTACTGGAAAGACGGCAAACACTTAACCAAATTAGTAATTACTCAGGCTGGAATCGAATTTTACCGTCAGCATTGGGAACATTACCTCGTTCTTTACCCAGATGTGAATGCGCCTATTCCTGAGTAGTTGTCCATTGCTGGTTTTAAGCCAAGTGATACATACACTCAATATTTATTTGACTGGGTGGTAAAGTCCATTGTCACTCCTGCGCCACGCCAGCGACCCTGGATCTTTCGACCGACACCACCTTTCAAAATCCTTGCTTGTCTGGGTACTCTGCTCTCGCTCCAAAGTAGCCAAATCAATACCTAATCTTTTAGCTAAATTTTCTCCGGTGTAAGCTTGCAGTTGTTGCTGTGGTGGGTGGTAGTTATAAGACTGTCGCCTAGAACTAGGGGTAGAACGCTGGTTCAACAAAGCGATCGCTCCTTCTAGTTGTGCTAACCGGAGAGCGATCGCTTCCATCTTCTGTTCCAACTTTTCAAATTTTTGTTGTGAGCTATCATCTAAACCCTGAACTTGTGGCGTATCTTGTTGATTGGCTTGTTTTGTCAATTGGGCTTCGATTTGGTGTAGACGAGTTTCTACATCAGTTTCCATACCATCCACATCGCCCAGGACATAATGTAGTCCTTGAATTACTAAATTAGTGGCGGTGGTGTTGCGTTCTTTGGCTACGGCTCTAAGTGCTGCTGCTAAAGGCTTGGGCAGTTTGAAGTTGATGGATTCCCGTTCTGCCATTCTACACTGTTTATATACGCTGGTGTAGATAGTTTAGCGTTTTGTACGGTGATACTCCATCGACAATAGGCGAAAAACCCAAATTTTTAGAGGAAACTTGCGATCGCCTCCGGCGGGCGCTCCGCCCCATCGCTCCGCGTAATCGCCTAGGTGAATTTTGGCAGTATTACCTATCATCATGCAATTACGTCACAATGGTAATAGGCAATCATAGAAGGTGATACGATACTATGTTTCGTCTAACTCAAATTTTTCGGAACTTGTTCCTTCGGCTTGAAGGGAATGGCACTAAGAAAAGCTGAAAGCTATGCCCAATAAGGACTACAGGTTTAATGCCCATTCCCGCAGGAAAGGCACGAGTCAGGGGAGAGCCGATGAGGGATGATGTAGAATTGCTTAAAATTTTTTTGAAGGTAGAAAAAGCTTACTCGTTTATGAAATACTTTCTTTAAAACGAGCAAGCACATACGTTAATTACTACTGTGACACTAAGAGTACAGATTCTCAAGAATAAATTTAGTCAAAGTTTAGGACTACCTTTTCAAGAATTATTACCAGAATCTACAATTAAACAAGCAATTTCTGAGCTAAAAATCAAATACAAAAAGCGTTTATTTGACCCATTAATAACGTTGTGGGCATTTTTATCCCAAGTGCTGGACACTGACAAAAGTTGCCATAATGCCGTGAGTAAAATAATTGCACATTTAGCCCAACAAGAGGTAGAAGTTCCGTCAACAGAATGATGTGCTTATTGCCAAGCTAGGGCAAGACTTCCAGAGAAATTATTAGAAAAGCTTTTCAATTTATCGGCACAAAGCTTAGAAGAAAAAGTGACCCAAGAAAACTTATGGTGTGGTCGAAATGTCAAAGTAATAGATGGTTCAACTGTCTCTATGCCAGATACTGTAGAAAACCAAAAGGAATACCCTCAACCTAGTAGTCAAAAACCTGGATGTGGATTCCCAATTGCCAAAATAGGGGTGATATTCAGTTTAGTAACAGGAGCCGCAGTTGCTTTGTGCATCGATGTTTTGAACACTCATGATATTAAATTAGCCAGAAAACTGTACAGTTCTCTCAAACCTAATGATGTGCTTTTAGGTGATAGAGCTTTTTGTGCTTACGCCGATATATTTTCTATTACAAAACTCGGCTGTGATGCGGTATTTCGCAAACATCAATCTCGCACAACCACTATGCGAAAAGGTAAAATTATTGGTGATTGTGACAAGCTTGTTACTTGGTATAAGCCAAAAAGATGTTCCCAAGGGTTAAGCAAGGATGAATTTGATGCTTTACCTGCTTCTATAACTGTACGAGAAATTTACTATTATTTAGACTTTACCACACTTTGCTGAAAATTATCGTTCACAAAACTGTTCCTGAACGTCCCGCACGTAATGAAACACGAGCCACTAAACGCCGCCCCAAAGCTTACCCTAGATTGACCCAGCCCCGGCATGAATTACGTCAACAATTACAAACTGCTTAATTGATAAGCGTTTCCGCTTTTCTTAGTGCCATTCGGCTAATGCTCAAACGGCTGGCTGTTGCAGATACCGCCTGAAAAGATATCAAATGAGTTCTATAAAAGCTCAGTTGCCAGAAAGTTGGTAACACCATATTCTATCTACTATGTCAATGGTTAAGTACTAACCCTAGTTCTTTCTCCAAGCTCTTATGAATGACAAAACCCGTATCAAAATGTTTGGTGGTTTGGCGATCGCCTCAAGTCTAGCAGGGTTATTCCTATGGCAACAGCAGCAATTAGAAATAGGTCAAATCAAATTCCTGACTAAATCTTCAGAACTGCTACTAGCCTCACACCAAGAGTTTAATGCACTGATAGAAAGCTTAAAAGCAGGGAAACTACTTAAACAACAAATGTTTTGGGCAGATGCGAATACCAAAATTGAGCTTGTAAGTTTATTGGAACAAATAATTTTTGAAGTTAAGGAACGGAACCGCCTAGAGGGACATAACGATCATGTCAAAGGCGTAAGTTTCAGTCCTGATGGCAAGACTTTAGCTTCTGCTAGTAATGATAAGACCATTAAACTCTGGGATACCAGCACAGGCGAACTACTCAAGACTCTCATTGGGCATACGGATGGGGTCTGGGGCGTAAGTTTCAGTGCCGATGGCAAGACTTTAGCTTCTGCTAGTATTGATAAGACCATCAAACTCTGGGATACCAGTACAGGCAAACTACTCAAGACTCTCATTGGGCATACGGGTATGGTCTGGGGCGTAAGTTTCAGTGCCGATGGCAATACTTTAGCTTCTACTAGTGATGATAAGACCATCAAACTCTGGGATACCAGTACAGGCGAACTACTCAAGACTCTCATTGGGCATACGGATGGGGTCTGGGGCGTAAGTTTCAGTGCCGATGGCAAGACTTTAGCTTCTGCTAGTGGTGATAATACCATTAAACTCTGGGATGTAGGCACAGGCAAACTATTCAATACCCTCATTGGGCATACGGATTATGTCTGGGGCGTAGGTTTCAGCCATGATGGTAAAACTTTAGCTTCTGCTAGTGGTGATAAGACCATCAAACTCTGGGATAGCAGTACAGGCAAACTACTCAGTACGCTCATTGGGCATACGGGTAGGGTCTGGGGCGTAAGTTTCAGTGCCGATGGCAAGACTTTAGCTTCTGCTAGTGGTGATAATACCATTAAACTCTGGGATGTAGGCACAGGCAAACTATTCAATACCCTCATTGGGCATACGGATTATGTCTGGGGCGTAGGTTTCAGCCATGATGGTAAAACTTTAGCTTCTGCTAGTGGTGATAAGACCATCAAACTCTGGGATACCAGCACAGGTAAACTACTCAATACCCTCACTGGGCATACCAATTCGGTCACGAGTGTAAGTTTCAGTCCTGATGGTAAGACTTTAGCTTCTGGTGGTTATGACAAAACAGTGAAACTGTGGAATCTGGATTTAGATAATTTACTGAGACGTGGTTGTGCTTGGGTTTCTGACTATCTGAACAATAACCCTAATGTTAAGGATGATGAGCGTCACCTTTGTGATGATATATAGCGGTTCTCGGTCGAATGCAATACAGTTAATGGTGACTCATCAACGTTTTGTGATTTTAAACTGTATCTCTTAGAAAAGAAAAGCTCAAAGCTTGATTAGATAAAAGTTCCAGTGTTTCGCTACGATTATTGTTTTCCGGAAGTGACAGAACAGGGTTATTAGAGGAAAAGCTAACTGTTGCTCTGGTGTCCAGTGCTGCCGGGGCTGCACAATCAACTTACCGTTATAATAGATGGCCCCTTGTGGTTGCCAAAGTTCTTCTGCTTGGGCGTTGGGGTCTTCTCTGAAGTCTAGGCAGCTGTTGCTGTTTGGCCCTGTTGGGTGAACAGCACAGACGAGGTGGGGATTGTGGGCATATAGGAGACAGCGATTGCATTCTGTAGGCATTGTATTTTAATTGATACCAATAATCTTTGTTACTACAATGAATTCTTCTGAATCTCTAACTAATTCACACTTTTAAACTTTCTGATTACCAGAATATACAGTGATTAAGTGATACCTAACTAAGTATTCAATTTGATAGATAAATGCTCCAGTAATTAACCATAAAATCCCAAATATTACTATTATCTGCTGTTGAAATTGTGTATAAGTTTCAAGAGGTTTTGTAAGACTCAGATGAAATATAGGTAGAATGAAAATACAGAGAAAAGCAGCGACTAGTGTAGACAGGATAATTACAAGCCAGCCATACAATCCTTCCCACCAACTCATCAATTTTGGAACTAATCCTTTAACAATACCTATCTCTGGTGCTTGAATTTCAGTAAGAAAGCGTCCAAGCAGTAAATGTAAATAGTGATGGGTAAAAGAAATAATTACAATTGGAGAAAGTAGAGATATTATTGCAAAAATGGCTAGTAACTCTGGACTACTAGTAATTTGAGCCATGTTATAGCCTAATTTAATTAAGTTTTCACTGACAAATATAATTACTCGTAAAAATAACATCAGAAGAAATGATTTAAGCCAACAGCTAGGATAAGGCAGCCAAGAAGGCCAATGAAATTTTCGTTTCGTCATGTCTAAAATATTTCGCTTCGTCATATTTTTAGGGAAGATTTAAAAGAAAATGTTAAATTTTATATGTGGAATGCTCCAATTTATTTTCTTGCTTCTAGTGCCTGCTGACTCAATTGCATCACTATCTTTTGGGGCAAAGGGTCTACTGGTGCATCGCTAGGCAGAGAATTGATAAAGGCTGCCACCTCTTCTTGAGTTTGATGTAGTCCATCAGCCCAAGCATTAACTATTTTTTGAGCTACTTGACTAGCATCTTCTCGTTTGTTGTGGGCAGTAATGCACTGGATATCATGTCCAGTAAAAGTAATCCAAGTCTGCCAACGACTGGTTACTGGGTGTTGTACAATACCTGTAGTTAGTTCATCGTCTTCCATTACTATTTTTTTCTTTTTGATGTGACCGAATTTTTTAGACATGACCGTTTTTGGCAAATGCTATTTGTATGGTTCCCAAAAACAGGGAGTGCAATCACAAAATATGGCGCTAAAAAAGATTTAAAAATTCTTCGACAACATCTAAAGGACGGTTGTAGCAATCACTAGCATCAAACCTAGCTGTACGAATTCCATCGCGTAATAAAACTCGATCTCTCCTATAATCTCTAGTTTTTTGTGATGCTTGCTGATGATGTATTCCATCAACTTCTAGAATCATACATTTTTGTTTATGAAAAACTAAGAAATCGATTTCTACTCTTTCCTGTAATTTATTATCAATATTAGAAATAGGTAAATCAGTTAAATTCATATAGGCACGACTATTAGCAAAGAATAAAACACATTTACTATGTAAGGCGTGTGCTATTCTCACTTCTGCTTTCGACCGAAAATTTAACCCGCCCCATTGGTATTGTGAATTACTATCATCTGGCGAATTTTTGCTTTTAACTAACCCAATTTCAATTTTTATGTGGGCTAATATGTCTTGTTTGTAGTCCTCATTGAAAAATAACTTCCACCAATGTTGTGTTCCGTGTCCATCACGTTGGTCAGAGTATGCCAAATTTAAATTAGGAGATAGTTCTTTGTAAAATCCTGGCTTGGTTCTGACAGATAACCACTCGCTTACACTTGTTCGATTAACATTTGCTTTTGAATAAACTTTTAAAATATAGCTGATTAAAGGAGAAGTCCGTAATTCTATAAAATACTTTAAATTAGAACTTTTTGTAACTATTGCTGTTTCATCAAGAATATGCTCATCTCCTGATGGTTTAAATTTTGCTTTCGGCTCTTGTGTTGTGATATTCATTTTTTGCTATTCTCAAAAAGAACTCAGGAGTCAGAATTCAGGAGTCAGAATAATTAATTTGTTTAAAACCTCGTCCCTTGTGGATGAGATAAGGGTTGAAACTTTTCTTAAAACACCATCTCTTTATGGGTGGTGTATTCTGACTCCTGACTCCTGTATTCTGAGTTCGTTTATTATTTCCAAACATTCTTTTTGTAAACTTATTAACCCCAATAATTTTGATTCTAAATTTTTAAATAAATCACTAGGCTGATTAGTTTCTGTTTCCCAAATAATCATTTTTTCTTCGGCATTGATTTTTTTATAAATATCATTAATCAAATTACTTTTGGATTTATTATATTTTTTAATTTCTTTTTTTTGTTCTAATATTAATGGATATGAAAGTATACTTTTTACGATGTTTAAGGTAGTTTCAGGATTATAATTATTTATAAACGAATTAAAAACATACTTATTAAAACCAAGAGATGAATTTCTTTCTTGTCGATAAATATCGTTATATATACTAACTTTGGCAGCCTCTAGTAAAGCTGTTTTTACATTATTATTATCATTAAGTAAATTATGACAAATTGCTAATCCCAGGTAAGCATAAAAAAGTCGCTCCCCTTTTTCAAGGCAAGTAGCTTTAGTAAAGCCAGTTCTTGCATCATGAACAAGCACAGACTTTTGTTTATTTGAAGAACTAGAATTATACGCCTGAAGAAGTGTTTTCCAAGCAGCATTAAAATCTACCTCTATCAATTGGTCAATTTTACTTTCAATAGATTCTATTAGTTTGAAAGCTTGAGCTAATCTTATGGAAATATCAAAAATTCCTTTAGAAGCTCCGAAAAATACTGTTAAAGAAATAGGTTCACTCATACAAATAACTATCCAGTTTGTTCAAGTGTTTACTTAATTAGCTGGGGTGCGATCTGCTTTGCAGCTTCGCCATCCTCTCAATTTACGTACACGTTGCCATTCTTGTTGTGTAATCTTGTATAATTTTTAGCGTTTTGGCTGACGAATTACAATCAGATTTTTCAACACAGGGTCTTGTTTTAAGTTTTCCCGGAACAGATCGATAATTCAACTTTAGACAAACTGCGATCGCACATATTACATCTGATAAACCTTCAGCACTTCATCGCCATAGTGGTTAATTACCTTAACCGCAATCTTGCCAGGCTTACCGTCTTTGGTTTGCGGTGGGTCAAAGGGACGGCTGGTGGTAGAGTAGAGGTCTGACCAAGCATCTTCATCAATTTCAGTTTTCAAAGTTTTCTTAAGTTTTTCATAGGGTTTATCTGCTCCGGTGAAGTAGGCATGACGGACAAAAAAACTTTCACCGTTGTAGTTGGTGTCAAGAAACCAGCAAGCGATGTCATTAGTTGAACTACTGCGGATTTCTCCAGTGGTTGGGTCATAAATATCTAGACCTTGAAGTTCTACAGTAATTTTTCCGTCTTGGGATTTGACTTCAATATCTGGTTCACCAAAGACCATAAACAGATTACCTGAGCCGGTTTTTTTCAGCAGTTCCTCACCTAGCAGCAGGTCAGAATTCATTCGGGTTACTAATACCTGTAACTTACCGTAGCGCTTGGATTCTTCTGCAACGCCAGGATCAAAAGTAAAACCACAAACAATCAGCAAGTCATACCCTAAACCTTGTACAGCTTCCTTAGCCGCTTCCTTAATTTGATCCCTTGCCACAGTGCCATATTCGGGGCCAATAGAAACTGCAACTCGTTTTACATTGCCGTCTTTGTCGGTGTACTCTCCCTCGGCTTGTATCCAAGTGCCAGGATGAGGCTCAAGAGAATCAAATTTGAGGCGTTCATCTTTTTTAGTGTTTTGGACTCCTGCTTTCCTCAAGTTCTCAATAATTCTGATTTCAAATTGGTCAGAGGCGTGTTGAGTACCTTCAGCTTCTGAGGCTGGAAGTTCATCATCGGCGGCAAGGACACGGTGAGGGGAAAGGCTTTCAACGGTAAAGGGGCCAGTTACCCGCAAGCGTTTCTTATCTTCATAGGGTTGGTCATAGAGTGTTTCATAATCTGCATTACGGGCAATAGAAGCGTCAATTTCCTGCTGTCGTTGCTGTCTGAGCTTCCACCACTTTTGCAATAAGTCTTTGGCTTCCTGTGACCATTTATCTTGAGATGAAGCGCTACCGCGCATGGCTTCGCTAACACGGGGAATTTCCCATTCTTCCCACTTTTTCTTGAGCAGTTGGTTTAACTGGGTGCGAATGGGTTCTAGTTTTTGTTGCCACTTGTCGTGGATAGTGTCAATTTCTGGGTTGTTAGCAATCGCTTTTAGAGTAATGTGAGGGACACACTTGTAAACAAAGCCTTTTTTGATGTTGCTTTCAGTTTTGGGATTAGTTGGTGGTAGTTTTCCGGTAATTTCTGCTTCTTTCTGAATGCCTTCTGGTGAGTCAGCTAGTAGGTAGTAGGGATATTGGGTTGACATGAGGCGAGTTCTGGCTAGTGCTAAAGCAACGCGACTAGTGTCGATAGTAATCCAGCGTCTACCCCATTGTTCGGCAATATAGGCTGTAGTACCGCTTCCACAGGTAGGATCTAAAATTAAATCGCCAGGATCTGTGGTCATTAAAATACAACGCTCAATTACTTTAGTAGATGTCTGGACAACATAATTTTTAGAAAGTAATTCCATTGTGTCATCCCAAACATGCGTCACTTCGCTACAGGGAAAATCACTGTGGCGAGCTATCGATTTTAGAGTGTTCTTACTAGCATATATGCGGTTATTAGCCGCCAAGCGATTCATTCCGTCAGAAGTTGTCTTCCAACATCTATTAGTCCCACAGTAATAGTTTTTTCCCTCAAAAGTATATGTGTAATTTGTATTTTCTGAGTAAGCTGACACCAATGGTCTAAGAGCAATAGGTGTAGCACCTGTAGGTATATCCTCTAAATCTTCAAAGTTACATAATTGCCCATCTGCCAGTTGTATTTTATCAAAATATGTGTCATTTCCTGTATTCTTTTCTACAAATAAACGACGAAACTTTGCTTTAGTTGAATCCTTGGAATACCAGATGAGATAATCGCTAGTTGTTTTTATATAACGTGCTACAAAGCCGCTTCCTGTTCTAAAAGTGATCTGCCCTAAAAAGTTATCACTCCCAAATACTTCATCCATCAGACATCTAACTAAATGCACATTTTCATCACCAATCTGCACAAAAATGCTACCTGTCTCAGTCAATAACTCCCTCGCTACTACCAAACGATCGCGCAGATAAGCCAGATAAGAATGTATCCCCAACTCCCAAGTATCCCGAAACGCCTTTACCTGTTCCGGCTGTCTTGTTACTTCCTCAGCTTTACCATCCTTAACATCTCGTTTCCTGGTTGATATCTGCCAATTTGACCCAAACTTAATGCCATAGGGAGGATCTAGATAAATCATTTGGACTTTGCCCTTTAACCCCTCCTTCTCAGCCAAGGAACCCATTACTAGGAGAGAGTCACCAAGAATCATGCGGTTAGTCCAACTCACCCCTTCCTTGTGTTGATAAAAATCAATTAGCTTCTCAAATGCCAATCCATTAAAGTCGCTAAATAAACTTAACTGCTCAAATTGTTCTTTCTTAGCCTGAGTGCGAAAATTTTCAATAATAGCTTGGGGATGAATCTTCTCTTGAATATAAATTGGTACAGCAGGAACTTCTAAATCTTGGCTGTCTTGTTTATCTTTATCTTTCCAGACTAACTGAGGGTCTAAAGATGTATCACGTGAATAAAGTAAAGGCTTTGGTTCTTTCTCTTCATCAGATAAAAAATCCCGTAGTTCTTCTGTAGGGATATTGGCTCTTTTATCTTTATGTTTAACAGTATCAATTTGAGATTTTTTAGGCATTTAATTACTCTACTTGTTATTAATGAATCACAAAACTGACAAAGAAGTTATTAAAAATCAGCACTAAGCCGCTTGAATTTTACTGACAGTGGATTGTTTACCGTAAACACTGTTAATAAAAGCCCGAATGGTATTTTCTGCATCCCAAGGGTCAGTAATTTCGATAAAATTCCACCTACCAAAACCACCATGTTGATTTATCGCTGGTATCCAAAAATTTTGAGTAGTTGATACTTTCACTGCTTTATCTTTTCTGGCTTCTCCTGATACCTCAACAATCAAATTTAATAAATCACCCTGACCATCATTTATCCTTGTAATGAAGTCAGGCATATAGTTCTTTTGTTGGCCATTTAAGGTATAGGGAATTAGAAAACCGAGTCCCTGGTTTTTGACATAACAAACCACTTCATCCATGTCTTCTAACACCTGTGCCATTTTTTGTTCCCAACTATTGGTGTCAGCAACTACATGGGAAATATGACATTTATTTGGGTCAGTGACATAAACAGGACGGGCAGTGCTAAAGTCTACATAACTTGTTAAACCTATTGGGTTATAGGGTCGCAATATGGGTTTAAGGGAAGTTTCACGTTCTCCAGCAACTATTGCCTGATAAATACAATCTGAAGCACTGTGAGCAAACTCATTGAGCAGTAGCAGTTGGGGATATGTCCCAGATTTGTAGGTGACGCATTCTTTTATCCATCGCTTTGCTATGTGTAACACCTGAGGAAATAACCAAGCCTGAACTTCTGACTCAAACTCGCTACAGCGAAAATATTTTTCTAAGGTAAATTTCGCCAGTAAAAAAGCTACCTCTTGTTCACGTTGCGATCGCAGGTCATCGAGGGTATGAATATTAGACAAACCGATAATAGGGGCAACTGTGGTGCTAGTGGGTAAGTCAGATGTAGATAGGGAATAGCGACACCCTGGTTTACTAAAATCTGGAGTCAATTTCTTGCTGCTGATTTCGTAGCGATAGCCTAACAACTTAGGGAAAGTAATTTCACAATGAATCCTTTCTGGAAGTGCGCGAACACGAGTAGGCAGTAATCCCGGTTTTGGTACTTTGTTTGAACCAGCACAGGGAATAAAGGCAAACGGAATACCATAGACTTCGGCGTATTCCGGCTCAAACATTCCTTGGTCATTGCTGGTGTAGCTAATGCGTCTTAGACCCCTTCCTACTACTTGTTCACACAAAAGCTGAGTACCAAATGCCCTCACTCCCAAAATGTGGGTAACTGTATTGGCATCCCAACCTTCCGTTAGCATGGAAACTGAGACAACGCAACGGATATGTTCACCTAGCTTGCCAGGTTTACCTACTGTGTTCAGTACCTCTCGCAACAGGTCTTCATTAGTTATTTTGTCTGGGTCTTGACCTGGATATCTATTGCGGTACTCAGCTTTAAACTCTTCTATCTCCCGTGCTGCCAGTTGTTTAAACTCAGCAGTCATACTCTCCCCAGACTCTAACTGCTCACTGTCAACCAGAATTGTGTTAAGTCGAGCTATCCAGTTACCATCTTTGACATTGCTCAACAGCGATAACTGCCCAGGAGCTAAAACAGGTCTGCCATCGGGGTAAGTTTTACCAGTATCCCAACCGCAGATATAGTCATAAACCATTTTCGAGACGCTGGTATTGTTGCAAACTACGATGAAAACTGGTGGTGTCAGTCCCTTTGCTTGTGCCTCCGAGTTTTGCTCCCAAGTTCTGTAAGACTTTTCATAGTTGCCATACAACGTCCGCAGCGCACCTTCTAATTCCTTGGGTAATTTTGGTTCTGGAGTTGAGGGTACATTTTCTTTAGAACCTCTCCCCTTTTTGGGCAAATGGTCACGAATTAGTGTCCAAATGTTGCGATAAGTCGGCAATTCTCCCTTCATACTGTCATCAGATACAGGCACACGAGGGATTTTGACAATACCAGATTCAATAGCATCAATTAGGGAAAAATCGGATACTACCCAAGGAAACAGCGTTCCTTCCTTATAGCCTGAACCTTTTAAGAAAAATGGAGTAGCAGAAAGGTCATAGACTACTTTTACCCCTAATTTTTTTTGAATAGCTTCTAACCCTGAAATCCAAACTCTGGCTTCTTCTTCATTTTTTTTCGCTTCCTTTAAATCATCCCCTTTATATTTTTCTTCATCACCACCAACACGACGACGGTAACAGTGATGTGCTTCATCATTAATGACAATGATATTTTTCTTAGTCCCCAGTCCACGACATACCCGATTAACCATCTGGGATGGGGTTTCAGTAAACGGATTTTCCTTACCTTGAATCAGAATGCTTTTAGTTAGCGAAGCAGCGCTGGTATGCTCCTTTAGTTTGAAAGCATGATAATTAGTGATAACTATTTTGGCTTTATCTAAATCTGCCAATAAATCTGAGGGTACTAAATCTAGCTTTTTGTAGTAATTTTCTGGGTCATTAGGTAACAATACACGCAAGCGATCGCGGATTGTAATCCCTGGCGCAACTACTAAAAAAGTATCACTAAACTCTCGACGCTGAGGTGAGCCAATTTTATTGAGGGAATGCCAAGCAATCAGCATTGACATGACGACAGTTTTACCGCTACCCGTCGCCATCTTTAGCGCTTGACGAAATAGCAATGGGTTAGCGTCCTCTTTAAACTGATTCAGCTGATTTTTAATCCAGGTATCTCCAGACTTCTCAGCAACTTCAGTAATGTAAATAACTGTTTCTAAAGCCTCAATCTGACAAAAAAACAGCTTCCTTTCTCGTTCTGGATTTGTCCAATGCTCTAACAGTCGTCTTGTGACTGGGGTAATATTGACAGCACTACGATAACCACCACGCCGCCATAATGAAACGCGATCGCGGATATCATTAATAAACTTGTTTTCTTCTATTCGGTCTTGTGTCCATAGACCTAAGTCAATCTCAAGCTGCTGATCCTTCTTTTTGGGTTTAGCAATGGGAATGAAGTAATGACTTCTGCGCCTAGTATCAATAATGTCGCTGGTAATGCCATCGTCATCAAAGCGGAAATGTTGCTGAGGTTCAGAAAATGCTGAGTTGATAATGGGGTTTTCAATGACGACTTGCTTCACCGACACGCTTCTCCTAGACTTTCAATACTTGCTTTGAGAGCGTTGGTAAGTTATCTATTCCGCATAATACTTCGTCAACAGTTTTTGTCCCTGTTCGCCCATCTCCTGCAACAGATTTTCAATTTTCTGTATAGCTAGTGGAGATGGTTTAGCACGTCCATTTTCCCAACGGTTAACCGTTGGATATGTAACGCCAAGCTTGGCTGCGAATTGTTCTTGTGTAAGACTAGTTAATTTACGTATTTCACGGATGAGCTTACCAACTTTTGGTTGATTTATTACCAAAATTTTTTGGATAGCCATCTACCTCAGAACCCACTAAATGAATTAGTGGGTGATATATCAGACTATATGTTGGCTATATTTGTTTACAATAACCTCGTTGGATATACTGAAATTATGCTGTAATTGTAAATTAATGAGTGTTACAGCGAACATCTTTGTAAAGACCTCCATATATAAGCTATATATTCGCTATCATTCGTTTGAGATATTCTGAACCTAATAAAATAAAAAAACTTAGTATTTATTAATACAAAAAATTAAACATAAGTCATTTTTCGATTACTCACTTTGTTACTAACGCTGGCAGTGTCTTTATTTTTACCTTTTATTTCCATGACAGAGGCAGCCGAGCGATCGCCTACTTTCCCCCAGAACTAATCCCCCCAAATTGCCATAAATTCTTCCCACTCCTGGTCTGTCTGGGGTGCTTTATCTTGTGTCAGTCCCACTATTCGCGCTAGCTTCCTGGCTTGGTCTAAGCTTTCGCCAAGTTCTAGCAGCTGTTGTTCTAGATTCGGGTGATAGCCTTGGGCTATCAGCTTGGCATATTCGGTATCGGTCATGCCAAGATTGTGGATGTTAGTCATGGGGTGATGGGGTTGGGGGCGATCCCTAGTAGTCTACATAAATGAATTATCCCAAATTCAATATCTGAGCAATGGTGGGCAGTAGTTCATTAAATTCTTTTACCAACTCTGCTGCTGGTGGTAATGCACCTACTATTCCTCTTAAAGCTGCAATAGCAGTTTTGATTGGCTTAATTCTCGATTCTTTTTTAGAATTTTGCCCCTCTTCTGCTAAGACAGCTACTTGTTCTAGTGCTACCTCTTTATAATCTGGTGCTAAGGCAGGTTCAGCTTCAATTACAGTTCGTAATTTATTCAGTAATTCTGCTAACTGTAATACTTCTGGATTGTTAGATGCTTGCAGTTGGTTAATGGCATTATTAACAGTGCCACTAATATCACCACCTGCTACGATACCAGTAACTTCAGAACTCAGTAAATTACCACTAGCGTCACGACCAGCCTGAATATTAGTTGAGTGATTATCAGACATTGAACTATATGTTTGCGACATATTGATATAAGTTCCAATTGTGTAATGTGCTGCTTGTGCTATTTGCTTTTCTTTTGCAGAAAAGGTCAATCCCTCTCCAATAATTCCATCATCTTCTAGCTTTAAAGACCATTTAAGTACAATATTCCTAGTAGCCTCTAAGATACCTGATAAATTTATTTTGCTAAAATGTAATACTGGCTGTAAAGGTAAATCCAACATTTGTATTAGCAGTAATTCTATCTTCTTAGGAAGATGCATAATTTTTACATCAGATTCACTTTTAACTAATTCCTCTATTTCGCTAATTGGCTGTTTGATATATATTTTAGAGATTGTTTCTGCTATTTCAGGCGCATTACCCAGTATAACTGGTATCCAACCATGATAAGGATTTCTTGCTTTTAATTCACCTACTAACAAGCGGTAATCAGGAATATTTACTTCTTCAGAATAACCATCAAGTTCTAGCTCAACCCATTGTTTAAATTCCTCAATCCCAAGTTTTTTTGCAACAACTAAAGCTTTACGAAGCAAGTTTAAAACGGAAACTGATGATTCAAGAGCGTCTCTTTGTAACTCTAAAACTAATGAAGTCATAAAATTATCAAAATGTTGTATTTTACAATTTATCGCTTTGGCATCCGATACTTTCAACATCACAGTAGTAATCAGTAAACTTTGTCCCCGCTTTTCCCAGAACCATAAAACCTGTTAACAAGTTATTGAGCGTGATCGCTCCCTTCTTGAGACATAGGAAGCGATCGCGCTTGAGGACACAGCCGAAATTAAATTTCGGCTGCTATCTTGTCTAGTCGGTCATTGGTGTCTTTTGCCAGTTGGAGACAGCGAACACTAGAGGCAAATCCACCGGCGGCGGCAAAAGATCCTTCTGTGGTTTTACCAGATAGCAGTAGTCCAACCCCGACCAAGCTGATTAAAGTAAAAGCCGCCGTCATTGCCAAAACTAAATTAAAACTCCACCGAGCTTGGCGGAGCCGTTCTTGGGCAATGCTCAATTCCACTGTTGAATAAATTTTGTCCCTAGAGGATTCATCATCTGATAGCATATACTTTCCTGCTTCTAAATTGAATGTAATTGATTTAGGAGAAATGTTTGAGTGCCTAACTGGTAGGTCGCAACTACCAGATGGGCATTTACTTTTATGCGGATGGGGCGGCAACTGGTTGATATATTGTGGTTCCATGACGGCTTCAGTATCACAGCCCATTAAGGCCAAACCAATTTTTAATCTAAAGGCACTCCAGTGTTGGAGGTTGCGATTTCTACGGAGCGCTGAGTGCAAGGCACACACTCCGTAGAAATGGCATAATTCATCCCATGATTCCCTCAGCCATGCCTTTGTCCGGCGGGTGTAGGTTCAAAAAAACACTGGATTAGCAGCCGGGGCAGTCTCTGGAAACTCTGCACTCTGACGTTTTCGTTCTAGCTCTCGAACCATAGATCAATTCTTGTTGATTGTTAACAGATTCTGACTATACGCCAACTAGATTGAGGATAAAAGATTGCCAAATTTTCCAATTTGCGCTATCGCTTCAAATGTCTTAATTGCGACATAAATTTATGTTGTATAATTTTCATTCGCTCTGGTTGAAGGTTTTATACAGAGTTGCAATTTGCGATCACTCTACCTATTCCATCGCACCCTCAATCATTTCACGGTAAGCTATCTGTGGCTGAATTTTGAACATTGATTGAGAGACTATGTTGGCTGGGGCTGCATTAAGAAAAACAGGTGAAGGTTGGGAGTTTGCATCAGAAGCCGCACTAGAAGATTTTATTTGGCAGAATTTACAGCAGTTCTTGGGATTTACCCCACTCCAGCGACAGTATGCTGTTAAAGGTGAAGTCTGCGATATTTTGGCTTTGGATGCTCAAAAGCAGTTAGTCATCATAGAACTTAAGAACGCTGAAGATAGGTATGTTATCCAGCAGTTAACTCGTTATTATGACAACTTGCTAGATGAAAAACCATTTGCCGAACAAATAGACTATGACCAGCCAGTTAAGCTAATAGCAGCCGCCCCATGCTTTCATAGACATAATCTGATTGACTGTAAATATAATCTATTGAAAATTGATTTATTGCAGGTTAGTGTCCTAAAAAATAATCAAGATTTCTACTTGCAATTACAGGATATTAATACTGATCAAAAATGGTCAATTCCTATTCCTTATCAAGAGCTAACTTTTAGCAGCACCTCTCAAAATATCCCAGAAACACCACAACTACTTTTAGATTGGCTTGGTGCTTGTACTGGGGAAGAACAGCAAGCGATTATCAAATTTAGAGAGAAAATTCTTAGTTTTGATGAGCGTATTCAAGAATCTGTAGAAGGTCGAAATACTATTAGATATGGCAGAGGTAAAAGTAAACCAGTAGCCGAAATTTGTTATCAAAGAAATACTTATAAGCCAGTTGTATTTTTGTGGTTGCCAACTCCTACATCACGGCGAAAAGAAGTGATTGGTAGATTGCGGCTATGGCTAGATGGTGAAACAGTTACTCATGTTGGTCATGTGCCATTCGGTTTTGGCAGGATGAGATTTCAATCTGAATGGGACGCTATGCCACAAGAAAAGCGACCTAAATTTATGTTTTCTAGTGGTTCTTCTAAATCATTTACGCCAGTACCAATTCCTAAAGGTTACAGGAATGTCCCTAACACTCTAGAATTACTGGTTAATTTAGCGCTGACTAAGTGGCTGGCAAGGATTTAAATAATTAATGTTCCGTAAATTTCTAGTGAAAATTTAATACAGGTTAAAAAATTAACAGTAAAAATCATGATTTGTCATGACAAATCATGATTTGTCATCAAAAATTCTCCGAGAAACCCCATCCTCAGTTAAGCAGGGTGGGCAGGGATAGGAGCAGTGGCTGCCAAATTTGCTAGCTACCGTATTTTTGCATCATTGCTAGAGTACGCCGGACTAATCCCGCACGTTTGCGTTCTGCCAAACGTTTCTTAGCGTTAGCTATCACCTTTGGCATCTTATTCGGTTGATCTTGTAAAAAGGCGATCGCAGCTTCAATGAAAATCTCTGGTGTAATATCGTTGGAATCGCATAACTTCATCAAATCATCTCTAATTCCTTGCTCAAGATGAACAGCCAGCCGCTTACCAACGGTAGGCAAGTTATCCAACTCGGCTTTGAGTCCTGATAACTCTTGGGTGTCAGGTTCAGCTTTTTCTTCATTAACTTCAGTTGATGGTTCACATTCAGACAAAGAACTTTTACTACCTAATGAAGTATCGCGAGGAGGAACCTTGGCGCGAGACTTGGATGTCAATAAACTACGAATATCACCAGCTTCACTCATAATTTTTTAATTTTTTCAACTATCACTTCAATTGGATAAGCCAAATCAGCTTGGCCCATTTCGTGCAAAGTCAAGCCTTTATTGATGGCTTGTTTAAATTTTTCTGATTCTCGAATTGATGGCAACACTAAATCAGCCCCTAACCATTCGCTGGTTATTTGCTTCATTTGTGCGACGCAAGCCTACCCATCGATCTCGAAAAGGAACTACACCTAAAATCTCACCATCGAAAGCCTCTTGGTCGTCTCTTAATTCAGCAATTAACTCCAAGGTGCGAATTAGAGACTGTAACCCCTTCACCGAAGCTTCGACGGGAATCATCAAAGCATTGCTGGCTCCAATTACGCTCAAACAAATTTGCGATCGCTGTGGTGGGGCATCAATAATGCAATAATCGAACAGTTTATCAACTGGTGTGAGCCGACGCTTTAGTGTAAAAGTGTTTTGTCCTTTAGGCAAAGGAGTGTTAATAGATCATATATTGATATATGAGATGTAGATGTCAGTATATGATTTTTAAATAGTAATTAAAGTAGAACCATGCAAATTCGATTAGCTGTCATCAGCAATGCCGGGGGCAGTGGTAAAACTACGCTTTCGGTTCACTTGGCTTATGAATTAGCAAAACGCAAATATGATGTAGTACTACTAGACCTCGATCCACAAGGTTCATTAACGCTATTTTGTGGATTAGAACCGCCAGAACCTGAACAAACTTTAGCAGCAATTCTTAAAGAAGATTTTAATGGTGATTGGCCACTTACCCCTTGTTGGAGCGAACATACTAATAAAGTTACAGTCTGTCAAGGTGGAATGATACTGACTCAAACAGCAGATGAATTGGTGTTGCACAAACGAGGAGCTTACCTTTTATGTGACTGCTTAACTGATTACCCACTTGAGCATGATCTAGTTATATTTGACTGCCCAGCCACTCTTGGCCCTTTACCTTTAATGGCTCTGGCGGCTTGTACCCATATAGTTATTCCTGTGCAGTTGGAACCAAAATCAATTCAAGGAGCAGCTCATTTATTGGAATGGTACTATTACCATTCCAAGCACTTACGTTTAAAACCTACTCCAGAAATTTTAGGATTTGTACCCAATCAATATGATGCTCGACGCAGTACTCATCGACAGATGCTTACTTCGTTACCAATTCAGTTAGAACAGATGAATATTCGTGCATTTAGTGCCATCCGAGACAGCGCAGAATTTGTGAATGCTAGTGGTCAAGGATTACCATTACATCTTTATCGTCCCAGCCATCCTGGAAAGGATGACTTTAAAGATATTACTTCTGAGCTTATAACTTTAATTGGAAAACCTAAAAAAAGCAAAAAATCAAAATAGATATGCCTGCTCGTAAAGCTCCTGACCTTAACAATTATTTTTCTAGTGCCAAGCAATCTCAATATTTATCTGAAGCAGAAAAAGAGATCCAAAGATTAAAACTGGAGATTGAAGAACTTCGTAACAACAACTCCGGGGAATTGGAAGCACAATTGAAAGAACTGCGAGGACAACTTCAATTAAACTCAGGTGTAATTGAAGTTCCCCTTGAACGAATCGAGGCAAATCCAGAACAACCTAGACAAACTTTTTTAAAAGAAAGTATCGAATCAATGTCCCATTCTTTGGCTAGAGAAGGACAGTTACAACCAATCATACTAATAACTCATAAAGAAAAATTTGTATTATTTGATGGAGAAAGACGTTGGCGTAGTGCTAAAACTTTAGGCTGGCAAACTTTGCAAGCCGTTATAATTCCAGAACCAGTTAATTTACATCGCAAAGCATTACTGACTTCTCTACACCGAGAAGACTTAAATCCTCTTGACAAAGCAGAGGCAATAATGCGGGAATTAGCAACAAGCACGGGATTAGATGTTCAAGATATTCCTCGTATTCTTTCAACAGTAGTACGACGTTTAAATGCACAAAAACGCATTAAATCAATTTTAGAATTGATAGCATCTGATTCTACAGAACAACAGCAAAAATTAGATTCTTTAAATTTGAGTGAATCAGAACGATCAGTTTTAAGCTTGCTATTGGACTTACAACTGAACCCTGCTTCTATTGATGCCAATGTTTTTCCAATACTATCTTTGGCAGAAGATTTAAAAGTTGCTATTAGAGGTGGACTAAAAGGGGTTCATGCAATGGCACTACAGAAACTTTCAGCGAAGAATTTGGATTCAACTGAAGAAGAGGCTCAATCAATTAGAGTGGAAATTACGCAAAAAGTGATTGCAGAAAAATTGTCTGTTATCGCTACACGAAAATTAGTAGCTGGAGTGATAGCATCTCGCACAGAAACACCAACAATAATAAATACTGATACTAAATCAGTAATACAGGCATCTCGTACTCTGCAACAAATCTCTTTAGATTCATTTAAAAAAATTGAATCTTCTCAACTAATAGAATTTCAAGAGATTTTACGTCAAAAGTTAGCAGAGATTGAAGAAGCAATTAAACAAAAGTCAGACTGAATCCCAATACAGGGAAGGTGCTTTCGAGAACGGCGATTCCTTCTCCGTGGCAGCAATGATTGGTGAGAGATATTAACTTAAGATAATGCAAAAGCTGAGATTTTTACCCTCTTTAATGACTGCACTAACAGCGCTTACACTTTCCAGTTGCAGCAATATAATTACTGAACAGTATGAAGCCACAGCACTCACCACTTATGCTTGGCAAGTGGAATATGCTAACAATCTGACAAATGAGCGATCACCACGTGTGGAAACCTTTGCTACGGCTTCCGCATTGAATCGAAATGGATTGAAACCACCAGGAGCAGTAATTGGTCCAGATGACCGGGGGCTATGGTGGCCAACTTTGCCTCCGCGACCAAGTGTGGATGAGGTGGAAGGACGCAAAAGACTTCAAGAAGAGGTAGGCAAACCCGAATTGCAGAAAACTGTAAAATACCAAATGAGCTATGGGGTGGGTGAGCAAAAGAGAACGCTATCCACCAACTATGAAGTTTATCGACAGGTGGTAAAAGCGTACCCGTCAAAGACTCCTTTACAATTGACTTTGGGTGTGAACGATAATTCGGTGGAGAAAGCCCAAAGAGTTGACAGCATCAATGAGTAGATTTGTACCAATAGCATTAAGCCATCGCGTTTACCTGGTTTCCATCCGATTAGCGGTGGACTGTTGACGAGCTAAGTGTTAATTCTTGGTGTTTAGTAGAATTAACCATTTTCATCAAATGCTGATTTAGGTAACTCTGAGCAGAAATATACAAACTTTCCCAAATTTCTTGATTGCGGCAAATTTTCGTACCTACTGTATTACCTGCTAATTTTTCTGATACGAGATACTTCCGGTAATAATTCCCCCATAGATGTTGAAGAAAGTTTTCAGCAAACTCATTAAAAGGAATAATCCAGTTGTACTGCTCATCCAAGAACACCCGATAAGATGCAATGATGGGCAATGCTAAATCAGTGGGCGCGCCGAAGCCAAACGAGTACTTGCTATCGGGCAGCAGAGTATTTTTGCGCGTATCAATAGAGGCTAAGTCGTTTATCCCCTTTCTTCTGGGGTTACTGATATGCTCTTGAATAATTTCGTAGAGTCGTTGCTCAATCCACATAGCTTGCGAAAGTAGAGGAAGTAACTTTGCCAATCTTTCTCTCTCAGCATCTGTGATATGACTTGGCGTATTTGTACCCGTAGGATGCTTGGTTCTTTTGTTTCCGTCTGGGTTATACCGATTTCTATCCAGGCAATTAATCAACTTGAACAGGTGAGTCACATTACACTGGGCATTTCTAGGAGCGCCACTTTGGTTCTGGTAATAAGCAATGCGGAATTTCCTATCTTCTTTCCGTTCTAACTTGGCTAAGTATTGCTTAATAAAATCGTAATCACCCCTGGCATTGACTTTAGAGCGAGAGTCCACAGGGGAAGAGGTATTAGAGGCCAGAGCGATATCTTTGGCTTCTGCTTCATTTAAACCAATATGAATGGTGACTTTAACTCTAGCAAGGCTGAGGTCATAGTTATAATTCCTGGCTTGCTCAAATGCTAAAACTGTGTGGCCTCCGTTGATAATGCCATCGCTGCCACCCTCAGAAGCTTCCAGTATCTCTAGTTCTAGTTCGGTTTTGTTTTTGTTGGGCTTAACTTTATTTGCACAGAGGACGATACCACTATGGCGCTCAAAGAATTTTTCGGGTTGAGTCGTCAACGAGTCAAAAATTTGTCGGTACGTCGCACTTCTCTTGTTAGGTTCGCGGATGTTGGGTTCTAGGGGTAAATCAGTAGGGAATTTGTCAATGTGGGCATTAGCAATAATGCAATTGGGATTGGCATTGAAATAGCTGTCTATTTTAATAATCCAGGTTTTAGGCATAGTTATTTTTGGTAGAAGTAAAACTTTATAGTAACGCTTGGCCAACAAAATCAATTTGATAGTACAATTGCTCTGGTAAATGTTGAACTCGTTCAAAAACAAGTACAAAACACACAATCAAGAATTCAGGAGTCAGGAGTCAGGAACCAGAATTGGAAATAGAGTATTCTGAATTCTGAATTCAGACTCCTGTTCATCTTTATTTTGAATTTTGAATTTTGAATTTTGAATTGATTCATCCTTTGGCTGACTGGCACAGAAATAATAGTATAGCGATAAGCCTGATGGCATGGCTCCGCTTACCGCACTAATCAAAACACACATTTGCAGCCAACTCATCATCACATTGATGCTGAAAATATCACCATAGCTTTTATGAATATTGCCAATAAATTGCCGTGCATTGTAAACATCACCTGCTAAGATTGAAGACCTCTCCACAGTACCTAGTCCAGGGAATTCGCACTGCTGAAATACATTTTTACCATAGCAGTCAACCCCTTCGGGGAATTCAAAATTATTAATTCAAAATTCAAAATTGAAGAGATTAATGGGGGCAAAACAATTCAAAATTATCAATTCAAAATTCAAAATTATCAAACAGAATTCAGGAGTCAGG
>JAHHIM010000049.1:0-25953 GCA_019358915.1 Trichormus sp. ATA11-4-KO1
AAATCAAGAGACTTAATACTACTTATTCTCATTAAGTCTCTGGAATCTTGAATCTAACTTAGTTCTTATGTACTACTCCGTCAGCTTTTTGTTGATGTGTGACAGTTAGGGTGCGGAAGGTGGGTTATAAGACTGTCGCCTAGAACTAGGGGTAGAACGCTGGTTCAATAAAGCGATCGCTCCTTCTAATTGGGCTAACCGGAGAGCGATTGCTTCGGTCTTCTGTTCCAACTTTTCCAGTCGCTGTTGTGAGCTATCGTTTACACCCTGAACTGGCTGAGTATCTTGTTGATTGGCAAGTTGTGTCAATTGGGCTTCGATTTGGTGTAGACGGGTTTCTACATCAGTTTCCATACCATCCACATCGCCCAGGACATAATGTAGTCCTTGAATTACTAAATTAGTGGCGGTGGTGTTGCGTTCTTTGGCTGCGGCTCTAAGTGCTGCTGCTAAAGGCTTGGGCAGTTTGAAGTTGATGGATTCCCGTTCTGCCATTCTACACGGTTTATATACGTAAGTGTAGATAGTTTAGCGTTTTGTGTTCTATGTATGGGCTTTTTGTTCGGAAATTTGGCTCTGGCTTTTTTGACAACGAGGATTGCTTTGACCTTCAGGTTCTGGGATCTGCTTACCGGGTTTTGGGCTTAACCGAACCGTATTGAATAGCGTATTTTTACACGTTATATACCTGTTCTGTGATATAAACTACAGCAACCTTGTAATTCACTAGAAACAGTAAGATGACTCATTATGGACTAATCTGTCCGGCGGCATCTGGCCACCTCAACCCTATGACTACCTTGGGTTACGAGCTTCAAAAACGGGGTCATCGCGTCACCTTATTTGGAATAGTTGATGCTCAACCAAAAGCACTAGCAGCCGGATTAGAATTTCAGGCAGTTGGCGAGTCTGATTTTCCTTTGGGGTCTATGCAACAGATGTTTACGCAACTGGGAAAACTGAGCGGATTAGCGGCACTGCGACATACCATCAATGCTATACAAAAAGGGACACAACTGAATCTCCGCGAACTGCCTTCATTAATAAAACAAGCAGGTGTAGATGCGCTCATAGTAGATCAAGTTTCTCCAGAGGGAGGAAGCGTAGCGGAATTACTCGATATTCCCTTTGTTAGCTGTGCTTGTGCCTTAATGATTAACCGGGATGTCAGTGTTCCTCCTTTTAATACCTCTTGGGATTATAGTCCAGCAAAGTGGGCAAAGGTACGCAATTGGGCTGGCTACAAACTATTAAATCAAGTAGGCAAACCAATCCGTGAAGTAATCAGTGAGTACCGTCGCCAATGGAATTTACCACCACACTTTAGTCCTAACGACTCCTACTCCCAACTAGCCCAACTAAGTCAACAACCTGCTGAATTTGAATTCCCCAGAGAGAATTTGCCTAATTGCTTTCATTTCACTGGAGCTTACAATAACCCCGCCAGTCGAGAATCAACACCTTTCCCCTTTGACAAGTTGACTGGGCAACCGCTAATTTACGCCTCAATGGGAACCATCCAAAATCGCTTATTAGAAATTTTTCACTGTGTTGCAGAAGCTTGTAGTGAGTTAGATGTGCAATTGGTAATTTCTTTGGGTGGTTCTGCCAGCCCTGAAGTTCTACAAGGATTACCCGGACAACCTCTGGTAGTTGGTTATGCACCCCAACTGGAATTGCTGGAAAAAACAACCCTCACCATTACCCATGCCGGGATGAATACCACATTGGAATCCTTGACCAAGGGTGTGCCAATGGTGGCAATTCCTATTACTAATGACCAACCAGGAGTAGCTTCCCGTATAGTTTGGTCTGGATGTGGTGAAGCTGTAACCTTGAAGAAGTTAAACGTGTCTAGGCTCAGAACTGCTATTCAAAAGGTGTTGACACAAGAAAGCTATCAAAACAATGCTCTTAGATTACAGAACGCAATTAATACAGCAGGGGGAGTTAGCCGAGCTGCTGATATTATCGAGCAAGTTGTATCTACGGGTAAACCGTTATATAAAACCTATAGGACTACTATTTGATTTTTGAACAGACACGTAGGGTGTGTTAGCGCTAGCGTAACGTACCAAGACTTAATTTTTTTCAGAAATCAAACCGGATTCCTATATGTGGGTTATTATGAGCGATCGCCTGCGGTAGTGGAACGCCATCGCCCCACTTAATTCTTAGAGGAAAGTATAGGAGCAATGCCTATCGAAGTTAGGGATGGGGAGTGATTAGAATTGAATACTTATCTATTAATTGCTTATATTACTTTATATAACGCTTTTCTTTTATTCTCCCTAAAAATTTTCTCCTGTGTCATTATGAGAGGTAAGAGTTATTTCGGTTAACCGCATTTGTTTTTAGTATTGACAGACTTTTTGTTTTTGGTATTGACAGACTTTTCTCCGAAACTTAAATCTCTACACATTTATAATTTCGGAGACAATCTATGTCAGTTTATATAGGCAACCTCTCTTACGAAGTTACCCAAGACACCTTGAGTGGTGTTTTCGCAGAATATGGTTCTGTCAAGCGTGTTCAGTTACCTACTGACCGCGAAACAGGACAAGTACGTGGTTTCGGTTTTGTGGAAATGGGAACTGAAGCTGAAGAAACAGCAGCTATTGAGGCTCTTGATGGCGCAGAGTGGATGGGACGAGACTTGAAAGTAAACAAGGCTAAACCCAGAGAAAATAGAAGTTCCTTTGGTGGCAACCAAGGTAACTATGGTGGACGTAGCCGTTACTAAGGTTCACTGGTTCAGCTATTTGAGCTAATTTGCTTTTTTCAACAAATTAATTTCATGTAGTCGAGGCTCAAGTAGAAATACTTGAGCCTTTTTGAGTTAAAAAGTGAGAAAAAATCAACGACTGTATAAGTTTAGATAACTAAAAAAGATGGGTAATCCTTGATATTTCCCCCAAAAATTTTGGCGCTCGCACTCAATTAGCAGATTTAATCATCTGGAAACTGCCAAGATGAAATACTTTCTACATCTTTGCTGCCACATTTAGTACAAGTTACATCAAATTCTGAATCCATCCACTCATAGCCACAACTACGACAATGACAGAAAATATTATTGCGGTTAGCATCTTTTATACCTTGATGCCATTGCCGCAGTTGGTCGGAATTTTGAAAAGGAAAATTATCAGACATTGTAATCACTACAAAACAGACCAACACATTACCCACACGCTAAGATTTTTACATAACTTCATAATTAAAGCTGGGAGTGCAGAACACCAATGGAGAAAGCAACATTTGGGGCTGGCTGTTTCTGGGGTGTAGAGGCGGCATTTCGTAAGGTAAAAGGAGTAGTATCAACCTCAGTTGGTTACATGGGGGGTCATTTTCCCAACCCATGTTACCTTGATGTGTTATCGAGAATAACAGGCCATGCTGAGGTGGTGCAAATACAGTATGACCCTCAAATTGTTAGTTATGAAGACCTATTAAAAGTGTTTTGGGATATTCATGACCCGACAACGTTAAACCGCCAGGGGCCAGATAAAGGAGAACAGTATAGGTCTGTTATCTTTTTCCACAATGCCCAGCAAGCAGAAGCGGCGAAGGAGTCAAAAGCCAAGGTTCAAATGTCAAGCAGATTTGAACGTGATATTGTGACTGAGATTAAAAAAGCTAGTGAATATTACTTAGCAAGCGAGGAACATCAACAGTATTTTGAGAAGAAAGACAAACATTAAACCATCGCTTGGTTGATTCTTAGAGGAAAGTTTAGTTATTGGTTTTTCTTCGTGACTATGCCTTTCAATATAGCCTGAAGATGTTTCAACGCTCTAATCTCAGCAATTAGATACTGGAAACGAGATTTAAGCGAATGCTTCAATCTATTAAAGAATTACAATTAAAAATAATGGAAAATACATTAGTTGATAAAACCTTCCGTGACAGCGATGGCAACATTGTCATCGCACAGATGCCAAATCTACCGCTTATTGTTTGGATAGTAACCAGTTTACTTGCTTTAATTTTTCCAACTGGCAAGATTAATACAGTATTGGATGTAGTAGCAAATGGCTCCTTATTTACTTGGGCGTGGATCAATACGGTTCAGTTAAGCCTCAAAGTCATGTAAATTAAGCATTGTTCCCAAGAATGGAAATTAAGTGTGGTGCATCTGAGAGATTTTTCGTTGGTGTGTCCCGATATACAAAATGGTGACTTGCTGAAAGCAATCGAGATGGCTATTCCAGCAACGGCAATTGAACAAGCGATGGCGAATACTCAAAGCGAAGAAGAACGCAAGCGGTGTTTACCAGCACAATTGGTGGTAAGCCTTGTAATAGTAATGAGTTTGTGGTCAAAAGATTCAATGCGGGATGTACTGAAGAACTTGATTGATGGTTTAAGTGAGGCATGGATTAAGGTTGGGAAATACTGGCGAATACCTTGTAAGTCAGCCATTACACAAGCCCGACAGCGATTAGGGGCAAGGGTAATGAGCCAATTATTTCATCAATTAATACGACCAATGGCGACACAGGAGACATTACCCGGATTTCTCAATGGGCTAAGAATTGTAGCCATTGATGGCACTTGTTTCGATGTCCCAGACAGCGATGAAAATGCGAGAGTTTTTGGTCGTCCTGGCAGTCGTCCTGGGACAGTAGCAGCTTTCCCAAAAGTCAGATTAGTAATCTTAATTGAAGCAGGTACGCACTTAATTTTGGATGCTTTGATGTGTCCATATCGCATGGGAGAGCGTGTACGAGCGTTAAAGTTGTTACGCTCAGTCACCACAGGAATGTTATTGATGTGGGATAGGGGCTTGCATTCTTATGCAATGGTACAGGCAACAGTTTCCCAGGGATGTGATTATTTAGGCAGAATACCTGCCAATGTTAAGTTTCTCGTAGAACAACCTCTGAGCGATGGCTCCTATTTGTCTAGGATTTACCCATCAGGAAAGCTGCGAAAAAAGGGTTCTCAGCCAATACTAGTACGAGTGATTGAGTATACTATTGAGCATCCAGAAAACCCAACTGAACAACTTACATATCGCTTGATTACTAGCTTATTAGATATTGAAAAATTTCCGGCACAGTTGTTAGCTAGAGAATATCATCAGCGTTGGGAAGTAGAAAATACCATTGATGAATTGAAAATACACCTTTTAGGGCGAAAAACTCACGTTCGTTCCCAAAAACCACGCGAAGTAGTGCAGGAAATATATGGCTGGTTGTTGGGACATTGGTCAGTAAGGGTGTTAATGTTTCAAGCCGCAACTACTGCCGGGGTTCCACCATTACGTCTGAGTTTTACAGGAGCATTACGGGTCATTCGTCGTGCTATTCCTAAGTTTCAACGCTTACAGCCAGAAGAATTCCCCCTTTTTTCGATTGGTTAACCATAGAGATTCTGGATACGTTGTTACCCGAACGAATTCACCGTACTAACCCCAGGGTTGTGAAAAAACCTGTATCAAAGTTTTGTTCTAAAAAGCCAAAACACAGAGGGACTGGAAAACGAGTAGAAGCTCCGAAGTTTCACATCACTAATAAGCTTCTTACCCTTAACTGAACCGTATTGGGGCGTGGATGGAATTATTTCAAGGCGTTAACTATTTTCGCAGGTCATTAGGTCTTGTTGTATTGATTGGCATTATCGCATCAAAAGTTATCTAGTTTACTATGCTAGAATCGCTTCTGCCACTACATAAATAAAGAAAAATGGTAAAACGTTAAATTGAGCATTTACCACTTTTCCGAATTAGTTATGGTTTTTGATTATATCCAGAAATATCCCCACCGGACAAAACAAATTTTAGGGATTAGTTACGAACAGTTGCAATCACTGTTGAATTGCGCGATAAAACGTCATCTTAAATTTTAGTTTTTTGTCAACTTATTTACGTGTAGTTGTGACTCGTAAAGCTTCTTCAAAATACTGTCGATATAGCTTACAACTGGATATGACCTGATTTCCTTGCAGCTTGACTAACCCCATGCTGTGTAGCTTAAAGGCTAAAGTCTGTTCTAACTCTACAGGTGTTGATAAGGCGATCGCTAGTTCATAGGCTGCTGCTAATTGTGGATGTTCTTGTAAGCTGCGTAAATGGCGATGTAAGTGATTACTGTAAATACCTGCATCTGTAGCTGCTGTTTCGATTAACTGTTGGAAAGTTAAATCTTGCTGTGCTAAATGATATAAAGCTTGTTGTACTAAATATGGATGTCCATCCACAAGCTGCATCAGTTCTGATAACTCGTCTTCAGATAGATTAATTCCATAACACTGGGCTAAATTGAATACTTGCACAGGTGTAAGTGTTTGCAACTCAATTGCTAAACCCACGTTAAATGGTGACTTATTAATATCAAGCGGGATATATACTTCTGTGGAATGAACAATAACTAACCGCAGATTTTGCCACAGAGGATTACCACTATCTCCATAGGCTGCTTCTTCATACCAAGAGCGCAGTAATGTAAAGAAATCATCCGCAATTTCTGGGTGTAAAAACACCTCATCAACTTGATCTAAAGCTAATACCAAAACACCATTAATATCTGGCAACAAACAGTCTTCAAAATAAGCAGTGCAATTACTTTTACTGCCAAAAGTTTCACTCCAATAATCCTCTACACGATAGGGTAGTTGCAGCTTACGAGTAATAGAAGCACAAAACCAACGCAAGAATTTATCTAAATCATTAAAAATAGAACGTTCTGCTCGCTGCAAACTCAACGCTACAGTACGCACTTGTGAAGAATTATCTTGTTTAGCATGAGCTAAAATTCTCACCATTAAAGAAGTTTTGCCCATTTGACTTGGTGCTTTGATGCGAATCAATGCTCCATCTCTAGTAATTTCTTCGTAACAGCGAGACTCGACTGGAGGACGTTCTATATATAAAGCAGAGTCTAATGGTATGAGTCCAACTGGTGATTCTAATTCTAATGATTGGGAATTAATAACTGGCGATTGGGAGTTGACTAATAAGGAAGGTTTTTCAATTTTAAATTCTTCAGATGCTCGTTGTGCGAGGATAGCCATCAAATTAGTTTTACTGACTTTTTCCCCTAAACTAGCTGAAAGAATCTGCCATAATTTCGGACCTACATCATGTTTGATATACTCAGGAGCGTAGTCACATTCTTCGGCAATTTTATCATATTTTTGACCTAGCAAAGCTCCTCGTAATACAGCTACTTCAATGTTTTTCAGATGTCTTTTAGTTTTGGCAAATACTGCGGCATCTGCTATTTTCAAAGCTGCTTCAAATGTGATTGCTGTTTCTTGAATTACTTCCGTCATTTTCTTTAATGTTTATAAATTTATCTCGATTTTTTTAATAGGTATGTTTTTATTTGTTTAACTTGCTTTATCTGCTAATTGTTGTAGGGTTTGAGTGAATGGATGGTCAGGATATTGTAAACAAAATATGCCACTACTGCCCAGTTGTGCCATGTCTTCCGAAAGTGGCAATATACCTGCAATTGGAACGTTATAAGTTTTCTCTACTTTTTGCTGTAGTGATGCAAAATCCATACGATTTGGTGTCTTATTAATGACCATCATCATCTCGCAAACTTGCAGTTGACGAGCAATATTCACTGTTACCGCCGTGCCTTGAAAATCTTGGTGATCTGGACGAAGGATAATAATTAATAAGTCAGAAATAGCGATAGATAGTAAAGTTTCTCGGCTTAATCCAGGGTGAGTATCAATAAATAAGTAGTCTAATTCTAACTCTGTAATTAATCTTTGAAAGCCACTATTTAGTAAACTAACTTTGTATCCTTCGCTCAAAATCTTGGCAATTTCATCAGCATTGATACTAGAGGGTATGAGGAAAATTTTCCCCTGAGAAATTGCTAGATGAGAAGTAACATCACAGGCGGTATCCGCAATACAACTACGATTCCACAAATAGTCATTTAAGGTTTTACCTGCAATTGTCTTATTAATACCAAATAGAGCATGAATACCCGGAGATTGTAAATCAGTATCTACAATTGCCACTCGCTTCTCTTGAAGTGCCATTGCGACTGCTAAATTCGCTGTTAAGTTAGATTTACCTGTTCCACCTCGAAAGGAGTGAATCGCAATAATTTTAGACATAAAATACTAATTCGTAATTCGTAATTAAGATATCTTGCTATTGCGAAGCGATTTAACTTCTATTTGCAATTGTTGAAAAGATTCGGTTTGAGTGATTTCTTCTACTTGATGTGCAAGTTTGTTTAAATCAATCTCTATTTGCATTTCTTGGAGTTGGAGTTTTTTCTCCTTTTCCTGCTGTTGCAATAGGCTTTCTAATTCAGCTTTCCCCTGGTTTATAACTGCCAATTTCTGCTGCAAATTTGCAACTTCTGCCCTTAAACTCTCTTCGGTATCTTGTAGGTAAAATTTAGCTTTGTGTTTTACCTTATTCTTCCTTAACTGCTTCTGGGTTAATCTGGAAGGAAAAGGCATGGAAGCATTATTCTTTATTGCATTCTGGAAAGCAATGAGGTTAATTACATCTGCTGGGACTACTTTGATACCAAAATTAAGAGGATGTTGGGGCATGATATACTCCATATCATCAACGTCTGCGTTGGGAGTGTGCGGATCTTTACTGTTTTAGGATGACGCGATCGCCCGACACAATGAAAGATCAGTTTTGTCACGAAGCGGTACTTATAAAACTGGTCTTGACAAAAGAGATTTTTTATGAATAAAAAATCAATTTAGCCAGGATTTACTGGGGAGTATTCCCCAAATCGCCAACGTAGGGAAGTAGCATTGCTGCTTTCCAACACTTGCTCAATAGCAAACTCTACTAAACGTTGCGCCCCTGCAAATTCAGCTAATCTTGCCACATCCCAAATTACCTGTGCTTTACCAGTTATTTGCAAGGTATACCCTTTTTCAAAGTCGATAAATAATAAACCTGCTTTGGGATTTACATTTAAGTTACCGAAGGTTTGAAACATATTATTTCCAGAGTAATCGGGAAACACAAGCTGATTACTATTCACAACTTGTATAAACCCTGGAAAGCCTCCTCGGTGGGAAGCATCAGCCCCACTTTCTGTATGATAACTAGCAATGAAGAAAGTATCTGCTTGGGTTATCCAAAGTTGATTTGTATCACTTAAACTATCTCTGGTAAAAGCTTCAGGTTGTTCTATTGCATCAATTACCGCTTTTTCTATATAACGTACCTGGATGTATTTAGGACAGTTAAAAAATACCTGTTGAATTTCTACTTTGATATGCTTTTGATTTACCTCTGCTTTGCCATTTAAACGTAAACGCCGACGGTTTGCTAAATCAATTACCAATAGACCAATATCATTGTTGTCATGTAGGTTTTGGTGTAGGGGATCGGTTTGTATGGGTATAGCATTAATCTGTATTGTTTGTGTATTTAATACCTCTACAAAACCAGGGTTTCCTGTTAACAAAGATGCCCAGACTCTACCTTCTGTATCCACTGTGCCAGCAACTGCTAATTGTTGTGTGTGCAGGAACTCCTCAGCAGGTGTTTTGATGGTGCTACTGATAAAATGACATAGGCGTTGCGCCTCTTCTCGCACGCCCGCCTGAGTTTGGACTGTAATTTCTCCAGAATGAAAAGAAGACATTTTACTAACTCGTCATAGTCTAGGGCTAGGCTAACGGCTACGTAATTCAAAGTTCCGGTCTAATAGCTAAAGTCCACTTCAGGGGACTGGATGGAATTTCTCATTGAGTCCTCTTGAGAGGACTTGTACCATGAGACTCGGAATTGATTCCGAGGCTGGATAGATGCCCTTTTAGAAATCACATCGTATATTTTCTATACATTTCTTTAGTATTTTTTATATAAACTCTATTTTCCAAGATCAGTTTTGGATTGATGGGTTTAAGGATAACTGATCTTGGCGATCGCAGAATTTTATGGTATTGCAATCAATGTCACTATTCTGTAAATATATCTATAAATAATTGCAGGTATATTAACCTAGAAATCGTGGCTACTCTCAAAGCTTCTCCACAGGGACTCGCAAGAATTAAACAAGCTAGAGGTGATAAGGGTTGGTCTGTTGATGATTTTAGATGGGTAGAATTAGCCAGTGAAATTTTAGGTGTTTGTTGGCAAGAAAATGGTGTTCTCGCTGCTGGGATATCAGAGGGAACATGGAAGCGTTTCTTGGCTGGGAAGCAAGCGATTAATGCTGAGGCTTTTAAAGCTTACTGTCAGGTGCTGGGGTTGAATTGGGAAGAAGTGCAGGAGGAAGGACGCACCAAGGAACGAAAAGACACAGGAACAAGGAGACAAGAAGAATTTTCGTTATCTTCCCATCCTCATACAGATTGGGGTGAAGCACCTGATGTATCGATTTTTTATGGTCGAAGTGAAGAACTAGACACGGTTAAGCGATGGGTTACACAAGAAAATTGTCGCTTGATAACATTGCTGGGAATGGGTGGAATTGGGAAAACGACACTTTCTGTAAAACTAGCGCAGGAAATTATCAACAACGAGAAAACTAATATTTCCCAATCCCCTGAATACATAATTTGGCGGAGTTTGCGAAACGCGCCACCAGTGGAAGATATTTTGGCGGAGTTAATTCAAATTTTATCTGGACAGCAGGAAACAAATTTATCAAATCATGTACAGGGAAGAATTTCGCTGTTACTCAAACATTTACGTTCGTCGCGCTGTCTAATTATTTTGGATAATGCTGAGTCAATTTTACAAGCAGGCGATCGCAATGGTCGTTATCGTGCTGGATGTGAAGGTTACGGTCAATTCCTGCAATGTGTAGCAGAAACTTCCCACCAAAGTTGTTTAATTCTCACTTCACGGGAAAAACCCCAAGGACTGGCTAAGTATGAAGGCGATAGTTTGCCAGTACGCTCTCTACAACTGACAGGGTTACAAGAACGAGAAGGACGCGAATTATTTAATGTTAAGGGTAAATTTGCTGCTTCTGGTGACCAATGGCAAATTTTAATTTCACGCTATGGCGGTAATCCTCTGGCTCTCAAAATTGTAGCGTCTTCCATCCGAGACTTTTTTGATGGTGATGTTTCACAATTTTTGGAATTTTCTCAGCAAGGTACATTTATTTTTGATGATATTCGGGATTTACTTGACCAACAGTTCCAGCGTCTCACAACTCTGGAACGAGAGATTATGTACTGGTTAGCCATCAACCGTGAACCTGTGACTTTAGCAGAGTTACAAGCCGATTTTGTTGCTAATATCCCACCCCGTGAACTGCTAGAGTCCCTAAGTTCTCTCCAAAGACGTTCTTTAATTGAAAAAACTGCTAGCGGGTTTACTCAGCAGCCTGTAGTAATGGAGTATGTGAGCAATCATTTAATTGAGCAAGTGTGTGAGGAGATGAGGGAATGGGAACTGGGAAGAAGCAGGGGAGCAGAGGAGCAGAGGAGCAGGGGAGAGAAAATACATACTCAACACAAGCTAAACGCCCCGCTTCCGCTAACAGCACTCAGCACTCCCTTATTTACTACTCATGCACTCATTAAGGCACAAGCTAAAGATTATGTGCGTGAGAGTCAAATTAGTCTGATTCTTCAGCCTCTAATCAATCAATTAATTACAGAATTTGGCAGTTTGGAAAATGTCAGTAATTGTCTGGTTCACATCCTCTCTAGAGTGCGGGGTAAGTCACCCCAAGAAACTGGCTATGCTGGAGGGAATGCTCTTAATTTGCTGCATCATGCACAAGTTGACCTCAGTGGCTATGATTTTTCGGGGTTAACTGTTTGGCAAGCTTATCTTCAAGGCGTAAACCTCCATGATGTGAATTTTGCTAACTCAGATTTATCTCGCTGTGTATTTACGGAAACATTAGGTAATATTTTATCGGCTGCTTTTAGTCCCGATGGTCAACTTTTAGCAACCTGCGACACCGACTGTCACGTGCGTGTATGGGAAGTGAAAACTGGGAAATTATTACTAATTTGTCGAGGACATACTAATTGGGTGCGCTTTGTAGTGTTTAGCCAAGATGGAGAAGTATTAGCGAGTTGCGGCGCTGACGAGAATGTGAAACTTTGGAGTGTCAGAGATGGTGTTTGTATAAAAAAGTTAACTGGGCATAAACATGAGGTATTTTCTGTAGCATTTCATCCAGATGGTGAGACTCTAGCCAGTGCAAGCGGTGACAAGACAATCAAACTTTGGGATATCCACGATGGTACTTGCTGGCAAACGCTGACAGGACATACAGATTGGGTGCGTTGCGTTGCTTTTAGTCCAGATGGTAACACTTTAGCGAGTAGTGCGGCTGACCACACAATTAAACTGTGGGATGTGTATCAAGGTAAATGCTTGAGAACGTTGAAATCACATACAGGATGGGTGCGTTCCGTGGCGTTTAGTGCAGATGGACAAACCTTAGCTAGTGGTAGTGGCGATCGCACAATTAAAATTTGGAATTATCATACAGGTGAATGCCTGAAAACCTATACCGGACATACTAACAGCGTCTATTCCATTGCCTTTAGTCCTGATAGTAAAATACTGGTTAGTGGTAGCGGCGATCGCACAATCAAACTCTGGGATTGTCAAACCAATACCTGCATCAAAACTCTACATGGACACACCAATGAAGTTTGTTCTGTTGCCTTTAGCCCAGATGGTCAAACACTAGCTTGTGTTAGTTTAGACCAAAGCGTTAGGCTCTGGAATTGTCGTACTGGTCAATGTTTGAAAGCTTGGTACGGTAACACAGATTGGGCATTACCTGTAGCTTTTAGTCCTAATAGACAGATTTTAGCTAGTGGTAGTAACGACAAAACAGTTAAACTCTGGGATTGGCAAACTGGCAAATGCATCAGCAGCTTAGAAGGGCATACCGATTTTATTTATGGAATTACCTTTAGTCCAGATAGTCAAACCCTAGCTAGTGCGAGTACAGATTCCTCAGTCAGATTGTGGAATATTAGCACAGGTCAATGCTTCCAAATTTTACTCGGACATACAGATTGGGTGTATGCTGTTGTGTTTCATCCCCAAGGTAAAATCATCACCACTGGTAGCGCTGACTGTACAGTCAAGCTATGGGATATTAGTACAGGTCAATGTCTCAAAACCTTGAGCGAACATAGCGATAAAATCCTGGGAATTGCTTGGAGTCCAGACGGGCAAATTTTAGCTAGTGCTAGTGCTGACCAATCTGTGAGACTATGGGATTGTTGTACAGGTCGTTGTATCGGCACATTGCAAGGACATAATAATCGCATTTACTCAGCTATCTTTAACCCCAATGGAGAAATTATTGCCACTTGCAGCACCGACCAAACAGTGAAAATATGGGATTGGCAGCAGGGTAAATGCCTCAAAACCTTGACTGGACATACTAACTGGGTATTTGATATTGCTTTTAGCCCTGATGGAAAAATCCTGGCTAGCGCATCCCATGACCAAACCGTGAGAATTTGGGATGTTAACACAGGAAAATGTCATCATATCTGCATTGGGCATACACACTTAGTATCTTCTGTGGCTTTTAGTCCAGATGGGGAAGTGGTCGCTAGTGGTTCTCAAGACCAAACCGTGAGGATTTGGAATGTAAAAACGGGTGAATGTTTGCAGATTTTGCGAGCGAAACGGCTTTATGAAGGAATGAATATTACTGGTGTCACAGGGTTAACAGAAGCTACAATTTTCACATTACAATCTCTTGGTGCTTTGATATAGTTAATCATGGTGTAGCAAGCTTTGAATATTGCATAAAAAAAGTTTGTGGTGTGGACATCTTGTCCACACCAGATATAAAAGCTGCCTCAAGCTATAGAACAACAGTTATCTTGATCCGAAATTCATTTACTCCTAATTGGCTGAAAACATCTTTGTGTTTGTATTCCTTATTACTTCTCCAATCTCGATAACTTAAGCGACCAATATACAATCTATTGGGATTAATAGCTGTTAAATTACCATCGGATGTATCACCATTTTTAACATCACTTAATCGTGAACGATCTGATGCACCAGATTTATCTTCCATGACAGTAAACCTAATATATAGTTTAGCTAAATCAGCCACACCTTCTATATTCCAACGTACTGGAACATTAGGATAATTGAGAAAAAAGTTTTGAGAAACACGACTTTTTTGACCATTAGCAGCAGCTAAACTAACTGTAACCTCTTCTACAATAACTTCCCGGTCTGATGGAGTGGTAGGAAGAGGTTTTTGTCCTTGCGTTTGGATATATTTCTCTACACTATCTCTCATCAAGTTTTGCTTTTGAGCAATTTGTAAATCTTCAGGAAAACGTTCCCTAGTAAATAATTCATATAAGGGGGACAATTGTAATTTCACAGGTACAGGGTCTTGTCTAATAGTGTTTAACCAAGTATCCAAATTTCTACTAGGAGTTCCGCCACTCCACTGAATACTTTCTTGTCCGCGCGCTACTATCGAGCGAAATTCTCTACTTTTCTGTGTTTCTGTTCCATAACCGACTTGACCTGTAACATTCTTGAAAGTACCCCCAGCTTCAACACCTACATTAATACCTTCTAGTACCATGCGGCGATAATCTTCACGGCTCATTTTGATGAATTGATAAGCACGTCCACCAAAGGCTATATTGGTAGAAAAGTGAGTACCAAACTTGTTAATAAATTCCTGGTAGGCTTGTCTATTAGTAACAGGAGGAAGGGCTAACACAGCTTGGCGTAATTCTTCTCCTATCGGTAAGAAATCAGATTGATCCAAGCGTAATCTCAGTTCATAGTCAATAAACTCAACTTGGGTATAAGTATATAGATGATTACGAGTTCTGGTTTCTTGTTCTATGCGGCGGTATGTTGTGCTATTACTAAAAGAAAATGCCTGTGGTATTGCCACACCTAATGATACATTTTGGCTAAACATTTGTTGAAAATCGTAAGACGATAATAACATCAATGTCTCTTGGTCATAACTGCCACTAGAGCCTGATTTATAATCTGTACCTTTAGGCATAAGTGCGCTTCTATCTGGAGTATATTCAGAGTTATTAGAGTTGAGTTCAATTGCTAAAAAACTTTTAGATGATTCGCCAATTTGCAATGGATCTAATTGCAAAATATCATAGCAACGTCCAAGAGCATCTATGTTTTTTAAGGGAGCGATTTTATCTGGTGTTATTGTCATAATTGACTCCTTGATTGAGTGATTTTGTTGATTTAGTGTGAACTATTTAGGTTATATTGTAACTGCGTTCATGCTGTCGATTAAGAAAAGTTATGTAGTTTGCTAATGAAATTCCTACTAACTAAACCCTGTTAATATAGGTAGCTCCTCGATATTTAAGTTGAGATTGATTTTGAGTTTGTGCTGTTGTGAAGTTAGTGATTTTATAATTAACTCCGCGATATTTGGCAATTGTAAAATCTTGCTGCTGTGGCATTTTCGTGGTGTTAAATTCATAATAAGAACCGCGATAAGACAGTAACATAAGTTAATTCCTGTGTTGAAATAGCGTTTATTGTTATCACGATAGGATTTAATTTTTTCTCAGTCGATACATAAAAGTTATGTAGTTTTTATCAGGCAAGAAGTATTAATTTGATTGCTGACAGACTTAACTTTTCAATAAGTTTGATTTCTCAATTTTTCTAGATTAAGGAAAACAATTGCTAAAAGCGATCGCCATAAAAAATGCCCCCCAATTCACAATTATGGGGAGCGTTCGAGATGCGATCGCTCTTTTACAATTCGCCAGTTTTCATCAGTGATTTAGTCTTAACTTGCCGATGCCAACCACGTCCTAGCAACAGTAAACCAGCAAATGCCAGCAAACCAACACTAGCAGCAGGTTCGGGAACCTTTTCTACAGTAATCCGAGCTACCTGATAGCCTGGGGTAAGGAAGTTAGCATTCGCAAATCTCGGATCATCTAAAATACCGCCACTACCAGCAGGTAAGAAACCGCCAAACTCTGAAGCTAGGCGGACTACGCCATTTTCATCAACACCAGTATTAGGGGTTTGTTGGCCAAAGAAAGCTGTATTTGGAGGTAATTCATCATTGACTTCCGTACCACCGTCCAGCACTTGAGAACCCAGTACCAAAAAGTCAGTCCCGATGAATTTACCTGCTTCATCGAAAATAGCATGAGCTAGAGGATTACCATTAGCGATGAAGAAATCGTTACTGGGAATCACCATTGAGATATAACTAAAAAAGCGACCACTGTTGCGAACTGCTTGATAATCGAAATCAAATGTAGCAGTCTCACCTGGATCAATTGGGCCAGGAATCCCATTATTTCCAAGAATTGTAGCTTGAACGTCACCCGCGCCAAAATTGGCGAACCGAGTTGTAATTTCTGCTGTTGCACCATCTTCAACTACACTTTCTGTACCCAGAAAATTAGGGTTTAGAGGTGCATTGCGATCGTAAGTATCAAAATTGCCATTGTGAAAGCCAACCCACAGAGGAGTCAAGAAAGTACCTCCTTGGGGTGCTAGATTCTCAATCTTGACTCTTAGAGTGGCTGCTGTTGCCGATGTTGCCAACATCAATGTTGAACTCATGGCTAAGATGGCGCTGGTAATTACTCTGTGTTTCCAGCAGTTTTTCGTCTGATTTTTCATGATTAGGCTCTCAAGAATTGTAAGTCCTCATTTTTATATCGCCTAACCAATCAGCAGTCGATTTATAAAAGTTATGTAGTTTTTGAATTACCGTTATCTTAACTTTTCTGTATGACGGAGAAGTTAATAGTATGAGTGTGCCATCGTTGTGAATCTCCCGGCTTCTAGCCTGGTAGAGCGTCAAGATATCGTATCGCTAAATTTTCAGCTATCTACGACGAATTAAGCCTACGCACAAATGACGATCTTCCTCTTTCAAATCTGCACTATTTTGTAAATAATCTCTCACATACTCACAAGCCTGTGCCAACAATTTTTCAGGACTAGAATCAAAGTCTAAATTCCAGAGAGTAACTTTACCAAGGGAATCTGAGGAAGCCAAAACCTTTCCATCTGGGCTAAAACTCACACTTTTAACCCCAGCATCAAGACCTGAAAGAGTTTGCAGCACTTCTCCCTGAAGGTTCCACAGCTTGATTGACATATCTTCACTTGCCGTAGCGATCGTTTGTCCATGAGGACTAAAAATCGCTGTATTCACCTCGCCTTTATGTCCCCACAGCGTCAATAGTTCTTTACCCTCTCGGTTCCAGAGTTTCACAGTTTTATCTTTACTGGCTGTGATGATCACCTGACTATCAGGACTGAAACTCACAGTCTGTATTCCTGCTATGTGTCCTTTAAGAGTTACCAATTCTTTTCCTTGAAAACTCCAGAGTTTAACGGTTCCATCTTCACCGGCGGTAGCGATGATTTGACCATCAGGGCTAAAACTTACGCTTCTGACACCTGCTTGATGTCCGCGTAAAGTCATAATTTCTTTGCCATCCAGATTCCACAGTTTAGCCGTTGTATCCCAACTAGCACTAGCGATTGTTTGACCATCAGGGCTAAAACTTGCACTTCTCACATCTGCTTGATGTCCGCGTAAAGTCACTATTTCTTTTCCCAATAAATTCCACAGTTTGACAGTTTTGTCTCGACTGGCGGTAACGACCATTTGACCACTAGGGCTGAATTGGAGGCTTCTTAACGTATCGCTATGACCACTAAGTGTTAACAGTTCCTTTCCTTGGCGGTTCCAGAGTTTCGCCATTGTGTAACGACCAGTTGTACCAAGAGTTTTACCATCAAGACTAAAACTGACACTTCCCGCAGCAGCTTCGCCAAGATTGAGAATTAGAGATTGAAATTTTTCCGATTCCTCATGAGCCATATTCCACAATCTCACAGTTCCATCTTCGCCACTGCTTGCCACGAGTTGCCCATCTCGACTTAAATTTACACCCCAGACAGCATCTGTATGTCCGTGAAAAATGTGCAATTCCTCGCCTTTGCGGTTCCAGAGTCGAATTGTTTTATCCCAACTGCTTGTAGCAATGGTTTGACCATCGTGACTGAAGACTGCACTGGCAACTGTATCATTATGACCGTGCAGTGTCGCCAGTTCCTTACCGTCCAAATCCCAAATTTTTGCAGTTTTGTCTCGACTCGTCGTCACCAAATTCTTACCATCCCGGCTGAAATTAACATACATTATCCAATGTTTATGATCTTCCAGGCTCAATAATTCTTTGCCATTCAAATCCCACACCTTTGCCGTACCATCCCGACTGGCGGTAGCAATCATATTTCCCTTGGGACTGAAATGAATAGCAACAGCCGGGGCTTTATGGGTGGGAAAAGATTTTAACTCCTGCCCTTGTAGGTTCCAGAGTCTCATTGTCCCGTTCCATTCCATTGATGCCACTGTCTTGCTATCAGGGCTAAATCCCACACACGCTACCCAATCTTGATGATTTAAGGTGATTAGTTCTTGACCATCTTCCACACGCCAGACTTTCACGGTTTTGTCTCGACTAGCACTGACCAACAGCTTACCATCAGGGCTAAAATTAATACTCCAGACTGCATCTGTATGTCCACGCAGAGTTTGAAGTAACTTACCGTCACGCTGCCAAATTTTTATGGTTTTATCCCAACTGGCACTGGCGAGTTTTTGCCCATCAGGACTAAATTTGACTCTTGTAACTACATCACTATGATCCAGCAAACGATTACGTTCGCGCACCCAATAAAGAGATTGACGTAAGTTTTTTTCTACTCGCACCTTTAATTCTGTATCTGCGTTTTCCCATCCTAGATTGTTTAACTTGATACTAGCCTTTAAACTTTCGATTAAAGCATCAAAGTTATTATGGGACTCAAAAGCTGTTTCTGAAGCCAGAGTTAAAGCTTTAATCTCACCCAAGCTGACCTGTTGTTTTTGTTGGGCGGTTTGCCATGTTAGTAACCCTGATAAGCCCAAGAGGGTGACGGTTACTAAAGACAGTGCAGATAATCCCACCACTCCCCGACGAATCGTTTGTTTAGCTTGCTGTTCCGCATCGAGAAGGATTTGATTAGCCTGTTGCGATGCAATTAGCGCACTCTGTACCTCACGTTTTTCTAATTCCTCGCTAGCAGCTAAAAACCGATAATCTATGTTACTCAAACTTTTACCCTTAGCCCAAGTTTGGGCATCTTTGAGGGCTTGTCCTCGCAAGAGATGGGTTTCATCCTGATAATTAGACGCTACCCACTGATTAAGTAAATCTGCGTAGGGACGTAATTTCTTTAATTGCTTTTGTACCCACTCTATATTAAAAACTTCTTGATAAATACGATTGTAAACTTGTAATTTACCTTGTTTTTTAACAACTAAACCTGATAGGAGTAACTCAATTTTTTCTGGCGAATCATCGGCTGGTACACCACCATTTTGTAATATTTGCAGATATAGTCCTAGTAGCCTGCTAGCCCGTTGTTCATTGCACAGTAACCTGTCGCGGATTGTTCTTAAATGGGGCGGTTCATCCAGAGAAGCCCAGTTATCGATGATATGCGATCGCACTATAGCAGATACTTGATCGGCGATCGCCTCACTGGTAGTTAATATTTCCTGCATCAATTTTTTCAAGTAGGGCGATTCTATCCGAGAACAGTTTCCCTGTTGTCCTGTTCCTCCATCCCAATGCTGTGCGACTAATTGGCAGAGTTTCTGGGTCAGAAACGGCTGACCTCCTGTCCATGCAAGTATTTCTTTCAGTGCAGCCTGGGGATTTTCTACTTTATTTGCTAACCCTATTTCTAATGGTTGAACTTCTGCCAAATTGAACCCATTTAATTTAATTGCTCGTCCAATATTAAAAGGTGTGCGAGTTTTATCTGTAATTAAATCTGAAGGTGTGGCTACTCCCAACAAAGCAAAAGTAAATTGCTTATGGTCGTGACAAGCACGAATCAAAGCAAAAAAGTCATCCGTATTAAATGGTAAGCTAATAGTGCTATCGATTTCATCGAAGAAAATTACAATCGGCTGCTGAATTAATTCAGGTAAAACAGATTGCAATAACTCACCCAAGCGACCCACAGGTGAAAAATCTTGTCTTTGGGCTAACCAATTGCGGACATTAATTTGAGGTGAAAGCCGGAAACTCCTTACCAGGCGCATGATAATATCTGCATACCACTGGTCGGCTGTGATGTTGCTGTTGCCAATTCCAGATAAATCAACCGTCGTGCAAGCAATACCATCTTCTTGCAGTCGTTTAGCCACCTGCACTCGTAAACTGGACTTGCCCATTTGACGACAGTTAAGGACGTAACAAAACGCACCAGCCCTTAAAGCATTGTAGAGTTCTTCATCAGCCTGCCGTACTACATAGCTGGGTGCATCAATGGGAAGACGACCGCCAACATGATATTCGTAGGTGGAAATCAGCTTCTGCACGGGTATTCCTGCCTTTCAAGTCTGAATCGATGCAATGTATCACGCTGTTGACTGTCATATTTATAGAGGTTTTAGCTGTCACTGTCCATGTAGAAAAGTTAAGGATTTTTCCAGAAACACAGGTGTAGGGGTGTGGGGGAGGAAAACTAATAATCGTGAATTCGATGAACCTCACCCCAACCCCTCTGTCTTGAAAAGTTCAGTTCGTCGCAGACATTGCCGTAGGCATTGCCGGAAGCCAGCGCTCCGACTTTCGCTCCGATGCAGAGAGGGGCTAGGTAGTTAACTTTGGGGATGAGAAATTAAACTTTTGAATTTGTTATTTATCAATCTTGCAACAGTTAAGTGATTGATTGGCAATAAATCCCTTAATTTTTCTATATCGACACTAAATCTTTTGCATTTTATAAAAATAAAAGTTCGACAAACATCCAGAGTAGAAGGTTATGAATATGGCAAGTCAATGAAATAAAGCAATTCATAATTATCTACTTAATTCCAGTGATTGTTACCTCATAAAGCTCTAAAAACACGCAACAAATAAAGAGGATAAAAGTATATGAAGAAATTTTTTGATAACTTAGTAGAGTTATTGCGCTATAGAGCAGTTAATCAGTCAGAAAAACAAGCCTTCTCATTCTTAGTTAATGGACAGCAAGAGACTGATTTTACCTATCAAGAATTAGATTTAAAAGCTAGAGCGATCGCAGTCGCCCTGAAAAATATTACAACCATCGGGGACAGAGTGCTGCTAATTTATCCCCCCGGATTAGAATTTATCGCTGCCTTCTTTGGCTGTCTATACGCTGGAGTCATTGCAGCCCCAGCTTATCCACCCAGACAAAATAAATCTCTATCTCGCTTGCAGGCGGTAGTAGCTGATGCACAAGCCACAGTTGCACTTACCACTACAACCGCTTTATCTAACATTGAAGGACAATTAACTAACTTAACTAATTTACAATCTCTGCATTGGCTAGCTACTGATAACATCAATACTGATTTAGCCAACTCATGGCAACAGCCACAAATCAATAGCAACTCCTTAGCTTTTCTACAATACACCTCTGGTTCTACCGGGATGCCAAAAGGCGTGATGGTTAGCCACGACAACCTTCTGCACAATTTAGCCTCAATTTATCATTGTTTTGGCCATTCGCCCCATAGCCAAGGTGTTATTTGGTTGCCTCCTTATCACGATATGGGGTTAATTGGTGGCATTCTCCAGCCTATTTACGGAGGCTTCCCAGTCACACTAATGTCACCAGTGGATTTTTTGCAAAAGCCTTTTCAATGGTCAATACCTTAGCCAATTTACGAGGGTGAGATGATGATGCTTTAACCATTAACTCCCATTTCTCGCTCGGCTTGGCAAAAACAATCAGCCATAAAAATTCCTTTAAGGTTTCCCACAAGGGTTTTTTAACGTATTGACAGCAGGATAAGGGTTTGGGATGACAAACTACCTTTTTATCGAAACGCTTATGTATGCTTATTTTTGCCAGTTTTGCCAAAAATTATCAAGGCTCTTATTTTGGCTAAGGTATTGAATGGTTAGAAGCAATTTCTCGCTATAAAGCTACTACCAGTGGAGGTCCCAATTTTGCCTATGACTTATGTGTGCGTAAAATCACACCAGAACAACGAGAAACTCTCGACTTGAGTAGTTGGGAAGTAGCTTTTAATGGTGCTGAACCAATTCGGGCGGAAACACTAACAAAGTTTGTAGAAACATTTGCACCATGCGGTTTTCGTGCTAGTAGCTTTTACCCTTGCTATGGCATGGCTGAAACAACCTTAATTATAGCTGGTGGTGTGAAAACCAACCCACCGATGCTAACAAGTATTGATGGCAAAGCATTGTTAGAAAATCATGTAGCTCCAGCATCTCAAATTAATAATTATACTCAAACCCTAGTGAGTTCTGGTCACAATATAGAACATCATGAGATTGTGATCGTTCATCCTGAAACATTGCAACATTGTTCTGATGATGAAGTAGGAGAAATTTGGGTTAGAGGTGCAAGTGTCGCTCAAGGATATTGGCAGAAAACTGAAGAAATACAAGCTACTTTTCGTGCTTATTTAACAGATACCAAAGAAGGGCCATTTCTACGGACTGGTGATTTAGGATTCTTGCAGAATGGAGAATTATTTGTGACTGGGAGGTTGAAAGATTTAATTATTGTTCGCGGACGGAATTATTATCCCCAGGATATTGAACTGACTATAGAAAAAAGTCATCCCGCACTTAAATCTAGTTCTAGTGCTGCTTTCTCAGTTGAAATTAATGGACAAGAACAATTAGTAGTTGCTTGTGAGGTAGAACGTCAATATTTACGAAAACTAGATGGTGATGCGATCGCCAAAAATATTATCCAAGCTGTCGGGGAAGAACATGAACTGCAAGTTCACACTGTATTATTACTAAAAACAGGAAGTATCCCCAAAACCTCTAGCGGTAAAATTCGCCGTCGTGCTTGTCGCGCTAGTTTTATAGCTGGAGATTTAAATATTATCTGGGATTGGAGTAAGAATCCTGAAAATAAATCAGAGTTCCGTAATTTGCTGGCAGAGGTAGATGCTTTAAAGCAGCAAATAAAATGTCAAAAACAGGAGAAGGAAGTAGTAAAAGTATCTCCAGAATTAGAGAATATCCGCGTCAAATTACGCAATATTGTAGCGAATTTATTACAGGTAGACTTTGCCGAAGTTGATATTTATCAACCTTTAATAGCAATGGGTGTAGATTCTCTAGTAATGGCTGAAGCTGCTGAAACTATAGAAAATTTGTTTGGGATTAATATTGAACTACGCCAATTGTTTGAAGATTTAACAACTCTTGATGCTTTGGCTAATTACATCAGTCAAAATCAATCTTCATCAGCTAATTTAACAGCTTCAATACCAGTTAATCTTACACAAAAAATATCAGAGGAAGAAACTATAGTTCCTCTTTCCGAAGCTCAAAAACAACTTTGGGTTTTGGCACAAATGGAAGATAATGGTTCGCTGGCTTATAATGTCAGAACTTTGACACCAGACTCAAACCACCTATGCAATTAAGAGAATACATTGAGTGGCAAGAGCAGCAAAGTAACACACCAGAAATGAAACTGCATGAATCCTATTGGTTAGAACGATTTTCAGCTACAGTTCCTATTTTAGACTTACCGACAGACCGTCCTCATCCACCCATAAAGACTTATAAAGGTAGCAGAATAACTATTCAGCTTGATGCTAATTTATTCCGTCAAGTCAAGAAATTTAGTCAAGAAAATAGTTGTACTTTGTTGATGACTCTTTTATCTTTATACACTACTTTACTGCACAGATTAACAGGTCAAGAAGATATTGTAGTTGGCGTTCCGGCCTCTGGAAGATTTAAAGGGAGTGAAGAACTTGTAGGTTATTGTTCTCACTTATTACCAATTAGAAGTTACATTGATGAAAATGTGACATTTTTACAGCATTTGCAAATTACTAAAACTGAATTGTTAAATGCTTACGAACATCAAGATTATCCTTTTGCTAGGTTAATTGAAACACTGAAAACAACCGAAAATAAAAGTTTATCACCTCTAGTCACAGCAGTATTCAACTTAAACCGACCTTTAGCTGTGCCGCAGATGTTTGGAGTTGAGACAAGTTTATTATCTCAACCTGTTAGTTTTTTGGATCATGATATTTGTCTTAATGTCAGTGAGATAGACGGTGAATTGATTTTAGATTGTGATTACAATACTGACTTATTTGATGCCAGCACTATTAATGGCATACTAGAAATTTTCCAAATATTTTTGGAAAAAACTGTAACTAATCCTGATCAGTTGCTAGCTACTATCCCCCTATTAAACGAATCTCAACGCCATCAATTATTGGTAGAATTTAACAAAACTAACAAAGAATATCCTCAAAATAAGTGCATTCATGAATTATTTGCGGAGCAAGTAGAAAAAACACCGGATGCGGTTGCTGTTGTATCTGGAGAGCAAAAACTTACTTACCGAGAATTAAATCACCGTGCTAACCAACTAGCGAATTATCTGCAAACACTGGGAGTGAAACCAGAAGTATTAGTAGGAATTTGCATTGAATCTTCTTGGGAAATGATGGTGGGAATGTTAGGTATTCTCAAAGCTGGTGGTGCTTATGTACCGCTTGACCCTAGTTATCCCCAAGAACGCTTGGATTATATTTTGTCTGATTCTCGTGTGTCAGTTTTATTAACGACTGAGAATTTGCTGGCACAATTGCCTACATATGGAGCCAAAGTTATCTGTTTAGATACACAATGGGAAGCAATTTCTAGTTATAGTCAAGCAAATCTTCAGTCTGATGTGCAGCCCAGCAACCTTGGTTATATAATTTACACTTCTGGTTCTACAGGCAAGCCCAAAGGAGTGTTAGTTACACATCAGAATTTAGTAAATCATAGTAGCGCGATCACTCGAAAATTTCACCTCACATCCCAAGATAAAGTCCTGCAATTTGCCGCTTTCAGTTTTGATGTTGCGCTCGAAGAAATCTTCCCTTCTTGGTTAAGTGGTGCAACAGTAGTATTACGCCCCCAACAAATGTTTGCTTCTTTTGCAGACTTTGTAGAATTTATCAACACTCAAGGTTTGACCGTATTAAATTTACCCGCAACATTTTGGCATGAATGGGTCTTAGATTTAGCTCAATCCCCAGACTTTTTACCAAGGTGTTTACGCTTGGTGGTTGTAGGTAGCGAACAAGTTAGATGGGAACGACTAGCTATTTGGCAAAAACACATTGGTAATCGTATCAAAATACTCAATGCTTACGGCCCCACCGAAGCCACAATTACAGCCACAATTTATGAACCAGACTTGAGAAAGCTAAACAATCAAACTGGTGGTATACCCATCGGTTGTCCTATCGACAATACTCAAGTTTATATTCTTGATCGGAATCTGCAACCAGTACCTGTTGGTGTTGTTGGTGAATTATACATTGCTGGTGCTGGTGTTGCTAGAGGTTATCTCAACCGTCCTGAATTAACCAAAGAAAAGTTTATTAAAAATCAATTTGGTGATTCCAAATTGTATAAAACAGGCGATTTGGCGCGTTACTTAAAGGATGGCAATATTGAATTTATTGGGCGCATTGATAACCAAGTTAAAATTCGCGGTTTCCGAATTGAACTAGGAGAAATTGAGTCTATTCTCAATACTTATCCCCAGGTAAAACAAGCAATAGTCATTGCCAGAGAAGATAATCCTGGTAACAAGCGATTAGTAGCTTATGTAGTTGCTAACACTGATACACTTGATACTCAGCAACTGCACTCTGAACTCAAACAGAAATTACCGAATTATATGCTTCCTAGTGCATTTGTAACCCTCGATGCACTACCCTTGACTCCTAACGGTAAAGTAGACCGTAAAGCATTACCAGCACCAGATAAAAATACAGTAATAGATGTAGTTTCACCTACAGGACTTACGCAACTGGCACAAATAGGGGGCAGGGCTGCGCCTTACCTGGTGACAATTCAAATCAAACCAAGCACATAAGAATACTTGGACGTTTTAGTTGCTGAATTAAATAATTAGAAAGCAAGTTATGCTTGATTTGATAAATAGTTTGACCAGTG
>JAHHIM010000050.1:0-25548 GCA_019358915.1 Trichormus sp. ATA11-4-KO1
CAACGAGTTGGACGGCTAGTTCGTAAAACATTGTCATTCTCTAAAATGCTCGACAACCATATTGGTGCAATTTGGTATTTTGTTCATCACTACAATGCTAATTTAAGAAGCTAAATCATTACTATGCGCTACTACCGCCTGCTGCAATCCATGTTTATCATTGCCCACAAAACTGGTAAGCCTATTTACGAAGCCATGCAATTATTTATTAGTAATCCAGCCACAACCATTAACCTGTTCCATGACAGAGGTAGTTTAGAAGTTGGTAAACGGGCAGATTTTGTCACCGTTCATGATGATGGCATGGTGCCATGTCTAATTTCAACTATTTGTCAAGGTCGTCGTGTTGCTTAATTTAACTTTGGAGTTGTCAAAACAACGTTAATCAAAATTCCAAATTTGATGTGATATGTGGACTCAATAGAAGTATTAGCCAATAGCCAATATTAATTATGATTGAGATATCTGAAAAATTTCTCGATTATCAAATCACAAACTTTTGCGCAGCTTGTGACTGAGTGAGTAATATATTATTTAGTTTAAACTCTAATATAGTAATAATTTATGGTAAACCTGCAATGGAAGAGTAAGAGGATTTGATACATGGTATAGAAAAAAGCACATAAAGTAGTGTAGAAACTAGAAATAACGCTTGAGTATGCAAATTATAGCCATATATCTCGAAATTCAGATTTATTCACTGTAAATAGGCTCAAACTCAAGTTAGGACAGGCTTTTAAACGGAGGTATAATTTCCTCTACGGAAATGATATATTATGGATAAAAGTAAAACATGAATAAAAAATGGGCTGTTAAAAGACTCACAGTCAATCTCACCTCAGGAGAAAGAGAAAAACTAGAACGCTACTGTGCAATGACAGGAAGGCCAGCAACCGATGTTATTCGGGAATTACTCCGCTCTCTTGAGGTTGAAAAACTTGAAAAGGCTGAAGAAAATATTGAAAAGTCCGAAAATGTTGAAAAGGAAGAAGTCTCTGGTATTTTGGATTCCTCTCAACAAACTCATGTTTATTGGTAGTCAAAAATCAATAGTCTGACTAAAACGTAGTTACCTAGAAGAATAAGTTTCAAAATTGTACTAATGAGTAAAGCCAAATAATGAAAAATAAGCACGTTTGTTGAATGCTGCACTGATATCTGCATAAAATTGGGATTGCTCGTGTCCAAGCAGCATCTTTGTTTATTTTACGGACACGAGCCTATTAAAAATTATACAGATTAGAAGAAGTAATTATACGTGCGCTGTTTCTGCACTTGTTTTAGCCTTACAGAATAAAAATATGATACTCTGCAATATCCAAAGATATGCATTAACTAAGATTTGCAAGCATGTTAAACGAAATCGTCTATGTTTTCAGTTGGTCGTCAGCTTATTGATGCTTGCGAAACAACAAGTTATTTAAAAGAGTGCAGTACTGGTGTTTATTGATTTCAGTAACTGTCTCTGATTGTTGGGCGATAAACATTATACAACTGTTTTAATATAGTAAACATCATAAGAATAAAAACAAGACTAATTAAATGTAAGCATTTGCATACTTGCAATTTTATTGGATTGGTAAAAACCGATAAAAATCAGACATCTAGTTGATTGATAAATTGTTCTCCGGGTAGTCTAGGCTAGAAACCCAATTTCTCTAATTTCACAAATGATTTAAAACTGTTATTTTTGCAAAACTACCTAAAATCAAGAGTAAGTTATTTATCTTTAAATATATGCCTTTAAATAATTTGAAACGCAAACGCGGCGTTACACTTACTACAAGAGGGTTACAAAAACTTCAAGAAGCTAAGCGTAAATTAGAAGCAAAAGAAAATTATGGAAATAGCTATACGCTGGAAGAAATGAGTACACTTACTGGATTATATTCTAGTACAATCTCAAAAGTACTCAATCGGGAAGGAGGCGTAGACAAAAAAACTCTTGACAAGTTATTTTTAGTTTTTAATTCACAAATAGATAAAAGTGATTATTTAAACTCAAATACTCGGATAGATTGGGGAAATGCTACCGATCCATTAATTTTTTATGGACGTACAGACGAACTCGCTACTTTAGAGCAATGGATTCTTGATGAACGCTGTCAATTAGTAGCACTATTAGGAATGGGTGGTATTGGTAAAACTGCTTTATCTGTGAAGATTTCCCAGCAAATTCAGTCAGATTTTGAATACATAATTTGGCGATCGCTACGAGAAGCCCCACCCGTTAAATCTATTATTACTAACCTGATACAAGTTCTATCTGATGATCAGGAAGCAGAAAACAACTTATCAGAAAATTTAGGTGATAAAATATCACGATTAATCTATTACTTACAAAATACGCGCTGTTTAATAATACTTGATAATATAGAGTCAATTCTCCGCAGTGGTAGTAGAGCTGGACAATATCGAGAAGGATATGAAGGATATGGTGAGCTTTTTAAACAGCTAGGAGAAGCATCTCACACAAGCTGCTTGGTTCTGACTAGCCGAGAAAAACCTCAAGAAATAGCATTGTTGGAAGGAAAAAGACTACCTGTTCGCTCATTATCATTGAGTGGATTGAGTGTGCTGGAGGGACAAGAAATATTGAAAATTAAAGGGTTATCTGCAACAGAAAATGAATGGAAAATCATGATTGAACGTTATGCAGGTAATCCATTAGCTTTGAAGATAGTTGCCACAACCATTCAAGATATATTTGATGGTAATGTAACTGAATTTTTGGCCCAAAATACATCTGTATTTGGAGACATTCACGATATTTTAGATCAGCAGTTTGAACGCTTGTCAGATTTAGAGAAGGAAATAATTTATTGGCTAGCAATTAATCGTGAATCAGTTACTTTATCTGAGTTACGACAAGACATCGTATTACCAAGACCAACACAAAAATTACTGGAGTCTCTAGAATCTTTAGTGAGGCGATCGCTAATCGAAAAGGCTACGCTTACGCTAGTTGAAAGAAGTATAGCAACTTTCACTTTACAACCTGTAGTTATGGAGTATATAACTCAGGCATTGATAGAGCAGGTTTGTCAAGAAATTGTCACGGAGAATATCGATTTTTTGAGAAGCTACGTCCTGATGAAAGCGACCGCAAAAGATTACGTGAAAGAAGCTCAGATACGCCTGATTATTCAACCACTTATCAATGCTCTGCTTGTCATATTTAAAAGCAAAAGAGGTATAGAAAAACGAATAACTTCAATTTTAGCTAAGTTGCAAAACGAATCACCTCTTGAACCAGGGTACACGGGTGGAAATCTTCTCAATTTGCTTTGTCAACTACAGATAGATTTAAAGGGCTATAATTTTTCTAATCTAACTATTTGGCAAGCAGACCTACAAAACGTGAAATTGCACAATGTAAATTTCCAAAACGCTAATTTAGCCAAATCTGTTTTTGCTGAAACCTTCGGTGGTATTTTGTCGGTAGCCTTTAGCCCTGATGGCAAATTTTTGGCTATAGGTGATACCAATGGTGAGATTCGTTTGTACCAAGTTTCAGATTGGAAACAACTTCTCACCTGTAAGGGACATACTAACTGGGTTTTATCACTGGCATTTAATTCTGATACCAGCATTATTGCTAGTGGTAGCACTGACCATACTGTAAAGTTATGGGATGTCATGACTGGTGAATGCCTTCAAACTTTGTGTGAACATGAGCATGAAGTTTGGTCAGTTGCTTTTAGCCCGGATGGTGACACACTAGCTAGTGGCAGTGATGACAAAACAGTCAAGCTATGGGATACTCACACTGGTAAATCACTGCAAACTTTCTCAGGACACGCAAGTTGGGTACTTTCAATTGCCTTTGGTAAAGATGGGAAAACGCTAGTAAGTGGTAGTGATGACCAGACAGTGAAATTATGGAATATTAACACAGGTGAATGTCTTAAAACCTTTCAAGGACATTGTGATGGCATACGGTCAATTACTGTCAGTCCTGATGGTAAGATGCTGGCAAGTGGTAGTGAAGACCAGACAGTAAAGTTATGGAATATTAACACAGGTGAATGCCTGACAACTTTTCAAGGACATGCCAATGAAGTTTATTCAGTTACCTTTAATCCTCAAGGTGACTTTATAGCGAGTGGCAGTTTTGACCAGACAGTAAAGTTATGGGATGTTAGTACTGGTGAATGCCTCAAAACTTTCCAAGGACATTCCGGTTGGATATTTTCGGTAGCTTTCAGTAAGCAGGGAAATTTTTTAGTCAGTGGTAGTTATGACCAAACTGTAAGATTGTGGTGTGTTAGCACAGGTCAATGCCTTAAAACCTTGCAGGGATATACTAATCAAGTACTCTCAGTCGCTTTCAATCCTGATGGGCAGACGTTAGCCAGTGGTAGTCATGACTCTTCGATCAGATTATGGGATGTTAGTACAGGGGAATACCTGAAAACATTCCAGGGCCATCATGCTGCTGTTCGTTCAGTTGATTTCAGTCCAGATGGGTACACCCTGGTAAGTGGTAGTCATGACTCTTCGATCAGATTATGGGATGTCAGCACAGGGCAATGTCTGAAAACATTCCAGGGTCATCATGCTGCTGTGTGGTCAGTTGCCTTTAGTCCAGATGGGCAAAAACTAGCAACTAGTAGTGACGATCAAACCTTAAGATTGTGGGATGTTAACACAGGGCAATGCCTGAAAACATTTCAGGGTCATCGTGCTGCGGTGTGGTCAGTTGCTTTTAGTCTTCAAGGAACAATGCTAGCCAGTAGTTCTTTAGATCAGACAATCAAATTATGGGATGTCAGAACGGGCGAGTGTAAAAGAACCCTAGAGGGTCATACAGCTTGGGTTACATCTGTTACTTTCAGCCCAAATGGTGAACTACTCGTAAGTAGCAGTTATGATGGAATGATTAAGTTATGGCATGTCAGAACTTGTAAATGCTGTAAAATTTTGCAAGCAAGTACAGGTTGGTTAAAATCGATTGCATTTAGTCCAAATAGCCAGGTACTAGCTAGTTGCAGTCAAGATAATAAAGTCAATTTGTGGGAAGTTAGTACGGGTAAATCTCTCATGACATTGCAAGGACATACGGGCAGGCTTTGGTCAGTCGTTTTTAGTCCTGATAATCAGATTCTGGCTAGTGGTGGTGATGATGAGACAATTCGATTGTGGGATGTAGCAACAGGTAATTGCTTGAAAATTTTGAAAGCTGAGAAACTATATGAAGGGATGAATATTATAGGAATTACAGGTTTAACTACAGCGACTATCGCCACGCTGAAAGTTTTGGGAGCATATACTAGTAATAAATAACTGACCTAGCCTAATTTATGGCAGTTGCCAAGTAGCTTAGAACATAAACTAATCACAAAACCTGTATAACAAAGGACTTTCAAGTCTATTCTTTGTCCCCTGTTATCAATCTTGTCTGACATAAATTAGGTTAATAAGCATAAGGCTTTCTCCGCTCTATTCAATGTTAAACCCCTAACTGTCTAGGCATTACAGGAGGTTAAGGCTAACTGGTATTACAGGCGCTTTGACTCCTTAATCCACAGGGGCTAGACAATTAGGGGAATTGACGGTTTAAGTTCAAACTACTGATATAGTAGATCAGCTGAATTTAAAAACCATCAACTTCGGTATCACTGGGTAATCCTTGCGCGAATTCAGTGGCCATAATTTTTTCTAAATCATCTGTTTCGATATCATTCAAGGTATCAAAACTGGTTTCAAAACTAGCAAAACTAGTTTTAAGAAAGTTCTGGGAAAGCTCCATCTTTAAAGAATTTTGCTCGATTGTGTTATTTACTGTGATCATTGTTTGATTCTCCTTAAAGTTATTTCAAGTAAGGCACATCTGAGTGATCGCTTAGACTAGTTGTCTAAAATCATTCATTTTTTATGTTAGCGGCTAACATGCAGATTTCGCTTGCAGAGGTGTAGATAGTTTTAGTGGGTTCAATATCCCCTGGAGTTCTTCATCTGATATGTAGTCTCCTTTGGGTGGCATAAAGCGCAAAAGAGCAGTTTCATAACAGGCTCTCGCTACACGGATGCACTCCTCGCGATTAAGCTGTGCAACGACCCTAATTATGTCATCTACATGATTCACTTCAGAGCCAAGACTGCTATGTAAACGCAGCCACCGCGTGGCATTGATTCCTGGTGATAGCAATGCCTCTACCTTCTGGATATACTCCTTACCTACAAATGTCCCTAAGCGTTCAGTCGCATAACAAAGTCCAATACAACCAATTGGATTGGCTGCTTCCACTACTTGGGTAAAGTAATTTACATAATGCTTGGTCGTAGATGGAATGAGTGCTTGCACTACAGCTTCAGCATCATACCCCATTGACTGAATATCAAGCAGAGCAATTTGTTCGTGACCTGCCTCCTCTCTAGCTTTCTGTGCAGCCCACTGTGCCAAATTCTCGCGCCCCAAAGCCGAGAAGTTTTCGGCTGCTTTCTCCATCAGTCTTGAAGTATGGCAGCTTAAATGGTAAGCACCTGCCAGTCGCCACACCCAACGTGTATAAGTTCTATCTGGTGGTCTGCGATCTGATTTTACTGCATAGTAGGCCTGTACTATTGCTTGGTCTAAAAGTTTGCGCGTTTTAGTTAACGCATCTTCATCAATATCAATCATCTTTTGGGCAAAGGAATCACTGTTTTCCACGGGATTAGCCTCAATGTATCTAAGTACTGTCAGCAGTTTCCATTACTTCTTTGCCAGGCACAATCTATGCCAATTCAGTATCAGTTGAGAATCATTAACTTATGACTTTTTTTACAATCACATATTTTTGCCATCTTGGCAACTACTTCTGCTACTAAAAATTTTAGGTGCGGATAGATTGCTAGTGAGATAATTTTGTGTAATTCCCACTTTTTCAGATGTATTGGACTTTATAGCCTTAAATTCAACGTTCAAATTAAATCATCCAGTTAAATAAACTTAATTAAAATTTAATCTTTCAAGAAATGCAATCATAATATAATATATGGCTTATTAATTTCTGATTATTGAGAATAGTTTTGTAAACAAACACGTTGTTTCGTGGTTTGAGGACTGCTCGTGAAAAATTAAAACTTGCCTAAAAACCTAGGTTCTACAAGTTAGCTTTTAGCTTTACCGCATTAGCTTGTTTAAGCTGGCTTAAAAAGCTTAAGTTCAATCTTAAAATCTAGATTTTCACTTGCAAAAATGATGCATGTTGGAGAATATTAATCATGTTCATGCAAATGAAAAAAATGAATGAGGTTTCAATGCGTAAAATTTCCAGTTCTGACTCTTCTAGTAAACAATGGGTAGACGAACAAATTACTATAGACTTAGCATTAGATGAAGCACAGCTACTTGAGCAGTATTGTAGCCAAACAGGTAAAGCTACACAGGATGTAATTCAAGAGCTTATCCAAAGACTTCCTATGATGGAGTTACACGAAGGTTAAAACGGTATAGTGATGATTTAGCAATCTTTACAGGTCTAATTGCTCGCAAATTATTATTTATTTTATTACGAGTTATTTTCCCTCAATTTTGGCTAATTATTCACATAAATCTACATAAAATACCGATGTTTTTATGTATAAATTTATCTAAAATTAGGTATTATTTATTTAAATAAATTCAAGATTATTTTGTACTCTCTTTTTATTGATTTCCTTTTTTAAATGGTGGCAAAAGCTATTTAAAAAAATCAACGAGAGAAGACAAAATGCGGCATGAATTTTCTTTATGTTTTATTATCTTGTGTTACGGCACGAGGTCAATAAAAGAAAGACCACGAAAATAAATATTTTTGCTGTGACACATGGAGATAGATGGTGCGTTGTCGTACTGAGCAACGCACGCTACACAGCTAAGATTTTATTGATAATTAATCTCATATAATATCGCATTGCTTCTGCCTAATTGCACTAGTAGGTCATTAGAGGTATCTTAGTTACTCTCAAACTCTTTCACAATTGGGATGGCAACAGAAGGAATCTCCGTCACTAAGCGAAATGGAAACTTAGGTGTCGAAGCTACTTGAGCATAATCTGATGTCAGAAATACAGCATATTTTTCAGCTTCTGGAGTCAGCTGCGCAGCCATTGCCAAAACTATAGCTTTAACGAATTTGCGAATATCTGCTGCTTGTTCACCAACAACTTCACCGCCACTAAAAGGTGTATTTGGTCTTCCTACTTGATCCAAAGTAGTACTGGGGTCTTTCACACTTAAATGAGTACCCCCAACTACACCAGCCAGCCATTTGGGAGATGGAATTTGATTAAATCCTACAATTTGTTCAGTCAAGGCTGGGGTGATTTTATCTGCGGAACTAGCTAATACTAAGGTAGGTACTTGTACTTTAGTTAAGCCAGTTTGACCAAACATCAGAGAAGTTGTGGGATTGAGCGCGATCGCCTGCTTGATTCTGTCATCTCGCAGTTGGTAACTTGTTTCTGGCAATTCTTGAGCAACGCACTGGATAGTTTCTCCCAGACTCAAGCTAGCCAAATTACCCTGACACCGTTGTTTAAGAAATGTCGGTTGTAACTCGGCTCCAGCAGACACTAAAGCTGTACTACCACCAAAAGAATAGCCAATGATCATCACGTGATTGGTCGCCAGCTTTCCTTGTAGTGGGTGATTAGCTGTTTGGTTCAGCTTTTCTAGTTCATCGAGGACAAAACTCACATCTCGAGGACGCTCCAAAAACTCCTGAGGCTTTAAAAGCCTGGTTGTACCTTGTGCTGCTAAATTAGTATTTGTCTCATTACTACCAGGATGTTCTAAAGCCGCAATTACATAACCGTGAGATGCTAAATGTTCTGCGAGGTAGAGCAAATCAGTACGCACAGACCCCAAACCGTGACTTAAGACAATGACAGGTTTTTCAGCAGTTGCAGCAGTTGACCAGTAAAGATCAACAGGAATGTCCCGATCGCGTTTTTGGTCATTCCAATTAAAGTTGAGTACTTGTACTTGACCTATTCCTGGTTGGGTAGGGTCAAAAGGTAAAGAAATTTGCGGTGTTCTGGGGTCGAGTTGGGGGGCGATCGCCAACATAAACTGTTGAGTGCGCCAAAAGGCCGTATTTAAACTTCCTGCAACCTGTAAAGCCTTGGGTAAATTAATTTCCAGGCGTTGACTGGGATAGGCAGCAATAAAATTGAGTAGAGAAAGACCCTGCGGTTCACTGGCTCCTAAGACAAATGCGGCTCTCAATGCTTGTACTCCAGCCTGATCTTTGCGGACTAAGGCCTCAGAAAGGTTGCTGAGAATCGTTGTCCCAACTTGGGTATTGAGTAACCTACTGAGAGTCACAACATTTACAGGTACTCTCATCCTCAATGCTCCTAAAAAGAAGCGGCGTTGTTCTTCAGATAATCCCTTGGTGTAAAGTTCTAAACCCCTAGGAAATTCTCCAGTTTCCGCAGCTTTTTGCAACTCAGCCAGGGAGATAGATTCTGCAAACAGACCAAAACGCACTACAACCGTATCTGCCGCTTGTGCAGACGAATTTGCTCCACAAAACTGGGTGAGAATGATACCGATGGCAAGCGCACAACTTTGACCAGCAACTACCTTGAGCTTTTTCCAAATACTTCTCATAAATAATCTTTACCAATGAATACTTACGGGAATATAACGGAAATTTGTGTACTTGACTATCCCAGTAATTGCTGTAATATAAATCCTCTTTGAGATTTGATATTGAATTCTTGTAAAATTTTAACTATCAGTTATTGTGGAAGTTTTGCTATTTGTTGGTAGGACAAGAGTTCTTTGTCCGGTTCTTCCAAATCCAACCCGGCGCTGGTTCACTAATTTCTATCCAACCAGCTTCTTCTCTTCCTGTCACTGTCACCATAGTACCTGCTTTAATCACCTTGCCTGTTTTCTGGCGTCTGCGTCCAGACCCGGCGAAAGAGCGTAAGTTTGATGAGCTAGCAACAACCCGACAACTGTGTTTTTGTGCAGATGCATTCTTATTACTTGCTACTTGCTGAACTTTCTGTTGAGCAGGCTCCTCTAGTGAGGTTTGTGGTGATTGATTAGCAGACATGATGCTGAGGGTAACTAAAATAATCGCCGCGCCTGCCCCAATTAACAATCGTGGAGACTGACGAATAGAGTGTAAATTCAGCCGATAATTGTTGATTAATGTAGATGGATTGGCGGCAGTACTTGAGGTAACTAATGGCGTAGTTTCGTTATCTGGTGGGATATAGCAAGGCTTGGTCAACTCCTGAAGATATTGCATCACCTTGGTTGTTGAGGTTAATGGCTGTATAGACCACGAGTAATTTGCATGATCTGGCGGGATGTAACAGGGCTTTGCCAGTTCCTGGATGTAGTGCATCGCTTTGGTTGCAGACATGTAGCCATCTGTCAAATATTGACCTACCATTTGATTCATGACGGCTGCAACAGCTGTTGGTGTATTGGCATGGGTAATCGAGGCGAGTGCTTGCAGTGCGTCTTTAGCTGACTGGTAGCGGTATTTAAAGTAATGCCGCACCATTTTATTTAAAATAGCTGCCAATTGGTCGCTAACTTCGGTATGATGCTGCCAGACTATTTCCCCACTGACAGAATCCTCTCCCAACTGTATGGGACTCAAACCCGTCAGAGTTTGGATCGCAATCATTCCCAGAGCATAAATATCACTGCAAGGACGTGGTCTGCCTTGTCCTTGCTCACTCGGCATATAACCTGGAGTACCAATAGCGATCGTCTCACTTTTGAGTTGTTCTGGAGTCATGATGGAGTAACTTTTGACTTGCTTAACAGCCCCAAAGTCTACCAAGACTATTTTGTTGTCTGAGCGACGGATTAAATTGTCGGGTTTAAGATCGCGATGGATTACCTGATTACTGTGAATAAATTCGAGGATGGGTAAGACTTCTTGCAGTAGTGTAATCACCTGTTCTTCACTCCACTTTGCCCCTGGTGGCATTTCTGACGACAGTGGATGTCCAACAATTAACTCCTGCACCAAGTAAAATTCTTCGTTTTCCTCAAAGTAAGCTAAGAGCCGGGGAATTTGGTCATGGTTGCCTAGCTTTTCTAATGTTTCGGCTTCCCTATTAAATAAGCGTCTAGCTGTTGGCAAAAATTCGGGATCGCTAGTAACAGGTTTAAGATGTTTGACGACGCAAGTAGGGTTCCCAGGACGGCGAGTATCTAGGGCTATATAAGTATGACCAAATCCGCCTTTACCTAATGGTTCGACTACTTGGTAACGCTGGTCTAGTAATCTGCCGAGCATGATACAGATAGGTGGACTGAGGTTAACTGTTAACTAGAATACACTTAACCCTGACAGGTTAATCCTCAACTATGTTTCAAGACTGAAAAATTACGTCAGTTCGACGAAATTCACCCTTGATCCTCCTGAACGGCTCTCCCTTCTAATTTTCCTCTGTGATTCATCAGTCAATCAGCCATGAAGCAAAAACCGGGTGAACTTGCAGTTTCCCGGTTGATCGATACCAATATCAAAACTTTTAGTAGTGAACTATTTCACCTTACTTTCTCTTTCAGGAGAAATTGTGCTAAGTGCTGAAGGTGGAACTTTTGGTGTCACTGGCGATCGCTAATTTAGTAACATTAATGCCATGACCATCTCACACAGTGCCTCTGGTCTTCAGACCAGATTAACAGACTATGGTTGTAGTCACAGCCAATGATGAATTAAAGGAGCATAGCAGTGCTGTGCTCCTATTTAATTTTTGGCGAAATTAAACTGTAGCAGATGCCTTAGTCACAACTTTGAGTTCGCCCTTGGCATACTTAGCGGCAAAATCTTCCAGAGAAACCTGCTTAATCTTGCTAGCATTGCCAGCAGTGCCAAACTGTTCATAACGGTCAGCACAAACCTTCTGCATATATTTAATCGAAGGCTTGAGGAAGTGACGGGGGTCAAATTCCTTGGGATTTGCTGCCAAAGCTTCACGCACAGCTGCGGTAATAGCCAGACGGTTATCAGTGTCGATGTTCACCTTACGCACACCGCACTTGATGCCTTTTTGGATTTCTTCTACAGGTACACCGTACGTTTCAGGAATTGCACCACCATACTGGTTAATTAGTGCAAGTAAGTCTTCTGGCACAGAAGAGGAACCGTGCATTACCAAGTGGGTGTTAGGCAGACGGCGGTGAATTTCTTCAATGCGGCTGATTGCCAAAATTTCCCCAGTCGGCTTGCGGGTAAACTTGTAAGCACCATGGCTGGTACCGATGGCAACTGCCAAAGCATCTACTTGAGTTTGCTCCACGAAGTCCACAGCTTGGTCGGGGTCAGTTAGCAGCTGATCGCGATCAAGAGTACCTTCAAATCCATGACCATCTTCAGCTTCACCAGCACCAGTTTCTAGAGAACCCAAGCAACCAAGTTCACCTTCGACGCTAACGCCCAAGGAATGAGCTACGTTTACCACTTCACGGGTAACATTGACATTGTACTCGTAGCTAGCGGGGGTCTTAGCATCAGCTTCCAGCGAACCATCCATCATCACGCTGGTAAAGCCATTCTTAATTGCTGAGTAGCAAGTGGCAGGCGCATTACCATGATCTTGGTGCATGACAATGGGAATCTGAGGATAGGTTTCTGCTGCCGCCAAAATCAAGTGGCGCAAAAAGTTTTCACCTGCATAAGCACGAGCGCCACGAGAAGCTTGTAAAATTACGGGGCTATCTGTCTCTGCTGCCGCCTTCAGAATTGCCTGAATCTGCTCCAAGTTGTTGACGTTAAAAGCTGGAATGCCGTAACCGTTTTCAGCCGCGTGATCCAGAAGCAGCCGCATTGGTACGAGCGCCATAGATAGTCCTCCTAATGTATTTTTCAGCTAGTCGGTGTGAGAGAAGCGTAATTGTTACGCTAATGTAATTGTTACGCTAATCTTAAGACTTTTTTCAACTTATAGGAAATTATAACTAGTGACGGGTGTTTATGTTGAAAAACTTTACGCCTTTAAGCCTGATTATAAGGGAATGGTGACTCCTCGCTGTCAAACATAAACAAACCCCCAATTATCTCTTGGTCACTAATGACTCAGATTTCTTGTAATTTTTGAGATAAATATGGGTCGCCCGGGATTCGAACCCGGAACTAATCGGTTAAAAGCCGAGTACTCTACCGTTGAGTTAGCGACCCTTCAGTTGCATTTCGCAACTTTGCTATAATAGCATAAACATCTATAGATTTGTAAAAGGCTTTAAAAAAAATTTGCTGTTAATCTGACAAATGTCGTGCAGCTAGCCTTAGGAGCTAACACAGTCAGGTTTTCGCCAGTGTTGAGAGAGTTGCGGGGGGCAGTCCACGGTTCCAAACAGTAGAAGTCTTTGTCTTTGAGTGTCCAAAATACCAGTTTAGAATAAATCTGATCGTAATCTAGGGTAAGTTCTAGCTTACGGCTATGGTCTATCACCGTAGCAGATTGACTAGTCAAATCACCAAAAGCAATATCGATTTCATCGCGGTTGAAATCAAAATTACCATTAAATGAGTAAATTTCCTTGGATTTTTGGTCTAGATACTGCTGGGAGGGAATTTTAAACTCTAGCTGAGTTTTACCATCACCAGTCAAAAAGTAAGGATGAAACCCGGCAGAAAATGGCAAAGGTGTGGATGAGAGATTTTTATACTGTTGCTGAATTTCTAGAGTGTTGCCTTGCAGTTTGTAGGTGAAAATTAATTGAAAATCAAAAGGATAAACTGCCTTGGTTTGTTCGTTGCTATTGAGTACAAGAGTCAGGCTAGCTTGATCTTGCGTTTGTTGCTCAGTTACTTCCCAGGGTAAATCACGGGCAAAGCCATGTTGTTTAAGAGTGTACTGCTGCCCATTATAGGTGTAAGAATTATCCGGTAAATTGCCACAAATAGGAAATAAAATCGGATTGCCACCTCTGACGCTTAAATCAGGATGAGTAAAGCGTTCAGTATCCAGATAAAAAATTTCTTGCCCCTGGATACGCCAACGGGTGATGATGCCGCCTCTTTCTGGTACTACTTCGATTTGAGAGCCAGCACTTTCATCTGCAAGGATGTAAGTTTTGTATTGTTGCTGTTCAATGGCAATAGTAAACACAAGTTTTAGTCCTTAATTTAGGGGGAAGTGTAAAGTGCTGAATCCTGAATACTCAACACTCAGCACTCTTTACTCGTCTTCTGCGAACACGAAACGATACAACTCACTAGGGTCTGGTTCGGGACTACTTTCGGCGAACTTAACGGCATCGTCGATTACTTCCTGAATTTTACGATCAATGGCTTTGAGTTCTGCCTCATCTGCTAAGTTTTGCTCAACTAAATAAGCGGCAAATTTCTTAATTGGGTCGCGGGAAAACCAAAATTCTTTCTCGGCTTTGCTGCGCATTTCATCTGGGTCTGCCAAGGAGTGACCCCGAAAACGGTAAGTCAAGGCTTCAATTAATGTGGGACCTTCACCTGCACGGGCGCGGGCTACAGCTGCTTGAGCGACGGCTCGCACCGCTAACACGTCCATACCGTCTACTTCCACGCCTACCATGTTAAACACGCTGGCTTTTTTGTAAATCTCTGGCTGGGAAGTTGCCCGTTCGTGGGACATACCAATTGCCCATTTATTATTTTCTACTACGAAAATAATTGGCAATTTCCATAGAGATGCCATATTCAATGTCTCGAAAAACTGACCGTTGTTAGCAGCACCATCACCAAAAAAGCAAGCTGTTACTTGGTCAGCATTTTTGTCTCCCATGACTTCGCGGCGGTATTTGCTTGTGAAAGCTGCTCCGGCTGCCACAGGAATACCTTCAGCCACAAAAGCATAACCACCTAGTAAGCCATGCTCCGCAGAAAACATGTGCATGGAACCACCGCGCCCTTTGCTGCAACCTGTGGCTTTGCCAAATAATTCTGCCATGACTTCTCTAGCTGGGACACCAGCACTGAGAGCATGAACGTGGTCGCGGTAGGTGCTGGAAACAAAATCTTCACCTGGTCGCATCGCTTGGATAACACCAGTAGAAACGGCTTCTTGCCCGTTGTATAGGTGGACAAAGCCAAACATTTTGCCCCTGTAGTACATTTCAGCGCACTTGTCTTCAAATAAGCGCCCTAATACCATGTCTTCATACAACCGCAACCCTTCTGCTTTGGTGATCTGAGTAGTGGCAGCATTAAATGTAGGTAACGTGCGTTCTTGAACCATTATTTTTTAGTATCCCTATGTAAAACTGAAATTTACCATCTCAAATAAGTTGCTCTCAGACAAAATCTGCTTTTCACAAGCTAGAGTGTAGAGTCAACCACCAAAATTTATGCACCAAAAAGAGTTAAAAGCAATAGAGGGGAAACAATGGGTGAATTTTTCATTTTTCCAACCACGCTCGGCGAGGCTCTCACCCCGATGGCAACAGATATCCCCTGAGTATTCCCACTTCTGACTCCTATTCATAGGCTATCAATCAGGATAGCTTGGTTTCTGCATATCCATTAACAATTTATAAAAAATGGACAGGGGAATTTTGGGATCTAGCTAGATAGTTGTCATTAAGGTTGATTCAGCATATAATTTTATACTTTCAATCAACATCTACCCTTGCCAGCAAAGCTTCTTTAACTACATACTTAGAGAAATCAGTGAACAAAAAGTAATTATAAGTGCTTATAAATACAACATGATTACTACTAAATAACGGTAATTATGTTTTATGGTGTTGAAGGCTGATGACAGTTCTTAGAGGCAACAATACTAAGAATTAAAACAAAGTATCAGCGTTTCCTAGGCAAATGCAAAATATTAGCACTAGAATATGACTCAAATTTTAGGAAGGCACAAAATCAATTGTTGCAATATACACTTATAGTGTAAGTTCGACACGGTATTATTCACCGTACTATTATGGCACGGTTTTACATGCCTGGAATGCTCTAGGTGAATTATGTTGATCACGGTGCAGGGGAAGTAGACTGTGCGAATTCCGCTAGATTACTACCGAATTTTGGGACTACCGTTAGCGGCAAGTGATGAACAGTTGCGGCAGTCATACAGCGATCGCATTGTGCAATTGCCGCGACGAGAGTATTCTCAAGCAGCAATTTCTTCTCGCAAACAACTTATAGAAGAAGCTTACGTGGTTTTATCAAATCCTCAGGAACGTAGCAGTTACAATCAGCTTTATCTTGCCCATGCCTATGGCCCTGACGGCAATGCTAATGCTACTGTTGCCGTGGGAAACCACACAGACGGCAACAAAGATGATCCTGACACCCAGAGTCTGAGCATTGACATTTCCCAAGCGGAATTAGTTGGTGCTTTATTAATTCTGCAAGAACTGGGAGAATATGAACTTGTATTGAAATTAGGTCATAATTACCTAACTAATGCCAGTGGTGTAGCAGTCGCCAGAATGGGCAATAATCTAGCAAGTGAAGAATTTCTCGAAAATTCTGAATATCCAGATATTGTGCTGACGGTGGCGTTGGCTTGTTTAGAACTTGGTCGGGAGCAATGGCAACAAGGTCACTATGAAAATGCGGCTATTTCTCTAGAAACTGGCCAAGAACTACTATCCCGTGAAGGGTTATTTGCCAGCGTGCAGGCGGAAATGCAAGCTGATCTTTATAAATTGCGCCCGTATCGGATTTTGGAATTGCTGGCACTACCAGAAGAAAAGACTGCGGAACGACGCCAAGGTCTAACATTTTTACAAAACATCTTGAGCGATCGCGGTGGCATTGATGGCACTGGCAATGATCAATCAGGATTAAATATAGATGATTTTTTACGGTTTATCCAGCAAATACGTAATTATTTAACAGTTGCAGAACAGCACAAGCTATTTGAAGCAGAAAGCAAACGTCCTTCGGCTGTGGCTACTTATTTGGCGGTTTATGCCCTACTAGCAAGGGGGTTCACTCAACGTCAACCCGCTTTGATTCGTCAGGCAAAGCAAATGCTGATGCGTCTGGGTAAGCGCCAAGATGTGCATTTAGAACAGTCACTATGTGCGCTATTACTAGGGCAAACCGAAGAAGCCACCCGTGTTTTAGAACTAAGTCAAGAATACGAAGCCTTAGCTTTTATTCGAGAAAGATCCTTAGACTCTCCAGACTTGCTACCGGGACTATGTTTATATGCCGAACAGTGGTTACAGCATGAAGTTTTTCCCCATTTTCGAGATTTAGCTAATCAGCCAGCCTCGCTGAAAGATTACTTTGCGAATCAACAAGTGCAAGCTTATTTAGAAGCCCTACCTACGGATGCAGAAACCACTAATGAATGGGCTGTGATCAATCGTCAGGCTTTTTCCCAACATCCCCTTCACAGCAATCATTCCCCGGCTGATTCTCAACAATTACCTCACGGGAGAATACCTGAACCAGATTTACCAGAAACACCAAACCACAGAAGACCCTCAGATGCCAACTTCTCGCCAACTAACTGGAATACACCACTAGGTCAAGTTACCAATCAAGCAAAACCAAAGAAAAATGTGGATTCTCCTGCTGAACGTACAGCTACAGCCCCTAATCACAACCTGAATGGCACAGGTAAGACTACTCCATCTCGTCAAGTCAAAAAGCGTAGGAGGCGAAAGCCGAGTCAAGTTGTCAGCCGTGAGGGCGGCGCAAATAATTCTCAGAGGCGAGCTTTTACTAACACATTAGAAGGAAAAACACGACTTGTTTGGACAGTGTTTGCTTCTTTAGCAGGTGTATTAGTGTTTTGGTTATTAGTTTCCACAACGTTTGGATGGTTAAAAAATCTGTTTTTCCCCGCACCATCTTTGCAAGGTGAACAGTTATTTGTGCAAATCAATGAACCACCGATAACTATTCCTGATAAAAGCAGTAAATTGGAACCACCAGCAGGTTCTTTAACAGATGCAACTGCACAAGAAGTGATTCAAGTTTGGCTATCTACTAAAGCCGCAGCTTTGGGGCCAAATTATGACATTAGCAGTTTACAAGATATTTTAATCGGTTCATCTTTATCTCAATGGCGACTACTTGCCCAACAGGAAAGGGCACAGAACCGCTATCGGTCATACAACCACACAGTGAAGGTGGAATATGTCAATCAGAATGCGGAGCAAGCAGTGGCAGTAGCTACAGTCAGGGAATTAACACAGTTCTATGAAAATGCACAGTTAAAAAATGTTTCTGATGAAACTTTGCGTGTCCGATATTCTTTAATTCGACAAGCAGGTATGTGGCGCATCCAGAATATGTCAGTGATTAATCAGATCAGCATGAATTTTTAGGTTGGAAAAAACTAAAATTAATGCGGTTGTGTTTAATTCTCCGTCAGTTGTTATTTGATGGTGAGCAAGTTGTTTACTTGTGACAACTAACACGAAATCATGACTGAGTTTAATTCTTATTGCTGTTGATGACAGAAACTTTAGTTCATGCTTATACACCCTTGATTCTGTGGATGAGTCTGGGGCTATTAATATTGAAAATATTACCTACGTGGTTACCACATTTCCTAGGTCGTGGTCTTTACTGGGTAGGAGTGCCGTTAGAACTGTTGGCACTGGCGCGAAAATCTCAGCAGACAGAATTGAGTGGTGTAGAAAGTTGGCCCCTACTAGCATCAGTAGTTACTGTAGGGGCGCTGCTGGTGGGTTTGTTGGTGGCATTACTAATTGTGTGGGGATGGCAAAAAATCGTATGCCACTGGTTGCAGCCAGATTTAGATGAAGCACTTGCTAGTTATTGGCTTGACCCCTCCACTCAAGGCAGTTTTGTGCTAGCTGCTGTGTTGGGAAATACAGGTTTTGTGGGGTTAGCGATCGCTCCCTCTTTTATCCAAGCTGACTTTCTTAACTGGGTTGTACTGTACAGCATCACCCACAACGTTGTTGGCCCCTATAGTCTGGGAGTATTAATTGCTAGTTACTTCAGTCATGCAAAATCTCCAAATCGCTGGTGGATGCAATTGCGGGATCTGCTGACTGTACCTCCTTTATGGGCTTTTATCATTGGGATTCTTACTCAACAAGTACAACTGCCAGAAATCATGGAATCAGGGCTTCAAGGGTCGGTGAACATCGTTATCGCCTGTGCTTTTCTGTTAACTGGTATCCGCTTAGGCCAACTTCAGGGGTGGCAAAACTTTCAATTTGCGGTGATCCCCTCTGTGATCAAGGTTGTAATTATGCCACTACTCGTCGGTTTACTCACAACTTGGTTACTCGGCTTATCAGGCGATCGCCGCTTGGCAATGGTCTTGATGTCGGGAATGCCCTCGGCTTTTGCTGGTCTAATTTTGGCAGAAGAATACAATCTCAACCGCGATTTGATTGCTAGCAGTATTATCCTCTCTACACTCTTGCTACTCCTGCTTCTTCCTTTGTGGATTAAGGTTTTCAGCTAACTTTAACCTAAATGTTATGAACTTATGACATTTAATTAGCTTCTATAGGTACTAATAAGCCACAATGTCATGAAATAATGACATATTGATCCCGAAAAAGCTGAAAATTCGTACAGCAGGTAAAAAAGCACCTTGAGACCCCTTGATCCCTACCAAGGTTTACTGGTTAATATTTACTTAACAACAGGACTCCTCCGATCCCGAAAAAATGCTGATCTTGGCATTACCCAGGAATCGAGTAGTAACCCTCAATTTAAAAACAGACTAAAAATCTTAAAAACTGGGCAAAACCAGAAGTCAGAGATAAAAAATGTGAGTTCGACAAGTGGAAAAAACCCCTCTCCAAACCTCTCCCCTGCCAGGAGGAGCCACTGCGTTGCGCGGGTTCCCCGCGTTGTAGCAAGTGGCGTTAGAGGCTTCACAACCTTAATTTATCGTTGAGCTTTCAAGATATTTAAGCCCCTCTCCGCTTCGGAGAGGGGTTGGGGAGAGGTTATCGAATTCACGTTAAAAAAAATCATCTGGGGTGGATGACATTTTATAAAGCATTCTCTAACCCGGGGAAATCATTGACTTTTCAAACTACTGGAGGCCAAATTAATGGCAAAAGAACGCCCGCCACTAGAAGAGATGACATTACGGCAACTACGCAAAGTTGCCAGCGAATATAGCATCTCTCGTTACAGCCGAATGCGTAAATCTCAACTGCTGGCATCGATTCAAGAAGTCCAGCGCAGCAAAGTGTCGCTTAGCCCAACTCGTTCACTGGAGGCACAGGAAACCGTGGAAGCAGCAAAATTTGAATTAGGTCAAGAAGACCGGACTGGTGGTTCTCTGGCTGATGTTGATGAAGGACTGGCAGATTTACCAGCCGGTTATGGTGAAAGCCGGATTGTCCTTTTACCCCGCGATCCTCAGTGGGCTTACACGTACTGGGATATTCCCAATGAACACAAAGCGGAACTAAGGCGACAAGGGGGACAGCAACTAGCACTGCGAATCTATGATGTTACCGACATCAGCCTTGACAACCAAAGTCCTCACAGCATCCAAGAATATCCGGCTGACGAACTGGCCAGGGAATGGTACATCCCAATTCCAGTGAGCGATCGCGATTATGTTATCGATATCGGTTATCGTGCTGCTGATGGTCGTTGGTTGGTATTAGCTCGTTCGGCGCGAGTCCACATTCCTCCCGTATATCCATCTGACTGGATTGAAGATGCCTTCGTCACCGTCAACTTTGAAGAAGATTTACATGGTAAGACCGTTTACGAATTAGTTCCTCCTGCTAAGAAAGCCGCCGCCGCAGCAGGTGTCAACGGTAACCCCATCTACGACCAAATCTTTGGCATGGCCGAATCTGCCGAAGCCCAACGCGTTGCTGGTTCTCTCTTCGGTTCCATGCAGCAAGTCCCAGGTTCAGCGCGTCCCGAACAAGCGATCAGTTCCTACGTTTTCCCATCTGGTGTAGGTATGTGGGCAGTTCCCACTGCTTCTGGTTTAACTATGTCAGGCGTTGGTTTCTCAGCTTCCGCCGTACCCATGCGTCCCCGCCAATTCTGGTTAGTTGCTGATGCTGAGTTAATTGTTTATGGTGCTACCGAACCTGATGCTACGGTTACCATTGGTGGTCGTCCAATTAAGCTAAATCCAGATGGGACATTCCGCTTCCAAATGTCCTTCCAAGATGGTTTAATTGACTATCCAATTTTGGCTATTGCTGCTGATGGTGAGCAAACACGATCAATTCACATGAAATTCAATCGTGAAACCCCATCTCGCAATACCAACACTAAAGAAGAAGCTGTTCTAGAATGGTTTTCCTAGAATACTAAAGTGCTGAGTGCTGAGTATAAACCCAGTTGCTTCCAGTTACTTCATGTCCTAAACATGGAATTATTCCCCGCTACAGCAATGCTGTAGCGGGTTTTTTAGTTATGCTCTTTGGTAAGGGTACGGTATACGCACAATTGCATCATTCCCGCCTCCCAATGAATTGGGAGTTTCATAGCAAAAGTCCACTTTAGTGGACTTACTCAGCACTCAGCACTCAACACTCAGCACTCAGCACTCTAACTATGACTCTGCCCAGTTTTTTGCCCAAGCAAGAGTTTGATGTACCTGCTCAAGGGTAGAAGCTTCGCAGTAGAGGCGTAACACTGGTTCAGTACCGCTAAACCGAATCATTAACCAGCTGTTGTCAGCTAGACGGAATTTATAGCCGTCAATTGTCTGGCAATCAACTACTGCTTTACCAGCAATTTCTAGTAATGGTTGGGTTTGCAGTTGTTGTAAAAGACGCGATCGCACTTCCATGCTGGCTAAGGGCAGATCAATGCGATCGTAAGCTGAGGTGAAACCTGTTTTTTCTTGCAATTGGCGATAATAATCGCTTAAATCTAGCCCAGATTCCACGATCGCCTCTAGCACGTACAGTGCCGAAAGCAGGGCATCGCGTTCGGGAATATGGCTACCATAGCCGATTCCTCCCGACTCTTCACCACCCAGTAATACATCTGCGGCTAACATTCTGTCGGCGATGTATTTGTAACCTACAGGTGTTTCAAACAACGCTAAGTTATGTAATGCTGCCACACGAGGAATTAAATCAGAACCGCTTACAGTTTTGACAATTTCGCCGCTAAAGCCGCGCCGTAGGGTTAAGTGGTCGATTAATATCGGAATTAATATTTGGGAACTCAAAAAGTTACCTTCTCCGTCCACGGCGGCAATGCGATCGCAGTCTCCATCAAATACTAACCCCACCGCTAAACCTGAGTTATCTGTTTTGCGGTGAGTCTTGATCACCTCGAATAAACGAGAAAGATATTTTGGTAGAGGTTCTGGCGCACCACCTTCAAATAAAGGATCGCGATCGCTGTTGATTTCTTGGACACCATCACCTAGTAGTTGCGCCAATCCGCCAGCCGCCGCACCGTGCATCACGTCAGCAAATAGTGTGAGTTTGCCAGAGGCGATCGCCTGACGAATTTTGGTGATATTAACTTTGCCTTCTAGTGCTGCGGTGTAACTAGGCCAAGGATTAAATTTTTCTTGTTTGCCAGGAGTGGCTACGGTCGGTACACCCTCAAATAACAAAGCTTCTATTTCTTTTGTCACTTCTGGCGGTACTGAACCACCAAAGGAACCCTTGACTTTTAATCCTAAATATGTACCAGGATTATGGCTAGCTGTAATGACCAGCGCCCCCAAAGCATTAAGTTGTTTTGCTGCCCAACTAAAAGCTGGGGTTGGGGCATAGGTTTCGCTCAGTAAAACATCAAATCCAATGGCGGTGACTGTATCGGCGACAGCACGAGCAAAATCTTCTGCCATAAATCGGCGATCGTAGCCGATCACAATTGTCTGGCTACCTACTGTAGAAAAGTATGTATTATATAATACTTTTGCAGCAACTGGCGCGACCAGGGCTAGGCGTTCAAAGGTGAACTCATCACCAATAACGCCCCGCCAGCCGTCTGTACCAAACTTAATGGAGTTAGCAGCAACTGGCATCGAGGTATCCTAACTGTTTACTTGAGGATTTTAGCATTTGTACAGTGTATGAACTTAAAAAAAAATAAGTAAGTAATATCCTCTGGTTAATGTGTGATTAACTACTATAAAGCATAGTGAGAATTTTTTGAGATTTTGAGAACACTTTGGTGGTAAAAGCTGGGAATTGAAAATCCCAAATTGGTTTAAGGATTTGATTGTTTCAATGCTTGATTTAATTGGTCTGCTGACAACGACTTTAACAGACTGAGATTGAGAGGAGCTTGACTCAGATATTGAGCATAAGCTGGTTGGAGATAGATACTATATTCCGGGCGGTTCAGCAGATGAGTTTCCCAAAAAGCCACATTTAAAGCCTTGAGATAGGAATAAGCCGGCGCACGGTCTGGACCTAACAAGGCTGGCGGTATCGGTAACACATCATTTTCCGGAGTTGGTTCGGCAATCAAACTAAAGTGGGTGGCATTTTCGATTAAAGCTAAATACTTGTTGGGGGTAGTAAGCCAGGTGAAGGGGCGAATCTGCTCAGATACTACCGGAGTCGCAATATCTTGACTACCTGCTACCAGCATGACAGGAATTTGAATTTGACTAATGCCGCTTTGATTGAAAATGGAGCTAGATAAGGGATTAATGGCCAAGACTGCTTTAATGCGATCGTCTTTGAGTTCGTAATTTCTCTGGGGTAATTCAGTTGCTTGACACTGCAAAACAAGCGACAAATTAAAAGAGGAAATACCGGGATTACAGTCTTGTCGAAGTTGTTCAAAGTTAATACTTGCTCCTGCCAAAGTTAAAACAGTGTACCCACCAAACGAATGACCAATGGCCCCGACTTGCTGAAGATTAAGTTTTCCTTTAAGGCTAGGATCTGACTTTTCCATCATCTCGAGTTCATCAAGGAGAAACTTGATATCCAAAGGTCGGTTGATAAATTCCTTTGCTTCTGGTGGCCCTGCCAAACCCGTCAAATAGCGCTGCACACGTTCGGCATTACTACCAGGATGTTCCGGTACAGCTACAGCAAAACCGTAGGATGCTAAATGTTCAGCTAAATAAGCCAAGGCAAAACGATCTGAAGCCACGCCATGAGAAATGACGATTACAGGAAAGGGAGGTGAGGGGTCGGCTTGGCTAGTTCTGAATGTGGCTTCTGGCAAATAAAGATCCATCGGCATCACGCGATCGCGCTGAAAATCTCTGAGTATAAATTCCTGGCGTTGCCAAGTAAATGAACCAGGCGATCGCAAATCTGGCTGTTGAGAAAAGTCAACAGCAGTCTTGGCAGTTGCAGTTTGAGGCGAAGTGTTCATTAGCACAGAATGAATCGCTTCTTGTTGAACCCAAGCAACCACCTCATCCCTTTTTTTCAGTACTTGGGATAAATCATCGACTATCTTCAACCCTGCTGTAAAATTTAGGCGTATAGTACGCGAGGGAAACTTACGCAGCAAATTTACAACTGTTAAGCCTTCTGGATCAGCAGCAGCCAAGATTAAAGCCCCTCGTAGAGCATAAAAACCATTTTGGCGAGAATCAGTGAGCAGTAAATCTCCCAAACGTTGTACAACATCTTCGCCTATGGGTGAGTAAGTAACTTGTGATACAAGGGTTGGCGTGACATTGAAACGTTGCTGGAGCAGCTCCCGCAACTGAGCTAGTTGCTGAGGATTGGTACGGCTGGCATAAAACGCCAGTTCATCAGTAATTTTGCCTTCCTTCGCAAAAACTTCTAAAGAGTCAACGCTGAGGGAAAACTCTCCAAAGGGAGGGTAAAAAAAGCTAATGCGCTCAGCGCTTAGTCCAGGAGTAGCAGTTAGCAACGTAGATAGCAGTCCGAAACTCAGAGATGTCAAAATTTTTTTCATTAAAACCGCCCCCTGTATATCCCATCTAAACAAGTTTGGGTGGAGAAGAAAGCAGGGCATAATCTGTGCCGCTTTCCTGTTTACTGTGGTTACTCATATCAAATAGACTACAAGCAGAAGAAAGCAAGTACTTACATTCATAGTCTTACATATACTTCAGTAAATTATGCTGAAATAAATTATGGGCTAGGAGATTGCAACCAGTAGCATGATAATTAATTAAAGAGAATTCACAAATTAAACTAACAACCTAAAAGTTATATATTACTAATGAATCAAAAATTGTGGATTACAGCTTTAATTGCCTTTATTAATTCCCTCAGTTTGACAATTTTAATTCCCATTATTTATCTGTATGGAAAACAATTTAATCTTAGCGATTTTCAGACCAGTTTGTTATTTTCGACTTATTCCATAGCTCAGTTTTTTGCGACTCCCGTTATTGGTAAACTATCGGATCGCTTTGGACGCAAGCCATTACTGATTATTAGTTTAGCTGGAACTGTAATTGCAAATTTAATTGCTGGCACTGCCACAACGGCAAGTATTTTGTTTTTAGCACGATTTTTAGATGGCATTACTGGTGGTAATACTTCTGTTGCTCAAGCCATTATTTCCGATGTTACTACTCCAGAAAATCGAGCTAAAGGTTTTGGCATTTATGGAGCAGCATTTGGGTTAGGCTTTGTATTAGAGGGTGTTTGAAAAGTCAGAAAGGTTGTAAAAAAGCTCTCTCAGTATAAGCTGTGAATGAATAGTAAACAGCACCGAGAGAGTGACATGAGTAAAGCTTACCCCAGCAATCTGACCCGTGACC
>JAHHIM010000051.1:0-24123 GCA_019358915.1 Trichormus sp. ATA11-4-KO1
GTAAATAATAATGAGTCTGTTTGCAATTAATGTGAGCCGAAGTCTTTTTCTGTTTGCAATTAATGTGAGCCAACAATTTTCTTGTTTGCAAGCCGGAGCGTTTATGTTTGCGAGCCGCAACATATATACAGAAATCTCTATACCGAACCAGAGTTATTCTCTTCTGTCCGTTAAGGAACATGAACCACATCAATAGCCCCCATATTCTGGGGGTATTTTTATGGCGTTAGTTGTCGGCATGAGCGCCCTTATATCAATGAATTGATAAGACTTTGAGGTTCTTATTACACGTAATAGCCCCAACGTGTAATGTAGCCTAAATTAAGAGCGCCGCTGAAATGCTACTGTACGTTAGCTCCATATTTCTTTTCAAGATAGTGAACTTCAGGATCATCTTCCCGTTGCCCTAAATCAACCCATCCGTGCTTGAGATAAAATCTCATTGCCACTCGATTCGTAGGACTGACGTTCAAGCGGGCTGACTGACAACCCAGACGCTTGAAAAAATGAGCTGCGTGTTGATCTAACTGCTGACCAAAACCCTGACCTCGAAACTCTGGAGTCAGGTAAAACAAATTGACGTAGCCAACGCTTGAATCGTGTTTCCAACGCATCATCTCAATTTGCCCAATGATTTGCTCTTCTTTCCAAACGTGTACACAACTGTTCGGGATTTCTGTCATTCGCTGTCTCAGCCACTGTAAATATTCCTCAGATCCGCTTCCATCCTCTTTATAAAACCGAGCGGCTGAACCAAAGCTGCAAATGAAAGAGTCTGCTCTGAACTGAACGCATAAATCTTGATCTCGCTCTAGGTTGATAAGTTTGAACTCAAGCGTAGAAGATTGCAATCTTGTTGCTCCAGGCTAAATTTGTGCGTTGTTTTTTGGTTCGTGATTCATGCAGCATTACACATTAGAGCCATTACGTGTAACACACGGTTCAAACTCTTCTGGCTTCATTCATGTCTAAGACGCGATCGCCTAGTCTAAGGAACGACCGAGCAAGAGCATTGCGAAGCCGCACCCACCTCAAACCCTTATATATCAAACTTTTCTCTGAGTCAGTAAATAAATTTTCTTACTTTTTTCTTACCTACGCTAATAATCATAAGTAAATTTGCAAGTTAACAAGATAACTCATAGATATAAATCGATGTAAAAAACTCTCCTTTCAAATCACAACAGGCATTAGATCAGCTTGTAATTAATTTAGCTTTAGATTACTGAGATACCAAGACCGTGTAAAAGTGGTCAATTTCTAGCTATAAATGTATTTTTGTAATTAATTACATTTGTATTAATACTCTTTTGTGCATTTGTAAATTTGTAATTTAGGGATTAAGCTTGGTATTGCGACCTTTTGAAATTTGTCATAACCTAATGAATTACATTTTTACAAAAACACATTTATGAAAATTGCAGTTTTGAACCAAAAGGGAGGCAGTGGCAAGACTACAGTATCCATCCATTTGGCTCATGCTTTTTCTATGAAAGGGTATCGAGTATTACTTGTTGATACTGACCCTCAAGGCTCAACCCGTGACTGGGCAGCAGCACGTAATGGTGAAGCTCCATTTAGCGTTATTGGTTTGGATCGTCCTATCTTGCATAAAGAATTGCCCAAACTAGCGCAGGGGTATGATTTTGTTTTCATTGATGGTGCGCCAAGAGTTTCTGACTTAACCAGATCAGCAATCATGGCAGTGGATTTTGTGCTGGTTCCTGTGCAACCATCTCCCCTGGACGTGTGGGCGGTGCATGAGGTAGTAGAACTGGTACAAGAGGCCACTATATATAAACCAGACTTAACAGCAGCATTTCTAATCAACAGAAAGATAGCGAACACTGCTCTTGGGCGAGAAGTAACTGAAGTTTTAGGAGAATACCCCTTTCCAGTGCTAAAAGCACAGATAAGTCAAAGGGTAGCATTTGCTGAGTGTTTGAACATTGGGAGTACTGTTTTGGAGGCTGCCCCGAAAAGTGCTGCCAGTGATGAAGTACGAGCTGTTGTTGAGGAAATATTAGAAGCAAGAAAGGAAACTAATCATGGCAGAAGTTAAAAAATCACAAAAACTAAGCTTGAAGCCAGGTGTTCAGAAAACACCTGTTCAAGAAGAAGCAGCAGCATGGGTGGAAAGTCGCAATGGTGCTGAAGTGCCTAGTAATATCGTTCACGAAGAAGCTAACAACGGCAAAAGCAAGCGCGTTACTTTTGAAGTCACCTCAGCACAGCACCAGGAGATTAAAATCCGCGCTACCAAAAAGGGCATGACTATTAAGGAGTATATGATTGCTCTAGTTGAGGAGGAGCTAAAAAACTAATGTAATTTATTACATTATTACACTTGCATTTATTTACATAATTACATTATTACAACTGTTTGGAGATTTAAGATGCAGTTGGGCAAGGGGTTTGAGTTATGAGTGATTTAACGGTTAATGATGGTTCATATCAGCAGTTGTTAGATCGCATTGGTGAGTGTTTGGCGTTGGGGCGACAACGGGCTTTTGAGCAGGTTAATTCAGTTTTAGTAGAAACTTACTGGCAGATTGGGCGGTATATTGTCGAGTTTGAGCAAGCGGGCAAGGAACGGGCAGAATATGGCTCGAAGTTGTTACAGGTGCTTTCACGAGATTTGAAAGCTGCGTATGGTAAAGGGTTTAGCCGTTCTAATTTGCAGTATATGCGTCTGTTTTATTTGAACTATGAGAATTGCCAAACACTGTCTGGCAAATTGAGTTGGTCACACTATACAGAGCTTTTGGCTATTTCGGATGATTTGGCGCGGTCATTTTATGAGCAGCAGTGCATCCAAGATCGCTGGAGTGTGCGGGAGTTGAAACGCCAGAAGGATTCGGCTTTGTTTGAGCGGGTGGCGTTGAGTAAGGATCGGGCGGAGATTTTGGCACTGGCTAAGGATGGGCAACGCATCGAGTCGGCGCGGGATGTGGTCAAAGATCCTTATGTGTTCGAGTTTTTGGATTTACCAGACCGCAATTATCGTGAGAGTGAGTTAGAAAATCGTTTAATTGCTGAGTTGGAGAAGTTTCTACTTGAGTTGGGCAAGGGGTTTGCATTTATTGGGCAGCAATACCGAATTACGTTAAACAACACGCATTTTTTTGTGGATTTGGTGTTTTATCATCGCATTCTCAAGTGTTTTGTCTTAATCGATCTGAAGACGCGAGCGGTGAGTCATCAGGATATTGGACAGATGAATATGTATCTAAATTATTTTCGCGCTGAGGAGAATATGGAGGATGACAACGAGCCGATAGGAATTGTGTTGGCGCGAGATAAAGATGAGATTTTGGTTGAGTATGCGACGGGTGGTATTTCTAATCAGCTTTTCGTGTCGAGATATCAGCTTTATTTGCCAGATCCGGAGGTTTTAAAGCAGGAGTTAAGGCGGCTTTTGGAGGTAAATGATGGGTGAGTTGAAATTTTTTGTTTTCGGAATTGCCGTAGATATAGCAAATTCAGTAAATGTTCTTTTACTCGGATGATGGAGTTCTACAGCATTAAGAAACTTAGTAATTAATTTCTTACCAAGGGTTATAACGAGTCAAGATATAGCAAGGTGATTGAGAGCCAGTGCCGCGCAGGCGTATTGCTCTGTCGCACCAGCGAAGCCATTGTTCAAGCCAATACTGAGTTTATCGTTTATAAGCCCATTTTGGAACTTATATCGGCTTGAAGACATTTCAAGAAAACATCACAATCTTGACTACCCTCATGTTTGGGGATAAATATAATCTCTTTTACACAACAATCCAGAGATTCTTTTATATTGACGTTTTTAGAAATAAAATCACTAACTCTAGGTACAGCTACAAAATTTAATCTGTAAGCACTTAAATATTTAGTTAACTTTTCATCGGAATAAATCTTAACCAAAATATCAATCATTTCTTCAGTATATTCAGTAAATAACTTTGCCTAAATATTCTTTGATAATATCAACAATTATCTTAAAATCAACAAAATCGCCAGCTTGTTTTCTTTCTTCACATATCCATTTGCAAAATTTCATTTTTTGAAATTCTTGAATTTTGTTTTCTTCTCCATACTCCCCATATTTAACTTTTGGCAAATAAAAATCTTGAGTGAATAAATGATCAGGGAATAGATTTTCAATACCTTTCTTAACTTTTCGATTTTCTTGTTTAGGTATTTTTCTGATTTTTAGTTTTTCATGGTCTTCATTAGGTTTATTAGTATCACAATCATAGAGCAGTAATACTTTTTTAGTTAGGAACTGAGGGTTAGAAATAAGAACATCTCTGGTATTATTTAAGCCACTATCACCAGTATTTATGCTTTTTCCTTTACCTATAGAAGCTCCTACCCATTCAATGTCAGCTTGTTCTAAAATTTCTGTTTCTCCTAGTAATTCTAAGGCAGTTTTAATATAAATTGGATCTGTTTCTCCTTCTGTCAAAACTAGAGGCTTAGAACCTTTTTCTACAGTTAATTTTACGTCATCCTTAATTGCATTAATTTTCTTACAATAATCAAAAAACATCCATTGACCATGTTCAGACATTAGATAACTACAGTAGTCTTCCCATACATGAACAGTCCAATAATTTAGTCCTTTATGAAGAGCTTCATAAATAGGATGATTTTCTCTATAGCGATAATTTAGAAAGTCTTTAGGATAAGTTACTTCCGTATGAGCTGGTATATTATAACGGGACATCATTCTTAATAAACCAATTCCCTCAGCTTCCCACATTCTAAGGTGTTGAATTACATAAGATAAATGAGCGGGATTGGAAGAATCTGCAACAACAATAATACAAAACCCTAAGTATAGAGGGTTGTCGTATCCTCCTTGAAAATAACCTTTTTCAAAAGCATTAATAATACTTTGTGCTTGATTGTCTTCTAAAACATTGTCAATCCACCAATTAGGAATTTTTTTATCCTCCAATCCATAACCACACATGACCCAAAAACTACCAACAATGTTTTGAGGATACTCTTGAAGTAACGCATACGATATTGTACAATTTGTAACACCAATCCTAGGTAAAAGCACTGCCATAGCAAAATTTATTATTAGTAAAAATAGAAGGCAGACAAGACATTAAAATACTATAAATCACCCCAATCAAAATTCAAGAAACGTCGAGCATTCAGCTTAGTATATTTTTCAGTGTGCTTGATATCGCGGTGTCCCAAAAAGTCCTGAATCTCTCTAGTGCTGTAACCCTGGTTCACCAGATAATAACCGCAAGCATGGCGCATCATATGGCAGTGAACTTTGATATCAAGCCCCGCCTGTACCGCCAGCCGCCCCATTAACTTCCGTACCGCATCAGTGGACATCACTTCCCCACGCTCAGATACAAAAATATATTTGCTATTAGGGAATTGTTCTCTAAGTTTTTTGAGCAAAGTTATTTCATCATCTCTCAAGGGATGCACCCCAGAATCACTACCTTTCTCCCTGGTGATGTAAATCTGGCGTTCCCCCCACATCACTGCATCCCAGCGCAAACCGCAGGATTTACCTACAGCTTCCCCCACCCTCAGCCCGTGGCGGAACATAAGCAACATCAGTGTGTAGTCACGGTGAGCATAACGAGCTTTACGATTTAGCGCGGCATTGAGGAGAGATCGCACCTCGCTTGGTGTAAGGTATTCTCTAGACCTGTAATGCTTGTTAGGTTTACGTCCTGGCGGGGTGGTCGTCATTTGTTTGGGATAACTGTCCTCTTTACGCGACTTATTCTGGACACTATAACTCGCTGTGATCCCCATTATTTCGTCAACAAACGCGTCACGCCAAAGTTATTGCGAACAGTTATCAATTAATCAATACCTCCATCTTGGCTCAATGCTAAATAGTCAGTCTGCGATTGCGATCGCAGACTGACTATTTGGCTATCACTCCACTAGCTGAACAATTTTTCAACCACTGCGCCTTGTTACAGATCATCCAAAACAAGGGATATTGCGACTGCGGCGATCATTCTCACCAAAAGTATCCCTCTTTGCTTGGACACTTAAGTATCCAATAAAGTAAGCAAAGCCAAGAGCGATTGAATAGGCGGATAACCATAATTAGTGGCTCTACCTAGACCTACAACCAGTAGACCGAAAAGTTTTCCAGAAGCCTTGCCAGTCTTTGATTTACGCTTGGGAATACCAGGAGCCGAAATCAGCTTGTAATCTGCGTTTTAAGAACTTTTGTTCTGGGTGGACTTCAGAGCGATCGCAACTGGCTATGATTGCCAGTCCCAAAAACGACGGCTAAAACCCTCATTGTTTCGTCAACTTCCAAAAGTTTTCGATCTACTGACAACAGCAATATAGTCGCTCTACAGTAGCTTTATTAAATGGTGATATATTGAATATCACTTAAATTTACTCAATAATAGAAATAAACATCTCTGGTAGGCACGCTTATGACCGAGCTTTACGGAGAAACTGACCCTAGAGACATTCCCACCTACTCCATTAGCGATGCTGCCCGTTACTTGCGTATTCCAGTCGGCACTGTTCGATCTTGGACGATTGGGAGACACTATCCAATCTCAAACGGTTCCAGCTTCTTTAGACCCCTAATTCCAATTCGTGATCTTAAACCACGACTCCTCTCATTCACCAATTTAGTTGAGGTTCATGTTCTAAGAGCAATTCGCAAACACCATCAAATTGATTTAGGCAATGTGCGAACCGCTCTTGATTTTATTGATGAACAATTTCAAGCATCTCATCCGCTTGCTCGTGAACGTTTTCTTACCGATGGTGTTGACCTGTTCATTGAGCGATATGGCTCTTTGATTAATGCCTCTAAAAAGGTACAAACGGAGCTAAAAGAAGCTTTTGCTGCTCACCTTGAACGAATTGAACCAGACGATACAGGACTTGCAATTAAGCTTTACCCCTTTACCCGCTCTCACGAGGAAGACAACCCTCGCGTTGTTGTCATCGATCCTCGTATCGCCTTTGGTCGCCTTGTCATCGTTGGAACAGGGATTGCTACCAGCGTCTTGGCAGAGCGCTATCAAGCAGGTGATTCAATTGACGAACTTGCTTATGATTACGACTGTGATCGGCTTATGATTGAAGAAGCTATCCGGTGTGAACTACCTGCTGTTGCATGACCCAGCCTCAATCGATTACGTTTTTCATAGATAGATGTCTAGGTAATAAGCGTATTGTACAAACACTTCGCGGTGCAGGTATCACTATTGAAATTCATGATGAACACTTTGAAAAAGGCGCTCAAGACGTAAACTGGTTGCCAGAGATTGGCAAAAGAGGCTGGGTTGTTTTGACCAAAGATGGCAGGATTAGCAACAACTTAATAGAAAGGATTGCCGTTGCACGCGCTCAGGTCAAGATGTTTATATTTGCTTCCCAAAGTGTATCAGGAGAAGAGATGGCTTCAATCTTTCTAAAAGCGATCATCCCAATGCAAGAATTCGTTCGTAAACATCCTGCCCCATTCATCGCCAAAATCTACCGTGATAGCAGCATTACCATGTGGAAGGACAGCGAAAAACTAGTGGAAGAATCACAGCAGTTTTTGTAAACATTTAGCCAAGACTAGCAAAAACTGTTCTCATCATTATACCTTCTCTATAAGACGCTATTGGTACAGGTTTATCCCTGGCGATCAGGATATTGAAAACGGCTCACCAATTCCTTAGCATAACTTTCTGCACGGTTGCTCATTTCACCCCTATCCCGGCTGAACCCCTCCCCTCTTAGACATTAATTCTTTTAAAAATTTATATTCTGGACTGCGACATATTAATTCTTCACAAAGCTCAGATGAACATCCTAATTCTTGTAATAAACAAGCTTTTATCATGAAATCAAGTATTTGGTTAATCCGAAAAAGTGTCTCCCCATCATACATTTTTTGTTGAGAAGGGTCATTATAATGAGTTAAGTAATTACGGATTGTTTTAACTTTTTTAGTAAAATCTTTAGAATCAATAACAAGAGGCTCAATAGTTTTACTTGTTAAGGATAATAGTTCTTTTAATCTTTCTAAAAGCGATGGTTCATGACTAAATTGTAATTTTTCTTTTAACCAATCTCTATATTCTATAGGTATAGCTGCAAGTATATTGTTTAAACGCGTCTTATGTTCTTCTGTAAATGAATTATGCTTATCAATCTTTCTTCTATGATATGACTCTAATGTTTGAACTAGTGATAACAACTTATTCTCTTGATATAAATTAGGGTTATAAATAGTACTAAAATACAAATTAATTATGTCTTCTGCTTCGTCAAAAAGATTAAACCATCTTTGCATAACCAGACTAAAATGTTCCTTAATATCATCTAAACATAGCAGGGCTTCATGTGTTCGTAAAATATCTGTTTTATTTATATAGTTTGGATTTTTAAATATAGCCTTTATTGTTTGAGGGTAATCATCAATATCCAGTATAAAAAGCAGTTTTGTTATATAATTTGCTCGATTAGCAGCCAATGTTATAAAGTTTTTTAATGGATTTATAAACTGGCTAAATATTTCATCTATTGACTTTTTTTCTTTGATATCTACAGTAATTAATGCAGATTTATTTACAGTAATTTCTTGGTTAGTTACTTGTTGGTCTATAAATTGATTTATTGATATATTGGCTTGGGTAATATTAGCTTTTAAATCTTTTAAAACATGATAGAAAACTTGATATTCTTGATAATTTTTATCACCATTATAATTACTATTTAAATTAGTATCCCAGAATAAAGGAGACAAATATTTTAGGTCAGTAAAGCCTACTTGAAATTTATCAAATTTAATTTGCTCTAAGTTATTGAAATGGGAGCCTATAAGGGCAATTTTTACGTTATAGCTTTGAGTTAGAATGCCTGGAAAGGAACGTTTACTTGTATTCCGATGACAATTTAGCAAAGTAAATAATTGTCCGTGAGTCACTCCGATAATTATTTCTTGACTTTCCGAGTCAGAATTTAAAAAATCTTGCTCATTAAAGCTACCAACAACTTCAAGCGAGATTCCTTTTTCAAAGGAGAATTTTACAGTTCCTGTAACTTCTTGCTGAGGATTAGAAGGGAGCCACCAAGACCCAAACAATTCAAATTCTTCCATTTGAAATTAAAAGATTACTAAATTTTTTTGCCGATTTTAACATAAAAAATTAAATCCCCGGAAAGCTAGCTAATGTCAAAATGAGCGCCTAACCGCTCCAAAAACCTTAATTATTCGTGGAAAGTGAGTAATGCTAACAAAGTATTGCGAATGCTTACTAAGGAATTTTGCTTTTTGACAGCGAATCAATTCTCAAAATCAATAAGCTTGCCATTGAAGTGCTGGTAAATCTTGAAAGCTTCAAACCAGCTTGGCAAGGTATGCTCAACATCCTCCAATTTGTTGCCAATAGCATCGACTAAACCATGTTTCACAACAACTCTGGATAATGGTTTTTCACCATCAGCTGTAAACTTCTCAATCAAGATGCTGCCAGCTTTTCTCATAGCAGCTGTACCATCCCCAAACGCCTCATTAGTACCCAGATGGGTGACACCAATAAACCGTTCTTTAGCCTTCCTGGTATCACTAAAGGTTGATTTAATAAACTTTTTGACAGTCTCTGAATCCATATCTTTCAAGTGAGTGAATTCATCTAAGAGAAATTGTTCAGCCTGATTATCATCTAAATCTAGTCCAATCCGCTCTAATCTCCGCTCGTAGGTATCCTGCAAGACTTCAATAATTGCTGAGTCATTGTCAGCTTTCTCTTTTGCTTCTAAAAGCTTCCAGACTTTGCTATTTGCACCGTTTAAATGTCTGTCAGCTATTCTAAATACCGTCACACCTAAACAATATTTTCTGACCAGTCCAACGGCGACAGATGTATTAGTCTTACCTGTGCCTTGTTCCCCAATTATCCATAGTGGCTTAACTGCCTTAATGACAGTCCATAACCAGCCCGATTCATGACTTTTAAGAGCATCTATCAAACTATTTTTAAGTACTTCGCTGGGTGATTCCTGGCTAGTACCTCTGGCATCGTTAGCAGGCTTGGAAATCTTCTCTAGCTTGCGGTTGTTTTCAGCAGTGGATAGCCTATTGTCAGCAATCTGCTTATCCATGTCGCTCAAAGTTAGCTCGTGGTGCTTGAGTGCCAATTCACCTTGAAGTTGCCCGCTAATATGGTCAAGCTGCTTCTCACCTTCGGTTTTCATCTGTTCGATTGTGTCTGTCGCATCACGGGCGAGCGCCTGCTTTGTGACCTCTGATTGCTTGGCTTTGGTGAACTGGGTCAGGTCTAGATGGTTAGAAACAACTATGTCATTCTCTAAAGCCCTAGCTTTGAGCAATGATAATTGACTATGAATAGCTTTCTCTTGAGATTTTGTCAGTGACTTACTAACACCATAGGCAGCTAATAAGGCAACTGTACCCAGTACACCATACATCGTGGCTGAATCGTCTTCTGGAGGCAATACCCTCAAAAAAGTTACTTTGCTATCAAAAGTAAAATTCCTACGTTCCCTATCCACAATCCAGCTAATACCGCGCTTGATTTGTTCACGGGAGCAAGGCTGATTAGGAGAGAAACAATACAAAGTTTCAGACCATTTCACTGAATCATTCCACAATGGAATTGTGAGACTTAAACCAGCAATAGTTAAACTGCCTACAATGACTGTGGCAGTCCGACGTTGAGATTTTAATCGCTGGTTAAATGCTTCAATCTCTTGCATTGCTTACCTCCGATAAACCAGCACTGCCAACACTGCCAAAAATACAAAAAATCCGTATGCTTGTAGCCAAGTTTCAAGATAAGTTTGCAAGGTACTTGCAAACTTATCTAAGCCAAGAGATTGTGACAAATTCCACAAAAGAGCAAGGTTATGAGCAGTACTAAGGGCATCCATTATAAAGGCGTTAAAAGCAATCACAAACCCAATGAAACCAAATATTCCTAGTAAGAAGTTGTTTGTCCTATACATCTACATTCTTTTGATTCATATTTAAGACAGCAAGTAAACTGAATAACAAGAGTACTGCTGCCAAAACTAAACTCATACTTGGAAGTTGAAAACCGCTTAATCCTTCAGCAGTTTTTATCTCGGTATAGGTGCTTTTAATTGCCTGATGAGTGTTGTAAATTTCTTCACTTATCCTTTTGGTGCTAGTCCAACCAACTGCTACACCAATACTCAATTTAGTAAGAGTTTGCATCGGTCGAACGTGCTTTAGTTCCCATCTTTCACTAGATAGTTCAAAACTGAAACTCTCTGATAAATCAACTAATCCAGGCATCATCGCTAGTGTGAAGCTAGCTACTTGGATAATGATTAATGTCACTTGAAGATTGAACAGCAGCCAAGATAGACTTGCACTACCAACCTGACAGGCTAGAAATAATAAACCAAAATCAAAGCGCTTTCTCATCTGGATATCTGCATATAATTGGCTTTCAATATGCTGTAAATATCTTGCTGTATCCTGGTTTATACTCGTGCTGGCATCCGAGTTAGTTAGTAGTTCATCAAGTTGGTCTGGTGGTAACATGAGAATATCTTTAAGTTCGTTTGATGCCCAAGTAATTAACAGTTACCTGGGCATTGAATTTTAAAAACCAAGTGCTGATTTGACCTTGAGGAATGTTTCTTTAATTCCATTAGTCAGATATTGTTTTTCAGGAATTAGGTCAACACGGCTGTTATCACCCTTATCTAGTACATGATTAAGTACTTTAGTCTGATATTGTTCATCACTCTGAATTTGCTTAATTTCCGGTCGATAACTTTGCTCAAGTAATGATGTTTTGTTGTCAACACCTGCCAAGTAAACATCAATGTATCCTTTAATTTGTTGGTAATTCATCTGGTAGTGGTGACGCTCATTTTCAGCATTTCGAGCATTGATGAACTCACTGGCTAGTTCACTTCGACGATGGGTATATTGAGTGTTGGCTAAAGTTGCATTCATCACTGCCTTATCTATCTCAATTGCAGATTTACCAGCGTTTACCAGCACTTCTGAAAATGCTTTATTTTGGGCAGTAGTTCCATTGATTATTTCGTGATATGCAGCAGCCAGTTTGGGAGCCAATTCAGCGCTTAATCGCCCTTGCCGCGCTAATTCCCCAATTTTTTGAGCGCTGGTGACATCCCCTTGCATGGCGGCGGTGAAGTCATCTAAAGTTACCCCAAATTTCTGTTTTATAACTTGGTTGATTCGCTTGGCTTTTGGTGTTACGTGGTTTTTGAGCTTCACCATGAAAAATATTCCTTGCTTAGTGGATTGGTAAAATCTCGATACTCTGGCTTGTATACCCTGCTTTGGGAAAAGCGGTAATTATCCCATGCCAGAAGCACCATTAGCAGGCTTAAAGCTATCAGAATAATGAATAAGGCTTTGTGTGGATTGAAGGCTATTAAAAGACTTTTATTCTGCTTTGATAAGTGGGATTGCAAAGGCTTTGAGTGCCGTTCGGATACTACTTTTAAAATCAGTATTCTGCTGAATTATCCGCTTGTTTATTGTTCGCAGTCCATCGGTTAATTGTTGGCTGTTCTCGTTGAACTTAGCTTCGGCATACTCCGTTACTTCACTCACCATTGAGGCTATCTTATGGGTATTGCTTGCCGCTTTATGCTCTATAAATTGGGTAATGGCTGATTGAATATCGTCGATAGCTTCATCCAGTGACTCAGCCGAGTAGTTGATATTTTCAGCAATGTTTTCAACTTCCTGGATATCCAGCACAATGCCCATATTGTAAGCAGTGCTGGCAACTAATTCTGACTTCTCTTGCAGTGCAAGCGTGTGATGAACATAATTCTGTGTTGTTTGCTGTGTAATGGTTTCAGGCTCTTCCGAATGTGCGTTCGGATGCACTTCTAAGGTGGCATCTGAAACTAACTCAGTATCATCTTTGCGTAAGTCACTTGCATTGCTGTTTCCAGGGTTTACAGTTGCTAATTCAGTAGGTTGTAGTTCATTCACTAATGACTTAATTACCTCGCTACGAATATCAGGACACCAATCATCGGGATAATCCGGGCAAAGTTCTAATATTCTGTTTTCAATTTGTGCGCTAGTTACTTCAATCCCCTTGTTTTTAATTGTCCGTCTGATTGAATCAACTTTGTTCTTTAGTTCTTTAGACATTTATTTGCTCCGTGTGATTGTAGTGAAAAATACGACTTTACAGGCTTCTGAATAGCTGTATATTTTTTGTTTACTAAAATGTAAACAGCTTTTGTAAAAAGCATTTATCAGCATTCTGTCTGTTACGTTAGGCTTAATTTTCCTCAGAATTTCTAATAATTCATTGCCAGAAAATTCTTGAGTATCTTGGTAGTCTTGCTGGAATCTTTCATAAGTTTTAAGCGCTTGTTTAGTAATAGGTGTTCTAGGGAATTGGTTTTTGAACTTTGCAAACATCCGCAAAGTCGAGACTGTAATAGTCATTCCCGAACGCTCTAACTCACCTCGCAAGTTACGCCACCTACGGTTACTAACCTCTCCAGCTACCGCTTGATAAGTTTGTCGGTAGTAGGCTTCCGTCGATTGCTTCATAGGCATATCTGCAATTAATTACTTATGAAGTTCAATTGCATAGCATCGTAAACCATCTATAGACAGTTGTCAACTATCTATGTACAATTTACAGTAAGATGAATTACGAATTTTATAAAAATGCTTAGAGTGCAAGTAAAAAGGTCAATTGTTATAGTTAGAGACTTTCCAGGATTGGGGGAACGAATAAAGAAGGCTAGGGAAGGCGATAAACGCTCATTAACCCAGATATGTAAGGATTCTGGAGTATCTAGAACTTACTGGCATCAAATTGAGAATGAGGCTACTTTATCCCCAATCACAGAAGATATTGTTCGCAAAATCGAGGTGACGCTAGGCATTGACTTGGGGGTGAGCTTTGACTGATTTGAAATCCATCTGTACCATTTTTCCGGAAAAGCGAATGCTCTATCGTTCTCGCAACCAACGGAGTAATAAAGCTTTCAGAAGTGCGATCGCACTGCGATACCCCGAAAATTCTGTCGCATGGGACTAAAATTCGTGAAATACATCTGTACTGCGACAGCTGCGACACCTACCAAGCAAGGGTTCCAGGCTTTGAAATATATTTGCAAGGGTATTTTTGAGCTTTACAACTAAGAATTTTCTTAGTCTTTAGCCTAGTTCGCAGTCAGTTATAAACTTGATATGTCAACTTTCGCACAAAGCCACTGTCAGAGTAAAATCGATTATCAGAGTAAAATATAGTTACAAATAAGCGACCCCCGCAGTTCTCCGCGACCAAACTTTGAACTACAGGGATCTACAAATATCTTGTTTTATCTTATCTACTTTTTGCCATGTCAACAAGTAGTCAGGTAAACGGGGGTTGCTTCCTATTCACTTCAAGGAGGCATTCCCAATGATTTCATCTTCTTCTCGTATTCATTCCCCAAATAATTCGCCTAGCAAACATTCAGCACAAGAACAATCCCACAATCCAGCTGATAAGTTACTGACTGGATTAGAGGTATTACCTCAAGAGTGGGCATTAACCCCAGTGAATGGGAATAAACAGCCATACCGTGAGAATTGGCAGAATGAGCAGCCAATTACCCGTGAGAAATTGATAGCCATGATTAAAAGTGGCTTGCCTCAAGGCTACGGCTTGAGAACTGGTAAATGGTCTGTTGGAATTTTGGCAATTGACGCTGATGGCCAGGCAGCGCACGAAAAATTAAACCAGCTTGGGGAGTTGCCTAAAACAGTTGCCTTCACATCTGGCAAGCCTGGACGATGCCAATATCTTGTGCGAGTACCCAAAGAATATTGGTCAGTAGTCAAAACTCAAAAAATTAATACTGGGGTCAAGGGTGAAAATGGTAAAGACCAGTTGTTAGAGTTCCGTTGGACTGGTTGCCAGAGTGTATTACCTCCATCAGTTCACCCTGAAACTGGCCAGTACAACTGGGTAAACTCTCCTGAAGATTGTGAGATTGCCCAATGTCCCACATGGGTAATTGAATTGTTTCAGACCACGGCTAAAGCGACAGAAACATTCAGCCATTCATACTCAACGGGTGATATACCTCTTTATGAGTGCCTCAGCAAAGATGACCGAGCGCTGATTGATAATGGAACCGGGGAAGGAGAACGGGATGATAAAGGAGCCAAGCTAGCTCGTAACTTAATTGGTACAGCTATTAGGCTCAACCATTTAGGGCATCGCTTTGAAGGCGAACCACGCACTTTACTAGATATTTATTGCTCACGCTGTACGCCACCGCTTTCTAACCTAGATGCTGACCGAATTTGGAAGTCAGCCGAAAAAAGTAATCCTACTGCCACTTTGAGCGATGATTACCTTAACAACTGCATCAAAGCATGGCACAGGCAACAAACTCAAGAAAAAAGTTCAAAAGGCAATCCGGCGAACGCCAATAATTCTAATGTTATCCCTCACCCCGCGGCGAGATTAACTAGTGATGAATTGGTCAAAGAAATTAACGCGCTGATTGACAGTGAATGCAGTCAATCTGAGGTCAAGGTGAAGCTGGGAGAATTATCCGCTAGGTCTAATAACCGCAAGGTAGTAGACATCTACAATGCACGGTTAAAGGAACGAGAACAGGCTTTTGAGAGGGAGATGGCTACCAAACAATTACCAACACTCCTAGAAGCACAAAAGGCGCGGTTAAACCCAAATCAAGTACTTTGGGGTGATGGTGGCAAGCTTGCAAGCCTCATGGATTCTGTTGCTGAAGCTATGCCCGTATCGCCGGAATTATTATTAACTACTTTGTTCCCAGTCGCAGCCTCAACAATCGGTACATCTTCTCGATTAGTTGTCAATCCCGCTACTGGATACACAGTAACTCCGATTTTTTGGACGTGCGTAGTAGCTAACAGCGGTAGCCTGAAAACTCCAGCGCAACAGGTAATTATCAAACCATTAAACAAACTTGAGGCTCTGGAATACGACAAATGGCAGCAAGCTAAAGATGATTACAAACAACAATTAAAGCGGTGTGCCAAGGGCGATGAATTACCAGATGAACCAGCACCGCGTAAACGTTTTATTATCCAAGGTTGCACAGCTGAAGCTCGGATGAAGATACACGGTGAGAACCGCAAAGGAATACTCTATCACCGCGATGAATGGGCAGGATTTATCACGGGACGGAACAAATACCGCGCTGGTAAAGGTGACGATAGCCAGCTTGATTTGAGCGAGTTTAACGGTGAAGCACTGTTTAAAGATGTTGTAGATAGTGATAAATGTATTTACCTTGAACGCTCTGCCATTAGCCGCACAGGTAACACTCAACCAGAGGTTTTAAAACAGTTTCAGTCTCAACAAAACTTTGCGGATTTCGCTGGTGAATTTGCCCGTTGGTTATTCTGTTTAAGAGAAAGCCCTGTGGCATACATTGATTTGTTCAAAGACAACGATGGAACAGGTCAGCAACTAGAACAGGAATTTATCAGACTTTATAAAGCACTTGGTAGCCTGCCAGAACATGATTATTTCCTCTCTGATAAAGCAAAGGAAATTTATCAAGCATACCAACATAAATTAATGCACTGGTTGCAAGCAGAAGAACACCCAGGCTTAAAAAACACTTACCCAAAATTCCAAACGTATTTGGGTAGATTCGCACTCTGGTTACACCTAGTTAATGCAGTTTTAGCTGGTGAATCCACACCACAACAATTCATCAACGGTCAAATCATGGCTGTGGCCTGCCGTGTAATTGACTTCTACTTGGCACAAGCAAGGCTGCTTTATGCCCTCAACAGCGACCAACAAGCGCTAGCAGGCAACTTATTAAAAATCAAAGAATATATCGATAAGCATCCAGAGGGTGTTGCTGTTCGGCAGATTAAAGCGGGCATTAAAGCAATGCAAAAAGTACCATCTTCTGAGATTGAACAGGATTGTCAATCACTTGTCCGTACTGGTGTTATTAAACAGGTAGCTAAACAGTATATTCCCAATCCCAGTACGAACGTTGACTTGGGTGGCCAAACGTTAACTCCTGGCCAACACTCTCAAAGCCCTAATTTATATGGATTAAAAGAAACTGTTGACTTTGTTGACCAATTTCAAAACAATTCTGAAAACCAAAACTATTTAGAAGAACATCTAAATAAAAATGAAAAAACTGATTCTATAGAGATTTTGGTCAATACTGGTCAACAAAATTCTGAAACTACCTCACAGCAAGAAGTTGACCCTGTTGTCCCAGAGTCAACAACCGGTCAACAATCGGTCAACACTGGTGAGAGGTTTAAAAAAGGCGATCGTGTAGTATTTCATGAGGGTGATAAAAATTGGCACAAAGGAACCATCAAGAATTGCATCTATGAGTCTGGGTATTTTGTCCAAGCCACAATTGAGTACTACGCTTTCAAGAAAAATCGTACCGTTGTTATCTGCCGAGAAGATTGGTTAAGGTTTGGAGGCAAAGCCGCTTATATTGCAAAATAACTTGGACTAACCTCACCGGATTACCTTGCACCTCGTTTTTGATTGGGGTCAGTGCCCAGACGCTTTTCTACCCGCTGTAATTTGACATTGGTATAACCAGTACGCTGCCAAATCGCTCTCAAATATGTATCGATATCGTCCGAGATTTTTACCGGAATCAATTGATTGAATAGAAAGAAAATCGACAAAGTAAATAACGCGGTAAACATCCCCATCGTTCCATATTTTGCTACTGGTTCAGAGCGATAAACCTCTTTTTCTATCGTGATGGGTTTCGGGGGGTTCTTCTTCAACTCCTGAATAGCCGTAGTCAAGTTCTTCGTGTGAATCAACAGGTCGTTCCAGTTCGACTTTAACTGCAATACTTCGCTCTTTAGCCCTTTTAACTCTAAGCTCTCTAACGTCGTTGAGGGTTTGCTGATACTCTGTAACTGCTCCTTTAAGTGAGTCAATTGCTGCATCAAATCGGCGTTGTTCTGCTCGTACTCGTTCGAGGAGAGATTCTGATTCTTCAATTCCCCCGTCAGCATCTCGATAGTCACCATCGCTTTGCTCAGGAGTTGATTCTGAATTAAATTCGTTTGCGCCCATGCTTGTAACTCCGCCCTATCTTTTTCACGTTCAGTTCTCTGTGATTGCTTAACATTTTCAAATTCTTTATACAATCTGCCCAGGGCTATCTTCACCTCGCCTAGTTCCGTGGGTTCAACTAAATTGGTAGTTGAGTCAGGGCTATCGTTGTGATTACCGTTGCTGTTACTGTTGTTGCTCATTGGTTTTCTTCTGACCCCGGCGAGAAGTAGATGCAGTAATGGATGCTTTCTTTGAAGTCGTAGTGCTTGAAGATGCAGCTGGTTTTACTGATGGTTGTTGCAACCCCAAATAAGGAGCAGCCTTTTCAAGCTCTGGTTTCGCTTGATCTAAAAACCCACTCACTAGTAGATAATCCCCAAAAGGAAATCCATTCTCTTCAGTTGCAGCCGAGTAAGGCAGACCTTTCTCTATCAACGTGTCAAAGGTCGAGTAGTCTAGCTCTGGCATTTCTATTTCTATACCTTTTAATTCAGAAATCGCCGTCCTAGTTTTGCTCTGATCCCAGCGCTGAAAACCTGAACCTTTATCCCAGCAAAGATTTTTCACCACCACATAATCAACTTTAGCGTCACAAAAATCAGCCATTGTTTTTAAGCTAGTGATCACCGAATACCCAAGGTTTAATACAGTCACTAGCGTTACCCGATACCCCAAATCACCTGCAATCTTGAATAGCCCAAATTTACTAATAATCTCCCTAGTTTTGTTGCTTGATGCCCCTGGCATATCTACTATTACTGAATCTGGTGATTCCGCCTTCATCTCGGTAAAGAAGCGTTTCGCCTCTGCCACTTCCAGAAAGTTCAATAGTCTGACTCCATTACCAAAGTTTTGATAATACTCATACAGTTCTGGATTTTCTGTATCGGCATCATAAGCTAGATAATTAATTCCCTTCGAGTGAATTACATCCAACAACAAACGAGTAAAGGCAGTTTTACCTGTACCGCCCTTACCCCCCAAAATCATCACGATACGTTTCATAATTCACTCCTATCAGTGACATTGAATTGGGAATTAGTCTTAGTGGCCGCTTTCCGTCCCTTTGCAGTTGTCGCTGGTGGTGTCGATGATTCTTCACCAGTATCTACTGGTGAATTTGATGGTTCTACTGCTGGGGTATCATCACTAGTTGCGGTGGCTGATTCGGTAGATGCCGATTCATCAACTACTAATAATTCATTACTATCCTGATTGGCATTTGTAACTAAAGCCTTTTTATAAAAACTCTTAATTCCACTAGCAGCTAGTTCTACACCATGTCCCTTAAAGACCTCGGCAATATCCGAATAATCGTAGCCAGCATCCAACATATCCTGAATTGGTTTAGCTAAACTTTTGATTAAATCTGACAGACTAATAGTTTTAGGAGTTGCCGCTTTTTGTTTAAGAGTTGCCTGAATATCTTCGACTTTTGATAAAGGAACAGCTTTCGGTTTACGAGGCATACATAAGAAGGGTGTAGGGTATGGGGTGTTGGGTGTAGGGAATTCACATCGATTAACCGTTGAGGTTTAAACCATGAAAGTGACGGAGCAGGGTGTACGAAAAAATAAATGATTTTCTGCACTTTTCACTACACCCCACACCCTACCCCCAACACCCTAGTTTTGAGTGGTAACAAATTAATCCATTGTAAAAAAGTTGTGGCCGCATAAACTTTAAGTTTTTTGTCTTGATGTGACGAATATCAAAAAAAAAGAGTTTGTAACCTCGTGAGGTAGACTAGTCTAAAAAAGTGATAACGGCTTGAATCACGCCCTTAGTACAAAGGGCATGAGCAGCATTACCAAGTAGACCCAGCCCTCGGTTACCCCGAGATAATTACAGAGGGTCATTCGTGGGTCGCCTGAGTCTCGCACTCTCCCATCTCCTCGTGATGCTCCGTGGTTCATGTTGCCCCTATCCTGTCGCGTGGGACTAGGACAAGCAATACGCCGTAACGCGCCTGACGGCGCTCTTTACCTGCGGTAAAGCGGCGTGATTGCTTGTTGGGGGTGTCCCCCAAACCCCCTTTTAACAGGTATTTTCGAGGGGTAAATGAGTCAGTAAGTTCCGACTTATTCGCCTACCTGCTCGGCGCAAAGCGCCATTGCAGCTACAGCGAATAAGTCGGTGATAAATAAAGAGTTACATAATTAAACACCTTATTATTTATGCAACCAGACCCCCGCACCAATCTAAGTAATGAACTAGCGCTAGCCTTAAATAATCGCTCAGTGTCACCAGATGAAAAGCGGGAGATAACTATTACATTTAGGTGTAGCTCTGCCGAGAAAGCTAGGCTAGAGCAGCGGTGCAGTGGGGTAGTGCAAAGTGACTATATAAGAGCAAGATTATTTGATTACCCTTTACCACATCCTAAGTTAATCATTCCCGAAGTCAACCGACAGGCTATCTACGAGCTAAAGAAGATTGGTAACAACCTGAATCAGCAAACTAAAGCCATTAACGAAGCTGTGAAAATTGGTAGCCAACCGTTGACTAACGAGGTGAAATCATATCTGAGAACTATTGAAGAACTGACAGCCCTTTTAGAACAGACTCGCCAATCACTCACTCAAGCATCGGTAGAGGGTTAGCTAAATGATTACCAAAATCAAAGCTAACAAATCATTTCGCGGCACTACTAAATATGTGCTTGAGAAAGAGAAAGCCCAAATTATTGGCGGGAATATGTACGGGAGAAGTGCTAATGAACTGGTAGAGCAGTTTACCCTATCAGCCCATCTTAACCCCCAACTAAAAGACCCCTGTTATCACCTAATGCTATCAGTACCGAAAACTGATAGAACACTAAATGATGATGAATTGGCTAATCTATCCCAGCGCCATTTGGCATCGGTCATTGTATTATCGCGGCTTCAAGGTGATGAATCCCAAGTCAAACAACCATCAAAAAGGATAACTGACACCAAACTAAACCAGCTAGTTGATGAATTTATAGAATCAGAACTACCAGCTTATGACTTCTTTATAGCCCGACATTCTGATAAAGAACATGACCACACCCACATCGTTTCATCTAGAGTTAATAACCTCGATGGTAAATCCATTCGTACCTGGAATAATTATGCCTACTCTGAACACTCTGCCCGACTACTAGAGCGAGAGTTTCAGCTAACCCAAGTCCTCTCCAGTTGGGAGAGTAAACGCAAGGCTATGACCCGTAATCAACTGGAACGGGTCGAGCGCGATGGACTTCCAGGCGAAGAAATAATGCGCCGAGCTATTGAGCAAGTGGCAGCAGTTCAACCCACAATGCCCCAACTAATTGAGCGTTTATGGAGAGAGCATCAAGTCAAAGCTATCGTCAGTTATTACGGTCACGGTGGAGTAAGGGGCGTTAAGTTTGGTATTGATATTGGCTCAGTTAATGAAGATGGTTCGCCCCGACTCCTATGGAAACAGGGAGGTAATCTCAATAAATATAAGTGTTCTTTCAGCAAACTTCAGACAGAATTAGGCGTAAGCTATGACCCCAAACGAGATGATGCTGAAATTCAACGCCTGACTAAAATGTTAGAAACTGCTCAACTTATGGCAAATAATCAGCAGATACTCAACTATACATTATCCACTAAAGCTATAGATAATCTCCAAAACTCTGCTAATAAATCTGAATCAATATCTGAAATGAAATCTTCCCTAACCTCTGAGCAAGCATTGGAATTATACAGGCACTACAGTACTGGCTCCGAACGTGAATTAGTCACAGATCGAGATAAATCAGTTGCAGCCAAAGCTCTCACCGATGGTCAACCTGCCCATGAGGTTGAAGAAATTTTAAAAGCCAGTCCTGCCTTGTGGAGCGAATCAGAAGCTAGAGCATTGGTGTTAATTGCTGAATCAAACCTGGGACTACAACAACTGAAATCTCAATTATCACCCACAGAACAACAGCAACTCAGGCAGGAATTGTTAACTGTAGCTGTGCCTATCGCTGTGGGAATAACTAATAATATTCTCAAAGATAGTGGTGAAGATAGTTTGAGATTTAAACAATCTACTCTGATAAAACAGGGTAAAGAATTAGTGTATACACATGATACAAGGGGTGAAATATTTCGTGTAGAGGTTAATAAAATTCATCAAAATAAGTTAGAGTATTCACCAATTCATGTAGGAGAAGTATTGAGAGAAGATATTGACCTTTGGCACAAAGCATCAGAGGTATTATCAGAATACCTCCAGGAGACACAACCACTTCAACAGACACAGCACGTGAGTGAAACAAGGAGTAGAGGATTGTCTTTGTAGATATTGCAGGAGAATTACTTGAGTTGTGGTAATAGTAGTCTAGATGAATTATTGAGGTTTGATTTAGAAAATATCACCAAAATATTTTTTAGTTTCACGACAGATGTCAACTACATATTGAAGAATTTCAGCATGAAGATTACTACCGATACACAGCATTTATCATCAAATAATCAACCTATAACGCCGACGGATTCTCTACAATATCGTGCAATTGGGCGGCTATGGGGAAGATATGTTCCTTCCCAGGAGCTGATTTATAAAGGTCAGCTGATAACTGTTGACGGTGTAATACTGAATGCTACTCTCAAAAAAAGAGCATCGAAAGTAGTTCAAGCTCAACTTGATTTATCACAAAATTACTTGTGGACTGTTTACCCTAGAACATTATTAGAAACCTCTGGCATAGGACTAGATGTCAGTTTAATAAGTGTGAGGAAACTATCGGAGTCTACCGAATCAGTTCAGGCGGAATTTCAGTCACTAGCTGATAATTTTTCCGTTCAAGGTCTTGTCGTATATCAGGATTTTAACTCAGGAATAGTAGAAGTCAAGATTCAACAAATGCCTCGGAGTATATGTGATACTCCCAAGGTTTTTAAACTAAGGCTCTTCGGATTTTTACCGCCCAATTCGGTGAAGTGTTTCTGGAATTTTCAGGTGCGCCGTGTGGGGACTGACTTAGTAATTCAATCAGGAGAATGCATTAAATATATGGGTGCTAGGCAAGCAAAAACTGAAAATTTATCAACAACTACACCATCAAATACCTACGAGCAAGCCGAAGTTAATTTAACACAACAGGCGTAATCATCACCAAATCAAGCCCAAATTCTGAATCTGTTATTGCTCATTTCCTTAATTCCAAAGAGTGTATCCCTGCAAAGAATCAGTTATGCCCAAACGTAAATCCAATCAAACGAATAGTTCACCATCACAAGAAGTAGTCACGCCTCAAAAACCAGCTATTGTACGTGTCGTCAAGCAAGAGACTACTGCCACATATACTAATACCCCTGCACCATCTGAATCATCATCAACCACCGCACCAAAAGAAAATCAAAATAGTGTACCTGAGTTGCACGTAAATAATAACCAGAGTCAAAGCAAAGAAGAGGAATCATCAAACAGTACCTCTGTCTCTACTCCTGATCCTCTGTCCCCACAAACGAACGCAGCAATAGACTCGTCTGACTTGACATTAACAGCAGAAATGGCAACAGTTAATGTAGAAGAATTAACTCAAAACTCTTCAAGCGAAGCAATAGAATTAGCACAACCAGAACGAGAAAATAAACAACCGCAACTAGAGAAACGAATACCACCATATAAAAAATTAGAGGCAGTAACTAACTGTGAAGGACAGACTTTTACTGTTGGGGATGAGATCCAAGTGAGTACCTCTAACTTTGGCTCACAACAGGCTGTAATTACGTTCTTATATTCAGTCCCAGATGGAAGTATTTGGGCTAGTTATTATCCTTTGATTAAAGACCAATGGCGGCGTGGTTGCTGCCGGATTGAACATTTGAACAAGCTTTCGGAAAATATAAGCAATAGTTAACGGTGTAAATAGCGATTTTATTCATAAGTTGTTGTGAAGCGATTTTGAAGAATCAGCGATCACTGAAGGCATCAAGATTTGCTCATTGTAATATGGGCATATATATGTTGCGGCTCGCAAACATAAACGCTCCGGCTTGCAAACAAGAAAATTGTTGGCTCACATTAATTGCAAACAAGAAAATTGTTGGCTCACATTAATTGCAAACAGACTCATTATTATTTGCAATGG
>JAHHIM010000052.1:0-22772 GCA_019358915.1 Trichormus sp. ATA11-4-KO1
CCCTTGTAAATAATAATGAGTCTGTTTGCAATTAATGTGAGCCGAAGTCTTTTTCTGTTTGCAATTAATGTGAGCCAACAATTTTCTTGTTTGCAAGCCGGAGCGTTTATGTTTGCGAGCCGCAACAGCTAGAGGTGCAGCTTGCGATCGCGGCTGATGGTAAAAACCCAAGGCAGATTCTAACCCAACAGTTAAGATGGCGTTCATGACATCTTTGAGTAGTAAGGCATAACCAAAACTCAATAAGGCATTGAATCTGTCTTTGGGCGGACGACGATTTCTACCATTAAAGTGCAATTCACTGGCGACTTCTTGGGAAATCAAACACGGCAGCGCACCAAAATACAAGGCAGCAAGATTCCCTTCTAATCCCAACAAGGATTCCAACGATTTGGCTTGAGGAACTTGTTTGAGTACAGCTTTCATTTGGGCGATCGTTTTACGCAAAGCCTCTGCTCCCCCAGCTTTTCCCCTAGTGCCTCGCATCAAGAACTTGCGTTGTCCCTGACCACGGCAAACTACCAATTTACGGGCTAATTCTAGGCAGGTATCAGGATTACTTAAAGCCGCATACTGACGAATACGGCGTTGAATGCTACCTTGTCGGGTGTCAAAACTACCAAGATAGCGTCCGCCTCCTGAAATAAAATGCACACCAATGCCCTGGTCAGCGCAAAAGTGCAATGCTTGAGTGGAGATTTGCGAGAAGCTGTGCAATACTAGCTGCCCAACCTGACGAGCCGGAACTATTTCAATAGGTTGATTACGACGAGTAATTTTGATTTGTTCTCCTGTTCTACCAACACAGGTTCCAGGTTCCAAAACATGAATTACCTGCCGTTCATCATCTTCAGGAAACAGGCGAATTGGTTGCCATTCTTTATCATGAGCAAGTCGCGCTTCTTCTGGTAAACAGACCGGAGCTAAAGAACAACGAGCGCATAATCGTTCGTTATTAGTTACTGGTGGTCTATGGGTTGATTGTCTGAGTGCGCGTGCTTGCTGAATTGCTTGCCTAACTGCTGCTCGTCCTGCATCATCTAATGGTACGTGAATCAGTACATTATCAGAATGGTAGCGAATGCGACCTTCTTTCACTGTAATTCCCAAGGCAGATTCTAAGAGGAAAGCATAAGCCAAAATTTGTAGGCGATCGCTCTCCCAGGCTTGGGGTTGCTTGTTCTCATCTCGATGACAACGACCGCGTTTGTGTTCATAGGGAATTGTTTGCCCGTCACGGGTGCGAAGGGCATCAAGCCTACCACGTAAACCTAGTTCTTCGCTTTCAAGAAAAAGTTCTTCCCACTCCTCATCTTCTTGCTTTTCAATTTCAGCGTGCAGTCTGCGTCCAGCAAACACGGCTGCGTCTTGGGTGTAAAGTTCCTCGACTTCTTCAAGGTAGAAAAGGCGCGGGCAGTAGGCGAGAGCGTGGAGGGCAGAAACGCGCAGGGTGGTTTGACCGGATGAGATGGAAACCTCTAGTGTTTGCATAGTAAAAAAATTGCATTTCACTTTAAACACAGGGTATGTCACTCACCCGGCAAAATAATTTCCGCCTTTTTAGTTGAGAGAAAAACAGTGATTCTGCCTTATCAATAAAGAGAATAAATATTTAATTTTCAAGGTTCAGATTTTTGTAAATTAACTCGAAAAGTCGATAGTTAATGCTAACTAATATTTTACTGAAATCAAGGCGTACAGTGACTTGTAAATGTACAAAGCTTTAAGAGAAGCTACAGCACATCTAAATTAGTAGGTCGTTTGGGTGTCCATGTCCAAGCATCTGGCGGCGGCTCTGATGTTGGTTCCTCTAGAGGAGCATATAGTAAGCTAACTGTTTTACTATTATCGGTACGATTAATGTCCACAGTTAAACGATAAGAACCTCGCATGGGTAGATTATCTGCTTGCATTTGTATATACCAAAATGTTGGTGGTGGTTCATCAAGAATATCAATTCGGTCAAATAGGAAGTTGTTATCTCCAGCGAAAGGTAAACCATAACGGGGTGTGTTTAATTCACCGCACAGCCCTTTTTTAACCTGATTTATTAGCTCTTCTTGTGCTTGCACACCCAGCACCATATCCAGCCCAACTAGTAACTCTCGGCGAGCCGGAGTAATCCAGTATTTTGCACCTTTTGTACGGGGCTTAAGCTCCTCTTTGCCGGAATTTCCTACCGGATAAGTATGAAGTTGTTGATAAAGTGTGCAGATTTCGCTTTCACTGCCTGCAACAGTGCCAAACGCCAGCCTTAAACAAGGAATATCCGAGCGAATTGATGTGATTGGCTCAGAGGTGTGATCACGCATTTCAATGCCAGCCAAATTTAACACTAATCCCAGTGCAGCAGAAGGTGGCATGACTGGAGCCGTTGCCCGATATACTCCTGCTTGAAATCCTCGAAAGGCAGCGAATGGAGCACGAATACGTAGCCAAAGGCAATCCATTAGTGTCTGTCTCCCTAACTTAAGAACGCATCAGCGATATCAGCCAGTAACTTTTGAGGGTTTTCGTAAAGATGCACACCTTCATTTTCAAAATATTCACGCTTTTCGAGTTGCATAGCACGAACGATCTCACCACCAATCCAGAATTCTTCACCAGGTAAATCGCTAGCTTTGATGCGTCCTAGTTCTGGAAACTGCCCCTTGTCGTCAAAACCATAGGTGTCATAGCCTGCAACTAAGTTTGGTGTGAGTCTGGCAATAATACTTCTCGGAGCCATTTCATAGTAGCTGCGAGCGTGACCCCCTGCAACATCAGACAGTTGTGCAATTGCTTGAATCAGTGCTTTTGTCCAATCAGGTTTAACTTGGCAGTCAGAATAAGCCAACGCAAAGGGGTATTGATAAGCAGTGTGAGCTACTTCACGGTGTAGCAGGGCAGATGTTGAAGCATTTTTCCAAGGGCTATTACCTGCATTTAAAGGAGATTGATGAAAAGTTGCATCAAAGCGGTAAGCGGTTAGTGCAACTGCCATATTCATTCGTAAAACACTGTCTCGCTTAGGCGGTAAACCCTTGTTTTGCTTAATTGCATCTTTGTCTGCTACTAGATACCCAAACAAAAAATCATCAGCATATTTTTCGGCATTAGGGAACTCTTTGAATTCAACTGCTAGCTGGTCTTGGTCATGCAAGCGAGTGCGATTACAGGGTAGTCCAGCTTTGATTAACATCTCTCGCAGCGCATTTCGCATGGATTCTGGGCTAATAACAGTGTATTCTTTATTGCCTTTAGCAATCTTTTGCAGCACAGTGCGGTTTTCTTCGCTCTCACCACGATAGTTTGAACTGGGTGCAGGATAGGTGAGAATGGTGGCAAATAGGTTCTTGTTCATAATATTAATACTGAGTTAATTTTGATTAGCTGTTGGCAGAAAGGGCAAGTAACGTGAGGGTGCGGATGCGATCGCTATCCTCATACAAGGCTTTGGTTAAACTCACGTAGTCCTCTGATCTCATGTGTTGCGGTACTGAGCAAAGTGAAGAAACAAAGTAATTAATAAAATCTCTTTGCTCAGTACGACTACGAACATCAAGAAATGCAGTTTTAGCAATTTTGGCTTTCTTCTCGGTATACTCCTTGTAGTCAGGACGTTTACTTAATTCATTTCGCCCTTCTTTGGCTGACAATAGTGGCTTCCACTCTGCTTTAAATTCCAATTGATATTTAGAATTTAGTTTCCGTCGAACATAGTTTTCGACTAATCGAAATACTAATTGTTCAATATTAGTTTCCGTAACTGTTGTGGTTTCTTCATCCATAGGTGCTATCTCGTTATTAAATGCTTCTCGAACGTCACGACAAAAGTAATCATTCTCGATACTTTGCTCATAGGGAAGACTGCACAGCAGAGCATCAAAGCCTGTGTACCAGGAGTGGTGGTTAACCAAGTTCAGCAGGCGTTGTCGGCGAAACAGAGGACTCCAGTAATTATCACGGATTTGAGCATATTCATCCACCATAGGCTCATCAGGGTCAACTCGAGATATACTAAGTAACCTGACGTTATTCCCTCGTTTTTCTGTGTGAATGACATCCACACCCAAGAGGGTATAACCTGTTACTTGCTGTCCTGTTTTAACTGTGAGGCGAGACCGCAATCGTCGCATCACATCCAAGGCACTTTCAATAGCAAGATCAACTACTGCATCACGGGGGCGATAACCAGAGATTTCCGTACCGCGCTCACTCAACACCGCAGGTAATTCATCACAAAAAGCGTGAAGGTCAGCAATATCAGGAATTGCTAGAGCATAGCCTACAAAATCTCGGCTACCCTCGGTATTAATCACTGCCGGAACATAGATTTGTGCTGTAAACAGCCAGAAGTGCAACAAAAATTGAAAGCGTCCCCGATCCTTGAATGGAACTGTTTCTGCATTAAATGCTTGTGCGCCCAGGAAATAGGTACTGGGTAGATCAACTGTGAACTCTAGGGGCTGTACTAACTCTTTCCAGATTTTACCTGCATCTTCAGTGTATGTTCCTTCTGCTCTAGCTTCAAACGGCTTACGAGTTGCTGGAACACCTCGCAAAATATTCCAAACCATGTCTCGCCACAGTTTGATCCAATAGCCATTCTTATTATCTGAACTTTTGTCATACTGAGAATCAGCTAAAAATGAGCCTTTAGGGACAACGACCGGATAGATATAGACTTTCTTCTTTTTGACTTTCTGCGGATTCTTAGGGTCAATCTCGTCCCGCTCCTCTTCCCGCAGGGGTGGAATTACTTCTTTTGTTCGTTGATTCTTGAGTGGTTGAGGTCGGGGCTGTTCCTCTGTACTCGCAGCGTAAACTTCATCAAACAACGCTTCTAAACCTGCTTGATTAATTTCAAGAGTTGCACCCTGGGTATCAAGTCGAGTTATTCGACAAATCGCCCCGTTGTTTATCTTCTCTTGGAAATCAGGCTGCCGCTCTAGCCACTTGATAATCAGTATCAAACCTGCCAAGCCTGCTCGATGCTGTGAGGAAGGCAGTTCAGCTAGTTGATAGTCAAGCGATAAAATATCTACTTCTGTGTTTGGTTTTGTTTTCGTCTTAGCCAAGTTCCACCTCGTCTAAGGGTTTAGTAATAAAGCCGTGATTCTCGTTATAGTTTCCTTCCCATTGGGCAACCCCTAAATATTTTGGCAGCCAGCAATGCTCTTCAGTTCGTTGATTGGCCCATTTTTTCGGTACGTTAATAATGAATTTTTCCTTTTCATATTTTTTGGTAGAATCAATGACTTGTTTGACTACATCTAAATCTCGATCAAGAATGCAAGGCACAGCAAATTCATCTGTATCCCGGAAGGAACCAGGGGTTGCATAGTAGCCACTATCTAAGAAGGGAGAACTGCCATCAGCCTTACGTTCCTGGCGCGTGTAATCATCGAAAGCAACCGCTAGTTGATATTGACTGATTTTGTCTGCACTCGATGATAAGAAAGATAGAAAGGCTTTCGCTTTTTCCAAGTCTTCTTTGTGATAAGGTCTGTCACTAGGAGGTTTGTAAGTGTACAGTATTGCAAATTCTCTTGTGAGATGTCGGTTAGCACGTCCAAACCTTTGCACCAAAGCTGATACCGGAGCAATTTCCGTAATCAGTACGTCTGCATCTAGGTCTAAACTCATTTCGCAGACTTGGGTAGTAACTGCGATCGCTCGTTCTGGTACTTTGTCTTTGGAGTAGGCAAAAGCAGCAACAGTCTTACTGTGTATTCGTTGGCGATCGCACAGCCTAAACCGACTGTGATAGGTCAATACGCTGGTATTAAGTCGAGTTTCAAGTTTTTGGGCAATCGCCAAGCACCTATCCACCGTGTTGACGACCCACAACACCCGCAACCTCTGCTCATCATAAGCTGCAACTGCTTTATCAAAAGCAGCACTAAAGTTATCAACAGGTTCTAAACGATAACGCTCTGCTTCCTCTTTTTCTTTTAAATCCTTGAGCTTTTCCCTATCTACATCTGTGGGAAACACCTTTAACTCTGTCGCAACCAGTTCATCTCGCCGCGATTTCGGTAATGTTGCTGTCATGCAAAGCACTGGAATATGAAATGTTTGCAAAAAGCTGATTAACGAATCAAACATTGAGCGGTCAAAGCTATGTACCTCGTCAATAATAACTGCACTATCTGCTAGCACTGGCAGTAAGCATAAACTTTGATAGCTGTGTTCCATAAAGCTGAGGAATTGATCTACCGTGGCACTGAAAAAGCGTTTAGACCAAAAGCCCAGAGCATACAGACGCTCATCAGCTTCAGAGCGGAAAGTTTTACCTGCGATCGCCTCATTTGGATTTTCTGCCATCGCTTCCAGTTCATACCGGGCGGTTCCTGTTATTAACGCGGCATCTGTCTCTGGTGCCCAGCCCACATAATCCCGGAATCCTTCAGTTGCAGTCCCACGAGTGGGATACAAAAAAATCACTTTTCCAATGTTGTAGATCCCAGATTGCGCTTCTGCCCATTTCCAAGCAGCCAAAGTTTTTCCAGCACCGCAGGCAGCTAGCAATAATGCTTTTGAGCCTTGCTCGGCAACCTGGTTCTGAAACTCCTGAAAAACAAACGATTTTTTGGTCTTTTCTTCAATTTGCTGAATGCGCTTCTGAATAATTTTCTCTGCGATGTCTTTGGGTGTAATCGTCTCACAATGTACAACATCTTCAATCCATCTGGTAATTTCATGTCCTTCTCGTACTAATCCAGAAGCTGCTGCATCTGACACAATCAACCCAGCTTTGACTGCCACTAAAAACCGTTGGCGCTCTTTGTTTTCTCGAATAGCTCTACCAAATTGATCGGCAAAGGTTCTTCCTTTCTTATAAGTTTGTTCCCACACTGAGCCAGCTTTCCAAGGGGTAATCGGTAGGCTAGGAGGTGGATCTAACTTTGCCAATTCTGCAATTGTGTTGAGTATGCGAGTAACTTCATTATGAATTAGGTACAGTTCTAACGATTTTTTAGATGACTGTGGTTGACACCATCGATAACTTTTACCATCCTCCGTTGTTTTCTGATCCCTTCCAGCCTTCAAGTGATGGGACAATACTGCGGCTGTGATGACATCCACATCCAAATTAGAATCTTTAGAAGATAACCACTTCCTAACTTCTGGCAGGCAGAGAATTAATGCGCTGAGGTGTTCATGGCGAAGTACCTGTGGCAGAAATTTAGCAGTTGTCACCGCCGCGTAGAAGTCTTCATTCGCTTTACCAATATCATGAAAAAGTGCAGCTACTTTTAAATTGAGGAGAAACTTTTGTCGTATTGCTTCTCCTTCTAGTTGAAAAAATCGGCACCAGTTTTGTCCCCACCGACCGTTTAACCTAAAAATTTGTGTAGCAGCACTCTCGGTATCTCGTAAGTGAGATTCTAAAGTAATATCCTTACCTTGTCGCTTACTTTTTGCCAATAATTTCTCAGGAAGATTAGGCATCGTAAAACCTCCAGGCACGCGGAAATGGGGTGAAAATGCCACAACCCATGCGATGTTTACCCCCAAGTCCGAAGGTTTGTAACTTGATGGAGTCCTCATCGTTAAGCCCTGTCACATTGACACTGAACCCGACAACTGAGTAAGTTTTGATTTTAATGGCTTTACGGCTCAATTCCCCCTCTTCATTCAAAGGAATTGAAATATTACCTTGAATACCCAGTACATCCAATTGACGTTTAGCTGCTTCTAAAAATGGCTCAGGTTCTTGAAATTTTTTAATCGTGACAATACGCGATCGCAATTTATCAGTAGAGCGCAAGGGAAAAATTTGAGGAATGCCTAGTTGAATCTCATGGATGCCAATAATTAGCCTTTTTCCAGCTAAAGGAAGCACGAGCGAAATTTTGTCTGGTTCGTAGGGCAGGCGAATTTTTAATCGAGATTGCTTGCTGAGGACAATTTTACCTTGTCGATCTGGCTTCCCAGAGATAGTTTGGATACTTAACCATTCCTGCTCATGAAGAGCAGGACAAATGTTTGCGATCGCTGAATACAACCCATAGCCATGATCTGCTGGGAGGGTCTGACCTGAAATTCCAAAGCTCATCTCAACGTCAGGTAAATTGAATTCTTTTATCTGCTGTTCCTCACTCTGACTCGTCAACATATTTAAACTGCTCCTGAAAGAGTGTAATAACTACTCATCGCTTCCACCTCATCTTGAACCATTTGCACCAACTCAGGCGGCCCTTTAACAATCGCTCCCTTGCCATACCCCAACACCCATCTTTTCAACTCATTTAAACCTGTTACCTGCATTTGCAAAGTAATAGAACCATCAGAATGCTCTTCAATTTCTTGAGTAGGATGCCAACGTCGTTCCCGCACATAGGGAGCAGTTGAGGTATCAAACCAAATTGCCACAGGTACAGGATTTCCACTGCCTACTTCCGATTGAAAAATTTTTTCTAAATGTTCTTTAGCATTGAAAGTTGGATCACGAATAAACTTACTACTGAGTAGTTGTAATTCCTTAATTCTGTCCACACGAAACCAGCGTATAGCCTGTCGTAGATTACAGAAGCCAATAACATAAGGATTAGTGCCTCTATAAATGTGTAATAAATAAGGGTCTATTACCCTATCGGAACTAGTATTGCGACTGGCAGTGTAATAGTGAATTTTGACTTGTTGAGAGTTGCGACACGCTTCAACTAACTGACTCCAAATTTGGGGGTTGAGATAAGTTTCAGCTCCCGCCGTAAAAATAATTCTTTCATCAGCTATTTGTTGCAAGTCTACCCAACTCTGCTCAGGTAATCGTTCACTTAACCGCAAAATTGCGGAACGTAAATCATTGACGTAAGCAGACCCAGCATAAGCTTGCAGCATCCTCGCTCCTAAAGTCAAAGCAAATAATTCTCCTTGCGAAAGAGAAATACTAGGCAATCGCCATTCTAGGTCAGTGTAGTGATGGCCCTTTTTCCGAGTAAACTCTAAAGGTGCATTAAAGCGATCGCGCAAAAAAGCCAAGTCACTGCGAACTGTACGCTCACTAACTTCTAAAACTTCGGCAAGGCTTTTAGTTGTTGGTCGCGTAGTTGTTCTGAGTAACGAATCAACCTGCAATAATCGCTCTAAATGCCTGGACATAAATACTTAACTAACAATTTACCTGATTCTAAATGAGTTACCCGGCAAAAACACTTCCGCCTACAAAAATCTAAAAAAACTCAAAATCAATCATGAAAATTGATTGACAATTTAAAAGATTTGTCAATATAAGCAGAACATTTTTAAACCAATAAAGATATTTATGCTTTGCAAATACCACAATTTTAGAGATGGCAACAGACACACCAACAAGCTGTAAGCTAACTAAAGAAGGGTATTGCTGGAGTGCAAATGTTTAAATGGCTGTAGAACGGGAATCAGTAAATTTTAAACTCCCCAAGTCTTTAGTTGAAGCACTTAGAGCCGAAGCCAAAAAACGCAACACCTCAGCCACAGAGTTAGTAGTCCAAGGTCTGCATCATATATTAGGAGAGACGGAAGTTGTTGAAAATGGTATAGAGGATGTTCTACACCGCATCATCAATCGACTCTCGGCACTGGAAGCAAATCAGGTAGATAATACTTCGAGTCTAGAGAATCGCCTACAACAAATTGAAACACTGTTGGAGCATCTCACCCAGAGTATAGAACAAAGTATAGAATCAACATCACCTCAGCAACAATCACAACAGCCAAATCACTTAGAAGAAAAGTTAGAAACTGTGGCTAAAAGCCTTGCCCAACTTAACCATACACTTGGGCAGCTGCGACCAGGAAATACAAGTAGAAGAAAATTTTCATCCTCTCATCAATTCCAGGGAAGACCAATAGAACTTCATTCCTGCACTGGGGAAAGTTTAGCTCGTAGATTGGGTGTTGATGAAATAAGCCTGGCTAGGGAGCGAGAAAATAAAACTCCATCTGAGTTTGAGTCATGGAGCCGTCATCGAGATCCCGGTTCCCGTGGCTGGCGTTTTGGTGACGATGGATTATATTACCCAGTTAAATAATCTCAACTGTGAATGATGGCGTTCTCCCCTACAGTAAAGGATTACGCAGAGGGCAATGCCGGAGACAATCGCCAAAAGTTACACCAGCTAAGTGTATATATATGTCAGAGAAATTTTTGATTCACCTTGGTTATGACCTTTCAAGTTTACGGTATCCCCAACTGCGGCACTTGTAAAAAAGCTATTACGTGGCTCAAAGACAGCAACATTGACTATGAATTCATTAACACAAAAGAAACTCCACCGACCCGTGACCAGATCCAAAGCTGGGTTAAGTCTTTGGGTTATGCTCCCATGCGGAACACTTCTGGCCAATCCTACCGTGCTTTAGGTGATGAAAAGAAGACATGGACTGACGAACAGTGGATTGACGCATTCGCTAACGATGCAATGCTGCTCAAACGTCCACTTTTCGTGAAAAATGGCACAGCCATGTTAGTCGGCTTCAAGGATGAAGCCGTATTGAGAAGAAAATTAGGGCTTTAGCTTCCCAACTCCCACTCTCAAAGGGATTACCCCTAGAGAATCATATTCAATTAAGCATTTGTATCTATATTTTCTTGGTTGAATTTTTGCTGAAACTCAGAAATTGAATCTGTAGTTACAGCATTTTCTAATAACTGATTCAACAACTCAATATCATAGAATTTATTGAGTTGTTCCACTAATTCAGGAGGAACATCTTTAAATCGAAGCGTGAGGATTTTAGTAATAGACTGCTGGAGAGTCTGTGCTATGCCTATGCGTTCTATGCTTGTTATGTATGTCATCTCTTGTTCAGCCTCAAAACGCTCCAATTCGGCTTTGAAATTCAAGTCTAAATCCGGTGGTAAAGTCATTAATCTATCTAGCAACCGGAATAGCTGAGATATTTTATCCTTACTATAGCCTAACTCATACATCCGTTTAATCAGGCTCAACTTCCAGCGCAATCGACCTGCCAAATCTTGAGTTGTCGCTTGTGTTCGCAGGTGCGCCATCACCAATACGGCAAAGGAATTATCACTTTGTTCTAATTCTAACCATCGAGCTTCATAGTCCAATAGTTTCACAATGGGAAACTGAAGACTCAACCGACATCCCCAACGTCCATAACTATATTCTTGCGGTCGCCAATTTGCTTGATTATCCCCTAGAATCGCCAAGCTTACAACTTCCTGGTTATAACGGTCAAAAATTCTGTAGTGGTACGAAAACATCCGTTTGGCAAAGCTGGTATCTACTTGACTTTGAATTTCCAGATGTACCAACAACCAAGTTTCTTTTCCATCCTTCAGCCAAACTTTTATTAGCTTATCAACGAACTGCTTACCAACTTCAGACTCTCTCATTAACTGCTGAAGTTCCTGATCGAGGAAATCATAACCTCGCCCCCAGTCAATTTCTGCTTGAATCTCTGGAAAAAAGAATTTTAGAAATGCCTCAAAGTATTCTTCTACACCTTCCTTCCATGCACCATCGTAATCCGCTCGTACTTCACTCACAAGTTATTTTTGGTCACAATCAAACACATCATAACGCCTTTTTGAATCAGCAAAAGTACCCCTAGAGATGAAAAAATTATTCGAGCCAAATTATGGCTTTAGCCTCAAAACCCCCATCCCTGAAGCATTCCCTTTAGATCGTCATAACCGGATATTTCGATGTTTTGCCGACTTGCTTCATTATCCACTTAGTCAATTCTAGATTTCCCAATATTTTTCTAAAATATCTAAGTTTTTCATTAAAGCAAGATATCTAGATATTGAGGTATCTTTATGTCTAGATACCTCAATATCTAGACATAACAAAGAACTTAGTGTAAGCTTTTCTTTATTGAGTTGGACAATATATAAATTGCTGTCTTGTGCCTGCGTTTCGCTTTCCGGCGGACAAGGGAAAACCACCGTAGCTTTTTTTCTCTCTCTGCTGCTTGCCAGTCAGGGTAAACGAGTCTTGGCCATAGACTGTGACCCACAAGCCAACCTAACCTTTTACCTGAATCATGAAGTAGCTGCCAATCAACCCAGTTTACTGGAAGTTCTCACTGGTGCTGTAACCATAGAAGATGGTATCTATCCCACTCAACACAGTAACCTGTTCCTCATCCCTGCGGATAGAAGCTTATTCAAAGTTTCAGATTACCTAGTCAACAGTGGTGCAGGTGCGTTTATCCTCAAACTGAGATTACGCAACGTGCAATCTTTATTTGATTACGTAATTATTGATGTCCAACCCTCGCGATCACAAATCTGTTTAACCGCAGTCGGAGCATCTGAAAAAATTCTGATTCCCGTGGAAGCTACGACCAAAGGAGTCAATTCCCTAATTGATACCCAGGACTTTTTACAAGACCAAACATCAATCATGGCATTTACAGGAAAGGTTTTGGGAATAATCCCCTTTCGAGATCGGTGGATTGGCAACACTCAAACTCTTGAGGGTAAAGAGAACATTGCTGCTATGAGAGAATTCGCTGGCGACATTCCCGTGCTACCCTCTATTCGAGAATCAGAACAGTTTAAACGTGCTATCCGTAAAGGGAAACTGTTATCAGAACTTGGACAAAAAGACCTGGAATATCCCTTTGAGCAAATTATTAAAATACTGAATCATGAGTGATGATGCCCTAGAACGCCTGAAAAAACGGCAACGTCCCAATGTTCCTACTCGTGATACTTCTTTGATATCTAACAGTCAAGATATCTCGATACCTGGATATCAAGATGCTAAGGTATCTAGCACACAAAACATCCCTAACTCTAACAGTCAAGATATCTCGACACCTGGATATCAAGATGCTAAGGTATCTATACATCCAGTAGTTAAAATTAAGCAGAGTACCATTCGCTTGGAAGCAGAACTGAGTGAACGCTTGAGTGAAATGTGTAAAATCAATGGCATTAGCAGGGAAGTATTAATAGAAGCATTATTTGAACACTACGAGGCTGACCCCCAAGCATTACAGGCTATCTTGGCACTAGCAAAAGTCAAGGGTGAACAAAGAATGCAAATTGCCAATATGAAACGAGCGCAATCAATGATGCAGCGTTTTGGTTAATTACTGAGTGTAATAACCATCCCCTAACCCCAAAAAGCACCATGACTCAAAAAACTCAAAAAACTTATCAACTTCCTCTGACCTTTGAGCAAATTCTTAGTCTTGTCCTACAACTTCCAATACAAGAACAAGAACAACTCATTCAAGAAATTAAGAAAAAATCTCCCAAAAATAAAGATGAAGATGAAGATTTACTGAGTGTTTTTGACAGAATCGGCAGAAATGCTCAAGCCAAAGGACTAACTGAAGACATCCTAGAAGAATTACTCGCCGATGAATCATAAACTAATTGTCATTGACACAAATGTTTTACTTAGTGCTGCCCTGAGTCCAGAAGGAACATCTCGTAAAGCCTTAAATAAAGCTTATAAAGAATTCAAAATTGCTCAAAGTGATGAAACTTATCAAGAATTAAAGACACGAATTTACAAGGGATGAAAATTTATGGCACATCTATTTTACCTGTAACAACATTGGTGATCAGGGCGGTGCGATATTCTTTTAATAGTTCTATTATTTGTTGAATCTCAGCTTTTTTTGTTGATTAATCTTGGCTATGGAGTTAATTTTTCAGACTAACAGAACACGCAAATATTGCCAGATCACAAATTACCCCAATCAAAATTCAAGAAGCGTCGAGCATTCAGCTTGGTATATTTTTCCGTGTGTTTAATATCACGGTGTCCCAAAAAGTCTTGAATCTCTCTGGTGCTGTAACCTTGATTCACCAGATAATAGCCGCAAGCATGGCGCATCATGTGACAGTGAACTTTGATATCGAGTCCCGCCTGGGCGGACAATCGCCCCATCAGCTTCCGCACCGCATCAGTGGACATCACTTGACCACGCTCGGACATGAAAAGATATTTACTATCAGGAAATTGCTCTCGCAGTTTTTTGAGTAATTCCAGTTCATCGTCTCTGAGGGGATGCACCCCAGAATCACTGCCCTTTTCCCTAGTGATGAAAATCTGACGTTCACCCCACATAATCGCATCCCAGCGTAAGCCGCATTTCGCACCCACAGCTTCCCCTACCCGCAGCCCGTGGCGGAACATCATCAACATCAGTGTGTAATCACGGTGGGCATAACGAGCTTTGCGTTCGAGTGCCGCATTGAACAGAGATCGTACCTCAGATGGTGTAAGGTATTCTCTAGACCTGTAATGCTTATTCGGTAGACGAACTGGGGGCGGTGGCCTCATTTACTTCCACTGGTACTGTCCGGTGTACGCGGTATTTTCTGGACAGTTACCATTATCCCAAACCCTACTACTTTCGTGAATATTTACGCCGCAAGTGACCGCAGTTAAGTGAAACTTATCTTTCACCAGCAGAAAAATTGTCTGAGAAGACTGAATGATAAAGATAGCTTATAAGAGGTTCTGAGCAGTTCTTCCCTGGTGTCTATACGACTTCTATACCCAGTAGAGCCATTATTGATATCAATGATTGATTTTAACTGTGGCGACAGTTCTAGATTTCGAGATTCTCGCTTTTCCAACGAACTGAGAGCCTAGAGTGATTAATTTTTGTGACTTAGAAACGAAAACTGAGTTTCGCTTGGTGATTATTCTGTGGTGTAACTTCAGCAATCATCATTCCCCACACAACACTAAAACGAAATTTAGTTGCGCGCTCTATATCAAAATGTGCAGACCTTAGTAAACTATGAAACTGTTTTTGGGTGTAACACTGTTTGTAAGCAGGGTCAACAAACTTCAATATAAAATCACATATCTGACACGATAAATAATCTTTACACCAATCTAAAATAAATACTTTACCTTCTGGTTTTAAAACACGTCTTATTTCCATTAATGCAGCATGAGGAGCATCAAAATAATGAAATGCACTTGCAGATACAATTACATCAAAACTGTTATCTACAAATGGTAAATTTGACACACTTGCATTCTGAAATGAAACATGAGAATAAGTACGACATTTTTGTTGAGCTACGAGGAGCATTTCTGCGGAAATATCTACTCCAGTAATCACTTGCTGTGGATTTTCAGTGAGTAATAATTGCTCAAATTCTCCTGTTCCACAGCCAATATCAAGCACTGTCGCTTCTGGTGGAATCTCTGCCCAATTTTTTAGAGCAGATAGTGATTTGGCAATATATGTATTCCAACGCTGGTCATATGACTTTGCCATCTGGTCGTATTGTTGGCGAATTACTTTTTCACTCATAGCTATTTTTTGTCCGGTATTTAGTTCAAGTTGATTCATGCAATAATATTTGAGTGAATTGGTGGACTGGACTCTGGCAAGATATGCTACTGCGCCAGATAACAAATAATTCTTTGCGTAAGGTTTTGTTATCTACATCTATAGGAATGGCGTATAGTAACCCTGCTTGTACCTCTTGAGTAACTGATTTTGACAGCACAATTGAAACTCCTAACCCTGCTTGTACGGCTCGTTTGACAGCTTCTGTACTACCCAATTGCATGGAAATTCGCATTTTGTGAACTTGCTCACCAAAAAATTGCTGTAGTAAGCGTCCAGTACCAGTACCTCTTTCTCCGCCTAACATTTCGATATTTTCTAGATAGGCTTTGGGGACTTTCGGCAAATCTCGCCAAGGATGATTTGGTGGCACTATGAAGACAAGTTCTTCGCTTTGCCAAAGTTGAGATGTAAACCCAGGACGATTATCCCACCACTCCATTAAGGCTATATCTACTAATCCAGTTTCTAACTTGTCAGCGATCGCCGGATTAGCATCAATTACTAAATCCACTTCATAGGAGTTATCATACTGTTCCAAATGATATTTCAAATACGGGGGTAAGAGATAAATACCAATATTAGAACTCGCCCCAATTCGCAATTTTGTAGATTTGAGGGCTGAAACTGCTCTTTGTGTTACCAAAATTAGACTTTCGGCATAAGGAAGTAATTTCTGTGCCGCAGGAGTCAATTGATTACCCTTGCGATCGCGGATAATCAGTTGAGTGTTCAAAGATGCTTCTAACTTTTTAATGTGTTGTGAGACAGCAGGTTGAGAAATTCCCAGTTGTTTGGCAGCTTGGCGAAAACTCCCTGTATGGACAACGGCTAAAAAACTTTCTACGTACTCAAAATTCATAGGTGGGGCAAATCAAGTCAAAAGGAGCCAGTGCATTGGGCGGCTATGCCGATTTGTAGCAACTGGCGTTCAAAAGTCAAAAAGAGCCAGTGCGCCCTTGCGGGTTTCCCAACTTGTAGCAACTGGCGCGGCTTCTCGCAGAGTAGCAACTAGCGTTCAAAAGTCAAAATTAAATAACTTTTTTAAAGGAGACAAGGAAGTAAAAAGGTAAAAGAAAATGGCTTTTGCGTCCCTTTTATGGTGAATGAAGATTGATTATTACAACAAAACCCTTACCCCGCAAGGGTTATAAAAAATTCAGCGCTGTTTTAAATGAAATCCTTACAGGGTAAGACTTGCAATGATTTCTAATCAGTTTTTTCATAAGAGTAACCGAAAAAACCAGAAAAATTGACTGTTTATGGACAATTAACTGCTCCCTGTGGTTTTTGATTTTGCAGGGCTTGCAGAATATTTTGGGCGGCTTCTAAGGCAATGTTGCGCCGCAAATCATCAACAGCAGATCCAATATGGGGAGTGAGAAAGGTTTGATTAGTGTTTTCTATTAATGACTGGGGTATGCTGTGGGGGCGATCACTACGATACCAATCTTCCATTTCAAACACATCGGCAGCGTAACCTGCTAAGTGTCCAGATTCTAAAGCTTGACATACAGCTTGTTCATCAACTACAGAACCACGACAGGGGTTAATTAAAAAGCTGCCTGGTTTCATTTTGGCTAAGGTGTTGGCGTTGATTAAATGAAAGGTTGCTGGTTGCAGAGGTACTACCAACACAATAAAATCACTTACTTCTATTAAAGTATCAAAAGGCACTTGTGATAAATTCCATGCTGCCTCTTGTTCTGGAGTTAAAGCCACCGGATCACTGTAAAGTAACCGCATCTCAAAACCCACCAGCCGTTGAACGAGCGCTTTGCCCAATGCACCCATACCAACAATTCCCAAGGTGCGATTTGCTAAACCTAGGCTGTAAAATTGGGGTCGCCATCCGGCAAATTTACCTGTGCGAATGAAGCGATCGCCTGCTAACATCTGTCGTGCTAACCCAATTAATAACCCAATGGTAATTTCGGCAGTGGGTGCAGACAACAAAGAAGGCACAATTGTAAACCATACACCGCAACGGGTACAGGCATCAACATCAAAGTTGTCGTAGCCTTTGAGGGCGGCTCCAATCACTTTTAGCTGGGAACACTGCCGCAGAAAAGCTTCATCAATGGTGTCTGGCATAAATACCATTAATGCCTCAGCATTTTTAGCCCGTTGCAGAATTTCTTCACGAGATAAAGACTCTTTACTGGGGTTAGCAATTACCTCACAATGAGGTTCGAGGAGTTCAATGACTTCTGGATGTACCCAGTTAGTAATCACAACATTTGGTTTCATGATATTTCCTCAAGCTAACCGTCTGCGTAAATAGTTACTGAAACTATCTACCAATATCACCATCATCAAAATGACGAGTAGTATTGCTGCTACTTCTTTATACCTAAGAATACGTAAAGAACCAATTAGTTCAAACCCTATACCGCCTGCCCCGACTGCACCCATGACAGTAGAAGCGCGAAAGTTATATTCCCAACGATATAAGGTAACATCTAACATTTGCGGCAAAACTTGCGGTAAAACACTGTGATAAATTACCTGAATTTTGTTGGCACCAGCCGCCTGTGCTGCTTCGATTGGTGCAGAGTGTACGTGTTCGATGTACTCAGCAAAAAACTTACCCACCATCCCAATTGAATGTAACCCCACTGCCAACGCTCCTGGCAATGCACCAAACCCTACCGCAGCCACTAAAATAATTCCCATAATCAGTTCTGGCACAGCCCGTAAAGCATTGAGAATCAGACGTGCTACCTGAAACACAATCGGGTGGGGTGTAGTATTCCCAGCTGCTAGTAGTGATAACGGTAGAGAAAAAGTAACTGCAATGGCGGTTCCTGCAACACTCATCGCCAAGGTGTCAAACAGTGGCTTAATCCAGTTGATAACCGAACTAAAATCAGGCGGTAGCATTTGGCCAATTAAATTAATCCCACTAGGCACACCCTCAGCTAATCTTTCCCAATCAAAAAGACCAACTAATAAGAAAGATATCATCACAATTACTACAACAATAGTTACTTGCAGTAAATGCTTATATCTCTGTTGTCTTTGTTGTTTTAACAGTGGTTCAAATTTTTGATAACGATTGGTTGTCATAAAACTCGATTGAATAGGTAGGAAGGAAAAGGAAGAAGGTAATATGTGGTCTGAAAATCATATCTTTGAAACCAGAATTCTTCAATTTGTTGGTTAAATTAGTCCCTATTAATTGGCTCTTACGTTGGTTTTTTGGTACGGCATTAAAATAGCCGTTTTATAGAAAGGCTAAAAAATCTAAAATCCAGTGAGAGCAAAGAACATAGGCTCTGATTAGATTTTATTTCTTATTCGACTCCATAAAAGGCACTGAAAAGCCTATTAATTTAACTTTTCAAAATCTAGATTCAACGTTTTACCTAAATCCCTAACTACATCATAATCTTGGTCTGTAATGGCATCAAACCCATCTGCTTTAAAAGCTTGGAGGATTTCTTCATCCTTCAGTTCAACAAATGCCGAACTAATTTTTGCCTTTAATTCTGGGTTCAAATCTGAGCGCATTGTCCAAGGATATTGAGGAAATGGTTTAGATTCTGCCAAAATTTTGACTTTGCTACTATCAATAATTTTCCGCTCAATTAAAGATTCAAAAATAGGTTTACTCAAGCCCCCAATTTGAGCATTGTTATTTTGAACTGCTAAAGCAACTGCATCATGAGAACCAACGAACGCTTCTTGATAATCTTTTTTCGGTTGTAAACCCTTGTCAGCAATCATTGATTTGGGAATTAAATGACTAGAAGTAGAAGCTTGATCTCCGTATGCTACTGTTTTTCCGGCTGCTTCCTCAATAGAATTTACACCACTTTTAATATTGGCAATAATCACTGATTTATAGGTGGTTTCGCCGTCTTTTTTTAAGGCTGCGAAGGGTTCAATATTACTTTTAGTTTTAGCTAAAACATAGGAAAGTGGACCAAAGTAAGCTAGTTCTAAACGTCCATTACTTGCCGCTTCGATCATGGAAGAATAGTCAGTGGTTACAACTAATTCAATATCTTTACCTAACTTTTCTTCTAAATATTTTTCTAACCCCTGATTATTTTTGATGATGGTGGAAGCATTTTCATCTGGTAAAAGAGCTACCTTTAAAGTATCGGGGTCAGATACACTAGGGTCAACCGCAGCTGCGGTATTAGCATTAGGAGAAGCAGAACCATTAGTAGCAGTGTTGTTAGGTGCTTGACAGCCAACTAAGGCCAACACAGCTACAGCTACAGATGTAAGTAATTTTTTTTGCATTGCGATCGCCATAAAGATTCTCCTGATATATAAAACAGTGTGTAAACTCTTGAAGGATTGGGGACTGGGAATAATACGTTATCTTCTGCCTTATCTATGAGAGGCTTTGCCAACTGCCTTCTCAATCAATTCTTCTGCATCATCTAGGTGAATATTTTCGGTATTGCCATAGATGCGATTAAGTTCACCTTCCTGAATACCTGCGGCATTACCATCAAAAACTACATGACCTTGAGATACACCAATTATCCTGTCTGCATAGGTTTTAGCTAAGTCTACTTGGTGTAGACTCATAATTGCCGCAATGCCGTCTTCTTGACAAATTTGACGTAGAAAAGAAATCACCTTGTGGGAACTAGCAGGGTCAAGGCTGGCAACCGGCTCATCTGCCAGAATTAACCGGGGTTTCTGCGCCAACGCACGCGCAATACCTACCCGTTGCTGTTGTCCACCACTAAGATTATCTACTCGTGTTAAAGCTTTATTTAATAGTCCTACTCTTTCTAAACATTCCAAGGCTATATATTTGTCAGCATTGGGTAATGGAAAAAAGCTTCTCAGAGTTGAGTGATAGGCTAAACGACCAGTCAGCACATTTTGTAGTGCAGTTTGTCTACCAATTAACTGGTGCTGCTGAAAAATCATCCCTGTGCGCTGGCGATGTTGATGTAGTACCTTGGGTTCATTGAGTTGGCGCCAACCTTCTACTGTAATAGACCCTGCCGTTGGTTGGATGAGTCCATTTAAACACCGGAGCAAAGTTGATTTACCTGAACCAGAAGCTCCCAAGATGACTGTAAACTCTCCTGGGTTAAAGTTTAAAGAAACTGACTGGAGGGCTTGAACTCCGCCAGGATAAGTTACACTCAAGCGATCCAGCTGAATTATCATCCTAGAAAAATTCCCCTAACTTATACAATCTACAAGCAGTTGATTTGAAAATGTAATCAAAACGTTAGTTGCATAAGAATAAGTTTTCACCCTTGTTTAAAGGTGAGGTTAACAATTGAGTTGTTTTAGGTTAAAAACAAAAATATTGGCTAAAGCAGTTTGGGTGAATTTGAGGAAGCGAGCGCCAGAATGCTCTAGTCTGGGTGTCTCGATAGATCCCACAACAGTGGGCAAATAGAGAAATAAGCGGTAAAAACTTGCTGTGAAAAATGCAATCAAAGTCCCGATCGCATAATGCGTTCTGCGAGTGTTGGCATGAGACGCTGAAGCACGAACAGTAATTTGGTTTTGCCAATCCGCATTTCATATCGGTCTTGGCTAAAGTCACGCCAAAACTCTTCGACTAATGCCTCTGGTTTAATCTTGTCGCGTCCCCGTCCTCGTGTCATCGCCGTATCTACCATCGGTGGAATGATCTCAAAAACTCGAACGGAGGTTGCTTCAAGCTGCCATCGCAAGGTTTTGGTGAAACTATGCAGCGCAGCTTTACTGGCACAATAAATAGGAGCGCTTTGCTTTGGCACAATGCCTAATCCTGAGGAAACGTTAATAATTGCAGCAGTGGGGTGTCTCAAAAGTTGCGGGAGAAAAAGTTTTGTTAGATACAGAGGACTGAGCAAGTTAATGTCTAGTTCAGTTTCAATCTGCTCAACTGCGATCGCAGGATCGGCAAAGTCATAGTTATATTGAACACCTGCATTGTTAATGAGAATGTTTACGTCAGGATAGCTGTAGACTAACTTGTCGAGTGCTAAACGATCGCGCATATCGGCAAGCGCAATGGTAATGTTTGGCAATTGATTTTTCACAACTTCAGCTTTTTCAGCATTGGTGCCTGTCACAATCACAGTATTCCCCTCCCGAAGAAACCGTTGGGCAAGAGCGAAACCAATGCCTGATGTGCCGCCTGTAATCAAAATAGTATTATGATCTGTGTTCATCAATTACTCCGGTCGTTAGGGTATTGCAGCTATCCTAAATTGGAGTTAGAAGTAATTCATTAACATAAGTTAATGCGATTTCAATTGGGTACGAATTCGGCTTAAGGTTACAGGAGTGATGCCGAGGTAGGAAGCAATATGATGTTGTTTGAGGCGAGTTTCCAAGCTAGGGTACTTTGATTGAAAACTCAAATAGCGAGTTTTGGCATCATCCAACAGCAAAGCACTTTCCCGCTTCTCCTTCTTGATGAATAAGATTTCAGCAATTTTACAATTTAGCGATTGCCAGCAAGGGTGGTTTTTAGAAAGCGAGCAATAAGCTGAATAATCAGCAATGAGTAACTTTGTATCTTCTAATGCGTGAATAAAAAGTTGTGAAGACTGTTCTAGTAACAACGCGCTGTAGGCTGCAACAAAACTATTCTCAGCACAGAATGACTTCGTGTATTCGGTGCCGTCACCATCCACATAATACAAGCGCAGAATGCCCGATATCACGAACCCAATTGTTCTGGGTACATCACCCGCACGGGAAAAAAACTCACCTCGTTTCAAGTTGGAAATTTGAAATAGGTTCGTCGCTTTGATGACTTCGTCTTCCGGTAGATCAGTCAGTGATCGCAGAATCACGATAAGTTGGTTCAACTCCTGGGTCAGCATACATACAAAAATGTTAATTTCAGGTTAAGACAGGTACTAAAAAAAAGGGGAGCCAGTGCGTTGGGCGGCTCTGCCGACTTGAAGCAACTGGCGTGGTCATTTGGAAACGAACCAGAAAAAGCCATCAAGGAAAACAAGACCCAGTACTACAACAAATCAAACAAGCCGACTTAGAAATGTTGGAATTGTCTGCGGCGACCGGAGAAATCGATTTAAAGTATATGGATGAATCCGGATTTTGTGCCTGGAGTGAGGCCAGCTACAGCTATTACTTCCGAGGTCAGCAAAAACGCTTAGAACAAAGCCAGCGTCGAGGTCGAAGGTTAAGTATTATTGGCTTTTTTCAACCCTTAATTAGTTTTGTGTACGGTTTGGTCATTGGCGGCGTTTCACGTCAATCTTATATTCAGATGATGGAGCTTGAAGCAGCCGCAGCTCAAAAAACAGGACGTATCCGAGTCATTGTCCAGGACAACGACCCAGTACATCGGTGTAAAGAAGTGCAGCAGTTATGGTCAAAGTGGGAAGACATGGGTTTGTACATCTTCTTTTTACCCAAATATTAGAACTCTTGCATAAATATTTTTTGGTATAATGAAGGGTTATTTTTCTTGACGTTAAAGAAGTTAAAATAGCCACAATTTACAAAGTTTCTCATATTAACTGTTGCTGGAGAGTTCTTACTTAAAA
>JAHHIM010000053.1:0-21348 GCA_019358915.1 Trichormus sp. ATA11-4-KO1
GTCACGGGTCAGATTGCTGGGGTAAGCTTTACTCATGTCACTCTCTCGGTGCTGTTTACTATTCATTCACAGCTTATACTGAGAGAGCTTTTTTACAACCTTTCTGACTTTTCAAACACCCTCTTACTCGTGAATTTTCTAAATGGGCAAGGATTTTAAAAGAAGTAAGAACAAGTGAGGAATCTGTGACAATCAAAAAGCATAACCTATGTGACTACGGCTATATCTATTTCTCCAGCTTTAAAAATGGTCACAAAGTTCAAAATATCAGACTTTTGACTTTTGCGTAGTTCTTTACCCCCCATCCCCCTGCCTCTTGTCATAACACCTATTGAGGACTAACTTGATCAATCACCGTGATTTTGCCATCTCCTCCTACAGTCCAAACATCGTAGACACCCACAACATCGCCGTTGGCATCAACATCTACATTGCCACTGGCTCCTTGGTAGTTAATATCTTGACCTTCTTGGAGTAACTTTAACCCCTCGCAGACATCAGTAACTTCTGTGCCAGGTGCATTGGCAACTTCACGGATTTTACTAGAGATGCCAACGCCTGTATTTTCCTTAGCGGCTTGTGCTGCTAATACCAACAAAGCGGCTGCATCCCAAGCTTGGGGAGCATATTCCCCTGGGGAACCACCTTTTTTCTCTTGCCACAGTTTATTGAAGTCTGCTAATGCTTTACCATCGGAGCCGGGGACTGTACCTAGCGCTCCAGTTAGGAGATATGTACCATCACTGCCTCTACCCACTTGTTCCGGGAAGGTAGGTGATTTTACGCCATCTGTCAGCAGAATTTGTACACCCTCAGTTAAACCTTGCTGATAGGCAGTTTTGAGGAGTAGGCTGCCTGTTTCGGCGTAGAGAACGGCAACTACTGCATCTGGCTTACCAGCAAAAGCCGCCGCCGCTTCGGTGTCGAATGTTTGGGCTTTGGGGTCGTAGCGGACGGGCTTATTTTTATTAATGACAGTTCCACCTAATTTCTCAAAGGCTTGAACAAATGCTCTTTCAAACCCCACTCCATAGTCGTTATTAATGACAACTGTCGAAACTCGCTTGAAACCTTTTTTATTAGCTAGTTGAGCTAAAGCTAATGCTTGGTAGGTATCAGGAGGAGCAGTACGCGCCCAAAAACCTTTGAAGTCACCTTTTTGGGCCTTTTCGGTAAAAGCTGGACTGGTGCTACCAGGAGAAACCAACATCACTTGATTAGGCACAGCAATTGAGATTGCGGCTGTAGAAACGCTACTAGCAAAGGAGCCAACTACACCAGCTACTTTATCAACAGTTGCTAGTTTGGTCATACCAGCAGCACCGGATCTGGGATCAGTTTGGTCATCTACTTCTACAAGGGTAACTGGTTGCCCATTCACTCCGTCGCACGCGTTGACAGTTTGAACGAGCAAGGGAACTGAACCTACCATTTGCTGTCCAATGGAAGCTAAGTCACCAGTTGTCGGTAGTAGAGTACCAATTTTTAGCCCATTACCAGTTGTAGTTGAGCTAGCATTCTCTCCGTTGGGGTTACTAGTATCATTACAAGCTCCTACTAAAAAACCCGTGGCTAAGGTAGCTATACTCAGTGCTAAGGCAGATTTAATTCTTGGCATAAATTTACTTTTACTCCTTAGATATGCAGGAGCCTAAAAGTAGATTCAAACTAGGGTTTCAAGTTAGCTTGATCTTCAAAGACTCCAAAGGATAAATAATAGCATCTGTCTTGGGGAGTAAAAAAAGGACATCAATTATCTGGATAATCTAGGGCGTGTCATTAATTAAGCCAGATAACGGCAGCAGCAAGATGAATTGCTCCCAGCATGAAACCACGAATCACTTGTTCGTTATCAACCCATGGGTATAAGTAACGCTTCGTCTGACCTCAATTTCTCAGCTTCTGACTTTATCATCCAAGATATAAGCATCAAGAAAAATCAACCCCTGGCGATTAGAAAAGCAGCCCAAGGATGCCGCAGGCTGTACGCGGCTATACAAACAAAGTCCGCCTATGCGGACTAACGGCAAATTAAGGTTTTTCAACCCGCGCAGGTGGTTACTGAGCGGCTCGAGTGACTTGTACTGAGCCTTGTCGAAGTAGCCTTCGCCGAACTCTTGTCGAAGTGCGGGTTTGGCCTGTGTAGCTGCAACTTCCAGTCGCCTGGTGCAAGATATTAAGTTAATGGCAATGCGATCGCTATAACCATATCAGCTATTCAAAATTACTGTCGTTCAAAGATAAATATGATTGAAGCTGGTTTTTTAGTGATGGGGTGGCAAGGTTCTAGTAACTTTAGTAGTCGATAATTCCGGAGATGAAAATCACTAATCCATGATTCAATTGTCCTGAAGTACCAGGGTGCAGGATGAAATGATTCATCTGCAATTCCAGTCCAGGAAGTTTTGCGCCATCCATTCTCATAGGGAGAGTCACCGCAAGTGATTACAGGATGAAGTGTTTGAATGATGATTTTGCCCTGGGACTCTAACAGGCTTTGACCCGCATCGGCTATGTCACTCAGAGCGTCTTCCCCCAGAATGGAGAAGTTGCAGATGAAGCAGGAAAACTGGTTAATGACACCAAATTTCTGTGATGGGAGATCCGAGTAAGAAGATACAACAAAGCGGACATCGCCCATGCACCGTGCTGATTCGATCAAATCACTAATGCCATCAACTCCCCACCCATTAAACCCGTGTGAGAAGAGTTCATAACACAACCATCCTTCACCGCATCCGATATCTAAAAACGTTTTTGGTTGAATTTCAACCACAGCTTCCAAAATAGCTTTGTCTGTGATCAGAATTCGGCTCTCAATTTTTTTGTCACGAACTAAACTTGTCCACGGTTTAGCATTGACTGCCCATGAATGGAGAATTTGTTGTTCGTTATTGTCCATAAGTTAAGTAAGTCTGACTAAAATCATGAGCGATTCCTTATTTTTCTATTCCTTCTATTTCAACAGCTTTTCCATGAACACTTGACATGGACTATCGTTATATCTCTCAATTGGGTAAAATCCCAGTTTCGTGTAAAATTTGAGTGCCTGTGCCTGTATTTCCTCATGAGCTAAGTCAAGCCTAACTTTCTGATAACCTACTTTTCTGGCGAAATCAAAAAGCATTTGAACCATTTTCCCACCTAAACCTTTTCCTCGATACTCTTTGAAAAACCACATACGCTTGAGTTCACAGATTTGATTATCTAACTTGCGGATTGCGCCAGTACCAACAATTTGCTTTTTGTCAAGCAACACTAAGAATATGCCGTTATTGTCAAAATAGTGCGATCGCATATTCTCAATATCAGACATTGAATCATACTGTTTCAAATCTTCTTCAGTCAGTACGCCTTGCCAAATTTCTAGGCAAACTGCTATGACGAAGCGCGACCAAAGGAAGCAAGGGTTTGAGTAAAGCGGCAAAATCTTTGATTTGCCGGAACTTATTTGGGTGGAGTCGGAATCCACACCCAAATTCATCCTTCATCCTTCTTCCTCCTAACGCCTTCCTTCGGTTTCAACCCGAATTTTGGGTTTAAACTGAAATTGTTACTCGTGAAGGAGTAAGAACAATGGAAGCGTTACTACCACAAACTTGTGTTCCCTGTAGGGGTGATTCTCCACCAGTGAGTGAGGCAGAAATTGCTGAACTTCAGCCTCAGATACCCGATTGGCAGATAATTAAAGAGAATGATGAGGCACGCTTACAGCGCGTTTACAAATTTCCCGATTTTCAAACAGCACTCGCCTTCACTCAACGAGTGGGTGAAGAAGCTGAGAAACAAGGACATCACCCCGCTTTGCTGACTGAATGGGGTAAAGTAACAGTCACCTGGTGGACACATGCGATTCATGGACTCCATCGCAATGATTTCATCATGGCAGCCAAAACAGATGCGATCGCGACTCAAGGAAAGTGCTGAGTGCGGCTCGACTGAGCTTCGCCGAACGTCTGAGTGCGCTGGCCCTGAGCGAAGTCGAAGGGGAGTGCTGAGTATAAACAGCTTCAGTTTATGCGTAGTGCTATATCTCCCCACTCCCTACTCCCTTTCTTATTGCCACTTTTTCAAGAAAGAGGTAAACCAATTTTCTGTGCCGTCTCCCTAGCCATATCCCAGACATCTTGCGTTGTGATGCCGCCAGTACCCAGCCAATTGCCACTGATACCTGTATAGTCCTGCATCGGCTCAAATACATTGCCGTCAGTATGGGGAGCTGGCTTGTGATCCTGGAAGTGATCTTGATCAACTTGCTTGGCCATCATCGGTTCATACAGGTCGGGTGCCAAGGTTTTCTGCAAAATCTGTAAATAAACCGCTTGACCGACGATGATTTCTCGCTGTGGTCTTTCGGCTAACCCCACAATAGCCTCAGCTACCTGTCTGGCTGGGTATACAGGAGTCATTGCCTTAGTTTGGCGACCAGTGTAATTAGCCGCGTGTTGAAAAATTGGTGTGTCAATGGAACCTGGTAATACAGTGCAGACATGAATGTCACGTGCATTATCTAAAGCCAACTCCATCCGCAAGGAATCGGAGAGTCCGCGAATCGCATACTTACTGATGGTATAAGGGATGGTGTATGGCTGACCAGTGACACCAACCACCGAAGAAACATTGATTAAGTTACCGCTACCTTGTTCCCGGAAGTAAGGTAAAGCAGCACGCGCACCGTAAATGTAACCAAATAAATTTGTTTCAATTACCTGTCGAAAAGCTTCCGGGGGTGCTTCTTCAAAGCGCGCAAATAAACTGACTGCGGCATTATTCACCCAGACATCAAGTCTACCAAAAGAAGCGATCGCGCGCTGTGCTAGTGCTTGGACTGCTGACTCATGACTGACATCAGTTGGTACTGCTACAGCAGTTCCGCCTAAATGTTGACATTCTTGGGCTACTTCTTGCAAAGCTGCCTCCCGCCGTGCAGCTAGCAACAATGTGGCACGTTGTTTGGCAAACTCCAGCGCTGTGGCACGTCCAATGCCGCTTGATGCACCTGTAATTACGATGACTGAATTTTTAATTGGTCGTGGCATGTTTTTTCTCCTTGTGCGATCACTTGATTAGCTGAAAGTTTTCTATTTACGCAAGTCCTGTTTTATTGTCTTTAGCTTTTAACTTGGGAACTGTTACTTCATTTGATTTTGATAGCTAGTTGTTTATGACTTTCATATTAAAAATGCTTGTACCAATATTACAAAATCTATTTGCATTTCTATTACAATCTTTAGATAGATGCTGATTATTTTATTTCAATTATTGGTAATTTGCTGTTGAGATTAATTTCATAAAAATTGACTAAAACCAGTGAAATTAAACTTTTGGTAAGCTTTAAAGTGAAAATATATTTAATCTCCAACAAGCTGATTTAAATGAACAAAATAATCTGATTTTTGTTCATTTATAGCTAACAAAGGTAAAAGTTATAAATCTATCTATGGGTATAGCATTATGTTTAATTGCCGATTCCTAAATTTTTGACAGAATCAGGAATTAGCTAAAACTAATCTAATTTGCATAATCAGGATTTATGAATATCTTCTGGAATAGGTATCTTACCTACCATAATTAAGCAATTTAAATATTTTTCTCGGATTTAGGAATTTTATAAAAACTTATATAACATTAAAAAGATGTGATTTATCTTACTTAAATAATTTACATAAACCTAACTAATTGCATCTTGTGGAATCAATAATTGTTCATCCTACTGATGGAATAAGTAACAGCTTTATCGAGTTAAATTCAAATTAATATCATTTGCTTTATCATTAACTACACAGTAATTAAATTAACTACTCAGAACAAATCAGACTTGGTTATAGTCCTCAGCATTGACTATGAAAATTGGCGCTCATTATTTAGGTGACGGTATTTGTGAATTTACAATTTGGGCACCGTATTTAGAAACCGTCGCCTTAGAAATTGTTTCACCTTATCAGCGCTTGATTCCCATGCAGCAACTAGGGAAATATTGGCAAGTTACTGCCAGGGATATCGACCCAGGAACGCTTTATTTATATCAATTAAATAATAGTGAATCCAAACCTGACCCGGCATCGAATTTTCAGCCGCATGGTGTACATGGCCCTTCCCAGGTCGTTAATCACAGCTTTGCCTGGAATGATAATAACTGGTCTGGTATTCCTTTAGAAAGCATGATTATGTATGAGTTGCACGTTGGTACTTTCACCCCGGAAGGTACCTTTGAGGCAATTATTCCCCGACTCCCAGATGTGCGAGAGTTAGGAGTAAATGCCATTGAACTCATGCCAGTGGCGCAATTTCCAGGCGATCGCAATTGGGGTTACGATGGCGTTTACCCGTTTGCTGTGCAGAATTCTTATGGTGGCCCTAATAAGTTAAAGCAATTAGTTGATGCTTGTCACCAACAAGGAATTGCCGTCATTTTAGATGTGGTTTATAACCACTTTGGCCCTGAAGGTAATTATACAAGTCGCTTTGCCCCTTATTTTACAGAAACTTATCGTACTCCTTGGGGAAATGCGATTAATTTTGATGATGCCCATAGCTATGATGTGCGTCAGTTTTTTATTCAAAATGCACTTTACTGGCTAGAAAAATTTCATATTGATGCCCTGCGTTTAGATGCAATTCACGCTATTTATGATTTGGGTGCTAAACACTTTTTAGCTGAACTTTCAGAAAATGTGACGGCACTTTCTGAAAAACAAAGAAGAAAGCTTTATCTAATTGCTGAAAGTGATTTAAACGACCCAAAAATAATTCGTCCTCATGAGTTAGGCGGTTATGGCATTGATGCCCAATGGAGCGATGATTTTCATCATTCATTGTATAGTTTGCTGACAGGCGATCGCACTGGTTATTATGCAGATTTTGGTAAGTGTGAACATTTAGCAAAAGCTTATAAAGATAGCTTTGTTTACGACTGGAAATATTCCCCTTATCGCCAACGCTTTCATGGGAATTATGCAGGCGATCGCCCGTCATGTCAATTTATAGTCGCTATCCAAAATCATGACCAAATAGGCAATAGAGTTTTAGGCGAAAGATTATCGCAATTAGTAAGTTTTGCGGCTTTAAAATTAGCTGCTGGCGTAGTATTACTGTCTCCCTATATACCCTTGTTATTTATGGGGGAAGAATATGGGGAAGAATCGCCATTTATATATTTTGTTAGTCATTCAGACCCCGATTTAATTAGGGCAGTTCGCGCCGGACGTAAACAAGAATTTTTCGCTTTCCATTCTCAAGGTGAACCCCCAGATCCAGAATCTTTTGATACTTTCATCAATTGTAAATTGCATTGGGAAAAGCGGCAAACGGGTAAACATCAAGTTCTATTATCTTTTTACAAAAAACTTATTCAAATACGCAACAAAAACCTAGCTTTATTAAACGGTGATAGAAAAGATTTACAAGTAGAATTTAATGAAAATCAAAAGCTGCTTGTATGGTTGAAATCTAGCGGAAAAAATCAAATATTCTGTGCGATAAATTTTATTACTTGTGATGTGAACTTTAGCCAAGAATTTACAGGTGGCACTTGGGTAAAAGTCTTAGACTCTGCTGAGGAAAAGTGGTTAGGTAATGGTTCATTGTTGCCAGAAGAAGTTAACTCACGTCAAGAATTAACACTACGTCAGCAAAGTTTTGTAGTTTATGAAAGATATTTTAGATAACTTCAGCGTCGCATCAGCTATAGCGTGCAAGTAGCGCACGCTACGCGAACGTTAAAAAAATAAACTTTTTAATTAGTGAGTTTACCTATGCGAATTCCCTTAGCAACTTATCGCCTACAATTTAATTCCCAATTTAATTTTAATACAGCCAGAAAAATAATCAATTATCTTGACGAATTAGGAATTTCCGACCTTTATGCATCACCAATATTTAAAGCAAAAGCAGGTAGCAGCCACGGCTATGATATAGTTGACCCTAATCAATTAAACCCAGAATTAGGAACACAAGAAGATTTTGCCGCTTTAGTGCAAGAATTAAAACAGCATAATATGGGGTGGCTGCAAGACATTGTCCCCAATCACATGGCTTATGATAGTCAAAATCAATATCTGATGAATGTTCTAGAGAATGGTAATAAATCTGTCTATGCTAACTATTTTGATATTACCTGGAATTCTCCTATAAGCAATGGGTTAAGTAATCAGCAAGAACCAATTCTTACGCCTCTACTTGGTAATTTTTATGGAGATTGTTTGGAAAATGGAGAAATTCAACTAAAGTATGATCAAAATGGATTGAGTGTTAATTATTACAATTTAAGGCTACCCTTAAAAATAGAGTCTTATGCTACATTTTTGAATTATGATATAGGCAAATTATCTAAAATATTAGGGAGAAATAATCCCATATTCGTGAGGTTACTCGGCATCCTTTATATGGTAAAACATATACCCGATGATGCTACACAAAATGAGAGACAAGACCAAATTGATTTTGTTAAAGATTTGTTGTGGGAACTTTATACAGATAATACAGAAGTCCACACATTTATTGATGAAAATCTACAAACTTTTAATGGTGAACAGGGTAAATCAGAAAGTTTTAATCTTTTAGATAATTTACTTTCTGAACAGTTCTTCCGCCTGGCTTTTTGGAAAGTAGGTGCTGAAGAGATTAATTACAGGAGATTTTTTACAGTTAATGAGTTGATATCTGTCAAAATAGAAGATTTAGAGGTATTTAGAGATACCCATAGTTTGATTACTCGATTGGTGAAACAAGACCAGTTCACTGGGTTAAGAATTGATCATATCGATGGTCTTTATGACCCAACACAGTATTTACAAAAACTTAGAGAAAAAATAGGAGACATCTATATTACTGTCGAAAAGATTTTGCAATCAGGTGAAGAATTACCTAACACTTGGCCAATTCAAGGAACTACAGGCTATAATTTTTTAAATTATCTCAATGGGATTTTTTGTAAAAGCGAAAACCGAGATGCTTTTACTGAAACTTACTGGAGTTTTACAGGTTCTAGAACTTCTTATGAGCAAGTTGATGTTGAGAAAAAGCATTTAATTTTAGAAAGAAATTTAGCTGGAGATGTCGATAATTTAACCTATATCTTAAAAAGAATAGCAAGTAAACATCGTTATGGTAATGATTTTACCATTAATGGATTAAAACGAGCGATCGCAGAAATCCTCACTTTATTTCCTATTTATCGAACTTACACCAATAAAGATGGTATATTACCAGAAAATTGTCGATATATTCAAGATGTAATTCAACAAGCGAAATCACACATTCCTCTACTGCATCATGAACTAAATTTCATCGAGAAATTACTCTTACTAGAATACGAAAATTATCTCACTCCAGATGATCAAGAGCAATGGCTTTATTTCGTCATGCGGCTACAACAGTATACTGGTCCTTTGATGGCAAAAGGAGTTGAAGATACAGCTTTCTACGTTTATAACCGCTTTATTTCCTTAAACGAAGTTGGTGGTAATCCTGATAACTTTGGTCTAAGTATTACCGATTTCCACGACTTTAATCAACAGCGACAAACCCGTTGGTTACATGCAATGAATGCTACTTCCACTCATGATACTAAACGGGGTGAAGATATCCGCGCCAGATTAAATATTTTATCAGAAATACCAGAGGAATGGCAAAAACAAGTTTATCTATTTTCTGAAATTAATCGTTCTCACAAAACAAGTGGTAATAAAACTTTACCTATGCCAGATAGGAACGATGAATATCAATTTTATCAGATGCTAATAGGAGCATTTCCCTTCTTTGAACATGAATATAACAACTTTTGCCAACGAATTCAAGATTATGTACTCAAAGCTGCTAGAGAAGCTAAAGTTTACACAGCTTGGCTGCGACCTAATGATATTTATGAAAATGCCTTAAATAACTTTGTCTCAGCAGTTTTAGAACCTTCAGAGCAAAATCAATTTTTGCAGGAATTTTTACCTTTTCAAAAACGGATAGCTTACTATGGTATTTTTAATTCTCTGTCTCAGATACTGCTAAAAATAACATCTCCTGGAGTTCCAGACTTTTATCAAGGAACTGAACTTTGGGATTTCAGTATGGTTGATCCTGATAATCGCCGTCCAGTTGATTTTGCAGTCCGGAAATCTTATCTGCAAGCGATTAAAGAACAAATACACACAGATATTTTGCAGTTAATAGATAATTTATTCGCAACTAAGGAAGATGGTAAAATCAAGCTGTTTTTAATTGCCCAAGCTTTAAAAGCTAGAAAAGAAAATTTACAAGTCTTTCAACAAGGTAACTATCTACTTTTAGAAGTTGCAGGCAAATTTAAAGACCATATTATTGCCTTTGCTAGAAGTCATGGTAATCAGACAATTATTACCATTGCACCCCGCTTTTTCACCAGCTTAATTCAACTAGGCACATATCCCATAGGTAAGTCAGTTTGGGATGATACTTTTATTCATCTACCATCAGTAGCGTCTTCAGTTTGGCAAGATTCTATTACTGGACAAATGGTCAATACTGATAACATTATGTTAGTTGGTGAAGCTTTGAAATATTTTCCTGTAGCACTGTTGAAGAGAGAGGACTAAAGTCCTCACTACAAACTTCGCGTAACTCTGCGTTTAAAAACTCTACAATTTTACGGTGCTAACCTTGCCTTACCTAGACGCTGCTTTTCATACCATTGTGCGATCGCAGGTGTCCACTCGGCAAAATGAGGCCACATCATTTCACACAACTTTTGAATTTCTAATTGAGCATCTTTCTTATTTCTCATGTCACAAAAGTGCATGAAAGACCTTAAATTGAAACTCACTACAAAATGCTGACGATAATCAAAAGGTACTTTTCCTCTGGCGTGTTCTTCAGACATTCCCCCCTCAAAATCAGCTTTGTATCGTTTAGCTGCTTCTAAGCACCACTGTAAATCTGCTGCTCGTTGTTCTGGAGAATAGTAATACTTTTTACCTTGTCTATCAGAGTAATAACCAACTGGACGTAGGTAGAAAACATCCTCTATATCTTTTTTACCCGCTACTACATCAATAAATTGGTTCCCCGTATACCTAAAAGATTGTACATCAAATGATACACTTACCCGATGAGTACGTGCCTGCTGCATCACACTGTGGGGAAAATAACCACAGTTGAAAACAATCTGGGGATGTTCCAAAGGCCCATAATGTCCCCTCTCTCCCGCTAAAAGTCGCTTAACAATAATTTCACCGCATTGTGACTCCGAAGGCCATGCGTCGCGTTCGTCATACACGAAGCCATCGGTATAATCCTGGTGCATCGCAGCATAAATCACTTGCTGCGGGTTTGGTGTTTTGGCAATAACCTCTACTCGGAATCGCTGCATTGATGAATTGATGTCTGTTCGTTAAATGTGGTTGTGAACCCGACTCACCATCATATCTCGTTCGGCAGATTCAGATACTTTACAAATTTTTATATTGTTGTTACAATTATTTACATAACAGAGAAACAAGGAAAAATCACATGCGTACAAATGCTCCTATCGTTGACGACCAAGGTAAACTCAACAACTTTGCACTCGAACCAAGAGTTTATGTAGACGAGCAAGGCGATCGCACTGGATTTACTCCTTACGCAGAATTACTCAACGGTCGTTTAGCCATGATTGGTTTTGTTTCTCTGATAGCATTAGAAGTATTCACAGGACACGGCATCTTCGGTCTTTTGGCAAGTCTATAAGAATTAACTTTTTTTAAAAAATATTCAACACATGTAGAGACAGGAATTTTCCTGTCTCTAATTTTATGAGTAGCCATCATTAATGCGTACACTAATAACAGAGAAAAAAACTAGGGAATAGAAAGAAGTAGGAAACAGATTTTTACCCTACACTTTACTCCCCACTCAGTACTCAGCACTCAGGAAGGAAGAACTTTTTATGGTTTTAACTGCTTCGACAATGTTGCCAATAGGTACACAAGCACCAGATTTTCATCTACCAGAAGTGGTATCTGGAAAAACAATTTCTCTTGCCACTTTTGCTGATAAAAAAGCATTATTAGTCATGTTTATTTGTCGGCATTGTCCATTTGTCAAACATGTACAAGAAGAATTAGCCAAGTTAGGAAAAGATTACCTTACCAGTGATTTAGGTATCGTTGCCATTAGCGCCAATGATGCACAAAAATATCCAGATGATGCGCCAGAGTCTTTAAAGGCAATGGCAACAGAACTTGATTTTAAGTTTCCTTTGTGTTTCGACGCAACTCAAGAAACAGCAAAAGCTTATACAGCTGCTTGCACACCCGATTTTTTTGTATTTGACGAAAAACGCCAACTCGCTTATCGAGGACAATTGGATGATAGCCGTCCCAGCAATGGCAAACCCGTGACGGGTGCAGATTTACGTTCTGCGATCGCCTCAGTGTTAGCAGGTAAACCCGTTACAAGTGAACAAAAGCCCAGTATTGGTTGCAACATTAAATGGAAACCTGGTAACGAACCCAGTTATTTTGGGTAATAGGGATCGGGGATTGGGTATCCGGTATGAGGAAAACTCTTCCCCATTACCCCTTATCCCCAGAGGGAGACCCGAGTTCCCCAGTCCCCAGTCCCAGGAGAAGCTTAATTACTAGTGTTTAATTTCCAGATTGAGGATATAACTTCCCAGTTGGACTTTTTCTGCCCACAATTCGTATTCCACCCGCAAATGTTCTGGTAAGTGGTGTCCATTGAGTGACAGGCTTTTCGTAAAATTACGTAAGCGAATGGGATTGTGTGGCTGTAATGACTCTGTGGGCAACCAATAACGGCTAATGCCATAAACGCCTTGTTCCCAGAAATGGCGATAACTTACTTGAGCATTACCTTGCATCGTCATGATTACCCGGTAGGGAGAAATCTCCAGCCACAAAATTCTGGGACTACTGGGAGCATAAGCATGACTCTTTATTTGGAAAACCGGGTCTTCTGAATTCAGTGAACTCCCCACTTCACAACTAATTAAGGGCGGTGCAGTCAACAATAAATGGAAGCGATCAGTATCTTTTTGATACAGCGTCCCGGCAGTTTCCACAACAGACCAGAATGGCAGGTCAGTTGAAATCAGTGATAGGCATACGGGCTTGCGGTGATGGGTCAGCATGGGAGCGATAGGGGCTAAAAGCTATTGAACAAGATGAAATTAACACCAGTATCTCTAGCAGGTCAGGGTAAGCAACTAAATAGTAAAACATGCTTAATATTAACTGAAGATACTGATTCAGTAGGCTAGATAAATAAACGTAAAAATAAATTAAATATAAATTTAAACTATAAAAACAATAGTTTTTCTATGGTGCAGTAATCTGTCAGTAAAGCTCGTGAGTAATTATACTTTTCTTAATACTCTCAGGTAACAGTCTCAAGAAATATTATAGAAATACTAAAGACTTTATGGGTGATTTCTGGAGAATAAAAAAGTATTAACTAAACATGAAAAATATTTTTGGTAGATTTTGGCAAATTTCCGAGAACAAAAAGCGATACGATACTAGGCAGGAAGTGCCCAGTAGTGGCAAACTATAGTCGCTGATGAACTTCCGGTGTATTCAAGAGCCAGTGTAACGTAATGTCGGCTTCTGTTATAACCGTAGAAACTCAAACAGACCTCTCCCATAAGCTAATTATCCAGCGACCCTCTGCTGGGCTATCTTTACAGGGTTGTATCCGTGTGCCAGGGGATAAATCCATATCCCACCGCGCTTTAATGTTAGGCGCGATCGCCCAAGGTGAAACGGAGATCCAAGGACTACTGTTAGGCGAAGACCCCCGCAGTACCGCTAGCTGTTTTCAAGCTATGGGGGCCCAAATTTCGGAACTGAACACGGAATTAGTCAGGGTTCAGGGGATTGGACTGGGGAACTTGCAAGAACCAGTGGATGTGTTGAATGCAGGCAACTCCGGCACTACACTGAGGCTGATGCTGGGCTTGTTGGCATCTCATCCAGGGCGCTTTTTTACTGTCACAGGTGATAATTCTTTGCGATCGCGTCCTATGTCCCGTGTGGTTAAACCCTTGCAACAAATGGGGGCGCAAATTTGGGGACGCAAGAATAATTCCTTAGCACCCCTAGCGATTCAAGGACAAGCCCTTAAACCGACTCACTATTATTCCCCCATCGCTTCGGCTCAAGTTAAATCTTGTATCTTACTAGCGGGTTTATTCACAGCCGGACAAACCACAGTTACCGAACCCGCCCTGTCCCGTGACCACAGCGAACGAATGATGCGGGCTTTTGGTGCAGAACTGAGCATCGATCCAGAAACCAATAGCGTGACTGTGACTGGCCCGGCTCAATTGCATGGGCAAAAAGTGATTGTTCCAGGGGATATCAGTTCAGCTGCCTTTTGGTTAGTAGCTGGAGCAATTGTGCCAAATTCTGAATTGGTGGTGGAAAACGTCGGTGTTAATCCCACCCGTACAGGCATATTAGAAGCCTTAGCACTCATGGGAGCCGATATTCAACTAGAAAATCAGCGCGAAGTAGCTGGGGAACCAGTAGCGGATTTAAGAGTACGTTCCAGTCGTTTAAAAAGCTGCATGATTGCTGGGGATATCGTCCCCAGAATGATTGATGAAATACCGATTTTGGCAGTAGCAGCAGTATTTGCTGAAGGGACAACCATGATTCGGGATGCAGCCGAGTTGCGGGTGAAAGAAAGCGATCGCATTACTGTCATGGCGCAGCAACTCAATAAAATGGGAGCGAAAGTCAGTGAGTTACCCGACGGGATGGAAATTACTGGTGGTACGCCCTTAGTTGGGACTGACGTAGATAGCTATACAGATCATCGCATTGCCATGAGCCTGGCGATCGCGGCTCTTGTATCCACTGGCATCACCACAATTCACCGGGCCGAAGCCGCCGCCATTTCCTATCCCAACTTCACCGCTACCCTCAAAAGAGTGCTGAGTGCTGAGTGCTGAGTGCCTTTCTGAGTGCTGAGTGCTGAGTGCTGAGTGCTGAGTGCTGAGTGCTGAGTGCTGATACCATTTCACGAAAAATCTGATACAGATGTAAACCCTGAAAGCTTTGCTGCATCTAAGTTTTTAAATTGCGAATTGCGAATTGCGAATTGTGAATTGGTATGAGTGCTGAGTGCTGAGTGCGCTTGCCCTGAACGAAGTCGAAGGGCATTTACTGAGTGCGAAAGTTCTTCCTTTCTCTTTTTCTTACTCAGTATTCAGGAAGGAAGCACTATTATACTCCACAGAGCTTCTAACCGCATCTACCATCAGTTAGATTCTGTATTTATACTTGCAGGAATAATTAAGTTAGTGAAAATCCTAATTTTTCTGTAAAAATCTGTTAGTGCCGATGAGGACAAGAATTAACAGCACTAGCTGGAACTGCCAAGGGGCTAAGACTAAACTCAAAATCAGACTGATAACCGTAAATAAACCCGTGAGATAAGCTATCTCATCATTACATTTTTTAGCTACATAGCCAGTTACTAAACCAGTACAGAGTGGAATCAAAAAAGACAAATGCATTTTTACTATCCTCAGAACTAAAATGCAAAAATTAATAAAAACAGGTGGAAACTGTTTTTATAGTTGTGGTTAATTTTACAACTAAGTGGGTTTTAGTCAAAATACCTATGGGAATAAACAGTCTCAACAAACAAGATTAAGTAATTATATGGTAAATAAGTTAACGATTGGTGCTAGTACTGAGAAGACAATCTAGCATACTACATTGATGAGTAACCTTTTGCAATTCAAAACTCGATGCTAAACATTCCTCAACTACTGGCAACTGAAATAGACCTTAAACCTTATCAGGTACAAAACGCGCTGGAACTTTTGGCGGAGGGTGCAACGGTTCCCTTTATTGCACGTTACCGCAAAGAACGCACTGGCGAAATGAATGAAGTCCAACTGCGCGATCTATTTGAGCGATATGCTTATTTAACTGAACTAGAAGCACGAAAATCGGTGATTTTAAATGCGATCGCCGAACAAGGTAAACTCACAGATGAACTAAAAGCGAAAATTGCGTCTTGTTTACAAAAAACTGAGCTTGAGGATTTATACCTACCTTATCGACCAAAACGCCGGACTCGCGCTACTCTCGCCAGAGAAAAAGGACTAGAACCCCTAGCAGAGTTGATGAAGTCGCTAAATAGCAAAAATACTGCAACAGTCTCACTGGAAGTGGAAGCAGCGAAGTATGTTTCTGAAACTCAGGGCGTTAAAACACCACAAGAGGCGCTCAAAGGTGCTGCTGATATTTTAGCGGAAGAGGTAGCCGAACAAGCCGAGTTGCGTGCATATCTGCGTGATTACTTGCTAGAAGAGGGTGTATTTGTTTCCCGCATCAAAAATGACCATCCTGAAGGTACAACCAAGTTTGAGATGTACCGCAACTATCAAATTAAAGTGAGAAATATTGCACCCCATAATATGCTGGCGTTGTGTCGGGGTGAGGCTGAGGGAGTTTTGAACTATGAAATTGCTTTTGATGAAGATTTGGTACTAGCTTATTTAGAATCAAAAATAATTAAGACAAAAAATCGGATAATTCGGGATTTTTATCAGGTGATGCTCAAGGATGCATTCAATCGGCTGATGAAAACTTCCATCATCGGTGAAGTAATTTCGGAAGAGAAAACCTACGCTGATATTGAATCAATTAAAACCTTTGAAGCCAATTTGCGAGAATTATTATTATCTGCACCAGCCGGGATGAAACCAACTCTGGCCATAGATCCTGGATTTAGAACTGGGTGTAAAGTAGCGGTACTCGACCAAACCGGGCAATTTTTAGAATATCAAGCGGTGTTTCCTCACCAAGCTGCTGAACAACGCGCCAAAGCTGCACAAACTATGAAAAATCTGATTGAAAAATATCAGATTGAGTTGATTGCTATTGGTAACGGTACAGCTTCCCGCGAGACGGATGAGTTTGTGGCGCAAGTGTTACAAACCATCAACCGTAAACCAATTAAAGTGATGGTGAATGAGTCTGGTGCATCGATCTATTCTGCTAGTAAAGTGGCACTAGAAGAATTTCCCAATTTGGATGTAACTGTACGTGGTGCTATTAGCATCGGTCGCCGTTTACAAGATCCTCTGGCGGAACTGGTGAAAATTGACCCCAAGTCTATCGGTGTGGGACAGTACCAACATGATGTTGATCAAAAGTTATTGAAAAAGAAACTAGATGAAACTGTAGAAAGTTGCGTTAACTACGTTGGTGTAGACTTAAACACCGCTTCTAAAGAACTTTTGACCTTTGTTTCGGGAATTACCCCCACAGTTGCCAATAACATTATTGCTTATCGCAACCAGCATGGAGCCTTTAAAAATCGCCGACAACTTTTAAAAGTGGCAAAGTTGGGGCCAAAAGCCTTTGAACAAGCTGCGGGGTTTCTGCGAATTCGTGGTGGAGACAACCCCTTAGATAATACAGCCGTGCATCCAGAAAGTTACTCAGTGGTGCAGGCGATCGCAGCTGATTTAGATGTAACTTTAAATCAAGTAACGCAAATTGCCGAAAAACTCAAAAAAACCAACCTGAAAAAATACGTCACTGACACCGTTGGTGAACCCACACTGCGCGACATTCTCAGCGAACTAGAGAAACCAGGTAGAGACCCCCGTGCTGAATTTAAGTATGCCACCTTCAGAGAGGGAATCAAGGAAATTACCGACTTGCAGGTGGGAATGGAATTAGAGGGAATTGTCACCAATGTTGCTAACTTTGGTGCATTTGTTGATATTGGCGTACATCAAGATGGTTTAGTACATATTTCCCAACTAGCTGACAGATTCGTAGATGATCCCAAGAAAATCGTCAAAGTCGGACAAGTTGTCAAAGTACGAGTGTTAGAAGTTAACGAAAAATTGAAGCGAATTAGCTTATCGATGAAAGTGATTAGGGAATAGGTGACAGGTGACAGTATTTTTTACTCAGCACTCAGCACTCAGCACTCAGCACTTAAAAAAGATGCCTTTACGTCAAACGTTGTCAAAACCTGACATTCAACTTTCCTATTTAGAGTGGAAGCAAGGTAAAGAACCTTTACTGCTATTACATGGTTTAGCTGACCATGCCCTGGTCTGGTCAAGCTTAGGAGATGATTTAGCCGCAGATTATCACATCGTAGCGCCAGATATGCGTGGTCATGGTGAAAGCAGCAAGCCGGAGAATGATTATACCTTTGCCAGTGCGATCGCTGACCTAGAAGCACTTATGGATCATCTGGGATGGTCTTCTATCCATGTTGTGAGTCATTCATGGACGGGTAAACTAGCCGCTATCTGGGCTAGACAAAATCCGGAACGGTTACGCAGTATGGTTTTGGTTGATCCCATTTTTATCTGGAAAATACCCAGTTTCTTGGGGGTAACTTTTCCCTTGTTGTACCGTTTCTTATCTTTTCTCAAAGGTATGGGCCCCTTTGCCAGTTACGAGGAAGCCGAACAACAAGCAAGGCAGTTAAACCAATATCAAGGATGGACTACCTTACAACAACAAGTATTTCAAGCTGGAATAGAACAAAAACTTGATGGTAGTTGGGGTAGTAAGTTTACTATTGCTGCCCGCGATGGAATTTTTGCCGACGTGATGCGCGTACCTGGTTTTATTTCCCCCCTTGATACTCCTACCCTGTTCATACAGCCAGAAAAAGGACTTAATCGCCAAAATTGGCAAATTAAACCTTACAAAACCTATCTCAAAAATCTCCACCTGTGCCAAGTTCCTGGCAATCATTGGCCATTTTTGACGCAACCTGAGGCATTTAACCGGACTGTAGCCGCATTCTTAGCAGAATGTAAATAAAGAGTGCATCCCAATTTTTTTTCAAAGACAAAGCTTTTGTTAAGCCTTTGCATCACTCTGCGTGAACCTCGGCGCTCCTTTGCGTTTAAAAAATCATGCCCCCCTATGTTCAGTTTTCTTCGGTGCTTCTTCATTGAAAACAGAGAATACCACAGATGTCTCCCTTTAATTAATCATGAGCCTTTGTATAAATCCAGTTTGTCCTCAACCTTATCACCCCGATAATCAAGACCGTTTCTGTAAAAGTTGTGGTTCACAACTGGAATTACTAGGACGTTATCGGGTAATAAGTTTGTTGAGTGATAAAAATGGTTTTAGCAAAGTCTATGAGGCGTACGCACAAGACACACCGAAAATCCTCAAGGTACTCAATGAAGACATATCACACGACGCTCAAGCAGTGGAACTGTTTTGCCAAGAAGCATCGCTGTTAGAACATCTCAATCATCCGGATATTCCTCCATTCGAGGATTATTTTCAGTATCAAACTCGAAATAATTTGGTTTTACACTGCATTGTCATGGAAAAAATTGACCAGCCTAACTTGGAGGAGTGGCTGAAGCAGCATGATAGCTTAATGTCCCAAGCACAAGTTGTGGATTGGTTGAAAAATTTGGTCAAGCAGCAGACAGGAAGTACCACGGCAAATGTGGTAACTAGTTCTCAACCTAATGTAACTTTGCCCAACCCAGCAAAGCATTCAGAAAAAGTGCCTTTACCAGCACTATTTGCTGCCCTGCTAGTTTCCTTGGGGTTACTTAGTGCCATCGCTTTAGCAACACGTTCTCCTCAGTTTGCTTTTTTGGCAACATCAACACAATCGCCGCAAAGAAAAGGCACGATTGATTATTTCCCTTATGAAGCAGGCCGGGATAGTCAAGGTAGAACTGCTCAATTTAATATAGCTGTTTTATCAGTTGACTATAAATGGCTGGTAAGTAGCAATTTTCAAATTAAATATGATGATAAAGTTATTAGTCTTGATGTTTTAAAATTGAAATTAGAACAAGAAAGCATCCAGACAATTATGGAAGATCCTAGTGAAATTATTTCTGTAGGTATGGCTAATTGTGAGGGAAATAAAGCAAATGCAGAACGCATAGCCTTAGAACGTTCTCAGCAAATACAACGTTTAGCCAAAAGATTATTTAGTAATACACCCAGTGTCCAAGGTTATCGCTTATTAAATCTTGGTCAATTTCAACGGACTAATTGTCAAGCCAATCAGGATTTAACTACATATCAAAACAGTGTGATTATTATTGGTGTTAAAACACAATCAGATAACGTAATTCTGGATGAAGCTTTACGGGATAGGTTAGAAAATAAACCGTTTGCGGATTTTAAATTAAAAGATTATTCTTTGGGGTCGGTGGACAGATTTACAACCATATCTAGTAATTGATCATGTAATCCCCTGAGAGGTTGTTTTAAAAGTGATCGGCTGTGATTTTAGGCACTATTGATCCCCCCCAGCCCCCCTAAAAAAGGCAGGGCTGATTCGTTCCCTAAAAGGGTTAAAATTGCAAGGGCAAATCCACAATTAAGACCGAAAATTTTGGCATCTTCAGTCCGAAATACCTGATTTTTCTTTGCGTCTTTGCGCCTTTGCGTGAGATTATCCTCTTGACAAATCTCCAACACAAGCGAATGAAACAGCCCTGCGCAACGGAGTGGCTCCCCCGCCGCAGGATGCGCGCAGCGCTGTAGTGGAGCAAGTGGCGTGGTTTCCCCCAGGAGGAACTGCCGTAAAGCCCTAACGGGCATAGCTGCGCTTACCGCGTAGCGTGCCGTAGGCATAAGGCTTTGCCGACTTGTAGTATTTTCTCAACCTCCTAAAAATAAACGTCCTGGGGAAGGACGAAATTCCTATATCAAAAAACGGTTGCAGATTTTAGCAACTAATACAAATTTAGTGGAAATTGATTTACTGCGAGATGGTAAACCAATTGATAAACTACCAAATAATATTCAAACCGACTATCGGATTTTAGTTAGTCGTGCATCCCAGCGTCCCAAAGCAGATTTATACCCATTTAATTTACACAATCCTATCCCTTCTTTCTTCTTACCTTTACGCGAAGACGATACAGAACCATTGTTAGAAATACAACCTTTAATGAATGATTTGTACGATGAAGGGAATTATGATTTGGTTATTGATTATACTCAACAACCTATACCTGCTCTTTCACAAGAAAGTTGGAATTGGGTCAGTGAACTTTTGCAATCTCACTGTAGAAATAGCAAACTTTAACTGTTAAACTTTCCATGTGGCATTTCCAACAGCAGATAATACAGAAAGTCTCACACACCCCTAAATTAACGTGAATTCGACAAATATCAAAAACCCCGCTTTCATTCCTCTCCCCTGCAAGCTGTTGAGCTTTCCAGATATTTAAGCCCCTCTGGGCATCAAAGAGGGGTTGGGGTCAGGAGAACTCTTGCAAAAGTTTTTTGTGGTATAGTATAAAGTTTGGCAATTTTCGATTAGGAATTTGAGGAACAGTGAAAATAGAGAAAGCTAAACAGCTTACTGCGAGAAAATTTAAGCGCATGACTG
>JAHHIM010000054.1:0-19863 GCA_019358915.1 Trichormus sp. ATA11-4-KO1
TTCTCCCACCAATCCAACATTGCTTGTCACCTTTAGCACAGAATTTCAATTAGTGTACCGTGTATGCTGTGCTTTTTCTACAATCCCTTCTGAGCAAGCTTTTTGAGACTTAACGGGAAAAGTCAGAATCCTGAGAAGCCCTAACCTCACCAATAATTAACAAACAAGCCGGATGCTGCTTGCGAACTGTTGTCAAAGCATTCAATAAGAATTGCTGTCCTTTCTTTTCTCGCAACTCCCCACAAAAACCCAGGACGACTTCATCAGGTGCAATTCCTAACTTCTCCCGCGTGATTTCACCTGATTGTATCAAAGCAAATACTTCTGTATCTACGGCATTTTTTAATACTAGTACATCATCCCGTCCACTCAGTAGCTGAATTTTGCGAGACATATCAGCACTTACCGCCGTTATCACCTTGGCGTGTTGTAGTGTCCATTGCAGTCGGCCAAAATCTCCTGGGGGAAACATTTCCTTATCAATATCATTACCACGAGCGCTAACGGTACTGGGTATTTTTTTCAGTCCGGCAAACCAAGCAGCTAGAAATCCACTAGGAAAAAGATAATGACCCCAAATAGCATCATAACCCCGAAGTTGTTGCAACCAATCCAGAACATTCAAAGTATGAGGCATTGTCATGTCCCAATGACGGTATAAGCCTATACGATAAACTCGATACTTAGACTCGATATGTTCTGGCGGCAAAACTTCACCTGGTTGCAAATATCGACTCCAGGTAACAACATCAATTTCCATACCCAGTTTACAGAGTGTTGTTACTAGGCGCGTCGCACTACTAGCCAAACCACCCAAATCTGGTGCAAACCGTTCTGTAACTAATAAAAGACGCTTCATTCAGTTTTTGATTTGAAATTAACCTGATACAGATATCTTGCACCACCCTCTTACCTTTGTGTCTGTGTGTCTTCGTGGTATACGCTGTGCGCACGTTACTTCTTTTATCTTTTAGCTTTTTACTTCTACCTTCTGGTCGTTCAACTTGTTACACATTTTGAATAATTTGAAAAATACTCATCTGCGATCATATGTATCAGCATTGCTGTTTATGCAGCGAATTCAGCAACGCCCAAAAATACAAACGATAAAAAAGAGGTCTATTTTTTGACCTCTTTGCAACTCCCTAAAATGATGTTCGTTATATATTAAATTACATCAACCCAGCATTAGTACCTTGTTTACCAGTTGCTAGTTCTACCTTCACGATTTTGCCACCCATTTTTTGAATGCGTTGCTGTTCGCGGAACCAGTTTTCGTAGGGAACCAACTTGGTAAAGTAGGTATTTTGCAGTTCTCTTTGGGTACGAATCCGGGTTTGACTGGGAACACAAGCTGTAATTTTAAACAACCGCGCCATTTTTTTATCTCCTACAGTGATTGTGAAAGCTTTTTTATTTCAAACAAAAATGGGAGTGTATATTTTACGCAAATGTTTAAATTAATCACTCCAAGTCTGGAAATCAAGCATCAATACTAGACCGCTAAAACTCATTCAACATATAAGCAATAGAACGTTCTAGCACTCACAATTGATTTCCAGACCTTAATCAAGCCGCACCTAATGTTTTAAGTGCAAACTAGCTCCTAGCTTAAGCCAGAGGAGATATAGTCTAAGTAAACGCCCATTTCCTTACCGGCTTCGGGGCCTACTAAGCTAGCGGTTACTTCTTTGATTGCTTGGATAGCTTGGACAGTAGCACCTACGGGAACACCCAAGGAGTTGTAGGTTTCCTTCAAGCCATTGAGTACGCGCTCATCCAGGATGGAAGGATCGCCAGCTAGCATAGCGTAGGTAGCATAGCGTAGGTAGTAATCCAAGTCACGGATACAAGCTGCATAGCGACGGGTGGTGTACATGTTACCACCGGGGCGGGTGATGTCAGAGTATAGCAGAGACTTAGCTACAGCTTCTTTGACGATCGCAGCTGCGTTAGCGCTGATGGTTGTAGCTGCACGGACGCGCAGTTCACCAGTTACGAAGTAGCCTTTGAGCTTTTCTAGAGCAGCAGTGTCCAGGTACTTACCTTGAACGTCTGAGGCGTTAATGACAGAGGTAATTGCGTCTTGCATGTTGTTATTTCCTTATTTCCAACCTTATTGCAATACTTATGTTTCAGCAGAAGTAGAAACAGCTTCAGCCTATTGCATCGCACCGACTAGGTAGTCGAAGTAAGCACCAGCTTCACCAGCGTCTTCAGCAGACAACAGGGTAGCAGCAACATTCTTCATCGCTGTAACGCCACCAGCAACAGCATCGATAGGAGTGCCGAGGGACTTGTACATTTCGCGAACACCCACAACACCGATCTCTTCGATGGGGGTAACATCACCGGAAACTATTCCGTAGGTGATGAGGCGGAGGTAGTAATCTAGGTCGCGCAGACAAGTAGCAGTCATTTCTTGACCGTAGGCGTTGCCACCAGGAGAGACAACATCAGGGCGCTTTTGGAACAACTGATCACCAGCTTGCTTCACAATCCGCTCGCGGTTGTCGGTCAAAACTTGGGCGATGCGGAGGCGACGTTCACCACCAGAAACAAAGCTTTTAATCCGATCCAGTTCGCCGGGGCTGAGGTAGCGGGCTTCTGCATCAGCATTCACGATGGACTTCGTGACGATACTCATTAATGGATTCCTCCAGTACTAATGAAACCAGAATTTAATTAAACTGGTGCGACTTTAATTTGGTTAAGGGTAGCTTTGTTTGCTCGTTGTTTTAGATACATCAGTTGCATAACTGCCATAGCTATCACATTACGAGTTTGCTGAAAAACGCAGCTACCTTCCGCAAAATATTTTCCGGCATTCTGTTGAGCATTTATGACTGCTCTTAACAGTTTGTAATATTACTTTTCAGATTTACATCAAGTTTGTTGTCTGAAAGCTTGATTACAAAAGGTTATGAAGGAGATGAGGAGGAATTAGGCAGAAATCTCTACCTATTCCCCACTCTCTACTTCTCATTCCCTAGTTCCTAGCGATCGCTTGGTCGTCCTGTCAGTACAGAAGGTGACAAACTAGACCAAGATTGTTTCACCAAGTCAGCAGCTGCTTGGACACTACCGAGGTAGTTACCTGCTGGTAGTGATGGGTAGCGCTGATAAGGCACTACATCTTCGCCAAAGTAGCGAGCATATTCAGGACTATCCACAATTGCCTCTACAGCCGCTCTTAAACCACTGTCAGCTAGCAGCTTGTTATACTGGCGGATTTCGCCTTGTGTAGCGGGTGCGCGTCCCAACAGGTGACGGAATAAGAATTCAATCACTTTAGTGTTGGGATAAGGCGTATAGAAACGCTTGCGATAGATTTCTGAACTTGCTAGTTCTCGCACAAACTCGCGGACAGAAATTTCGCCATTCCGCAGTTTGCTGTCTAAGTTAGAACGGCGGTAGTCATCGGGAACTTGACCGCTAAATACATCCAACACCTGACAGTAAGCAGCGTTGATTACCTGTTGTTTTTCGGCTTGGTTGGCACCTAAAGTCATGCGGTAAATGCGTGCAGGTTTACGGCGACTTGTACCCACACCCACTTCCACAGACTGACCGCGACCATCGTTGAAGGAACGACCCAACTCAATAAACAACGGCTTGGTCTTATCCATAGCCTTTGCTTGGGCTGCCAAATCTGCGATCGCCTTCGCTAAAATTGGCATATTCGCAGACTCCATGCGGGGCTTCACTGTCTCAAAGCTAGGCACAACCACATCATCATTTTGCTTGGTGAGTTGGTTGTAAAGCTTTTGAGTGTTGGGGAAGTTAGCCGCAGGTAGAGTTGGGAAGCGACGGTAAGGAACCGTGTCTTCACCAAAAGCTTGGCTATATTCGGCACTTTCGACCATGGCATTAATAAAGGCACGAATCCCTTGAGTAGCCAAAATCTGGTTATACTTGCGGATTTCTGCTTGGTCTATCGGCGCACGTCCCAAGAAGTGCTTGGTTCCCAACTCAATTACCTTGGTGTTGGGATAGGGTGTGTAGAATTCTTTTAGGTAAAGATGGGAGTAACCCAAACCTGCAATAAATTCCTTCACACTAATTTCGCCGTTGCTGAGCTTACTTTCTAATACTGTAAATTCGTTTTTGATGATGTAAGGTGCAACATCGCGCTCGAAAATTTGCCGATAGGCGGCGCTAATCAAAGTTTGCACTGCAACTTTGTCGCTGGTATCCGCCACCAACTTGAAGACTTTGGTTTGTTCGCGCTTTTTGGTAACGCCTTGATTAATTCGGTACTGAATATCGGGTTCTGTACGATTTTCAGTGACTGTACCTAGTTCCACAAAGCGTGGTGTTTCTTGTTTTACAACCTTCGCAGTACCAACATCTTCACGAATACTACCAACGCGTAATTGCCGTAAAGATACACCAGCCGGGGTCAAATACCGTTCGTAAGGAACTGTATCTTCACCAAAGGCTTGGCTGTATTCTTCGGTATCGAGGATGGCATCAACCACCGCGTAGAAGCCCTTCTTCGAGGCAATATCAAAGTACTTGTTATTTTCTTGACGACCATACGTTGGACGACCCAACAAGCGGCGGTGCATGTACTCGATGGACTTACAAACATACAGTGATGTCCAGTACATCTTGCGGAATAAATCCGATTTAGCCAAAATCCGCACAAATTCCCTTACAGAAATTTCGCCGTTTTCCAGCTTAATTTCTGCTACCTTCAGTCGTTGACCTTCGTAAACATCACGACCGAAAACTTGCAGGTAAGCGGCTCTAATTACTGCTTGGGTAGAGCTTTCAGAGAATTTCACGCTGACACCCTTACCGCCCTTTCTGCTGAGGGTGGCAGGAATTTGATCCAATCGGAACACCTTGGGCCCCAGAGAACCAGGGAATTCACCCCGTGCTTTCGGATTACTCAGTTGGTTATTAATACCAGGTCCTTGGTGAATCAAGATGCGGCGGGTATCCTTGCCAAAAGGAGCCGGACTGCTGCTGGGGTTGCGAGTTTCTTTCGGGAAAATCGCTCCAAACTGAATTTCCAAGGGGTCATTACCAGAACCGTAGGGATGTTGGTCAGGTAGTGGGCGATCGTAAGCAGCAAAGGTGGTAATAAACTGAGGTACTTTCCGGAAAGGCGCACTGTAATTAAATAGGTCTTGCTGTGGCCCCCAGTTACGACATTCTTGGGCTTCTTGACCCAGACCCCGGATGTAGGGTACTGTCTCTTCGCCAAAGTAGTCGCTGTATTCGTCAGAATCCACCAAAGCATCTACTAATGCTGACAGACCGCCGTTAGAAATAATCGCAAAGTATTTTTGTACTTCTTCTCGGCTACTTGGCCCCCGTCCTAAAATGTGGCGGAAAGCTAGTTCGATGACTCGGCTGTTAATAAAAGGCTGGTAAAACTGTTTTTGGTAAAGGGGAGATTTAGCCAGACGGCGGACAAACTCCTTCATGGAGATATCGCCATTCTTCACTTTGGATTCAATATCAGATATTGACAAGCTATAAGCGCGGGTAATATCGCGCTCAAAAATTTGCCGATAAGCTGCTTTGATTACCTCGATTTTTTCGCTGGCTGACAAACCAGGTTTCATCACAAACTTGGGACGCCGTTCTGCCGCTACAGAGTAAATTTGTGGCAGTTGTAGTCCTTGTTGGTCACCAGATGGACGTTGGCGTAATTTGTTAGAAGGCGTAGGTGCTTTGAATTCATTCAGCAAAATATCCATGTACTGAGACACAATTTCTGTAGACTCAGCATCCTTGCGGAAATAGGAAAGTGAAGCTGCTTTGATTTCTTGTAAAGCTACCTGTGTTGCTTCGCCAGAGCAGGCATTTTCAATGATTTCCCGCAAACCACGTGTGTTTACCACGATGATGTTGGGGTCGCCAGCCACAATCGCATAGGTAGCATAGCGCAAGAACCAGGATAAATCCCGCAAGCTCTTGGCCATGTTGCTTGGACCATAACGAGCGACGTTGATTGGTCGAAAACCCGCAGGTGCCGGGCCGCTGGGAGACGAGTTAAATATTGAACGTAAATTTTCTAGGAACCCACCACGACTTTCAACGTAAGTGACAGTTCCTAGTTTCATTCCCTCTGTGACATCTGTGCCAGCACTAGCGGTAGCCATAGCTAGTTCTGCTTCTTTAGGCTTTTCTAAAAAAGCCATTGGCGAACCACCGACAAAAATCCGGTTGGCAGCCCGAGATACAATGATCTCGGAATTTTCTGTCAGCGTCTGGGCAATTTCTAGACGTTTTGCACCAGAGGCAAAATAGCTTGCCAGTTCGCTGAGTTCACCGGTTCCCAAAAAGCGGTCTTGCTGTTCCGCTTGAGAAATTGTTGCCACAGTCAGGGTTTGATATAGTTGCGGACGCGCAACTGAGCTTCCACCACTTGCCTTAACACTCATCGGATTTGTAAAACTCCCATCATAATTATTTATGTGTTAAGTCTGGGTTGTTTTGAGGCTTGACACATCAGTATGATCATGCCTAAAGAGTACCGCCTGCAAAACTGCCAGTAAATTAACCCAGTTAGCTTTAGATTAAAACGTTTTGCGTTTTCCCTGGTGATTTATTAAGAAGTATGTAGAACCTGTAATCTAAATCCGCTACCCAGGATGAGTACATATCTCTAGCTTGCCGATGATCATGAAACTTTTCGCTTTCAACTCTCCCAGTTTGGTCAGCGAAATCATATTTTGTTGCAGATATATAATTATTTAATATTTCTTAATATATGAGTCGCTGGCTATGGGTGGAAGAAAATCATGCTTGTAGTAAGCACTTTAGTGCTGCTTTGGTGGAGGACTAAAGTCCTCACTACGAACTAAGTTAAAATCAAGATAAAAATTACCAGCTAAAATTATGAATTTAGTTAAAAAAACCTCCTCTAGCAGAACATGGGAGTTGAGCCACAATGTATCAAACTGATCCGCCCTTACCTCCTACAGAAATACTGCCAACTATGTATGACTTGCCAAGCGAAAATCCGGAGGAACCAGGTTTGCCAGATGAATTTCACCTTTTACAACCTGAATTACTCCGCATCACTTTTCGCCCGCCTAGTTATGCTGATGATCAGATATTTACAGCTAGTGATTTAAACTTATACTATGACCCTCATCACCCTCAATGGTATAAGCGCCCCGATTGGTTTGCCGTGTTGGGAGTATCGCGTTTTTATAACCAAACAGAACTGCGGTTAAGTTACGTTACTTGGCAAGAAGGAATCAATCCTTTTGTAGTAGTGGAACTAATATCACCGGGTACAGAAGCAGAAGATTTAGGGAGAAATTTACGGGAAGTTAAGCAACCGCCTAATAAATGGTCAGTGTATGAGCAAATCTTGAGAGTTCCCTATTATTTTGTTTTCAATCGTTACACTAATGAGTTTTACTGTTTTGGTTTAATGATGAATCGCTATCAACCTCTGGCTGTGAATGGACTAGGGGTGTGGTTAGAGGAAGCAGAACTAGGTTTAGGATTATGGGATGGAGAATATCAGGGATTAAAAAGATTATGGCTGCGTTGGTATGATCGGGATAATAATTGGTTGCCTACACCTACAGAACAAGAAAAACAACGCGCAGAACAAGAAAAACAACGCGCTGATTCTGCTGAGTTAGAAGTTGCTAAGTTGCGGCAATTATTACTTGAAAAAGGAATCAGTTTACCCGATGGTGAATAATGATCTCTACTGTAACTCAAGCAACATTTACAGCTAGACGAACTAGGAAAGTCCCAGCATAATCAACAAAATACCAGGTAGACAGGATAGACAATTGAGTAACTTATTGTGAAATAAAAATTGAAGAATAAAAATATCATGAATAATTTTATATAAGCTTTATTCATCAAAACAGGTACGCAATCACTAACATTGTAAGCAGATGCCATTTTCACATCTGACTCAAACCCTCTTGCAATTAACTCTTTACCCGAAATGCATTGTTTTAAGTAACCAAGTAAATCCTGCTGAAAAGCCTGAAATGTTTCTACAGCCGTTGCTGCTTCTGGTGATAAACTGCCTTGTAAGTTACTGAGAATTGCCCTAGCGCCAAATAAATCTTCAAATGCAGGTCTGAGGCTACCATCGTCTTCGCATTTTTCGCCAGCCGGAACCGACACAAATTCTAACACACTCAGCGTACCAACAGTTGCCTCAAGTCGGGAAACCTGCCCACGGCGCTGTCTCACCTTTGCGCTTACTTAGCGTGCCTCTGCGTTGAAAAACGCTATGATTTTACGCAAAGCTGCAATCTCACTCATCATGTCAGACCCTCAAACCGTTAGCACTGCTGTTGCCAAACTCTACGACACCTATCCCTTTCCCCCAGAACCCCTACTAGATGAAGCCCCACCTGGATATAATTGGCGTTGGAATTGGCTAGCCGCTTACAACTTTTGTACTGGTAGAAAACCACCAAAGCAAGATATCCGCATTTTAGATGCTGGTTGTGGTTCTGGTGTGAGTACGGAATATTTGGTACATCTCAACCCCCAAGCGCAGGTAGTGGGAATTGATTTAAGTGCGGGAACTTTAGAAGTAGCCAAAGAACGCTGTCAACGTTCCGGTGCCGATAGGGTAGAATTTCATCACCTCAGTTTGTATGACGTGGAACAATTGCCAGGAGAGTTTGATTTAATTAACTGCGTGGGTGTCCTGCATCACTTACCTGACCCTGTGCGTGGTATTCAAGCCTTAGCAAAAAAATTAGCCCCTGGTGGACTAATGCACATTTTTGTGTATGGTGAACTAGGACGCTGGGAAATTCAACTCATGCAAAAGGCGATCGCACTCCTCCAAGGTGACAAAAAAGGCGATTACCGCGATGGTGTACAAGTCGGACGCAAAATATTTGCCTCTTTACCAGAAAACAATCGTCTTGTCAAGCGAGAAAAAGAACTTTGGTCATTAGAAAACCACAAGGATGAATGTTTTGCCGATATGTACGTTCATCCCCAGGAAATTGACTACAACATTGAGACGCTGTTTGCATTAATTGATGCTTCAAGCTTGGAGTTTATTGGTTTTTCTAACCCTAGTTTTTGGCAGTTAGAAAGACTTTTAGCAAAAGCACCAGATTTAATCGAACGGGCACAAAAGTTAAGCGATCGCCAACGTTATCGCCTGATAGAATTATTAGACCCGGAAGTTACCCATTACGAGTTTTTCCTCGGTCGCCTCCCCTTTATTAAAGCCGACTGGTCAGATGATCATGCCTTACTCAAAGCAGTACCCGAACTTAATCCTTGTATAGAGGGATTTCCTGGTCAATGTGTATTTAATTACGAATACCAGATTATTAACTTGTCAGCAGCAGCATTTGAATTTTTGCAAAAATGTGATGGGAATTCCACAGTGGCAGAAATATTGACAACTGTGCAGCTAGAACTGGATCAGGTAAAGACGCTCTGCCAACAGCAAATGATTGTATTGACACCGGGTTAATCACCGCATCAAGAAGCTGACTAGACAATAACTAGGTAGAAAAAGACTTGACTGAAAATCAGCAGAATTTGAAGAAATTTGGAATTCTCCCAGCGTGAATTTTGGATATTTCTTGGACTCTCCTCCTGGCATCCTTACCCTCTATTTTTCATGACAGCGCACGGCTTCTACCGTTAGTCTGATCCTGACAAGAAGTTAATTGTTTTTTTCTAAAGTATTGTTACCTGATCGTGATATGATTCAGCTGACTGAATGTGCAGTCATCATACGTTAGCTGTACTGGTTTCAAGTCTCGTGAGCTTGTCAGAAGATTCAATTGATCCCACTTTGACAACACAACAAGATACTCAATCTGGTTTTGAGGACACAGAACCAGTAGACTCTTCCATGCAGGAGTTCTATCAACTCTATCAGGAGTTGTTGGTAATCACACTTGTCTTGACAGGGATTGTTTTTATCTCTGTGTGTATTGCTTATTCTCTAAACATTGCCCTGAATTATCTTTTAGGGGCGTGTGCAGGTGTAGTTTACTTGAGGATGTTGGCAAAAGATGTTGAGCGTTTAGGTAGAGAAAAACAGGCACTGAGTAAAACTCGGTTAGCCTTATTAGTAGCGCTGATTTTGCTGGCATCGCGGTGGAATCAACTACAAATATTACCCATATTTTTGGGATTTCTCACCTACAAAGCCACACTCATCATCTATGTAGTTAGGATGGCTTTTATCTCTGACTAGCCAAAGCTCCGACAACCCCATACAGGCTGACAAAAGCTTTGCGTGAGGACTATCCACACCGCAAATTTGCTCCTCTTCTCCAGGTAAGATTGGAGAAACGATTGATATGGAAAGAAAATGCTGAATTTTCTGAACTTCTATTCTGTTCCACTTGCCGAATTGGAAGTGGGAAAACATCTGTACTGGCAAATAGGTAACTTGAAACTGCATGGTCAGGTGTTTCTCACCTCCTGGTTTGTTATTGGTTTGCTAGTGCTAGTTTCCGTGGCAGCAAGCAGTAACATTAAAAGAATTCCTAGTGGGCTACAGAACCTGATGGAGTATGCCCTGGAATTCATTCGGGACTTGGCAAAAAACCAAATCGGCGAGAAAGAATATCGCCCTTGGGTACCATTTGTTGGTACTTTGTTTTTGTTCATTTTTGTGTCAAATTGGTCAGGGGCCCTGGTTCCATTCAAACTGATTCATTTGCCAGAAGGTGAACTAGCAGCACCCACAAGTGACATCAATACAACTGTTGCTCTAGCGTTGTTGACATCGCTAGCGTATTTTTACGCTGGATTCAGCAAAAAGGGTTTAGGGTACTTTGGCAACTACGTCCAGCCAGTGGCTTTTATGTTGCCATTCAAGATTATTGAAGACTTCACCAAGCCTCTTTCCCTAAGCTTCCGTTTGTTCGGCAACATTTTAGCTGATGAACTTGTAGTAGGCGTGCTGGTATTACTAGTACCCTTATTTGTACCTTTGCCAGTCATGGCTTTGGGACTATTTACCAGCGCCATTCAGGCACTAATTTTTGCCACCTTAGCCGCCGCTTACATCGGTGAAGCGATGGAAGACCATCATGGCGAGGCGCATGAGGGGCATTAAATACCCTCATTAGTCGTTAGTCGTTAGTCATTGTTTTTTTAACAATGACCAATGGTAAATGACCACTGACAAAAAACAACTTCTAGACCCATTCAACTCAGTAAAGTAAGGAAAGAATATCATGGACCCATTGATTTCTGCTGCTTCCGTTTTAGCTGCTGCTCTAGCTGTTGGTTTGGCTGCGATCGGCCCTGGTATTGGTCAAGGTAATGCCGCAGGACAAGCTGTAGAAGGTATTGCTCGTCAGCCAGAAGCTGAAGGCAAAATTCGCGGTACATTGCTATTAAGCTTGGCATTCATGGAAGCGCTAACCATCTATGGTCTAGTAGTTGCCCTCGTGCTACTGTTTGCTAACCCCTTCGCATAACCAGTACTGAGTGCTGAGTAAAACAAATTAGGAGTTAAGAGTTAGGAGTTAAGAGTTTAGCTCATAACTCATAACTCGTAACTCAGGACTCAGGACTAAAATATTAGATAGGAATTAGCAACCATGACACACTGGATCACCTTATTAGCAGTAGAAGAGGTTGCCAAAGAAGGGGGGCTATTCGATCTAGATGCTACCCTGCCTTTAATGGCAATCCAATTTTTAGTTTTAGCTTTAGTGTTGAATGCAACACTTTACAAACCACTGGGTAACGCTATTGATGGACGGAATGAGTACATCCGTAACAATCAATTAGAAGCGCAGGAACGTCTGTCAAAAACAGAAAAATTGGCAGACCAATATGAGCAAGACCTAGCAGGAGCTAGACGGCAAGCCCAAACAATTATTGCTGATGCTCAAGCCGAGGCGCAAAAAATCGCTGCTCAGAAAATAGCAGCAGCGCAACAAGAAGCCCAGGCACAAAAAGAAAAAACTGCTAGTGAAATTGAGCAGCAAAAACAACAAGCTTTTGCTTCATTAGAGCAACAAGTAGATGCTCTTAGTCGCCAAATCCTAGAAAAGCTTTTAGGAGCCGATCTAGTAAGTCGGCGCTAACTAAAATGTAGTTGGGAATCGTTAAGTGACATTGTTAAAGACGCCCTCACTCAGTAACAGTTGGCGGCGTCGGTAATGTTAAGCCTTGGCAGCGCAGTTGTGGATGAAAAATCATGGGGACTTTTTTACTGTTGATGGCTCAAGCCAGCGCCGTCGCAAGTGAATTGGCAAAGGAAGCAGGGAACGAGGGTTTTGGTCTAAATACAAATATTTTAGATACTAACCTCATTAACCTGGCCATTATTATTACTGTGCTGTTTGTTTTCGGGCGGAAAGTTCTAGGTAATACCTTGAAAACTCGCCGAGACAATATTGAAACAGCAATTAAGAATGCAGAGCAACGTGCTTCGCAAGCTGCACAGCAACTAAAAGCAGCACAGCAAAAGTTAGAGCAAGCTCAAGCAGAAGCCGAAAGAATCAAAAAAGCAGCCCAAGAAAACGCCCAAGCTGCGAGTGCAGCCATCTTGGCGCAAGCTGCTGTCGATATTGAACGCTTACAGGCAGCAGGGGCAGCTGACTTGAGTGCAGACCTAGATAAAGCGATCGCTCAGTTGCGGCAGAGAGTAGTTGCTCAGGCATTACAAAAAGTCGAGTCGGAACTGAAAAGCGGGATAGCCGACGATGCTCAACAAATTTTAATTGAACGTAGCATCGCACAACTGGGAGGCGAGGTATGACAACTAAGGTAGCAACAGCCGAAATAGCCCAGCCTTACGCACAGGCAATGTTGTCGATCGCGCAATCAAAAAACTTGACAGAAGAATTCGGCGAAGAAGCGCGTACTTTGCTGAGTCTACTTGCAGAAAACCAGCAGCTACAAGACTTTATCGGCAACCCCTTTATTAAGGGTGAGAACAAAAAGGCTCTCATCAGACAAATACTCGGCGAAAATGCCAATTCCTACTTACGCAATTTTTTGCTGCTACTGGTAGATAAACGGCGGATTGTTTTCCTAAAACCAATTTTGCAGCAGTATTTGGCTTTGTTGCGACAGCTGAATCAAACCGTATTAGCGGAAATTACTTCAGCCGTTTCCCTCTCGGCAGATCAACAGCAAGCGGTAGTGGAAAAAGTTCTTGCCATCACCAATGCTCGCCAAGTAGAGCTAGAAACCAAGATAGACCGAGAGTTAATTGGTGGTGTGATCATTAAAGTAGGATCGCAGGTAATTGATGCCAGTTTACGGGGTCAATTGCGTCGTCTTTCCTTGCGCTTAAGCAGTAGCTAGTAATTCGTAATTCGTAATTCGTAATTGCGATACTGCTAGAGTTTCCTTGCTTTACTAATAGTCTAGCAGGGTAAGTTTGTGGGAGATGAGAAAATCACAGGCCAAGGGGACAAGGAGAAAAGGGGACAAGAACAAAAATACTTCCTCATCTCCCCATCCCCTAACTCTTCCCACTTCTGGGCAATTACTTCTTCCTTCTCGAAAGCAAAAAAGATAGAAACATGAGTATTTCAATTAGACCTGACGAAATCAGCAGCATTATCCAGCAGCAAATCGAGCAATACGACCAAGAAGTCAAAGTGGCTAATGTCGGTACCGTCCTGCAAGTGGGTGACGGTATTGCCCGGATCTATGGTCTAGAAAAGGCTATGGCTGGGGAACTATTAGAATTTGAAGACGGTACAGTTGGCATCGCCCAAAACTTAGAAGAAGACAACGTGGGCGCAGTGCTCATGGGTCAAGGTCTGAACATTCAAGAAGGTAGCTCTGTGACTGCTACTGGTAAAATTGCTCAGGTTCCCGTTGGTGAAGCCTTAATTGGGCGGGTTGTAGATGCCTTGGGTCTTCCCATTGACGGTAAAGGAGAAATCAAAACTACAGAGAGTCGTTTGATTGAATCTCCCGCACCCGGTATCATTGCTCGTCGCTCTGTACACGAACCCATGCAAACGGGAATCACAGCTATCGACTCCATGATTCCCATCGGTCGGGGTCAACGGGAATTAATCATTGGTGACCGTCAAACCGGCAAAACGGCGATCGCCATTGACACCATCATCAACCAAAAATCCGAAGATGTAATTTGTGTCTACGTTGCCGTTGGTCAAAAAGCATCCACCGTTGCCAACGTGGTGCAAACCCTACAAGAAAAAGGCGCAATGGATTACACCATTGTCGTCGCCGCTAACGCCAGTGACCCAGCTACACTACAATATCTAGCTCCTTACACCGGAGCTACCATAGCTGAGTACTTCATGTACAAAGGCAAAGCTACCTTGGTGGTCTATGACGACCTTTCCAAGCAAGCCCAAGCTTATCGCCAAATGTCCCTGCTGCTACGTCGTCCACCCGGACGGGAAGCTTACCCTGGAGATGTTTTCTACATCCACTCCCGCTTGTTGGAACGAGCAGCTAAATTGAGTGATGAACTGGGTAAAGGAAGTATGACTGCCCTGCCAATCATCGAAACTCAAGCTGGCGACGTTTCGGCATATATTCCCACCAATGTAATTTCTATTACCGATGGTCAGATATTCTTATCTTCTGACTTGTTCAACGCTGGTATCCGTCCCGCAGTTAACCCCGGTATTTCTGTATCCCGTGTAGGTTCGGCGGCACAAACCAAGGCAATGAAAAAAGTTGCCGGTAAGATTAAATTGGAACTAGCGCAATTTGACGACCTGCAAGCCTTCGCGCAATTTGCTTCCGATTTGGATAAAGCCACTCAAGACCAATTGGCACGGGGTCAAAGGTTGCGGGAACTACTCAAGCAGCCACAAAATGCTCCTCTGTCAGTATATGAGCAAGTAGCAATCCTATATGCTGGTATTAATGGTTACTTGGATGATATCCCTGTAGATAAAGTAACCACCTTTACCAAAGGTTTGCGAGAGTATTTAAAGACAGGCAAGCCTCAGTACACCGACTCCGTAAAAACCAAGAAGGTACTAGGTGACGAAGAAGAAACTGCCTTGAAGGAAGCACTAACTGAATACAAAAAGACCTTCAAAGCAACAGCATAAGTGAAGTGCTGAGTGCTAAGTGCTGAGTGCTGAGTAAAACAGAAGTTAGAAGTTAAACGCTAATTTCTTTTAGATTCAGCATTCAATACTTGTAGCCACTCAAAACTCAGGACTAAGGACTTAAAACTTAAAAATATGGCTAATCTCAAAGCAATACGCGATCGCATTCAGTCGGTCAAAAACACCAAAAAAATCACAGAAGCCATGCGGCTAGTGGCGGCGGCTAGAGTCCGTCGCGCTCAAGAACAGGTCACAGCCACCCGTCCCTTTGCTGATCGCTTGGCACAAGTACTGTATGGCTTGCAAACTCGTCTACGGTTTGAAGATGTAGACTTACCTCTACTAAAAAAACGGGAAGTTAAGACAGTTGGGCTGCTGGTAATTTCAGGCGATCGCGGTTTGTGTGGCGGTTACAATACTAATGTGATCCGTCGGGCCGAAAACCGCGCCAAAGAACTCCAAGCAGAAGGTGTAGCTTACAAATATGTGCTGGTAGGACGCAAAGCCATCCAGTACTTCCAACGACGTAACCAACCCATTGACGGTACCTACACTGGTTTAGAGCAAATTCCTACCGCCGCAGAAGCTACGGAGATTGCCGATCAACTTCTTTCCTTGTTCCTCTCAGAAAGTGTAGACCGCATTGAGTTAATTTACACCAGATTTGTCTCCTTGGTTAGCTCCCGTCCCGTGGTGCAGACCCTGCTACCTCTTGATCCTCAAGGTCTGGAAGCAGCAGATGACGAAATCTTCCGCCTGACAACCCGTGGCGGTCAATTTGAAGTGGAACGGCAAAAAGTAACTAGTCAAGTCCGCCCTTTGCCCCGCGACATGATTTTTGAGCAAGACCCGGTGCAGATTCTCGATTCTCTACTGCCCTTGTATCTGAGTAACCAGTTATTGCGGGCATTACAAGAATCAGCAGCCAGTGAACTAGCAGCGCGGATGACAGCAATGAACAACGCCAGCGACAACGCCGGTGAATTGATTAAAACTCTGTCCCTGTCTTATAACAAAGCAAGACAAGCCGCCATAACCCAAGAACTTCTAGAGGTCGTGGGCGGTGCTGAAGCACTAACTTAGGGAATTGTTAATTGTTTAGTTATAACCCTGTTTTGTCACTCTCGGAAAACAATAATCGAAGCCAAATTCTGAGACTTTGATTTAATCCAGGTTTGAGGCTTTATTTCCTAACAGAAACTAAAATTTATAGACAAAAAGTGGAAACTAAAGCCCCATAATTATTTGAGCGATTGGATTCTCCCAAAGTGACAAATGAGGGATAAAGAATAGCTAGTTGCTAGTTGTACTAATAATTAGCAATTGGCTATTTTTAGTATTGGACACTTTTAACTATTTATTGGTAAACGAAAAACCCGGCTCTGTCAGAAAGTGCAAAAAATTACTAGCATAATTCTTTAGATGTAACGATAAATTATGACCTACTCATGCTTAAAACTTATCAATAACAAGTGTTTGATTGACTTGAGTTTTTGTTACATAGATAACTTTATATTCACTGAACCACTTATATTATTCTGAAAAATCAGAAAATTTGTAATAATTTTATTTTTCTCTTTATCCTTATCTTTAAATTTATCGAAATCATCATCTTCATTATTATTAGGATTTCTTCCTCCAGATAAAAGTTCTTGTTTTGCTAAAGGTAAGTCAGAAAGTAAAAATTGATTAAACATAAATTAATTCCTTGATTTAATAATTTTATTTCTGTATTAGATGTTAATTTTATAAAATAAATTTTTCCGAATTAACCTATCTAAAGTTATAAAATTAACTTGTATCTTTCAGGGTAATAAAATCATTCTCTGACTACAAAAAATGACACTGACAACATACGGACCTTTATGTACGGAAGTTTATGACATAACCAAGCCCATTGATGGAGATTATCCCGATGTTCCCTATTACATTCGACATCTTTCTCAAATCGGCGGCAAAATTCTTGAGGTCATGGTGGGGACGGGAAGATTACTCATACCACTATTAGAAGCTGGTATCAATGTTGAGGGTATTGATGCTTCACCAGATATGCTTGCTGCTTGTCAAAAGAACTGTGTAGCACGGGGGCTGAATCCAGCTCTGTATCAAGGTAGTGTAGAAAATCTTGACCTTTCTGGCAAGTTCAACGCCATTATCGTTACCTTTGGCTCATTTATGTTGTTAGAAAAGCGAGAGGTTGCTGTTGCAGCCTTACAGGCTTTTGCTCGACACTTGGAACCGCAAGGGCGTATCTTTATGGATTTGGAAATACCTATTGAAGATTTTAAAACCGAGAATATCGTTCAACAGCGATCGCCTATTAACTGCCCTGATGGATCAATTATTCTACTGCAATCTACATCTCAGATAGATTGGCTCAATCAACTGAATAAAACTGTCATTCGCTACGAAAAATGGCAAAACGGTCAACTCATAGCCACAGAGTTACAACACTTTCCCCTGCATTGGTTCGGGCGCGATGAATTTATCATGTTGTTACAAAACAACGGCTATAAAGATATAACTTTGTGTGCTAATTATACTGAAGGAGTACAGCCCACCTCGTATCAAGACACCCTGTCTTTTTCCGCAACACTGGCATGAACTCAAATTTTATCATCACACCACACAATTCCTCAACCAAGTATTATAATTGAAATATGAAGACATGGGTCCGTAACGGTTTCGACAGGTTGGCGAACGCTGCTCTGTGATTCAGGTCGAGAGTGAGTCTCCTCTCGCAAATCAAAGGCTCAAAAAAAAAGTAAATGCGAATAACATCGTAAAATTTGCTCGTCGGGAAGCTCTAGTAGCTGCCTAAAACGCCTCTTACAGGTTCGAGCGTCTCTAGTTTGACTCCGTTAAGGACTAGAGACCAACCCCCAACGGACGCTCTAACAAGTGTTCTCTGGTTGGCTTGTTAGCTAAGACTTAATCAGAGCATCCTACGTTCGGGATAATGAACGATTCCCGCCTTGAGGATTAGAAAGGCTAAACCTGTGAATGAGCGGGGGGTCAATACCCAATTTGGACAGCAGTTCGACTCTGCTCGGATCCACTAATAATTAAAAACAAATCCACCAAGCAGTTATGTGTTTAGGTGGATTTTGTTTTGCTGTGTAGATAAATGACATTCATGACACCATCTTGGATATCGGGACAGAAAAGATTTTGTGTGGAAAAACTAGCTAGAAGAGCGAGGATTTCAGGTAAGCTAACAAAAACCGGAAAAATTTAACAGGGGTACATGAATGGCCAGGAGAAGACCCAAACCGGAAGCTGCATCAGAAAATATTTGGGAGTGTAGACAGCAAGACTGTCACAGTTGTGGTCAAGCAATGTGGCATCGTGACGTGAGAACCCTTAAGGGAGTGGTGCAACTACGCTTAAAAATCCGGCGCTGCCAAAATCCAGTATGTGAGAGCTTTCGACTAATTAGGCAAATTTGACAGTTTCTACGTGCTCAGATTTTCGGCAAATTTCGCACTTTTATGCCTTATTTGCAGTCATTTTTCCCTGCCAGCAAACTCGCTGAAATTGTCCAATTTCTAGGCAATTTTCCGGGAAATTAACTTCTTGACCATCTACCCAGGCTTGTTGAACTTCTACACCGTGAAAGTGGAGTTGAACTGTGTTGTCAGGAAACACATAATTTCCTTGTTGCTGCCATGTGAGTTCTAAAATATCGCGATCGCGCTTGAGATAAAATTCATCTAATCGCCACGGGCCATATCCATCACCAGCAGCGCTATAAACTCGACCTTTACCAGTTAAAGTCACAGGCGCATAGATGTGCAGTATTAGTTGCTGATTTACCGACATTGGCAGAATGCTCCCCGCCTTTACAAGTAAAGGTATCTGCTACCTTGAGTGTCGCACTGGAGATCACCCAGCAATCGCCTGTCTGCGGAAATTTTACTGCAACTTCTGGCCAATCTGAACGAGCGATCGCATAGGGAATAGAAATTACTCCAGGTTGCCAATTAATGCGAACTAAATCATCAGACAGAAAGCAAATTTCCAGTTCTACATTTCTGTTACTTCAATTTTGCTGGAAAATTTATCGCTCCAAGGCTTGAATGGCGTTGTCATACTGCTCCTGGACTTGCTTGCGGTCTTGTGTTTCTGGCAAGCTCTTATGGCTACCACGTTCAATCATGTCAGCATGATGCCGTAGAACTTCGCGATATTGGGGATTTTGGGTGTAAGTAGCAACTAAAGCGATCGCTTCTAGTAAATGAATAGTCACAGATGCATCAGATTGACCATACTGCCTAATTTGGTTAAAAGCTTGATCGACTATCCCCTCAAAATCTACCGCTTGAGCAATTACCCTCAATTGGTTCTCATCATCGTAGCGGTAGGGTGAAGGAAATTGCCTTTGTACTAGATAACACAGTCCTGCACCCAAACGATCAATACATCGGATGGCAGTGAACGGATCATTGATTCCTGGAGAAATAGCGCGGAGAGCAATTTCCACTAACTGTTGGATAGGAAATTCTATATCTTGCTGTTCCGTACGTTCCTTACCCACAATAAATATTTGTTGCAGTTTTTGGTTAAGTTTGTGATTTACTCGTTCACTAGGCCAGATCGTTACTAGGTCACTACCCTTGACAATAAACTTCCCCGGTCGATATTTAACATAAATTAAAATATCGTATTGACGAGCAATCTTTAACAATTTTTCATCATTAATTGCTTGTAAATAACCATTTTTTTTGACTTTAATAGACCCATCCTGAAACTCGCAAGCCAATATAGACAAGGCTTTGAGACCAGTCCTTGCAGATTCTGTTTCAACGTATAAATCAGGCTTTGATATAGTTACTGATAGTTTAGAGCAGGAAAATACATA